>JBIJBE010000058.1:0-18579 GCA_044345405.1 Bdellovibrionota bacterium
CGAGGATCCGCCGCGATGGCGCGGATCTCCGCGAAGGGGCTCTCTTCAAAGTCTTGCTTAATGGACAGAATAATCTCGCGCCCTATCTGATTGCGATTGCTCTCCATAAAGGCACTCTCCGCCGCGTAGGATCTGGCGACGGGAGAGATGACCAAATCGGGGGCCGCCTTTACCGACCAGCCGTGGTAGAGGATCCGAGTAAGGAGTTCTTTGATGGAGAAAGCTGGTTGGTCTACACGACGAAATCCACCGAGTTCCTCGAGCGCGATTCGACGAGCGAAGATGTTGGGATAGAAGAAGCTACCCGTGAGCATCTCTCCGGCGTTGACCCCTTGGTTCGGTGGAAAGAAGCGGGTGTGGTCGATCGCCCCTCCAACCGTGGGGAGAGCGAGGCCGATATAATCTCGTGTGAATAGCTGGATCGCCTCAAAGGTGGTTGTCGGCGATACGGTATCTCCGGGTTGAAGAAGCCCGACGTTTGGGGCTGTCGCCACGCGCATGCCAGCGTTGAAAGCCTCATATTCGTTGGGGGTATCCGACTTCGCGTATCGAATCGTAATCTGAGGAACGGCGTCGACGAAACCTAGGAAGAAATTGTGAATCTGTTTCGAAGTCGCTCGGTCGCTTGAGTAGTCCACCAAGATGATATCGAAATCATAGAAGGTTTGCTGCGTGAGGCTTATGATGGTTGGTTTGAGAAGTTCGGTTGGTTCGTTGACCGGAACGATATAGCTCAATCGCTGTTCGGTTGGATTGAGTCCGTTCACATGCCGTCGAAAGTTCCGGCAGCACTCGCGTTGCGTCGCGTTGGGATTCGCGCCTGTCTTATTGGAGCCGTACATCCGGTAGTACGAGAGAACCCTTTCAATGTGTTTGATACGTGGGCGCTTCACCGCCATGCGGAGCCAAAGGTCCATATCCATGGTGAAGTAGAGGTTTTCGTCGAGGTAGGTGCCATCTGGACGTTTGGCCTCCTCGAGGAGAGAGCGCCGAAAAAACACTGAGGTTTGCGCGAGCCACGCGTACGGTATCCAATACCGCATGAGGTCATAAAAGGATCTGGAGGGATTCTTGACGACCTGTTGGACTTTGCCGTCACGATCTGTCTCGGCGGCGTGTCCAAGGACGATGTCGGAATCCTTAAAGTTGGTCGCGAGGTCGTGGAATACCCCTTCGGCGAGCCAATCATCTGAGTTAAGCCATACGATGATCTCACCGGTGGCGCGCGAGAACCCCTTATTGAGAGCGTCAGATTGTCCACGGTCAGGTTCCGATGTCCACAACAGGTGCGGATACGAACGTAGGACGTCGAGTGTTGAGTCGGTAGAGCCTCCGTCAACCACGATATGCTCGAAGTTAGGGTATCCTTGAGCCAGAACCGAAGCGATGTTCTGGCCAATA
Organism: Bdellovibrionota bacterium; assembly: GCA_044345405.1. Classification (GTDB taxonomy): domain Bacteria; phylum Bdellovibrionota_C; class UBA2361; order UBA2361; family OMII01; genus OMII01. The sequence goes on from JBIJBE010000058.1 coordinate 1,402, forward strand.
AACTCCCCTTGATTAAAGGAAACGGTTATTACTGATATCTTGGGCAGGTCACGTGTCATACGGTTTCGTCCTGAGCGCGGTTACAACAGAGCGCGCTCAATCCCGAGTTTCGCTCACTGGGGGGGCAGGCTGCAATTAGTATTGTTGTGGGTTGGTGATGGAGCGCCGCGAATCGGGGATCAGCGGTGTGGCGGTTTGCCGTGTACGTGCTACACTTTCGCGGCATAGACTTTGCGCGAATGAAATGGGCGCGGGGGAGATTGGTACATGGGACGCTTCAAAGTTGTGAGAGATCTTGGTTTCGTATGCGTGGTCGCGCTGGGAATGCTCGTGAAAACCTCGGCCGCTCAAGGTAAGGCGTTCGAATGCTCTCAGGGAAGCGAGATGCCCTCGACCGAGGCGCAACAGCTCTTGGCTAAAGTTCAGACTACCTACGCGTCGATCGAAACCCTCCACGGTAATTTTAAGCAGGACTCCTACGTCGCCGCTCTCGATGAGCAGGAGACGAGCTCTGGGGAGATGTGGTTCGGCAAACCTGGGAAGATGCGGTGGGTCTACGCCAAGCCACGCCCGCAGACGGTCGTTATTAATGGAGGCACGTTGTGGCTCTACCAGCCCGAAAACCGCCAGGTCGTGATCGACGATATCGGGAATGTCCTCCTCTCAAGCCTCCCCGTTTCCTTCATGATGGGGCTTGGAAACCTCTCCCGGGACTTTGAGCTCAAGGGGGCCTGTCGTACGGGGGAGGGGGTGGTTTTACGGCTGATCCCTCAAAAAAAGGAGGGGCGGTCGGACCAGGGGGAGGCGTTGGAGGGGTTTGATCTCCTGGTTGATGCCGCCCAAGGACTCCCAAAAGGCGCTAAAATCAGCTCCTTAGGTGGAAATGAGACCTCTATCGTCTTTTCGGAGCTCTCCACCAAGGGTGGGATTCAGCCAGCCGGCCGATTTGTTTTAGAGTACCCAAAAGGTGTAGATGTAATGGACAGACGATTGTCCCATTAATCATACACTATGAAGTCCACCGCTTTATCAATTCTCCCGCTCGGAGACGAGCCGGCTAAGAGCTGTTCCGTTGCCGTTAACATAACCGAGCCCCAGCCTCGCGAGGGTAAGGCCTTCGCTGGTCGCGCCGCTATTGTAACCCTTGGATGCGCCAAGAATCAGGTGGACTCTGAGGTCATGATCGGTGTGTTGCGAAACACCGGCTTTGAGATCGTGAACGATCTGAGCCGTGCCGATATCGCCGTCGTGAACACCTGCGGCTTTCTTGAGAGCGCCGTTAAAGAGAGCGTTGATTGTGTGTTGGAGCTCTCTGAGCTCAAGAAGTCTGGAAGCCTCCGTCGTCTCCTCGTCGCCGGGTGCATGGTTGAGCGATACAAAGGTGATATTCGAAAAGCGCTGCCGGAGGTTGACTCCTTTATCGCGCTCGATGGACTGCTCAGCGTAGGACAGGCCGCGCTCGGAGAGGATGACTCCCTTCGAGACATACTCCACGAGGGCTCGCGTCCATACTTCCTCTACGACGAGACGATGCCTCGACACTTGGCGTCTCGCTCGCACATGGCCTACGTCAAGGTCTCTGAAGGGTGTAATCGTCCGTGCGCGTTCTGCATCATTCCGCAGATTCGTGGGGCGATGAGAAGTCGGTCAGTTGAGTCTATCACTCGAGAGGTTCAGGCTCTTGGCGCTCAGGGCGTTAAAGAGATGAATCTTGTCGCGCAAGACCTTACAGCCTACGGAACTGATACCGGAAACGGCCGTCTTGTTGACCTTCTGCGTTCGCTCGACGCGGCCAAAGCCGCGCAGTGGATTCGACTTCTCTACGCGTATCCAGTTGGTGTTGATGATGAGCTCCTCGCGGCTATTACGGAGCTCCCATCAGTATGTAAGTACCTCGACGTGCCTTTACAGCACGCGAGTGAGTCGGTGTTGAAGATGATGAAGCGACCTGTAGGTCGATTTGGCTCTCGTCGTTTCGTTGAGTACGTTCGCTCGCAAGCTCCGTCGATTAAGTTGCGAACCACCTTCATCGTCGGATTCCCTGGTGAGACTGAAGAAGATGTCGCTGAGCTTGAGAAGTTCGTGGCGGAGGGGCACTTCGAGAGCGTTGGTGTGTTCACCTACTCACCTGAACAGGGGACTGCAGCGTTCGAGATGAAGGATCAGATCTCTGAGAAGGAGAAGCGTATCCGCCGTGACCGTATCATGCTGGCGCAGCAGAAAGTTCGCATCGCGAGAAACGACGAGTATATCGGTCAGGAGTTTGAGGTTCTCGTCGAGGGCCCACACGAGGAGACCGACATGCTGCTCACCGCTCGGACCCGATTCCAGGCTCCGGAGGTGGATGGTACCGTTCTTATCAACGACGTTGTCGAGGGTCTCGGGCAGGTTGAAGCTGGGCACCTTGGACGGGTTAAGATCACAGAGATCTCGGGATACGACTTGGTCGGTACCCTTATCGCTTAGGTACCTGGCATCGGCCCACCGATCGCTCGACGGGTTGAGTGTGCCGCTTGGCCGCCACGTGGTTTCCCTTACGTGCCGTCGGTAACTATCGGAAATGACGATCTGCGCGGTCCTCGTGGCTGGATGACGGGCGTCACGCGCCTTGCTGTCCTTGTATACGCGCGGCGGTGCCGAGAAGAGGGTGGATATACCTAAAATCCCTGCATCTTTCGGTTCCCCGAATGGCCCGGATGGAGTATACCCTTGGCTGATATTTTCAATCCTTTGGAGTCACGATGAGTTCACAGAAGAATCCGTACATACTCGCCCTTAACGAGCTTGGGCAGTCAGTTTGGTATGACAACCTCTCGCGCGACGTGTTGCGCTCCGGACAACTCAAGGAGCTGATCGAACAGGGGGTGTCGGGTCTCACCAGTAACCCAACCATCTTCAAGCAGGCGATCGCTGACACGAACAACTACGACGATGATATGAGGTCGAATGAGCTCAAGAGCCTCTCGACGGAGCCGCTCTGCGAGGAGCTCATGTTGCGGGATGTGGCCGCGGCCGCCGACCTTCTCCGGCCGACCTATGACGCGACAGTGGGTGGGGATGGATACGCGAGCATCGAGGTGTCTCCGTATCTCGCGGCTGACTGCCAAGGAACGATCGACGCCGCTGTTCGTTTGTGGGGCAAGCTCAATCGTCCGAACGTCATGATTAAGATTCCGGCGACCCCGGAGTGTATCCCCGCCATCCAAGCGGTGCTTGAGAAGGGGATCAATGTCAACGTTACGTTGATCTTCTCCAAAGAGGTGTATGAGGATGTCGCGAACGCGTATCTCAAGGCGCTTCAAGCCAGAGCCTCCCGTGGTGAGAGCGTGCGTGGTATCTCCTCCGTGGCGAGCTTCTTCGTGTCCCGAGTTGACGCTATCGTCGAGAAGTCATTCGATGAGCTTCTGAAAGCGGGCAAGGTTCAGGCATCGGACAAAGATATCTTCTTCGGCAAGGTTGGAGTCGCTAACTCCAAGATCGCCTACGCCTCGTTTGAGAAGCTCTTCTCAAGTGACGCCTTCAAGGCGCTCAAAGATAAGGGCGCCCGTGTTCAGCGGCCATTGTGGGCATCCACCGGTACCAAGAACCCTGTGTTCAAGGCGGTGATGTATGTTGAGGAACTCGCGGGTCGAGACACCGTCAATACGATGCCTCCAGCGACGGTGAAGGCGCTCCTCTCGGGAGCCGACGTTAAGCCACATCTTCACTCGGGAGCGGCGGAGGCCGTGCAACTGATCGGGAAGGTGAACGCGATGGGCATTCCAACGGACGCCCTCTACGTGGACCTCCAGAAGGCAGGTGTAAAGAGCTTCGCTGATTCGTATCGCGATCTTCTTGAATCAATCGAAACCAAGAGAAAGAGTATCTAACGAACTAACTAGGAATTGAACGTGGACGAATCCAAGACGAAAGAGAACGAGGGACGTAGTACTCGACCCCCAGCGACGATACTCGTGATCTTCGGCGCGAGTGGCGATCTCACCTCGCGAAAGCTCATCCCTGGGCTCTGCAATCTCGCTGAGGATGATTACCTCCCAGAAAATTTCATCGTCATCGGATCTTCGCGATCGAAGTTGAGCGATGAAGACTTCAGAGCGAAGGTGTACGAGGGGGTCAAGAAGTACTCTCGTCGGCCGATTAGCCCCGCGGTGTGGGAGAAGTTCGCGAAGCATCTCCACTATCAACCGTGCGACGGCGAGAAGGTTGGTGAGGTTGAGGCGCTTAAGGGACGTATGGAGGCGCTCGCCGCTGAGCAGCCCGGAGTTCGTTTCAACTACGTGTACTACCTCGCTATGGCGCCACAGTTCTTTGGGCCGATCGCCTCTAACCTGAAAGAGGTAGGACTCATTGAGCCGTACGCCAAGGACGCTCGCCAAACCTCTGTGGTTGTTGAGAAGCCGTTCGGTCATGACCTGCAGTCAGCTCGTGAGTTGAACAAGATTATTCGTGAGAGCCTCGCCGAAGAGCAGATCTACCGAATCGATCACTACCTCGGAAAGGAGACGGTTCAGAACATCCTCGTATTCCGATTCGCGAACGGCATCTTTGAGCCGTTGTGGAATCGCAAGTACGTCGACCACATTCAGATCTCGGTGTGCGAGGATATCGGTATCGGAACCCGAGCGGCGTACTTTGACCAAAACGGAATCTTGCGGGACATCGTTCAGAATCACGTCTTACAGATGCTCGCGCTCCTCTGCATTGAGCCACCGAACTCCTTGAGTGATGCTGATAGTATTCGAGACGAGAAGGCAAAAGTGCTTCGCTCCATCAAGCGGATGACCCCTGTGGAGGTGCGAACCAATACGGTTCGCGCTCAGTACACGAAGGGAACGGTGGGTGGTGAGGCCGCTGTGGGATACCTTGAGGAAAAGGGGGTGGCCGCCGATTCGAAGACCGATTCGTATGTCGCGCTCAAGCTTGAGATCGATAACTGGAGATGGAGCGGTGTGCCTATCTACATCCGCGCTGGAAAGCGACTTCCAAAGCGTATTACTGAGATGGCGATCTTCTTCAACAAGGCTCCCGATTCCCTCTTCAAGGGCCGCCAGGTTGGAGAGCTTGAGCACAACGTTCTCTCTATCCAGGTTCAACCGAAAGAGGGTATGTCGCTCCGTATTAGCTCGAAGCCCCCTGGGCCTCGCATGCGTGTTCGCCCCGTAGAGATGGATTTCACCTACGATAGTTCGTTCGGTGTCGCTTCTCCGGAAGCGTATGAGCGACTGCTGCTCGATGTGATGAAAGGTGACGCGACCCTCTTTACTCGCAACGATGAGATCGAGGAGTCATGGGATCTCCTCGCGCCGATCTTTAAGGAGTGGGAGAGCGCTAATCCTCCACCGGTACATGAATACGAAGCCGGTACGTGGGGACCTGCTGCGGCGGATGAACTCATCAACTCTACGAAGGATTCGTGGCGTAAGCTGTAACCCGCCATGTGAGTTTTTCACGTGGGGGAACAACGACTACTAAGGTTTTGAGGCGAGCGTGCTGAAATTATCGCTGTCTGAATCGAGTGAAAACTTTCGCGCGAGTCTCAGAGAATGGCTCGCTAAGAATCCCGTTCCTCCCGCTACAAGTGATACCTCGCTTGAGACCTTTGAGCGTGTTGGACGCCAGTGGCAACGATCGCTCGCCTCTGGAGGATGGCTGGGCACCCATTGGCCCAAGGAATACGGTGGTCGAGGACTTACCCTTGTTGAGGAGGCTATCGTACAAGAGGAGCTTGTGCGGGTCTCCGCTCCCCAGATTCTGGGGCTCTTCGGTTTGACGATGGTCGGACCTGTCCTTATTTCTCACGGATCAGAGGCGCAGAAGTCTCGATTTCTCGCGCGCATACTCTCAGGTGACGATATCTGGTGTCAGGGGTTTTCTGAACCGGGGGCGGGGAGTGATCTCGCGGCGGTTCGATGTCGGGCCGTTCCCACTGAGGGAGGATACGTTCTCACGGGACAAAAGATCTGGACCAGCTTCGCCCATATCGCTGATTGGTGCTTCGTCCTCTGCCGTACGAGCGATTCGCAACGCAAACACGAGGGGCTCTCGTATCTTCTCGTCGATATGAAGTCGAAGGGGATTACCACCCGACCTTTGCAACAGATAAGCGGCGATAAAGAGTTCAACGAGGTGTTCTTTGACTCCGTGTTCGTGCCAGCGGAGAACCTCGTTGGAAAAGAGGGCGATGGTTGGAAGATCGCCATATCGACCCTCATGTTTGAGCGAGTTGTATTGACCTTCGCGAGACAGCTGCAATCTGAAACCGCGTTGCGTGAGATGCTCGCGCGCGTTGACGACACGACCTCTCCGACCATTAAGGCCGACCTCGCGCGGTGTGTGGTGGACGCGTGCGCGACTCGAGCGTTGGCGTATTCGCATCTTATGACCTACGCGCAGGGGGCGTCGCCAGGACCTGAGGGATCCCTCGATAAGCTTCTGTGGAGCGAATCGTTCCAGCGTTTGTGCAAGGTCGCCGTGTCTCTCTGCGGTCCCGAAGCCGCGCGGGGAGAACACGATCCAGAAGTGGGGCCGGATCTCCACCGATACCTCTATTCACGGGGAAGAACGATCGCCGCGGGAACCTCTGAGATTCAGCGTGGGATTATCGCGGAGAGGATACTGGGCCTGCCCCGCTTGAAGCATCTCCTTGCCTAAGGGCACGAGCATCGACCTTTCACAGCTACTGGTGAATCGACCCCGACACTGACCAACTCTTGGCTACAATTCAAAGTAATCCAGCTTGTGGTGAAATAGCGGGCCTTAATCCTATTCACTCGGATGGGCTTACATTAGCGGCAGCCGCTAACTGATGCATGAGAGCTTCCTCTCTGAGGCGTTCCACAAGCGCCGTCTCATCCTCCAAATTCCACGATGACCCACTTTGCCCATCGCCACTCTCTAATCTTAGTGGTCCGATATAATCGGGGTGTGCTGGGTCAGAAGCCGGATTGAGGCTTCCTCCCACCAAGGAATTGTCCGAGTAGTAATCATCATATGCATCACCGAGTTGCCGTCGTAACCAATCCTCTGGATTGTATTCATCAGCCGGTGGCGAAATCGAGCCAGCCACTGATGAATAGTCATTTTCATACAGAGGCTCTGGACTGTATGCCTGTTCGTAGGAGGGCTCGATAAATGATGGCACATCCCAATAGTTACTATTCCCGTTGAACGGGTCGTTTGCAGTTGCGCTCTCTCCGTCGATGATCGGACTTTCCTGGGAGGACGGGACGACGTTACGTTGGTCCTCTTGGCCGACTGACCCGCCAGCAACCACAGGTACTATTCTATGGCTAAATTGAGAGTTAATCTCCCCTCCAAAGAGAACCACCGAGGAGAGTACCATCGTTCCGACGAGCCCCACCGATATCGAGGTCTCCACAAGTCCCGCGCCAAGTTCTCTGTTTAGGGTATTCCGCGCGGATGGACGGCGTAGAGAAAGAAGTCCCGAGGGCATCGAGAGAGACGTCACCACGCACGAAGCCTTGCGGAAGGTTGTCATTAGTCCTCCGTACATCGGTATCCTTAAACGTAGTCTAGCCGTGAGGGCATCACGCACTCTTGTCCTAAAAGAGGACATTCGGTGGATCGGCGGCCTGGCTGATGGCTCAAGGTTCCGGCGCTCTTTTTTTATTTTGGATTCAATTCGCGCTCTTCGTCGGTGCATGAACTACGATGTTCTCGTAGCGTTGCGGTCACAGTATGCAACATCAAAGCCGGGCCTCAATCCCACCCTCTCGTTCCGCCGAGAGATCCTTCGGTATCGTGTGGGTGACCGCGCGCTCGACGTTTTTGGACAATATTCCTCGAATGTATCCAAGGAGCCGAGGCTCAGCGATCAGCACGAGGCGCTCGAATTGATGGGTGGAGAGAGCATTGTCGATCTGTTCGCACACCTCTCGATAGAAGTCCTTGAGCGCGCGTTCCTTAGCGGATTCCTCTGACGAATATGCTGGGCGTCCCCATATTCGATTGTCGTTTGCGGCGCCTGCTTTATCGCTTTCGAGATCCTGATTCTTTAAGCGGCCGAGTGGGTTGCCGATGTCTCGCTCAAGCTTGATGTGTCCACGACCCTCTCGGCTGAAGATCCGAACCTCATCGCGGCTTGCTACCATAATCCACGTTGTTTCCATTAAGGGGCCCTCCCATGCCATGTTAATTAGGTGCCAGGACCCAATTATGGTGTGCGACGGCTGGATTGTGTGTGACGGCAATCACCAGTGTGCCCTATTTTAGAGGGGTTATAGCCACGTAAATGACCTTCGAACGCTGGAATCCTACCGCCATATGGGACACACTAGCCCGGTATGTCTCGTATCGTCCTAGCAACCCTGAACGCCAAGTTCATCCACGCTTCGGTTGGATTGCGATACCTCTACGCCAACCTCGGAGAGCTTCAGCCCGATGCAACAATCGCTGAGTACGAGGCGTCTCAGCCTGCGCGTGAGATCGTCGAGAGTCTTCTTGAGCACGAGCCCGCCATCGTTGGGTTCGGGGTGTATATCTGGAACGTTGTTAAAACGAGGGAGGTCATCTCGTTCCTCAAGAAGGTCAGACCTGAGATTACGGTTGTGATCGGAGGGCCCGAGGTGAGCTTCGAATACGAGGAGCAGCCGATCGTGGCGCTCGCTGATTATCTCATCACGGGAGAAGCTGATGTGGCGTTTCGGGATCTCTGCCGTGAGTTGGTGGCAGAGCGGAGACCCAGCACCAAGGTGATCAACGCGGGGTTGCCCGCGCTCACAGAGCTCTCGTTGCCGTATGAGCACTACACTGAGAAGGATATCGCGCACCGCGTTATCTATGTCGAGGTATCACGAGGATGCCCCTTCACCTGTGAGTTCTGTCTCTCCTCGATTGATATCCCTGTTCGGCAATTCGATCACCTGCGGGTGCTTGATGAGCTCGATACGCTGTACAAGCGGGGTGCTCGAACCTTTAAGTTCGTTGATCGCACCTTCAATCTGAACATCCGGACCTCCTTAACGATCCTCAACTTCTTCCTTGAGCGAATGGAGCCGGGACTCTTCGTGCACTTTGAGATGGTGCCGGATCGCTTTCCGTCACAATTGCGTGAGGTTGTCGCTAAGTTCCCTCCGGGGAGCTTGCAGCTTGAGATCGGAGTACAGACACTAAACCCTGAGGTGAGCGCCAATATCAGTCGTCGCCAGGATGTCGCCAAGCTGAAAGAGAATATCGCGTTCCTGAGAGCGGAGACCGCGGCCTATCTTCATATCGACCTTATCGTGGGGCTCCCCGGTGAATCGGTGGAGAGCTTCGGCAGGGGATTTAATGAGATCGTGGAGCTGAATCCCCACGAGATACAGGTTGGAATTCTTAAGCGACTGCGTGGAACTCCGATCAAACGGCACGATGACCCGTACGAGATGAAGTTCTCAGATGAGCCGCCGTACGAGATACTGCAGAACCGGGATGTTTCCTTTAAGGAGCTTCAGGTCATGGGACGGTTCGCCCGCTACTGGGACCTCGTCGCGAACAGCGGAAATTTCCTTGAGTCGCGGCCGCTCCTTCTTCAGGCCGGCCCGACACCGTTCGACGCCTTCTTTGCGTTTAGTGCGTGGTTGTACACCAAGGTTGGTCGTCGAGCCTCCATCAATCTCAAGACCTTGAGTGAACTCGTCTTTGAGTATCTCAGTGAGCAAAGTGGCAAGGATGTCGCCGAGATCGCCGCTCTGGTGGCCCGCGATTACATGAGGGGAGGGCGCTCTGACCTTCCCAAAAAGCTCGCGCCGTTCGCGGATGATAGACGGGAAGGTCACGACAAGGTGCTCTCCCTTAAACGACAACAACGGGCGATAGCGGGGTGAACATCAGCCGCCCGTTTCGCGGCCAAAATCCATTATGATACTATCCCCTAACGCGTAACCATTCTCGATCGCTTTCACCATGAATCACCCTCAACGAGAGACACAGCCTCGTTCTCCACTTCCGGTTTCCTATCCGGAAGCGCTTCCTATCGTTGAGAAGCGTCGAGAGATCGTGGACGCAATCAGGGCGCATCAGGTGATCATCGTCGCGGGAGAGACCGGTTCGGGTAAAACCACCCAGATCCCGAAGATGTGTCTTGAAGCGGGGCTCGGGTTAAAAGGGCAGATCGGGTGTACGCAACCCCGCCGTATCGCCGCGCTCTCCGTGTCTCGGCGCATCGCTGAGGAGCTCGGTGTGACGTGGGGCGAAGAGGTCGGATGTAAGATCCGGTTCTCTGACAAGAGCAAACGTCACACGCGGGTGAAGGTGATGACGGATGGGATACTGCTCGCTGAGACGAGAAGCGATCCACTACTCTCGTCGTACGAAGCTCTTATTATTGACGAGGCTCACGAGCGTTCACTCAACATCGACTTCTTAATCGGGTACCTCAAAACGCTTCTGTCAAAGCGCCCTGATCTGAAGGTGATTGTCACGAGCGCCACGATCGATACCGAGCTCTTCTCGAAGGCCTTCGGAGGAGTGCCTATCTTTGAAGTTTCTGGGCGGCTCTTTCCCGTTGAGATTCGGTACCAGCCTCTCGTCGTCGATGATGAAAGCGATGATAGCTCCTACGTCGATGGAGCGATGCGGGCGGTCGAGGAGGTACTTGAGGAGTCTCGAGCGGGAGACCTCCTCGTCTTTATGCCCACGGAACGTGATATTCGCGAGTGTTGCGAGCGTCTCACCGAACGATACCGGACCACCATCGAGATCTTGCCGCTTATGGGAAGTCTCTCGGCGGGGGAGCAAGAGCGTGTGTTTCGTCTCTCAGAGAAACGAAAGATTATCGTCTCAACCAATATCGCCGAAACCTCCCTTACTATTCCTCGAATCCGGTACGTGATTGATTCCGGCTACGCTCGAATCAGTCGGTACAACGGGCGGCACCGGACGAAGCGGCTTCCGATTGAGAAGATCGCGAAGAGTAGCGCCAATCAACGAGCCGGACGAGCGGGGCGTGTGCAAGAGGGGGTGTGTATCCGACTCTACGATGAGGGGGACTTCGGCGAGCGACCGGACTTTACCGACCCGGAGATTCTGCGAGCGAACCTCGCGGAGGTTATTCTTCGGATGAAGGCGTTTAACCTCGGAGATATTGAGAGCTTTCCTTTTCTCAATCCTCCAGACGGACGAAGCGTTCGAAGTGGATATTCCTTGCTTCATGAGCTCGGTGCGCTCACCAGTGAGCAAGAATTGACATCTCTTGGCGGTGAGCTGGCCCGTCTTCCCGTCGATCCGACAATAGGCCGCATCCTGTTGCAGGCTCGGCGTGAGCACGTCGTACCTGAAGCGATCGTGATAGCCGCGGGCTTAAGTATCCAAGATCCTCGTGAACGCCCGGCGGATAAGCGGGAGAAGGCGGAAGCCGCTCATCGAACGTTCACGCATCCCGAGTCTGATTTTCTTACGCTTGTGACGATATGGTCGCGGTACACCTCTGAGTTGGGGACGAACAGGAGCCAATCTCAGGTTCGAAAGCACTGTAAGGCAAACTTCCTCTCGTATATGCGGATGCGGGAATGGGGAGATCTTATCAAAGAGCTGCAAGAGGCGATGGGGGTGACTATCGGTGAGATTCAACCAGTGGAGGATGTTAAGAAGTTCGACGGACGGTACCGCGCCCTCCATCGAGCGGTGCTCACCGGATTCCTTGGACAGGTAGCGTATCGCGTAGCGCCCAATACCTATCGGAGTGGTGGCGGTCGTGAGCTCGCTATCTTCCCGGGTTCGTCGCTCATTGAAAAACGCGTCTCGCGGGGGGGGCCGGAACCGAAAAAGCATCGGCGGCAGGGGCGAGGTGACTCCCTGGATTGGATCGTGGCGGGTGAGGTCGTGGAAACCTCGCGCGTATTCGCTCGCCTCGTTGGAAAGGTTCAGGTCGCCTGGATCGAGGAGCTTGGAAAGCATCTCATTAAGCGAGCGTGCGAGGAGCCACGGTGGAACCCCGAGCGGGGTGAGATAGTCGCGCAGGAGCGGGTCACCATGAATGGGCTCGTGCTTGCGTACCGTCGGATCAACTACAGTCGGTATGACCCGGAAGCCGCAGCCGATCTCTTTATCCGAAGCGCACTGATCGATGAGAGCTCGCCCTTCGAGTATCCCTTTACCTATGAGAATCGACGGACCGCCGATAAAGTCGCGACTATGCTCGCCTCGGTCGGACGATTGAATCGGGTTGAGCTTGAGGACAGGCTCGTTCAGTTTTATCGGGAGCGACTCCCGGGAGTCTCCTCCTCGATGGAGTTCCATCGAGTTGTGAAAAGGGCTTTAGACCAGAACCCTCGCGCGTTTGAGGTATGCGAGCAGGATCTTAACGGAGGAGAGGCGTTGGCGATATCAACGGAGCTTTTTCCGAACGCCATCCAGATCGCGGGAAGCGCCATCTATCTCCACTATCGCTATGAACCGGGGGGTGAGCGTGATGGCGTTACCCTCGCGCTCCCGTTGGCGTTAGCTCGCAAGGTGCCGGCTCGGATGCTCGATGGCGCTATTGAGGGTTTACGGGAGCAACAGATCTCGTACCTGATTCGGTCCTTACCGAAGGAGCTTCGTAAGCGTATTGAGAATATCCCGGCCGTGGTGAAAACGATTGCGCATCACCCAGTACTGAACGACGCTCCGCTCCTTGAAGGATTGTGTTCGGTGCTCGCTTCGGCGTTTTCAATCGAGGTCTCCCCTCGTTCTCTCTCACTGGAGTCGCTACCGCATCATCTTCGTCCACGAATTGAGATTACCACCGAAACTGGAGAGGTGGTGAGTGGTAGAGATCTTTGTGAGGTACTCGGAAAGCTCAAAAATTCCTCAGAGGAGGGAAGCACCGATCACCTTACGGCGTGGTCAGAGCTTCGGGCTCAGTGGGAGCGAGAGGATCTCTCCGCGTGGGATCTCGGGGACCTCCCCGATCGCATCGAGGTGACGAAGGTCTCGAACGTGCCGATGTACGTCTATCCCGCGCTCAAGGTTGAGGAGGATCGGGTTGCGTTGCGATTGCTCGATACCCTTGAGGACGCTCGCTCGGTATCTCACACCGGCATCCGGGCGCTTGCGCAGCGGGTACTCGCTAAAGAGGTGCAAGAGATTAAGACGCAAGCGAAGGATGTGGATAGTTGTAAAGCGCTCCTCGTTCTCTTCTGTAATGTCGACCATATGAGGTCTCAGGTGGTCGAGGCGGCGTTGGCCCGGATGTTCGAGGGAGGGAACGTTTATCCACTCACAGAGTCGCATTTCAAAGAACTGCTGACGACCGCGAAATCGCGTATCCCTGACCTTGTGCCCTCCATCGTGAGATGGGCCAAGGAGTGTCTTGAACTGCGGCAGGCGTTGATCCGAGTGGCTCGACCGTATCCTGGTATGCGTACAGAGCTTGATGAACTACTTTCAACGACCTTCGTTACTTCAACCCCGTTCGAGCACCTCCGGCATCTACCCCGGTATGTGAAGGGGATGAAGCTTCGATGTGACCGAGCTGAAAAGGATCCGAAGCGATACCACGAACGTGAGCGTGAGTTAGTAAAGTATGTTGAACTGGTGCGCAACGGCGGAAAAAACGCGCCACCCGAGCTTAGGTGGATGGTTGAGGAATTTAAGATATCGCTTTTCGCGCAGGAGTTAGGGACGCAGTATCCGATCTCCGCGCAGCGGATTGAGAAGTTTTTAGCGAGCATCGAGAACGAGTAGGCGTGCTAGAAATGTGTGGTTGAATTCGCTCGTTGACGTTGACGTTGACGTTGACGATGACGAGTACGGATGACGTTACACGTAAACCGTGAGCCGTCGACGATTGACGTGGTACGTTAGACGTAGGCGTCATCGTTGCCGCTTCGTCCCCTCACCTGACAGCGGATTGAGAAGTTATTGGCGAGTGTTGGAAAAGAGTAAGGAGGGAGTGGAACGTGTCTTCATTCTTTGAGGAATGAAAAACTCGTTCCACTCCTCATCCTTAAAAATCATCGAGGGACGAATCGTCTCCGATGATCATCTTCAAATTGTTTAGGTCGTTCTCGATCTTTTCAAGTCGACGCTCCTTGGGAATAGCTTCCTCGTTGCGTCGCTCCAACAGATCGTTCAACCGCTCAAGCGCTGCAGCAGTGATGCGCTCTCGCTTCTCGACTTTGTCCTTCTCCTCGTCGTTCTCGGCTTGTCGCCAACTAACGCCGAGTCGATGAAGCTTCTTAACCTGTCGTTCCACGCGAACGTGGATCCGACAGAGCTTCTCGTGGAGGACCTCGACCTCTTCTCGTACGCTACGGAACTCCGCCTTCCTGAGTTGCAATTCCTCGGTAGCTTGATAGAGCTCCTCAGAGCAGCCCAGAGAGCAGCTTTCGTCCGATGCCCGCTTGGCAGTAAAAAGGTCTCCGCACCAAGCGCACGCGCGCTGGACAGGCTTCCTTTCGCCGTTCATGAAAACCTCCTTTCGGAACCTTTGAAACACGTACCACTCCCGCTCCAGTTCAGCTCGCTGAGCTCGGGTGGGATCAGTGGGTGCGGGCGCATTGTACATGGAATAATGGACGTTTAGCTACGAGTTGAATGCCCAAATCCTTCTCTTGGCGCTATCCCGCAAGAGGGTCTAAATGTGTAGGTTTTAGGCATGAATGGATGTCATTTTACCCCTTTGAGGAAGTTGAGGGGCGATCTACCCTGATAGAACCTTCGATGTTTCGCTTTTTAGAGGTGAAAGGATGCTGAAAGACGGTGGGCCACTTCGAAAGGAAGCGACCGATGTGAATGAGGCAACGGGCGACTCTCGGTGGGTTTGCAACCTCGCTGAGGGACTTCTCAGCCCATCGAACTCAGATAGACTTAGGCTACGGGTACGGCCGGCGGTTCCGAGCTACGTCGAGCTGGGTCTTCCGTCGCTGAACGCTATCCCGGTCTCGAGCGCTTTCGCTCATCGGCATCCACTCAAAGAATTTATCATTCAATCAAAACCCCTCGATACGGAGGATCTTGAACGGATCCTCCGGCACCCCGCGCTCGATCTCTCTTTGGTGGGCTTTCACTCCGGTACCGTCACGGCCGCCGTTCACGAACAACTAATGACCGCTTCGCGCGTCGGGGTTGAAGATTACTCCCGCAACATGTGGGCCCGCGATGGAATTATCACCGCGACCGCGCTTAACAGGGCTGGCTTTTCGGATAAGGCGCACCAGATCGTTCGAAATTTATGGTCGTTCGCGGGGCAGGAGCAGCAACGTGGAAAGATCCTGCAGTTTCATTGGGGCGGTCCTGAGGTTTCTCGCAAGCTCTTCCTTGAGGGTAATAACGGTCCGCACATCAAGTACTCGGTGAACGCGGAAGGGAAACTTGAGACGTGCAATCACGATTGGGGGCACCAACAGCTCGATGCCCTCGGCGCCATGTTGTGGGCACCGTATCGATTCGCTAATCAGGCCGCCAAGACATCGCCCACCGGAGATGTGTTCAATCTGCGTGAACTGGATCCGATGTCGTGGGCGTCAGACTCTATTCTACCCGCGGCGATCAAGATGCTGCACGGCGTACAGGCGCACGACACACTTGATTACGGACCGTGGGAAGATATTCGGCAGTGGCGGCGCGCCACGAGCGTTGGGATCGTTCTCGCGGCATTGCACGAAGCGCGCATCTATCACGACCGTGAAGGGTGGGATCATCTTCCGGTGGAGTTTAACGGCAAGCAGGATGGCGACGCGTTCCGCGAGCAATTGATGTCGACCCTCTACAAGTGTCTGAACACGGTACAAGAGCGAATCCCTGAAGTTGGATTCGCGACCGAGTGTGATAGACGCCCCTGTGATTCCGCGATGACCCTTTTACTCTACCCGTTTGATTGCAATTTAAAGGCCGAGCGACAGAACACGATCCTTCGCACCGTCTATCGCAATATGGGCGAAAATGGATTCCGTCGATGGGATAACGACTGTGAGGAGGGGCCCGACACCTACGTTGGACAGGACTATTTTCGAAACCTCGATCCCAAAGATAAAGGTGAGTTCGCCAAGGTGTGCGAAGGATTTCGACCGGCTGAGTGGACGCTTTTCGATCCGCTCCTCGCGGCGTACTACTACCGACGGTTCATTAAGTCCGCGGGTGTGGACACCGAGGCGTTCTCGTACGCGGATAAGCACCTCAAGCGCTCACTCTCGTTTATTACACCGGAACCGCACGACATGCGCGTGGAGGGGAAAGCGAGGGATTTTCACATCCCTGGTGGGATCCTTCCTGAGGCTTTTGCCTGGGATTCGGAGCGAGGCGCTTGGCGACCGAATCACAACTCTCCGCTCTTAATGGCGCAGGCCGCTCTCGGTTTAGCCTTTGAGCGGGCGCGCGAAGCGTGTAGGTTAAAGCGATCTACAGAGGCGTCGACACACAATTAGGTCGTAGCTCACTGACGTAGTAGAGTTCTCTCGCATGAAGGTATACGAGTCCATAACATCCTTGTCGCCGGATTATGTCCGTGCCCTTCCTCGGGAGTATAGAGCGACCGATTGGAACGCCGACTCACTTCCTTTTCCTCTCTCGTGGTGCGTCGCCCTCGATCCAGACACCTTGTGGTTCCTCTGCTCCCTTGCTGGTGGGGAGCGTAGCTCCTCTCCTCGAGGAGAGTTTGTTGAGGGGTTGTGGGAAGATGATGTCGCGGAGCTTTTTATTAAGTCGCCCGATGGAACATACCAAGAGTTGAATTTCGCTCCATCGGGCGCATGGTGGTCGATGACCCTCGATGACTATCGCGTTCGCAGGACTTCTCCACGGCGGCCTGAGATTCGACACATGACCACCTCAGTGGTAGGGGGGCAGTGGAGCTTTGTTGTGGGGCTCGCTCGAGCCTCGATGGAGGTGCCGCTTACTTCGCAGTCGGCCATTCACGTCTCGGGCATGTGGTACCAAGATGAGCCGAGGTATCTCTCATCCTCCCCGCCCGCAGGGATCGCTCCGGATTATCATCATCCCGGTTGCTTCGAAACGGTGCAGATGCTGTCCTGCTCTGGGTTGGGGTAAGTTGCCGATATCGCAGCAGCTTTCGAATGGGCCGCGCCAAAACAGTGAGTTGTACAAAGCGTTCTCCCTGTGCTAATCTCCCAGCATCTCTCGGCAGGTCCCTGCCATTTTGGGTGTGTCTCTCACACTCATCAACGTAACTCCGATGCACGTCTGTGTCGTTGGGTCGCGCTACACAAGCGGAGCGTTGGCTACTGGCTGCGCTTCGAA
>JBIJBE010000059.1:0-18402 GCA_044345405.1 Bdellovibrionota bacterium
AGCCACGAAGTGTGGGGAAGTCAGAGAGCTGCGTTGAGATAATCCCCGAGGGGCCAACCGATACCGGTATATCTTGGGTCTCCTTCAACGATTTCTCATTCGACGCCACCTTAACGTCAGAGAGGAAGATCTTCGGCAGGTTCTCTGGATTGACCGTTTGATAGAAGGACCCACCACCGACCTCCGCGAGCTGCGCGAGGAATCCATCATCAGCGTCGTTTCCAACAACAACGGTCGACACGGTAACGCCGAGCACGCGCATCTGTTTCACGAGGTCGAAGTAATACGGACCTGGGTCGGGAAGCTTGCCGTCGGTGAGAACGATCACGTGCTTTCGTCCCGTGTTGATGCGGGCCATACCTCGGCGAGCCTCATCGAGGGCGGGAAAGAGGTTCGTTTTCTTGGTTGGATAGAGGCGGCTAATTCGCTCCATTGCTGAGGCTCGAACGTTGACGTTGCCGACCGGAGAGATCGGGAGCGCGATAAAGGGCACGTCGTCGAATCCGATAACGCCGATGTAGTCGTCGTCCTTGAGTGAGTTTAACACTTCCCGGGCAGCGCTCTTCGCGAACTCAAGTCGGGAGTCCATCGCCATGCTGCGGGACTTATCAATGACAAGTTGCACCGCGACATTGAGCCGCTTCTTCTCCAGGTGAGGCGGAACGAGACGAACGGGAAGGAGGGTCTCAAATTGAGAACCGATGTATCCGCCGAGCCCGTAACTTTTATCACCGCCGATTGTGATGAGTCCGCCACCGTTTCTCACAAACGGAGCGATAGCATCAGAGAACGGAGAGGGGATCGCGTTCGCCGCCACGTTATTTAAAATTATCGTTCGGTAGTCGTTCGGCGCCCCGAGGGCGGCCGAGGTTGTTTGAGAGGCTATCTCGCTTCGGAGTTGATACGCCTGACCTCGCAGTATTTGGGAAAGGTATCGGTCATCTTCCGGGGCTCCAGAGAGAAGGAGTACCTTGTCCCTCTTTTCGCTTGAGAGCCACGTAGTCTTTGATACCGAATGAGAGCCGGTTTCGTCGTTCCATGCATAGGTTGCGACTATGGGATGGAGTCCCTCAAGGCTGGAGTCGCTCAACGCGGTAAAGGTGGCATCCTCAGATTTTGGGAGGGCGACCTGCTTTGATAGTATCTGCGCTGGTCCGTGTTTTATCGTTAACGTTCCTCGGGAGTCTGTGTCTTCCGGATTTGAAAGGGTAACTCGAACTTCGGCGCGCTGTTGTGATTTCACTACCTGAGGCGCGAAGAGCTGAGAGATTGAGATCCCTTGGGAATCACGAGGTCCGTCGATGGTTAGTGGAAATACCCGAGGAGAAGCGCCGGTTCCGACCGCTGCAAGGGCGTGTCCTGTTGATTCGTATCCATCAGAGAGAAGGAACACGAGGGGGGAACGTCCGTGACGAGCGCTCGTGAGCGCGCTTTCGATGTTTGTGGCGATGGGATCGAGGTTTGATCCCGTAGCGCGAAGTGTCGAGTAACTTGTTGCTGATTGAGGAGTGGTGGCCGCTGTCTTCGCAAAGGGGATTACTTTAAGAGGCGCCCCGATGTGCGCGGATAAGGAGCTGGCCTCCGATAGAAGGCGTTGTCCCTGCGCGTCGGTCATGCTTGACGAGATATCAACCAGCGCTATCGCTCCCTGTGAAGGCGCGAGGTCCGATTGGTAGGGGCGAGCAAGAGCGCCGACGATGGCTGTAATCGCAAGAAGCCGAAGTGTGGCGATAAGGAGAGATCGAGGAGTCCTTCCCTTTGGATCGCGCAACGAGAGTCCCATCGCGATAACGAAGGGGATGAGAGCCAAGAACGCTATCGGATATTCAAAGCTCATGCGTCACCCCAACGGACACGGCGAAGGATTCGTCGAGTGAGGTCGGCTCCGATCACGAGGAGCGCTACGAGCGCCAACACCGATAGGAGCGAGCGAGAAGTGGTCGGACTCGATGTCGTGGAGACTCGGGGGGCTGGTGCCGGCAGCGAGAGGGCGGAGCGTCTTGAGAGGTCGGACTCCTGCTCCTCGAAGGAGTTAAGCGCAAGATACCGCTCGGTGCCATCTTCATCTTGAAGCTCGATAATACCGGGAGCTGGTGGCGCGATGCTCGATCCTTCAAGGGTTAGTTTAAGATTTTCTGGATGAATGTACCCAGCTTCGACAATAGATTCCGGAAGCGGGAGACGCATCGGGAGTTCCCCGGCGGTTGTAGTGCCTGATCTTTGAAAGAGCCACTTGAAGGCGTTTAAGGTGAAGATGCTGATCGTTGGATTTCGTGAGCCTTCGAAGGGGAAGAGTTCAAATCCGGTTATGAGGTACCGAGCCCCCTTCTCCTCTCCGGCGCACGCGATAGGGCCGCCGGCTGAAAATAGGATCGGTGTTGCTGAGGGGGGACATTCTAACGGGCGCGCCTCAGGAAACGATACGAGCGATGGATTCACATACTGAAGAACGGGATGAGAGGCGTCCCATCGAGTGACCTCTCGACCCTGCGCCCCTTGCGTCTCGACAGTTCCTCCCCACGGCAGTGCGCCAACTGGCGGAAAGACGACGAGGGATGATGTCGTTGGAACGGTTTGTGGCGCCGTTCGGTGGTAGATAGTTGGCAGCTTCTGAGTGGAATCTTTTTGTGTCTCCGTTAAGACCGTAATGGTTTTCACCTTGGTGAGCCCGAGCTGCTCCGCGGAGAGTGAGCTCACAAGATTCACGGAAGGCTCTGTTGGTTCATGGGCAATCCATCCCTCATTGTCGAGGGGAAGCGCGTCAAAGAGAGATGAATCTTGAAGTTTGATATGCACTCGGCAATAGCTCCAATTCGTGCGTGAGGGCGTAAGGGTCGCTGTCGTTGCTGCATGGGGAGCTAAGCGAAGTGTTTGTGCGGGTAGTTTCGCTGAGGATGCGGAAGGTCCGTCGAAGCACTCACCATTAAGAACGGCGTCCTTTGGAGACGCTCCTCCGTATCCGACCTTTACCGTGAGCGCACCACTGCTCTCGACGTGAATCCCTTGTATCCAAGCGTTTGTTGAGGTGGATGGCTCGAGAGGGAGCTGATTCACAACGAGTCGTTGAGAGGGTTGATAGTTTTGAAGCTCCCGGTCCGTGTACACCCACACCGCGTCGTACTGTGTGTCTCCGATAAGGGCGGTGAGGTGCTGCTGCAGGGCGTCAGCACGGTACGATTGTTGAGCGCCTTGTATCGTGGTGAGAGCCTCCGTTGCAGACTCATGAGGTTGCGAGAGTGGCGTGAGGTCCTTGGCAGAGGAGAAGATTGTATAGGTGGTAGAGCTTGGAGCGCGTTGAATATCGAGCGTCGCAATACGTTTTGCTTGATCAAGGCGGGTACCGCCGGAGCCGTAGAGCGCTCCCATACTGAGTGAAGAGTCAACGACGACAGCGACATGCTTTCCTGAGCGAGCGAGGTAGAGACCAGAGACGGAGAGGAGAAGAAGGGTAAGGATCGCGAGCTCAAGCCAAAACTGCAGTGGGGGCACGAACGTTTTGCGCCCCACGGGTCGGCGAGGGAGCTCTTTCAAAAAGAGCAGCGAGGACACGACCGCTTGGTGCGCGGTTCCTCGCACGCGAAAGATATATACGAGAAATCCCACCGCACATGGAATTCCCAGGAGGAGCCAGGGGGACGCTGCCGCTATGGTCGTGCCGAAGATGGAGATCATATGAAGAGCCCCATTTCTGTTAAGATAGAGATGGAGTTCTCAGCGAGGGGTTCACGAGCGACCGCTTGAACGAAGTGTATCTGAGCGCTGAGGCAGTGTTGGCGTATCGCCGCGGTGTGATCGGTGAGCTTCTTCGCGTACTGTTCGCGCGCTGATGGATCGAGGGAGAGTCCGATCTCCTCCCCCGTTTCGCTATCGACAAGGGTACTGCCACTACTTGCTGGGTCGGGATCGATATCTTGCGCTCCAAGCATCTGCACCGCGTGTATCTCCATGTTTCTCGAGCGAAACGAAGAGAGCATGGTGACGACCTCCTCAAGCGGGTAGAGAAAATCTGAGATGACGACGCAGATGCCGGGGAACCTCACTCGGGTTGCGGCGATTCGAGCTGCTTCGACGATATCTATCTTTGCTGGAGCGCCTTCGATGAGTTGCTTCCCTTCAGAATCAAGAAACGCGCCAAGGGGAGCGAACGATCGAGGCCCCCAAAATTGCGGGCTCTGATGTCCTCCGAGTACCGACACCGTTACAGGGTCGTGACTCGCAAGCGCGATGTATGAGGCGCAGGTTGTGAGGTGCGCCGCGGCGTGCCATTTCATTTGCAGCGCCGGATGGGTGAGGGAGCGTGATCCATCGATAACCATGAAGACGCTCACCGTCTCCTCTTCAAGATACCGCTTTACGTAGATCTTGTCGCTTCGCGCGTAGAGGTTCCAATCGATATAGCGGGGATTATCTCCGAGTTCGTACGAGCGGTACTCAGCGAACTCAACACCGTGTCCACGACGTTGGGAGCGGTGCGTTCCTTGGCGCGCGCCATAGAAGGACCGCCGCGTACGGAGCGCGAAGGTGTCGAGGAGTCGCAAGGTGCGCGCGTCTAATGCCATGAGGGGTCCCTACCCTACTCTACTTAGCCGAACGAACCTCCTCGATAAGATCGTCAGAGGTCACGCCATCGGCCTCCGCTTGGAAATTAAGGATGAGTCGGTGTCGCAGGGTTGCTGTGATTGCGTTTTGAATGTCCTCGAACGCGAGGTTAATTCGCTTATCAAGGAGTGCAGCGACCTTCGCGCTCATCACGAGCGATTGCGCGCCACGTGGTCCTGGTCCGAAGCGGATGTATCGCTTGGCGTTCGGTGTGGCGAACGGGGAGTTCGGTGTGAGTGCGGCGATGAGGCGAACGATCACCTCTTGAATCGGATCGGATACGACAACGTGCCGCACGAGGCTCTGCATCGCTTCGAGCCGCCGAGGCGCCTCCGTCTCTGAGAAGAGCGGTTTGATAGGCGCTGTTACGGTTCCGGTTGTGCGAGAAAGAATCTCTTTTAATTCGGCTGAAGATGGTGAGGGAACGAGTATCTTTACGAGGAATCGATCGAGCTGCGCCTCAGGGAGTGGATACGTTCCCTCAACCTCGATTGGGTTTTGCGTCGCGAGTACAAAGAACGGTTGTGGCAACTTGTAGGTCTGATTGAGTACGGTGACCTGTCGCTCCTCCATCGCCTCAAGGAGCGCGGATTGTGTCTTTGGAGTGGCGCGATTTATTTCATCCGCAAGGACGATGTTCGCGAAGATCGGACCCTCTTTAAACACGAAGCGTCGCCCCTCGCCTGGCTCCTCGGTAAGAACCTGCGTGCCGGTGATATCCGATGGCATGAGGTCCGGGGTGAATTGGACACGTTTAAAACTTAAACCGAGCGTCGTTGAGATAGCTTTGACAAGGGATGTCTTTCCAAGACCGGGAGCGCCCTCAAGAAGAACGTGCCCCCGAGCGCAGATGGCGGAAAGGGTGCTTCGC
Organism: Bdellovibrionota bacterium; assembly: GCA_044345405.1. Lineage (GTDB taxonomy): Bacteria > Bdellovibrionota_C > UBA2361 > UBA2361 > OMII01 > OMII01. The sequence continues at coordinate 5,471 of JBIJBE010000059.1, forward strand.
ACAACGCCCTGCATACCGACGATAACCTTACCCACCTCTCGCTCGAGTTCAGTGAAGGTATTTTGAAAGTCGTTGACGGCTTGGGTGAGTGAAGCGGTATCGCGAAGGTCGAGGTTATCCATAGGGCTACAGTTTCCTTTCTTTTCGGCGGTGTCGCAACGGAACTATTCCATGATCTCTTTGTATTCAAGGGGGATAGGTTGTCGTCCCTTGTGCGTTGAGCCTTGAGGCTTGGCGAGGAGTACATCATCGAGGGAGGTCTTCGCCTGTGCGGGTAATTTATTCTCTTCAAGGGTTGTGTCAGCACCGGTAAAACGGGAGTCGAGCGCTTCGTCCTTCCCCTCTACCTTTGATTCCTCGCCAGTGAGAGGGATGTTTGGCATATCGCCGCCAGGGCCGTTTTCGGGCGGCTCGTCGTTGACTGCTTGAGCTGAGCGATCAGGCATCGCGGAGCGGTCCCCTACCCCATCTGATTGCCCGTCCTTAGAGTCGCGCTTCTCGGCAGGCTTCTGTTGTTGCTCCTGCTTTTTGGCGCTTCCCGAGTTTCCTGCGTCGCCCTCCTCTTTGGCCTCCTTCTCAGATTTTTTGTCGGCGGAGTTTTTTTCAGGAGTGCCCTTTTCACCGTCGCCCTGCTTACCTTGAGAATCGCTCTTTTTGTCCTGTTTCTCCTTTGAGTCACCGGCGCCCTGTTGTTGACCTTTGGGCTTGTCGCCTTGTTCACTCTTGTTCTGAGTCTCTTTTCCTTTCGAGTCTTTTCCCTCACCGTTTTTCTTTTGAGCATCCTTACCCTGAGACTCTTTACCTGATTCGCTCTCTTTATCGCCCTGACCCTTGCCCTCTTGACCTTCCTTCCCCTCTTGCTCTCCCTTCTCCTGCTCTTGTTGTTCCTGCTGAATAGCTTGCTCCGCTTGGGCTACGGCATCTTTGAGCTGTTCGAGACCGGCTGCGCCCGGGGTGTTTCCTTGTTGCTGACCTTCTTGGGCTTCGCCTGATTGGGGTTGTCCCTGCGCGCCGCTCTTTGAACCTTGTGAATTCCCCTCTCCGGTCCCCTGTCCGTCTTTTGCGTCACCAGATGAGCCTTGCGAGTTTTGGTTCTTCTCTTTGTTCTCGCCCTGATTGCCAGCGCCTGAGCCGCTCGCGCCCTCTCCTTGGCCTGAGCCCTCACCGTCCCCGTCTTCGGATTTGTTCGACTGGCCGCTCTTGGATTTGCCGTCCTTCTTAGAGTCCTGCTCTTGTTTGGATTGTCCCTCTTGTTCCTGATTTTGGGCTCCCTCCTCCGACGCGCCAGCTTCAGATTTTTCTTGAGAGTCCTTGGATGGCTGCTTTTCTTTCTGTTGCTGCTCTTCGTTGTTTTGTTGGTCGGAAGTTTTGTTCTCCTCCTCCTTCTTATTTTCTTCGGAGGGGTCCTTCGGCGATTGCTGTTGCTCCTTTTGCGTCTCTTTTTGTTTCTCTTGCTCCTGTTTCCTCTGTTTCTGCTGCGTGTCGAGCTCCTTCTCCTCTTTGCGAGGTTCAGGCTGGGATGGCGCTTCCTTTTGAGTTTGGTGCTGCTGGTCTGATTGTTGGATGGTGCGTTCGTCCTTCTGAGGCTTCACGCTCGCTGAGAGCGCTTTGGTAATCTCACTTTGAGTTTTTTGTAGTGATTCTTGAGCGGCCGCGAGGTCTGAGGCGCCGAGATTTTGAATGCTCTCTTGGGCCGCAATCTTAACCTGCTCGGGGAGTTCAGGATGGGCGTCGACGATCGCCTGTAGGGTAGCTGCCGCCTGGTCAAGTGGGGTAACGGGACGAATCAAGAGAAGTGTCGCCGCAATGATAATCGCAGCGAGCGTTGCGGTGACTGCCCATCGCTGAGGTTTTGTAAGACGAATTTCCAGGAGATTTTGAGGTGTGCAGTGCGGAGGGATGTATTCACGAATCTGCGTGGCGATGAATTCGCTTCGGATTAGGTCGGGCGCGGCTGATGATTCGGAGATGAGCGTGAAGGTGCGAATTCGTTCCTTTGTCTTGAGCACTTCGTCGAGGATCTCGGATGCTTCATCCTTGGTAACGTGGACCGATTCGTACTCTGAGCGTGAAATAAAGATAGCCGCGACCGCAAGGGGCGGAACCCACGCGAGAATAAGCCACGCAGGGTAGTGTTGCAGGAGTACCCAGGGAACAGCGAGAAACGAAACGCAAAGAGCCGCGTTGATAGCGAGAGCGGTGCGACGACGTCGTTCCTCTCGTACACGAACCGCCTCGATAAGGGAGTGAAGCTCCTTGCCCATTATAGTTTGGCCCTATGATTGTGGGCCCGGTGACGTGGGCGGTTGAGGAGCAGGTGTTGTCGTACCGGCTGCGACAGGCTCGTAGGTTCCTATTCCCCGCTGAAATACATTCACCGCCTGATTATGCTGGTCCAGGTTTTCGGAGAAGATGTGCTTCCCTTTTCCGTTGCCTACAAAATAGAAGTAGTTGGTTTCCGCGGGATAGAGCGCAGCTTTTATCGCGGTGAATCCCGGGTTCGCTATCGGTCCCGGTGGAAGTCCTGAGATGACGTACGTGTTGTATGGGGTTGGGGTTTGGAGGTCCGCTTTCGTGATGTTGCCGTTAAAGTTAGCAATTCCGTAGATCACCGTTGGGTCTGATTGAAGACGCATACCCTTCTTTAATCGGTTGTGAAACACGGAGGCTACGAGAGGTTGCTCTTCGGCGTTGCCCGATTCCTTCTCTATGATCGAAGCGAGGGTCAGGATCTGATGTTTCGTCATCTGAAGCTCAAGCAGGCGGAGATTCCACTCCTCCGGCCACTTCGAATCGAGCTGAGCGCGAAGGGTCTGGATAACCTTTCGTGGGGGCGTGTTGCGTTGAATGCGATACGTTTCGGGAAAGAGATATCCCTCGAAGGTAGCACCGGGAACTTTAAGTTCTTCTCGAAGTTTCGGATCGTTTAACGCCTGCTCGAAGAGAGCTCGTTGTGTGATGCCCGCCTCTTCGAGGATTGGACCTATCTCGCGCACGGTTAGGCCCTCTTTAAGGGTTATCTTACGAAGGATCATGCGCCCCTCAACCATGGAGTCGAGGATCTGTTGAGGGCTCATCGCCGGAGAGAACTCGTACTCCCCCGCCATAACGAGGGTGTCCTTCTTTTGAAGCTTGGCGAGGAGGCGAATCGCGTAGCGGTGCTTGATGTAGTTGTTAACCTCAAGGTCAGCGGCTACCTCGCGGAAATTTTTGTCCGGAGCCACCACAAAGATTGAGGGTGTTGAAACGGTAGGATCGAGGGGTGCAAGGAAGTAGTGCTCCGCCGCCTTGAAACTTGCGAATGCGGCAGCTATCGGAATCGCTAGGTACATCGCAATGATAGCCAACTTTCGCATAGGGGGAGCTTTTAAAAACGCGCTATTTCAAGGGTTTAGATCGAAGTGCCGTTGCAGAATAAGACAGGCCGCAGCGGCATCCACCCGGTGAGCTGTGCTCGCTGCTTGCGACAACTTTTCAGACGCCTCAACGGAGGAGAATGCTTCATCTATATATACAATCTTGATGGGGGTGCGTTTGGCAAGACGACGAACGAAGGCTTCGATGTTTTCACAGATATCGGTTCGGTTTCCATCCTCATCCAGGGGCAGGCCAACGACCAGAAGGGTGCCTTTTCGCTCCTCGATAAGTTTAAGGATGTTCTTCTCGGCTTCGTATTGAGCTCGGGGCCAAATAGCCACCGGGAATGGGATACGAACGGTGGGATCGGCCGTCGCTACACCCACTCGAACCGTTCCTACGTCCACGCCGATTATCGTCATAAGACATACAGTATACCCGCTGTCGGAGAGTGGGGGTACGTGCCCTAGTACCTTTTCTTCAAGCGAGCTCAAGATTATCCATCGTTTTAGGGGGATAGCCCTCTCTCAAGGGGTTGTGAGCGGCCTCATATGCAAGTAAAGTCCCGTCTGCATGAAGAAGTACGTCTGGGCCGCTCGCGCTACCATCGTAGTCGCCGGTGCCGCTCTCCTCACAAAAGGGGTTCTACCCCATGAGATCCTTTTCGGCCGGGCCGGAACGGGAGAGCTATCTAGAGAGCTTCTGCACGACGAAGAGAGCCCCATTCACCAACTTGCGGACTCCCTTCATGAACAACCAGCGGAGATAGCTCCCCCACCCCCTCAACAACCGATCGTTCGTTCCTTCCAACACGCTGTAAGGAAAGGCGCCACCTTCAATTCGTTGTGGAGGGAGATCGGTGGAGATGTTGATGATGTTACCGCGGTGCTCGACGCGTTGAAGGATTCCGGCGTGAACGCTGGGTCGCTTCGAGTTGGAGAGGAGCTTGCGGTTACGCAGCTCAACGGCGAAGTCATAGAGGTTCGAAAGAAGCAGGGTGAGAACGCAACCGTTATCCTGACTCGCGACGACCACGGTAACTACGCGGTAAAGGTTGATAAACTTAAAGTTATCAGCAAAGAGCGTCGAGTTACCGGCACTATCGTTTCCTCTCTCGGTGATTCCGCGACCGGTTTAGAGATCCCCTTCTCTCTTGTGGATGATTTCGTTGACCTCTTCTCTAATCGCGTTGAGTTCACCAAGGACATTCAACCGGGCGATTCCTTCACCGTGATTTACGAAGACCGTGTCTCTGAGGATGGTGAGCGACTTGCTCCCGGTGTGATTAAGGCCGCTTCGATTCAGTTAAGTGGAAAGATGCTCGCGGTTGTGCGAGATGTCTCAAAGGATGGCACCGTTCGTTACTTCGATGAGAAGGGATCGATGCCGACGAAGGCGTTCCTTCGGTATCCGCTCAAGTACAGCCGTATCTCCTCGATGTTCGCGTTCTCCCGCTTCCACCCAGTTTTAAAGATATCTCGCCCACATAACGGCGTCGATTTCGCCGCCCCACTTGGAACTCCTGTTCGAACGGTGGGTGATGGAGTGGTGGTACAGGCTGGCTACGGTTCGAGCACAGGAAATGTTGTTCGCATCAAGCACAACGATCGCTACACAACTGAGTACATGCACCTCAATTCAATAGGAAAGAACGTTCGCAAGGGCGCTCGTATTGGTCGTGGTGATGTGATCGGAACGGTTGGGCGTACCGGACTTGCAAGCGGTGTTCATCTCCACTTCGGCCTCTTCGATAAGGGCAAATACGTAGACCCCATGAAGGCGAAGATCATGGATATGCCATCTGAGATCCGCCCACCAGCCGCGGTCATGGCTATGATCGAGGACCTCAAAAAAGCTCACGCGGCTGTGAACGTAGCCTCGCTTAGAACTAACGCTAAGAAGAAAGCATAATGCGTTCTGTCTCAATCCTGGCAACTGGCTCTGAACTTCTTGATGGCCGGGTCGTTGATACCAATTCAAATTTCGTCGCTAAGGAGCTTTCAGAGCGAGGTTTAAAACTTAAACGTGTCCTTGTCGTCGATGACGATATGGGTGAGCTCGTTCAGGGATTGCGAGATCTTTCAACGGTAAGCGATTTCATTATCACCTCAGGAGGGCTTGGCCCAACAAGCGATGATCTTACCCGTGATATGGTGGCCGCTTTCTTTGGTGTTGGGCTTTCGGAGCACCCTGACGCGGTCGCGCACCTTGAGGGGTTTTTCGCCAAGCGCGGGCGGGTTTTGGATTCGCAGAATAGAAGGCAAACCCTTCTGCCGATCGGCGCGACCATGGTTCCGAACGCGAACGGCACCGCACCCGGATTCGCCATGACGAAAGATGGCGGCCCTACGGTAGTGTCGCTCTCAGGGGTTCCCCGTGAGTTCAAGCCGATGTTCCTCGATACGGTGTTGCCGATGATCGAAGCGAGTCGTGGTGGGGTCGAGCCGATTCAACGCGCGACGATGAAGACCTTTGGATTACCTGAGTCGACGGTTGGGCGATTGATCGAGGGACTCAAGCTTCCCAAAGAGATCGTGGTGTCCTATCGAGCAGCGTTTCCTGAGGTGCACGTTGTTCTTAAAGCTCCCAAGAGCTTTGACCTGAGCCCACATGTGGTGTTGGTACAAGACGCGCTTCAACGAGATACGATCTTCACCGAAGATCCGGCTGAGAGCTTCATAACCTCACTTCAAAAATTACTTATCTCGAAAGGGCTCACCGTAGCGACCGCCGAGTCGTGCACGGGAGGGATGGTTTCAGAGATCTTAACGCGCACCCCCGGCTCATCGGCTGTCTTTCACGGTGGCGTTGTGGCCTATAGTAACGACATTAAGGAACGGATCGTCGGCGTATCGACCGAAACGCTCGAAAAAACCGGCGCGGTAAGCGCTGAAACGGTGCGTGAGTTGGCGAAGAACGTTCGAGAGCGGTTTAAAACCTCGATCGGTGTTTCGATTAGTGGTGTCGCTGGGCCGGCCGGCGGCTCGAAAGCTAAGCCGGTTGGAACTTTCTTTGTGGGGCTCTCCTCAGAGGCTCGCTCCTTTGAGATGAAGTGTCTCTACGTGAGCGAACGTCAGAACGTTCGTAGCTACGCGTCGTATGTCGCGCTTGATCTCATTCGGCGAGCGGTGCTTGGATTGCCGGTGCCGGAGGGGTATCCGATTTTTCGGTAGTTCGACTTTACCCTCTGAGGGAGATTCAGAGGCTTGAATGAAGTCGTTGACGTTGACGTTGACGTAAGACGTGGACGTTAGACGTGCTACGTGAACCGTCGACGGCTAACGGGTTACGTTTTACCGTCATCGTAAATCGTCATCGCCCGGTAATCTGGCCGTACTCGCCAGTGAGGGCCCTCTCTCCGTTCTTTTTGTAAAATATTTATCTGATCGCGCTAGGGGACCGAGTCGATTGCGAACGGAGAGGAGCATAGCTACCATGCCTCGGATAACGCAGGGATAGGATTGGCCCTTCTTTCCTGCCGTAAATGGAGAACTCCATGTTTGGACGCGCGCCCTTTGTGAAGCGAGCACTTCTCTCGTCATGTATCTTTGTATTCCTCTGCTCACCCGTGGCAGCTCAGCAAAGAGTCGGCGTTCTCGCAAGTTTCACAGGAGATTGGGCCGCCTACGGTCAGGCGTATCGACGGGGTATTGAGCTTGCCGATGTTGGTTCAAAGGCTTCGTTCATCTACGAAGATGATGGGTTTCTTCCCGCTCGGAGCGTCTCCGCGTTTCGCAAATTAGTTGAGGTGGACAAGATCTCAGGCGTTCTCGTGGGTGATACGGTCACCGCGCAGGCTATCGCACCGATAGCGTTGAAACATAAAATTCCGCTCCTTGCGTGGGCGTCAGGCACGAAGTTCCCGAACAATCCCTACGCCCTTCGACTGTGGACCTCGAACGCGAAGGATTTCTCCTTCATGGCGGGCGAGATAAAGCGGCGGGGATATAAGAAACTCGCGCTCTTTACCTCAACGCATACCTACACCACTGAATGGGCTCGGGCTCTGACGGAGCAATTCCCGCAAAGCGTGTGGGAGGATTTCTCGACCAATCCAGATAGTTTTCAAGCCTCAATCCTGAAAGCGAAGGCGGGTGGCTTTGACGCGATAGGCGTGTGTCTTGCGGCGGGATTGAATGGACGCTTCGCGCGACAGCTTCGTTCTCTTCGTGTTGATATCCCTCTCATTGGGTGCAATTTCATTGAGGCGTCGGCGGATATTGAGGCCGCGGCTGGAGCGTTCGATGGTGTTTGGTTTACACCACCTCGACTCTCTCCAGAATTTGTAAGGAGCTATACCGCTCGTCACGGAAGGTCTGATCATGTTGTGTCGGCCGCGGTATTCCACGACGCCGCTCTCTTGGTAACCGGTACCATAGACAAGCCGTTCGCTATCGCCGGGCTTCGTGAGGTGAACGTCGATGGTGACCGTCACCTGGACTTCGACTACCAGGTTCTGCGATTCCGAGGTTCTCAGATAGTGACCGATCCCGGTTGAGCTGGGTAGCTCGCGCGCAAAGGACCTAAATCATTAAAGTACTACGATTTTCCTGGGTGGGCCCACCCTTGGATGTGGTATCCTTGTGGTGGCCCGTTCCTCTATAAGAGTGGGTTGGTCTTTTACCCCTAACGGGGTATGTCAAAGAGAAGAAGGGAGCGTCTCCTGTGTACCAACACCTGAGCACACGAACTTCGGAAGACCGGCAGTGATGTGTAGTGGTGTCGTAACAAAGAAAATACCAGATGACGGGATACGGGCGACGAGCAGGAGATCCGAAGGGCGCGCTTAAAGAGATGGATGTTCACTTCCCAGACGCGAGCGTTCTTCAAGCACTAGTTGGCGACAAAGACGAAAATCTTAAAACGATCGAACGGGAGCTTGGTTTAAAGATCGGACGCTCTCCCGAAGGGCTCGTTCTCGTTGGGCAAGATACCGACGTAGAGTTGGGCCACTCGCTTCTTACCCAGCTTCGCGGATTGATCGAGCAGGGCGAGGTTGTTTTCAAAGGTGACGTTGAGCGAGCGATCAAGATGCTCTCGGGCAATCAACGCCTGCAACTCTCAGAGCTCTTCCGTGATCAGATTCGCACCTCCGGTAAGCGCACGAAGATCGTGCCGAAGACCTTTAAGCAGAAGACCTACATCGAGGAGATTAAGGACCACAGCGTTGTGTTCGGTGTGGGACCTGCCGGAACCGGTAAGACCTACCTCGCGATGGCGATGGCGGTATCCGCTCTTGTTAATAAAGAGGTAAAACGGATCGTTCTGTGTCGTCCAGCCGTTGAGGCCGGAGAAAAGCTAGGATTCCTTCCGGGAGATATGGCGGAGAAGGTGAATCCGTATCTTCGCCCCCTCTACGACGCGCTCTACGACATGGTTGATGTCGACCGGGCGAAGGAGATGGTGGAAAAAGGGGTCGTTGAGGTCGCTCCGCTCGCGTTCATGCGTGGACGCACCCTGTCGAACGCCTTTGTGATCTTGGACGAGGCGCAAAATACCACCCCTGTTCAAATGAAGATGTTCCTTACACGACTCGGCTTTGGGTCTACCTGCGTTGTTACCGGCGATCCAACCCAGATCGACCTTCCTCGCGGCATGGATTCGGGGCTTACGCACGCGCTTAAGATTTTGAACAACACAGACGGAGTGTCGATAGTACACTTCACCGACGAGGATGTCGTACGGCACCCTCTCGTGTCCCGCATCATTCAGGCGTATGACCGCGACGAAGATTAGTGGCTTTTTAAGCGAGGAACGTAGACGGTTTCTCGTGGTTGGCTGCTGCCAAGCAGCGGTCGTTGTTGCCGCGGAGCTCTGCCTTGGCGCTCAAGGTGCTGACCTTCCGGTCACGGTGAGGATCGTTCGTGGTCTCGCCCTTATATTGACGATCTTCGGTGTTCATATCGCCGCGCTTCACGCGCTCGCATCGTATCGACAGCGAGAGGTGAAGGGGGACGTTCTCATCTACTCGCTTCTCTTGAGCTCCGTGTTGTTGGTGAGCGTTGGAAATATCCTCGCCTTTGCTCTCATCAGCTACGCGAACATGCACGATATGTGGCGGGGCGTCACGATGGAGTCGTTCGCGCTCTGTATGCCGTTCGCCCTCCCCGTGCTTATCGCTCGGTCAATTCTCGGTCTTCAGCTAGGTTTAATGGTCGCGATCATGGAGACGATCGTGATGGGGACCTACGCGCCTGCCCCCGGAATCACCGCTGGGTTGATTCTTACCACCTCGATCGTTGCGTGTGTGGAGTTCGTGCGGGTACGGTCGCGTTCGGCGTATCTGCGAGCGGCGTTTAAAATTAGCGTCGCCTCCCTCCCCTTTGCTGTTATCTCTCTTTTAATTGTTCCCCCTTCAGGAACCCTGGATGCCTCGATTCGAATCTTCGGGTGTTTGGTGAGTGGCGGCTTGAGCGGAATCATCGCCGTTGGGTTAACCCCTGTCGTTGAGTACCTGAGTGGATATGCCTCCGATATGCGGCTGATTGAGATGGCGACACTCGATCATCCCCTCTTGAAGGAGCTTAGTGTTCAGGCCCCCGGAACGTGGAATCACTCGATGGTTATCGGGATGATGGTTGAGTCCGCCGCGGACGCCATCGGAGCGAATCCCGTTGTGTGCCGTGTCGGGGCGTATTTTCACGATGTTGGTAAAACCGCGAAGCCCCTCTACTTTGTTGAGAATCAGACGCCTGGGGATAATCGACACGATAAGTTGAGTCCCTCGATGTCGGCGCTCATTATTCGCTCGCACGTAAAGGAGGGCGTAGAGTTTTCGCGAAAGCATCGGCTGCCACAGGTTATTGAGGACCTCATCGCGCAACATCACGGCACCTCAATGATCGAGTACTTTTACGAAAAAGCTCGTAAAGAAGCCGAAGAGGCTGGGAGTGATCCAGAGTCAGTGGATAGAGCCTCCTTCTCGTATCCCGGTCCTAAGCCCCAAACTCGCGAGGCAGGATTGCTCATGCTCGCGGATGGCATAGAAGCCGCTACGCGTACCTTGAGCGAGCCATCCTTCGACCGTATTCAGGGGCTCGTCCAAAAGATGATTAATAAGGTGTTCGCGAGCGGGGAGCTCAATGAGTGCGATCTCACCCTGCGCGACCTGCACGTTATCGCCAAGTGCTTTACTCGGGTCCTGAGTGGCATCTATCATCAGCGCATCGCCTACACTGAGCCCGCGGAGAAAACCGGCGGATCTCATCATGACCGCGGCGGCGAGGATGGCTCGGTTCATGACGGCGAGCGCAGAGAGAAGAAGCGCGACAATCTTAAGAGACTAGGGGTCGAGTAGTGCCAGCAATACAACGTAAGAAACGCGCCTCCGAAACACGGACGTGGAAGATTCATCTCTCGGTCGAGAGTCGAAAGCTGGGGGTACCTTCGGCGTGGATAAAGAAGCTTCTCAAAGAGGTGCTTCGCCATATGGAGTCCGATATCGCCATCCCGGAGGTGTGTGAGATTCATTTGGCGTTGACCGACGACGCCCGAATTCGGGTGCTTAACCGGGAGTATCGAAAGAAGGATAAGGCGACCGATGTACTCTCCTTCCCTCAGTTCCATCCTAAGGAGATCTCGGGTCGGTCTAAGAAGAAGGTAGAAGCCCCTGGCCCGTACCTTGGGGACCTCGTTATCTCGACGGAGACCACTCTCAAGCAAGCTAAGGAATTTGGTGTCACCAAGCGGGAAGAGTTGATTAGGTTAGTGGTGCACGGCGTCCTTCATCTGTGCGGATATGACCATGAAAAGGTTCCCGCCGCCGAAGCGCAGCGGATGCGTCGAAGGGAACGGTATATCCGGAGTAAGCTCGTTGTACGGTAGGCTCTTAGCCAGTGGCGTAATGTTGACTTCGCGTCCTTTGCGCCCTTTGCGGTTTAAATCCCTTTGCGCAGAGTTATGGTGTCCTGTGATGGGGCCCTGGCCTATGCCAAACCCACCCCGCCCCCGCTTACTGATTGACGAATCCAGTATGTCAACGTATACGGCTTACCTATGACAGTGCAGTTTGATCCATCAGAGATTAAATACAAACTCCAAGGGCTCGCGGAACGCGTGGAAGTCCTTAGGGAGTTTCTTTGACATCCCAAATCTCACGACGAAGGTCGAAGAATTAGAGCGACAATCCCAGGACGGGGATATTTGGAGCGACGGTGCTCAGGCGAAGACCCTTATGCGGGAGCGTGCCCAGAGCGTCGCTACCCTTGAGCACTTTAAGAAACTTGAGTCACTTAAGGCCGACACCGACGCAGCTCTTGAGCTTGCTCGGGAATCGAACGACGAAGATTTCCTGGTTGAGGCGGGTAGGCTCGTGAAGGAGTTGGACGAGAGCGTTGGTGAGCTCGAGTTCAAGTGCAAGATGAACGGGGAGTTCGACAGTCAGAACGCGATTGTCGAGATCAACTCCGGCGCTGGTGGAACGGAGTCGCAGGATTGGGCCGACATGCTGCTGCGTATGTATATGCGGTGGGCTGAAAAGAAGAAGTACGGCATCGAGGTTATGGACTATCAACCTGGTGAAGGCGCCGGCATTAAAAACGCGACGATTCTTATCTCGGGAAGCTACGTATACGGGAATCTTCGGAACGAATCTGGTGTTCATCGCTTGGTTCGAATCTCCCCTTTCGACGCGAACGCGCGTCGCCACACCTCGTTCGCCTCGGTCGGTGTCACACCGGATATTGAGGAGGAGGTCGAGGTTTCAATCAATGAAGCCGATCTTCGAATCGACACCTATCGCTCCTCGGGCGCTGGTGGGCAGCACGTTAATAAAACAGATTCTGCCGTGCGTTTAACGCATATTCCTTCGGGAATCGTTGTGGCGTGCCAGAGTGAGCGGTCGCAACACAAGAACAAGGCGCGCGCGATGAAGATTCTCAAGTCGAAGCTCTTCGAGCGGGAACAGGCGCAGCAGCAGGCGAAGATGGATCAAATTAAGGGTGTGCGTAAGAAGATCGACTTCGGAAGTCAGGTCCGAAATTATGTCATGCAGCCGTATCAGCTGGTGAAGGACCTCCGAAGCAACTACGAAACTTCGGACGTCAATTCGGTGTTGGATGGCGATATCGATCCGCTCATAGAGTCCTGTCTCTTGATGACGGACTAGTCGAGGATTTTTTTGGGCAGAAGCCCCACCCGCACGTGTTTGATATGGTAGAACAGCGCTTTAATGTAGGGGCTCGTGTGGCCTTAGCCGTACCCTGAATCCTTCATTGGAGGCACTATGTTGCTCCGGTATCCTTTTGAAGTGAGGGTGTTGATGGATTTGTTTGTTCTTTCAATGGGCTAGCTACCTTACTCACAGGAACTGCACATGTGGGTTGTGGGTACAGTCTTTCGCTCGTCGGATGTATGTGAAGAGAATTTTCCGCCTCGCTTCATGGCTGGGCGCTCGTCTTCTTCTGGTCTCATTGTTGGTGGCAGTATTCCTTGTGGTCCCCTGCTCCGACGCCCCATTCGCTAGTCTTTTGCCGTTTGCAGGTACTGTGTTCCTAATCTGGTCGATGTGCTTGGCGGTCGTTGAGTTCTCTCTCTTATCTTGGTGATTATTGCTTTTCGGTTGGTTTTTATGGTTC
>JBIJBE010000060.1:0-18344 GCA_044345405.1 Bdellovibrionota bacterium
ATGACTTCCTTCGCGAGCACGACCGCCACCTCTTCGGAGAATTTGCTACGGCGAGACGCCTCGTCGAGCACCTTCGACGTCGTAGTGTAGATATCGTTCACCTTCGACGAGATCCATTCAGTATTTTGTCCACGCGCGGCGACCTCAGCGCACACACAGATGACACCGCCCGAGTTGATCACGAAGTCAGGACAATAGAGGATCCCCTTTTCGGTAATCACGGAGTACACGGAACGGTCCGGAAGCTGATTATTCGCCGCTCCAGCGATAATCTTGCACGACAAACGTGGCAGGGTAGACGCATTGATCGTCTGCCCAACCGCGCATGGAGCGAAGATATCACACGGAACATCGTATATAGCCTCTGTGGAGACAACCTTTGCCCCGTACTTTGACGCGGCCTCTGAAAGATTGCGCTCGTTCGTATCGGTCACGGTAACAGCGGCGCCCGCTTCCGTGAGATGCTGGAGAAGATACATACCGACATGTCCGACACCTTGGATGGTGACCCGCTTACCTGAGAGGGATCGACCGGTATCGAACACTCGCTCGGCCGCGGCCTGCATCGAGAGGAAGACACCTTTCGCGGTCCATGGAGATGGATCACCGGCGCCTCCAAGCTTTGGGTCAGTGCCAACAACGTGTTTGGTAACCGCCTTCATCACCATCATATCAGCGACGGACGTACCCATATCCTCGGCCGTAATATAACGACCCATGAGGTAGTTCAAACACTCACCAAATTTTTTGAATAACGCTTCGCGTCCCTCTGTCATCGCTGGATCAGCGATGATGCATGCCTTACCACCACCGAGCGGCAAGCCAGCAAGCGCGCTCTTGTAGGTCATCCCCTCTGAGAGACGCATCACGTCCTCAATCGCGGCGGCCTCATTCGGATAGACGCGCATGCGACACCCACCGAGCGCAGGTCCAAGCACGGTATTATGGATACCAACGATGGCCTTAAGACCGACCTCCGGATAGTTGAAAAAAACTACCTGTTCGTGGCCGCGAGCTTCACTTTCGGCAAGGACATTTCCAGCCATAGATCTTTACCACGCGTGCTCACCACCTCGAACGAGGGGTTATTTGTTGTTGCTTTGAGGATCGATAGGCGCAGCACCCTTATCGAGGGGGATACCCGCGTAAGGCCGAGGCCGACGGTCACATCCGCTGGTGCTCACGATGACACACGCCATCACCACAAGAGCGAGATAAAAAGTGCGAGAAAGTTTCATAAGATCCTTCGACGTAACCAAAAAGTAGGGACTGCGCTACGCGCATCTCGTGGGAGGGGATAAGCCGCTCACCACGAATCGTCACTCCCTTAACTCTATCCCATTCCAACCGAGCGGGGGAATATATTAAGGAATGCCCTGGAGAGGACTTGAACCTCCACACCCTTACGGACACATGACCCTGAATCATGCCTGTCTACCAATTCCAGCACCAGGGCTAACTAGTGACTAGAGCTCATCTTTCTAGCATACCGATCAGGGAATGGAAACAAGAGAGGTGGAGCTAACACGCTAGAGTAATTAGGTAGTTACCTCCCTGCAAACCCCTCCTGATCACCTGTCAGCCCCTTCTCTACGAGGAACCCCGTGCACGTGAACGTGCTCGTAAACGTGAACGTACCGAGAACAGAAACCTGTCCTCCCCGGAATAGCGGCAATCGGAAATCCTCGGTCGGGTACGTGCACGTTCACATTGCCTCCCGGCAGCCTGGTTGATTAGAGAAACCTATGAGGAAACGACCATCGGGGACTGAAGCCTCCGACTACCCGAAAACCACCCCTTGAGCGAGAGGGGCATCGTCTCCGTAATTGATCGTGGTCGTCTGACGACGCATATACTGTTTCCACGAATCAGATCCCGACTCGCGACCACCACCGGTATCTTTCTCCCCACCAAAGGCGCCGCCGATCTCAGCGCCGGACGTTCCGATATTCACATTCGCGATACCACAATCACTGCCAGCCGATGAGAGAAACCGCTCAGCGGTCTTGAGATTGCGAGTAAAGATCGCGGAGCTCAACCCCTGCGGAACTCCGTTGTTAAGCGCGATAGCCTCTTCGACCGTTGTAAAGGGAACCACATACAGAATCGGCGCGAACGTTTCCTCCGCGACCAACTCCATCTGAGCGTGAGCCTTGACGATCGTTGGCTCAACGTACAGAGAGGACGCGAGTCCAGACACCACCTTACCTCCATAGAGGATAGAGCCACCCTCCTTTGGCACGCGCGCTATCGCGGCCTTGTAAGCTTCAACAGCGCCTTGCGATACGAGCGGCCCCATTAAGACGCCCTTTTCCAAAGGATTACCGATCCGAATCTGCTTGTACGCTCCGATCATCTTCTCCACGAAGGTGTCGTAAATCTTCTCATGAACGAGCGCTCGACGAATCGTGGTGCATCGTTGTCCCGCTGTACCGACGGCGCCGAACACAACACCGGGCATCACAAGATCCATATCGGCGTCATCCAATACGATGACAGCATTGTTTCCACCAAGCTCGAGGATACTTCTTCCGAGGCGGTCTCCTACTGCCTTGGCTACATCCCGTCCCATCCGGCAAGAACCGGTAGCGGACACGCACGGAATACGACGGTCCGACGCGATACGCTTCCCTAGCTCAGGACCGTTACCAACAACGAGAGAGAACACACCTTCGAAACCACGCTCCTTCGCGACATCGCGGCATATCGAATTGATCGCCACCGCGGTCAGAGGGGTAAGCTCGGATGGCTTCCAAACTACTGTGTCACCGCACACCGCGGCTATCATGGAATTCCATGCCCATACCGCCGCTGGAAAGTTAAACGCGGTAATAACACCGATCACGCCGAGCGGATGCCACTGTTCATACATCCGGTGATTGCGACGCTCTGAGTGCATCGATTTTCCATAGAGCTGGCGCGAGAGTCCGACGGCGAAATCAGCGATATCGATGGCCTCCTGAACCTCCCCCTCTCCCTCCGCTACGATCTTTCCCATCTCTAATGAGACGAGCTTACCAAGAGCCTGTTTCGAATCCCGCAACGCGTTGCCTATCTTCCGTACGAGCTCTCCTCGCTCGGGCGCGGGAACCTTTCGCCACTCAAGGAACACCTCCTGCGCGTCCCTGACGACCTGGTCGTACGCGACGTCATCGGCACACACAACTCGACCGAGTTCCGCGCCGTCGATAGGCGATGTACTCACGAGAGTTCCACCGCTTGAGTTCGTCAGTACTCTCTTACCAAAAGCACCTGGATTAGTAGCCTCAAGACCTAACGAGGATAGAAGATCGCGCATAGTTCACCGTGATTGTAGGAAGGACAGGAAACTCGTGTTCTCCACATAGAATATCACCGGGATGCCCCGTCTACGAGGCCAAAAAACGCCAGAGAGAACAGGAGACTAGTTTACCTACGGAGCTGCGCAACGTTACGAAGCTCAGTCTGGCCAAACGCGCAGCACGAGGTCTGCGAGCTCGATCGGCCCACCCACTTTATCAGCTTCGGCCTCCCACTCCTGAGGTCGTGGCACCATACCTTGAGGTGGCTTACCACCCCACAGAGAGATCTTTACCGCGAAAAGGACCACTCCTTTCTTTACCGTCACCGGATACACCTGCTGAGCTGCCGATGTGATGGACATCGCGGCATCATGAGTAAGGGGAGGCGCGACATCTAACCACACTCGAGAACGCCCATCGGGTTTCACCGCCACCACCAAGAAGCCACCGGCTGGTGTTGACTTTGGCACCTTCGCCACAGCGCCATCGACAGCGTCGACGAGCTGCTTCACGTACACCTCGAATGCCCCCATCCCCGGAACCCGTTCGAAGAAAACCTTTTCCGTTTGCAACATGGTAATGCCGCGCTGTTCGAACGGCCGCTCGGCATAACACACCGACACGGTCACACAGAGGAGAAATGAAATAATAAACACTCGAAACGACATGGCCCTACGCTACGGCATGGCGCCCCCATCACTCAACCGGTTTCCTTGTCGTTACGGCTCTCAAAAGCACACAAAGGGGAACTTCGGCCTCACGAAACGAACGATTGCGATCTACAGGGTTCAGAATTCTTCCTTTTCGGTAGGGTTTGTTTTGACTTCATCCCCGTCTTCAGGAACTATGATCACGTGAACGCACGTATGCCTACCATTTCAACGAACCTTCGCGCCAAACCGTGGCGCTCGGCATACTCACGCTCGATGAAGCCCCATGCCATGCGCCTACATCTAGGCAGCCGCTGTCGCGCGTAGCGCGAATCATTGTTCCGGTCGCGTCGCGACCTCCCCACACACTTAGTACGTACGATGAGATCCCTTCTTGGGAATGTTCACCACCATGGAAGCTTCAATTTACAATCAATTCTCAGAGAACACCCTCGAGGGGCCTATCTTTTCACGGGGCACCTACCTTACCCTGCTCTCGGCATACCGAAAATTACCGTTCGTAACCGTTGAGAAGATAGCCGGCATTCGCTCGGCGGAGTTCGGAGAACTCCCGGTCTCCTTTATTCGCTACGTTCCACCAATGCGCTCGACCTCGCGGCGACAAAAGCTTTTGATCATCGCGGGAATTCACGGCGATGAGCCCGCCGGGGTGTTGGCGTTATACCGATACATGCTGAGCGTCGCGCTTCGCGAGCTTCAGATAGAGGTATACGCCTTTCCGTGTGTTAATCCCGCGGGACTACTGCGCAACACTCGAGAGAGCTCTGGACACTTCGATCTCAATCGACAGATGAATCGCGATTCGATCGCGCCTGAGGTGCGGGCTTTAGTCGCGACGCTTGATAAACTGAACATCTCTTTCGACTTGGTATTTGACTTACATGAGGACAATCCGGCGGTGGCGTGTGATTTTAGTTTAGACGGCTCACAAGCCGACGCGTACTACCTGTACGAGAGCAACTTCGATCCGTTCCGCGCTTCAATTGGGGCAGAGATCGCTCGCGCGGTCACTCAAGCGGGAATCCCAGTATCCTCACAGCGACAGATTTACGGAGAGCGCGCTATCAACGGGGTCATTCAAAGAGGCATCGAACGGAATCAACTTTTCGATTTCGAGCGTTTCGTTACGATGAATTACACGAATCACATCATCACATCTGAGACGCTCCTTTCCTCCCCTGTGGAGGAGCGAATACGAGCGCATACAGTAGCGCTCGAGTCAGGGGTGGCGGCTCTGGGAAGGCTAGGTGGTTTCAGCGATCGTTAGTGAGACAAAGAGCCCCGCGTATCCCGTCGAGCGAAGAGCTGTTCGACATTCCCATCAACCTCGAGGCTCCACGAGGGATCCGCGTTGAGGGCGATTGCGAGAGGCCCTCCCTTACGCACGAGGAGATAAGCGACGTTTAAACGCTCGACCTCCTCATGCCACCCTTTCGCTCCATTGAATATCTGATAGTTCAGATCCATCGTGGCGTCGCCGTGAACATCAGCGCGACCATCCACACCGATCCTCCACATTGGATACAAATGATAGAGGAGGTACCCACCCCAATCGTACTCGTTGAGCAATACGCCCGGCGGAATGCCCTCTAGCATCTGGCGCACAGCACTACTCGGCAGGTTTCGTTCCGCGGCCTTACTACCGAGCTGAAGGGGCATATCTGTGGCGGATCTCCAAGTAAGCCTGAGCCCTGTTACCAACGGGATAACGACAACCAAGGCCATCCCCACGATCCGCAGATCGAACCCAGCTAACCATCGTCGCACCCATGGAAATTCGTGTAGAACCCGAGCGCATACTATCGGAGTAACAACGATCGCAAAGAGCGGTATGTGACGATTTGATAGGAGCCCCATCGCAGTGAAAAGAACGGCCCACACAACATCAATAGAATTTGAAGGTTTTTGGAGTACACCTACGACAGCCATGGCAAGCACAATCGCCAGCATGACGACGGTGGTCGAATCATGAAAGTTAGGGCTCTGCCATTCTAGGATGTAGCGCAAGGAAGCGCTGCCGAGGTTGGCGTATTGAAAAGGATAGAGCAAAACGCTCGCGCCGTGGGGCGTCACGAGGCTCACCAGCGTACAAACCACAGTGAGAATACCGAGCTTGCGAACGAGCGATCGCTCACATGAAAACCATGCGACACCGCATGTCAGCCAGAGCAGCGCGATGCCGAGGATATATCCCCCGTGCGCGTTGGCCCATAACCAGAACAACACCGGCAACCCCGACATCCATCGACTCCACCCTTCACGGGTGACGCGGGTGAGCGCCCACACCACAAGACTGGTGCCGACGGCCGTGAATATCTGCGGTCGAACACCGGCGCCAAGAAGGGTCAACCGTGTGGCGAGCGCCGACGCTATCACGGCGGGAAGAGCGTCCAGTCCACGAATCCGACAGGTTCGATAGACCACGCACATTGACAGCGCGGCCAACATTCCCCAAATAACCGTTAACCCTGCATATCCAAAAAGGCGATAGATTGAGGCGAACACAAACTCACTCAACCACTCGTGCGCAACCATTGGCCTCCCGAATGAGAGAGAAGAGAAGATATCGGAACGGGGGATCGCTCCCGTATCGAGAATGATCTCTCCCATCTTGAGATGCCACCAAAAATCGGGATCGGTCGGCAAAAAAAGATAGACACCCATCACCCACAGAATGAGTGGAGCCAACAGAAGCACTACGTTGCCATGAGGAGCCGGGGACGTGTCGTTTACCATGGGGCCGCCAAGCCTTAAAAAGCGGATGCACGTATACATATCAGTCAAGCGACTCCTGAGCGAGTTATGAATCTTGGGGAACCCAAGTTCGCAAAGGAAATAACTGGCGTGAATAAATAGTCCGATCTCCGGCAGCAAGCCGGGGGGGGTGCAGGGGGGCAAAGCCCCATCCTGCCCGTCTTGCGAATCTTGGGGAACCCAAGTTCACAAAGGAAATGCCTGCTGTGAAGGAAATAGTCCGAAATCCGGAAGGGGGTGCAGGGGGGCAAAGCCCCATCCTGCCCGTCTTGCGAATCTTGGGGAACCCAAGTTCACAAAGGAAATGCCTGCTGTGAAGGAATAGTCCGAAATCCGGAAGGGGGTGCAGGGGGGCGAAGCCCCATCCTGCCCGTCTTGCGAATCTTGGGGAACCCAAGTTCGCAAAGGAACAAAATGGAGCGGGAGACGAGATTCGAACCCGCGACCCTCAGCTTGGAAGGCTGATGCTCTAGCCGACTGAGCTACTCCCGCTCAACTAAACCCTCTTGGCTCAACCAAACTCAAGGATTCAATTCAACGAAGTTGCGTCGGTGACGTCGCAGGACCCGGATTGAACAACAAATCAGGATAAATTGCAATCACTTCGCTCCAACTCTCTCTATGGACTGAGCGTTATCACCCTAAAAAATGGATAAGGATTTCAAATATTTCCTTTTCTTACCAAGAAACCTCTCACTTTACCGATAAGACCCTAGGGAGAAACGAGGGGCGCCCCAACATTTTATTGATCTCGCCAAAACGGATGGAGGTGGCACACAATAGGCGCAGGTTTATGATCGGCATCAAGAAAAAACTCTCCCTCCTCGACACCCTGATCTCCCTCCCGATCGACCCGGCTGGGATGATGAGACACCTCCTTCGAGAGCGCCGCTACCCACCATACTTAGTGCTCGCCCCACTCTCTACTTTTTTCGTGCTCGTTGCCCCTACGCTTTGGTACCAACACTACATGGGATTGCAGTCGACGGTCCCAGAGATTAACTACTCTATCGCGATGACGGTGGTCTTAACGCTGATATGGTTCAGCCTGCTCATGTCAGTGCTCTTTAAGCTTCTGCTCCTCAACGTAACTCCCGGTAAGGTTTGGGCTGCGTCTCTGTACTGCTTGGCAAGTTTGATCCCCTTTATGGGGGCATTTTACCTCGGCAACTTCTTCGCCAGTGGGCACCTATCGATCTTAGGCTACCTCGCGACCGGACAGGCAAAAGGGTCGGATTGGTTTCTTGAGTTTTTTCCAACCTGCGCCAAGGTCGCGCTGTCCTTCTCATTTTATCTCTTCGTGAACGCCGTCAGGGCCCTTACGGACGCAAAGTTCGTTTCGGCCTTCTCTATGGCTGTACTTGCCATACCGGTTCTCGTAGGCTCGTTCGTCGTATCGCTTACGATCTCCGACGTACTCTTCCCAGATACCGGATTTGAGGTGTATCGCTTCTTCACGCACCTTCTCACTTGGGGGCGCCATTAGAACTTTAAGGTCCTTGGTAAACCTCTCTTACGTGTGCGTGAAGAGCGGCTACTTTTATCTATAGAGAGCTCACAACAGTTGCGAATCCACGAGGAAGGGCTTGCAACGTGAACTCAAGCGCCTCTCCCGCATGCGCTGCCGACACGAAGCCCGCCTCAAACGCTGAGGGCGCGAAGTAGACCCCCTGCTCTAACATGGAGTGGAAGAATGTATTGAACGATTCTTTCCGGGTTGAAAGGGTATCTCGATACGATCTGACCGGATGATCCGAGAAGAAGAATCCGAACATCGTCCCTACCGAATCAGCTACCAAAGGTATACCAGCTTCTCGCGCCGCTTGCTCAAGTCCCTCCACAAGAGCTCCCGTCGTCGCCTGGGCGCTCTCAAAAACGCCGGGCTTACTCCACTCTCGAAGTGTCGTCATCCCAGCGACCATCGCCAAAGGATTTCCAGAGAGGGTTCCGGCTTGGTAAACCGGCCCAAGAGGAGCCAAGAGCTCCATAATATCTTTACGACCGCCGAACGCTCCAACGGGAACTCCACCACCGATCACCTTACCCAACATGGTGAGATCAGGCTTCACGTCATAGAGAGCCTGGGCGCCGCCGAGAGCCACTCGGAATCCCGTCATAACCTCGTCGAAGATGAGGAGCGCGCCGTTTCGCGCGGTGATATCTCTCAAGCCTTGAAGGAAATCCTTGGTTGGCACGAGAAGTCCACAGTTTCCGACAACCGGCTCAACGATCACCGCCGCGATGTCGCTACCGCACTCATCGAAAAGACGCTGGACGGATTCCAAGTTGTTGTACTCCGCGACAAGGGTATCAGTTACCACTTGAGCCGGCACACCAGCGCATTCAGGTAGTCCGAGGGTCAGGACCCCTGAACCAGCTTTGGCGAGAAGCACATCCGCGTGTCCGTGATAGCACCCTTCAAATTTCACGAGCTTTTTACGATTCGTAAATCCACGCGCCAATCGAATAACGGACATTCCCGCCTCGGTTCCTGAGTTGACGAAGCGCATCAACTCTAACGAGGGGAACAATCCACGAACCACTTCGGCGAGCTCTGACTCAAGTTCGTGACACGCGCCGAAGCTGGTGCCGCGCGCTGCCTGCGTCGAGATCGCCTCAACCACCGCGGGGTGAGCGTGCCCCAAGACAAGAGGGCCCCAACTGTTGATGTAATCAACGTAACGATTACCATCCACATCAAAGAGGTACGGGCCTTGTCCATACTTGACCATGAACGGCTCTCCGCCGACTGAGCGAAAAGCGCGAACGGGAGAGTTGACTCCACCTGGAAAAAAGCCCTTTGCCCTGGCGAATATCTTTGATGACTCGGTATGGTTCATAACGGAAGCACCTTTAAAAGCGTCGCTGCCACTCTAGCACGCGAACGGATCATCGCAAACACCAGCTCCGAGTTCCCTACCTTTTAAAAAGTGGCGAAAAAGGGGCATTTTTTGGTAATGCCTCCCCTTTCTCCCCTTGCTAGAGTGTCGCTATGAAGAGCGACTACGTTATCATCGGTGGGGGACTGGTAGGATTAAGCACCGCATACCAGATACTCAAGGCAAAGCCAGGGGCCTCTCTCTGCGTCCTAGAAAAAGAGTCGACCGTCGCCTCCCATCAGAGCACCCGGAATTCCGGCGTCATTCACACCGGCATCTACTATAAGCCAGATTCTTATAAAGCGCGCCTCTGCGTCCAAGGTCGGAGAGCCGTCATAGATTTCGCGCAAGAGCACGGCGTCACCTACTCACTCTGCGGTAAACTCATAGTCGCCACATCAGATGACGAATTGGGACGATTACAGAACCTTCACAGCCGCGCCCAAAGTAATGGGGTCGACGTCTCTCTGCTCTCTCCAGCGGAGATCAAGGAGCGAGAGCCGTATGTGACCGGAGTTGGAGGTCTGTGGGTCCCCAACGCTGGCGTTATCGACTTTGCTGGACTTGCTCAAGCGCTTGTTAAAGAAATAACCCGCCTTGGCGGCGCCGTCATCACGGACGCGAAGCTCCGAGCCGCCACACGCACCGGAGCAGGATGGATACTATCCGGCACCTTCGATCTGATTCACGCTGGCTATGTAGTCAACTGCGCGGGGCTTCACTCTGACAGCGTCGCTCGCAAATTTGGAGACCGAACGGAAGGGCGCATCGTTCCCTTTCGAGGAGAGTACTATGTACTTCGCGAGTCCGCTCGCAAGCTGTGCAACACACTCATATACCCAGTACCCGATCCCCGTTTTCCCTTTCTTGGAGTGCACTTCACCCGACGCTTCGACGGCTCAGTTGAATGCGGACCGAACGCGGTGCTAGCGCTCGCGCGTGAAGGGTATTCATGGCGAGAGATTAACACGCGAGACATACTCCGAATGATCCGGTTCAGTGGATTCCGGCGACTCATTGGCAAGCACTGGAAGATGGGGCTCGGGGAGATGCACCGGTCACTTTCAAAGGGAGCTTTTGTTCGAGCGCTTCAGAAATTAGTTCCTGAGGTCACCGCGGCCGATCTTATACCGGGAGGCTCCGGGGTCCGCGCCCAGGTCGTACGCGCGGACGGCTCTCTCGAGGAGGACTTCTCCTTCAAGGAATCACCATTCGTGACCCATGTGCTCAACGCGCCGTCGCCAGCGGCGACAAGCTGTCTAGCCATCGGTAGCGAAATTACACAGCGGGTTATCGGAGCTACAGTCCGATAAAGCACCCGAACAAGCGGCCTCAACCTATTCCCAAAGCGCCCCTTCAACTTGAAATTTTCCCAGTAGTTAAGGAATTTCGAATGTGCGATCGTGGCGAAAACTATCGAGCACCCCATGTCACAAAAACGACTCCTTATTTTTATCGTCGCGTACAACGCGGAAAAAAATATTGAGGGCGTCCTCCAACGAATCCCCAAGGATCTTTTCCAACGCGCCGACCTCCACACTGAGGTACTGGTGATAGACGACAGCTCTTCAGACCATACCTTCACCACCGCTCTAAAACATGAGAGCGCCGGTAACATACCGGTTCGAGTGCTCGTTAATCCCAAAAACCTAGGATACGGAGGAAATCAGAAGCTCGGCTACCACTACGCGCTCCTTCACAACTTCGATTACGTGGCGCTTCTTCACGGCGACGGGCAATACGCTCCTGAACGGCTACCCGAACTGCTCACTCCGCTGTTTTCCGGTGAGAGCGACGCGGTGTTCGGTTCTCGAATGCTGAATCGACCGGACGCGTTACGGGGCGGGATGCCGATGTACAAGTTTGTGGGAAATATTATCCTGACCACACTTCAAAACTTTTTGACCGGCGCACAGCTCTCTGAGTGGCACAGTGGATACCGAATCTATTCGACATCAATTTTAAGAAAAATCCCGTTTGGTCGGAATTCTAACAATTTCGATTTTGATACCGACATTATTATCCAACTCCTCCGCGCTAACGCTCGTATCCGAGAGATTCCTATCCCCACCTACTATGGCGATGAGATCTGTCATGTAAACGGGATTCCCTACGGTTGTCGCATCCTTCTCTCATGCCTCCAAAATCGCCTGCAGTCCCTCGGACTTTTTTACAACCCAAAGTTCGACGTAGAGACCGATTGCTTAGCTCATTACCAACCAAAATTTCACTTTTCCTCCTCTCATTCAAAGGCGGTGTCATGGGTAAAGCCCGGGGAAAAAGTTCTCATTCTTGGGGCCGGCTCCCCGGAACTGGTCGCTCCCTTCGTACAGAAGGGGTGCGAAATAGTGGCGATTGAGCTTGAAAGTACCGAGGAGCTTGAACGGGAGTGCCACAAAACGATTCAGGGTGACTTAGATACGCTCGATCTGCAGGAAGCTCTCTCTGGGATGCGATTCGATAAGGTGCTCGCCCTCGATGTGATCGAGCACCTCAAATCTCCCGAGACCTTTCTGGAAAGGCTTCGCGGTGTTTTAGGGTGCAAAGACGCGGAGTTCCTGTTCACAGTTCCAAATGTAGCGTTTCTCCCCGTTCGCCTGATGCTACTTCTGGGATTCTTCAATTACGGCAAACGGGGAATCCTCGACCGCACGCACACCCGGCTATTTACCCTCTCCTCGATGACCCGAGCTCTGCAACAATCCGGGTTTCAGGTGATTCGCAAAGAGGGCATCCCCGCGCCCTTTCCGCTCGCCCTATCCGGAGCGCCTCGACTCGCTCAGCTCCTTACGTCACTCAATATCGTGGCAATCTGGCTATCGCGAGGCTTATTTTCGTTCCAGATTCTGTGTCAAGCGAGCCCCCTTCCTCGAGTAGAGGAACTCCTGGTAGCTACCGAGAAACACTCACGAGAGGTACGTTCGTGAAGGAACGGCTCTCATCTATCCGACGACACCTTCGAGAAACCCCTGAAATCCTTACCCTGGTCATAGGAGTTGGAATCCTCCTTGTACGGAGCCTCCTCCATCTCACAAACAGCCTTTGGCTGGATGAGACTATTACCGCCTGGGTCGTCAAAGACGGTCTTCGCGAACTTGTAGATCGGTCGACGGAGTACCAGGGACAAAGCCCCTTCTACTTTCTTGGTCCGTGGCTCATCACAAAGGCGCTCGGATTTCATGAATGGACACTTCGGCTTCCCTCTCTTCTGAGCAACCTTGTCACGGTAGCGGCCCTCTACCAACTCTTTCGGGAACTCGCCGGCAGAGCCGTCGGCAGCTACGGTGCGGCGATGTTCGCTATCATCGCTTCATGTAGCCCACAACTGCAATCCGCCCGTCCCTACGCGCTCGCTGTCTGCTGCTTCTCGTTATCCTTGTTGTTTTTGACGCGTTGGGCGCTCACCGCGAGATGGACCATGATGCTCGGTTTCGCCCTCTCAACCTCCGCGGTTCTCTACGCGCACTACCTCTTCGCCTTAGGATTTCCCCTGTTCGCCGCGGTTCTCGTATTTCTCGGCAAACGCTCTCTCCTACGAGGTAAGAACCTACTGGCAGCGGCTGTCGTGTCAGGATTCTTCGCTCTACCCTCAGCATGGCAATTGAGCCTGTTGGTGTCTAAAACCTCTCTCTACTCATTTTCTAGGGACCCCACTTTTTCCCTTTGGACACGAAACATCTCCCTCGACTGGTCGACCATATCTCTCGTTCTGGTAATATCCCTCTTGTGGCTTACCAAGCGAGACCTTCGAGCTCATGATTCTCGAATTTATGAGTCGACCTTACTCTTGGCGATCTGCCTCTGGGTCTACCCAAGTATCGCCCTCGCTGCAGCCTCCATCGGTTCGAATACTCCGGTGTTCGTTCAAAGATACGGCTTGTACAGCGTCGTCGGAGAAAGTCTTATTCAAGGCGTCCTGCTCTGCTTAATCGGTTCCGAGACGGCACGAAGGCTCGTTTTTCTGATAGCCTCAGGGCTGGCGGTACTCTGTTCCCCGGCTGATCAGTTTTTCGAGGAGGATTGGAGATCGGCGTTACGTGATATTCCACAGGCGCCAACCGAATCGAGCGTCGCGCTTCTCTGGACCGGATTAATCGAGACAAAGGATCCGACCTGGGCTCTAGCTTCTCAGCATCGGGACTATTTACTTGCTCCCACTCGCATCTATCCGCTCAGGATCGAAACAGGGCTTATACCGCTAGCTCTTACCAAATTCCCTCCTGAATCCGTGTTCTCCGAGAAGGACCGGTCGGTCATTGGTTCGGCCAGGCGAATCTTCCTTATCATTAGAAACAATTCGCCGTTCGTACTCCGATTCGATGAAGATACTACTGTTATCCGGATACCATGGATAACCCCCAACCAAGCTCTTCGAATACGATCGTCAAAATCGTACCTCGGAATCTCAGTGATTGAGCTTGAACGAATGGAGCCACACCAGTGAATTCAAGCGCGACACTTACGGGTTCAAGGGACGCTCACGCGACTATCCCACTTCCGCGGGATGCGCATGCCGCTGCGATTCGTTAGCTCTTTCCTAAAGAAAGAGCTTCTCAATCGCTAAACCAACTCCACCATCATCCACACTGGTGGTGACAAAGCGAGCGGCTTCCTTTGCCGCGGACACACCGTTACCAGTTGCCACGCCGAACCCCGCGGCGCGAAGGAAGGCGCAATCTGCCTCCGAATCCCCGAACGTAGCGACCTCTGCCGCTGCGCAACCGTGTATGAGCAACAGCTCCTGGAAAGCCGCCTCTCGAGTTGCCTTGTGATCCACGATATTCGCGAAGACGATGTCAGGATGCACAGCTCCATAACTGTAGGTGACCGAGATCCCCTCGACCTCGCTCAATTCCCCTCGTAGCTTCTCCTCCGCTTTTCCAGCGGTGGTCATCATCACTCCCTTGATGAGAGGGGTCCTCTCGCCGAGTTCTCGAAGATTGGTAAGCACCGCTGGCTTGCTGCAGTACTGTTGATGAATCACGAGCTCCTCCGTCATTCGGTCAGCGAAGAAATCAGACTCGGTGTAGAATTCGATGTGGTAGTCACGCGCGGCGGCGAGAGCAAGGAGCTGTCCAATCGAACGGCTCTCTAGATCAACTCGATAGAACACCTTACCCGTCGCGAAGTCTTGTATCAGCGAGCCGGCAAAAAACATGGAGGGACCCGCAATCCCTAACTGAGCGCCTACCTCTGTAGTAGCGAAACTAGCGCGCCCTGTGGCGAATCCGAGCGACACTCCCCGCTCTTTGAGGGCTGCTATCGCCCGCTTGGTTTTGGCGGAGATACCGTGATTATGACCAACAACGGTGCCATCGATATCAAAGAGAGCAACCTTAATAGAAAACGGCGCACCAGCGAAACAGATATCGTCAGTGATGTGGAAACGATTACCGTGCGTAAGAGGAGTCAACTCAACTGTTTTCATCCTCAAACAATAATACCTTTTTCCACTTGGTGAAACCTCCCTCCGAGGACCTCGGACTTTGTACGTCTAGTGCCGAGTTCGCCTACCTTTACTTCCTGTTTACATCTTTGACAGCCAAAGCTGGTAATTCATACACGGATTAGCATCCCGGTCTCCAAATTAGCATAGTCGAGGAAACCCACACGGTGGGCATTTTCAAGGGAGTTATCATGGAGACGAATCCTCAACCGACACCGACACCACGACCAACAAACGCGACGACGATAACCGCGCCATCAATCCCCACACTCGCGGAACGAATCGAGGTGTTGCGCCAAGACTTACCTGAACGTTTCGAGCCGTTTTCCGATAAATATTTCTTACGGACCCATGAGGTCTTAAAAACCGAGGGGATTAACCCATGGGTTCGCGCCCAGGTCTTCATTCGAAAGGGACCCGGTGAGGTCGCTGGCGTCGAGGAGGCTCTGGCGATGTTGGAGAAGTTCTCCGAACTCAAAGCTCACGGCGGAAAGGTGTACGCCCTTCCAGAGCGTTCTGAGTATCGGCCGAAGGAGACCTTGATGGTGATTGAAGGGCCGATGCAGGACATCATCGCCCTGGAAACCCTCTATCTTGGAGCGCTTTCAGCCGCCACGACCCGTTTGAATGACCAGGTACAAAAGGTCGACCTCACAGCGGCAGAGGCGAATATGCGCAAGGTCGTCGAGCTAGCGGGGGGCCGCCCGGTGAGCTACTTCGGAGCCCGTCACTGGAGCTATATCGAGGACCCTGCGATCGCCTACGCTGCCTATAAAGGGGGAGCCACTAGTTGCTCGACTGACGCCGGGGCCGCGACGTTCGGGCAGGTCGGACAGGGCACCATTCCCCACGCCTTGGAGAATATCTACGCCTGGAAGTACGGCAAAGAGAACGCGGTCGTCGAGGCGACCCTCGCCTTCGATCGAGTTATCGACCCGTCGGTCCCACGAATCGCCCTCATCGACTACAACAATCGGGAGCTCGATGACTCGGTAGCGGTCGCTGACGCCCTCAAAGGAAAGCTTTACGCGGTTCGAGTCGACACCTGCGGAGAAAATATAGCGCAAGGAGCCCTCATCTCTCCACGATGCGAAGAGGCAGAGGCGTGGAAAGCGCAGGGGATCCAATTACCCGCAGAGGACTCCCCTGAGGCTCGTTACTGGTACGGCACCGGTGTGACCGTCACCGGAGTCTACGCCCTTCGTCGCGCCCTCGATCAGTTCGGCCATAAGGATGTGAAGATCATCCTCACCAGTGGATTCGGAGATCCCGGGAAGGTCCAAGCCTTCGTGGACGCCGAAAAGACGTTAGGAGTGAAGCTCTTCGACGCGCTCGGGGTTGGAGGGATCTACAAGCCATGCCGCATGGCGACCATGGATGTCGTAGCGGTCGGAGAGACGGAGGACACCATGACTCCGATCTCTAAGGTGGGACGCCCCTACAATCCAAATCCCCGTTTAACTCGAATGATGTAGCCACATGAGAGGACTTATGACCCCAGAAAATGCCCCCATTCTGAATCCGAAGCCCGAAACCATAGAGAAGCTGACGCTGCCGCCCTCCGGTAGTTCGATGGTTGTCGAACTACCGGTCGCGGCTCAGACGGTGAGCGAGGGGCTCGTGTCCTCTCACGCCCCGTATCGAGTCGCTATAGCGCAGATCTCAACAGACCCGGGCATGATCGCCTCAAATACTGAGAAGATCATCTCGTACATCAACGAGGCAAAGGATAAGGGCGCCGATATGGTTGTCTTCCCGGAGCTTGCGATCCCGGGCTACTGCTCGATGGATCTTCTCTGGGACAAGGATTACCTCGCGGCTAACCTCGCCGGCTTACAACGGATCAAAGAGGCGAGCCGAGGGATTACGGTTATCGTAGGTTTCGTCGACGTGGATCCGGACGGCTCCCTCCCCGGGGGCCGTCCCAAGATCTTTAACTCTGCGGCGATTATCCGCGACCGTGAGATCCTCGCGGTACAGGACAAAACCCTTCTCCCCGATTACGACATCTTTTCCGAGAATCGATACTTCGCTCCCCCACGAGGTTCGCGGGTTGTCCAAGCGGGCCCGATCAAGATCGGAGCTGAGATATGCGAAGATCTGTGGACGAAGGGGTATTCCACCGATCCGGCGCAAACGTTAGTGAACGAAGGGGCTGAGCTTGTTGTTAATCTCTCAGCGTCTCCGTTTCACATCGGAAAACTCCCGGTCAGATTAGGGCTCGTCTCAGGAACCGCGAAAGACAAGGGGGTTCCTCTGGTCTACGCCAACCTCGTTGGAAGTTTCGACGGATACGAGGGAGAGGTTGTATTCGACGGCCGAAGCATGGTTGTCGGAAAAAGCGGCAAGGTGGTTGGCGCGGCGGAGGGATTCACAGAGCAACTCATCATCTCCGACATTTACGGGGAGAAAGAGATCGCTCTTCCCCAGGTAGATCGAATCGCGGAACTTCACGACGCGCTTGTACTCGGCATTCGCGATTACTTTCGACGGGTAGGAAGCCTTGAGAAGGGTAACTTTCGATACGCCTACATCGGGTTGAGTGGTGGCATCGACTCAGCGCTCGTGGCGGCGCTGGCGGTTGAGGCGCTTGGCGCTGACAAAGTTATCGGGGTGACCCTTCCCTCTCGTTACAACAGCGCGGAGACCCGCTCGGACGCCGAGGTTCTCGCTCACAACCTTGGGATCCGTTTCAAGACGCTCTCCATCGAGAGTCAGTTTCAAGCGTGCGCGGACGCCTTCGCGACTGACCCGGAGCTCGTAGCCGCCCCGGAGGGCGTTGCCGATCAGAACGTGCAGGCGAGGTTGAGAATGCTCGACCTGATGTACTACGCCAACAAAACCCAAGGAATTGTTCTCAATACCGGTAACAAGACAGAGCTCGCGCTCGACAACTGCACGATCTATGGCGACATGGTCGGTGGGTTCAGCGTGCTCGGCGATGTCGATAAGGACCGTGTGTATGAGCTTTCCCGCTACATCAACGCGCGAGCCGGCCGGGAGATTATCCCTGTCTCAACTATCGAGCGCGTTCCGAGCGCGGAGTTGAAACCGAACCAGAAGGACTCCGAGGTGATGGGAGCCGATCCCGAGAAGATCGCTCCACTCGTGCGAACGATCATCGAAGAGGGCTTAAGCGTCTCAGAGGCGCTGCATCGGTTCAGCGACTCATGGGACGAGGCGCTGATCCGCCGAACGTTCGCTCGAATAGACCGCTCGGAATGGAAGAGACGTCAAGCGGCGCCAGGAATCCGGGTAACGCCGCACTCATTCGGAATCGGAAGGCGTATGCCGATCTCTCACGGCTTTTATA
>JBIJBE010000073.1:0-5413 GCA_044345405.1 Bdellovibrionota bacterium
CGGGTGAGGTTCGTTTCCACCACGAGGTGACGAATCAGCACATCTGGAACAATTTTTAATTAGTAGACTCCTGACTAATTATCTCCTGGGCCGGAGCGGGAAACCGCTCCGGCTTTTTTGTTTGGAGTAAGCGATAACCGTTTCCGGCTCGAGATCCGGGAGGGCGACCGTCCCCGGTCGCCGAAACGCCGCATTCACCGCTAGCGGAACACGGCGACCGAGGACGGTCGCCCTCCCAACTTGCGGTTCGCGACGTTAGGGGGCGGTCGATTTCAATCCCCGTGTCCCCCTCCACGCACCTATGACATACTCCTCCAATACGCCCCGAGTAAGCCGCCTCTATGACTAATCCCGCGCATCAAACGCCCTCAGAAAATCCAAGGAGAAATATCCCGTGGGTCGTCACGACCTATTTCGCTGAGGGGCTCCCGTACATGATCGTGCGGATCCTCTCAGGGGTTTTCTTTACGCAGCTTGGGGTCAAGGAGCGATACCTCGGGTATCTGAATTATCTCGGACTCCCCTGGAATATAAAGTTTTTGTGGGCTCCCCTTGTAGATGGGTGGGGTACAAAAAGGGGATGGCAGGTCGCGTTACAGGGAGCGCTTGCGGCGCTTACCGGCCTTGTCGCGCTTCTCTCTCATTTCGCAGCCTCCGCTGAAGGGGGCACGTACCTCGAAGCTATCGCCGCGGTCTTTGTCGTAATGGCTTTTCTCGCCGCGACCAACGATATCGCGATCGACGGGTACTACCTTGAGGCGATTCCAAGGAGAGAGGATCAGGCGCTGCTCTCTGGATACCGTGTGCTCGCTTACCGCATGGCGATGGTATTCGCCCGGAGCGGTCTTGTCGCGTTCGCCGCGTGGGCCATGAGCTCCGCGACGTTGGGCACTCCCTATCACGCATGGGCGCTTGCCTTTTCGGTCGGAGGAGGTGTGCTTGCGGCTCTGGCCCTTGGGCATATGTTCCTTCTCCCCAAGGTTGGCGCGCCATCGGCCGATGTTGAGACTCAGTTCGCGAAGGCTCGGCGTGTTTTTGTAGAGGGGTTCCTAAGCTATCTCGCGCAACCGAAAGTGGGGCTCGTTCTCGCGTTCATCGTTCTCTACAAAATGGGTGATGAGCTTCTTTTCTCGATGGTCACGCCGTTCATGCTTCGTGAACTTAAGATTACCGGAGAGCAGTACGCGTGGATCGCTGGGATTGTTGGCGCCGCGGGAACAATTGTCGGGGCGATGTGGGGAGGCTATCTCATTAAGAAGATGGGTCTGCGAAAAGCGATGTGGCCACTCACGATCGCCATGAATCTGAACATCTGGCTTTACGTGTGGCTCTCGGTCGCTAGGCCGGATCCGTCGACCTTAAGCGGCATCTCGATAATCGCGACCATTCACGGTATCGAGCAGATCGCCGCGGGGCTCGGAAGCGCCGCGCTCTTAGTGTTTCTCTTGACGACCTGCTCGCAACAATACAAAGCAACGCACTACGCTGTGGGAAGCGCGATCATGTCGATACCGGGAACTCTTGTTGGTGGTCAAGCTGGCGCAATCGTAGAGGCGATCGGATACACAAACCTTTACATTCTTGCCTTCATTGCCGCGCTGCCTGGTATGGCGCTCATTCCGCTTGTGCCGATGCGAGAGGAGTAGTCGGTCTTCCGCTTTGTCGCGGTTCGGTGGTATTCAGAGCAGATCGCCGACATCGGGACCTGAGTCGCCGTAAAATCAACTGCCTACACAGTTGTTCTCTCCGCCGTCTGTTTTTCACACTGGAATTAGGGCCCAACGCAGGGTAGGAACTATGGCAATTCTATGTTTGCGCCACTTGAAAAATCGTCTCATGAACTGCAATTGCCACGTATTCTCCCGCGCACAGAGTCGGGCAAGCTTAATCTCGTCGCGTCCATCGGTGTAATGGATTCGCTTTCAGTTGGAGAAAAGATACACCGCATGCTTGCGCTCTCGAGCAGGTTCGTGGGCGAGAACTGCTCACGCAACGGCGAATCGGTCCTATTCGCGCTAAGGCTAGCCAGTCAGATAGTTGCGCCCCTCCGAAAAGCCTCCCCGCATAACGGCCTCCGTGTAGCGGATGTCTTTCCCCGGGAAAGCTTTGTTGTCGAAGACTTCTTGAAAAACTTTCTACTCCCCAATCTGCACAAACTGGATACTGTGCATGCTATCGCCGTCGGAACGCTCGTCGCGGAGGTAAGTGATTCGAGAAGCGAATCGTTCGATGTGGTATCGAAGCATATCGTGAGCTCGATCGAGGACCTTCGGGCGACCCCACTCATACATGTAGCTCAGGCATACGCAACCTTCGGGAGAAAGGACGCGCGGGTCTTTGAAGCCATCGCTGACGGGATAACCCGTAACGTTAACGCGCTCACGCCGGTACTCATCACGAGAATTATGAGAGCGTTCAGTTTGAGCGGCTATCGGGATGAGCGTTTGTTTAATCAATTGGCCGCAAAAGTCGCTTTCCTTATGCCGGTTTTCTCCACGAACCAATTGGCGGAGGTGGCGATGGGGTTCGGTCGTTTGGCGATTCCCAACACTGAGATCATGAAACGCCTCGCGAATGAGATTATGAGTGACGCTCGGAGGAAAGGACTCTCAAGCAAAGCCGTCGTTAAACTCGCCTGGGCGATAGCGGCGTGTGATGAAGACCCCAGCCCCGTAAGGGACTATATGGTTCAGCATGCTGAACGATTCAAATCTTTGAGTTATGCTTATCGCAATCAATCTGTTCAAGCGCTCTTGGCTATCGACGCCGCCTGTGACCACGCCGACCTTTTGGCTCGTGTGCGCTCCCCTTCCATGATTGCGAAAGGACGTAGTGGTGGATTCGAGCACGCCGTTGTGGACCTGTTGGTCAAGGAGTGCGGTGTGCGAATAGAAAATATCAAGAGGTTCACTCTCATAGCGGGAATCGAGAGCGATCTTCTCGTAAGGGTTGGTGGCAGGAACGTGATCATCGAATGTGACGGGGATACCTACCATCGAACCTGGGGGCCTGACGGTGGTACGGTTCCCGGTAAGGACCTCGTTCAAGATCGCGCCCGGCGGCGCTTGGGCTACACGATCGTTCACGTTCTAGCCTCCGACCTTTTTGCCGGCTCATCGAAGGGCGTTGTAACCGCGCTACGAGAGGCTCTCCATCCTTCGTCGCCCTAGGAGATAGAGAGCCCTCCCCGCGGGCATAGAAGAAACCATGAGCCCAATGTGGCGTGTTTCTTGAACATCCGCTTTCAGAGGTCGGCGGTCTCGTAAAGACCTTACCCTTGCCTCTCGACGTACCCCAGATACGCCGCTCTATACCCTCCGAAACAAGGTGACGGGAGCGCGGATTTAAACTACCGACCCGGGAGCGGCGATGACGACCGGCAAATGGGCCGATATTGGGAAGTTTAAAACCCCGAGCCTGCGAGGATTGGAGACGCACTCACCGTACATGCACAACGGATTTTCGGATGAACTTTTGGATAGTATCAATTTCTACGATACGCGCTTCTCGATCGGCCTAACCGCTCAAGAAAAGAACGACCTCAAAGTCTTTCTACAGGCGTTGTAATTCCAGTGATCGAAATGACCCTTACTTGGAGCTCTCGATATAGACATCGACGAGTTGACCGACAAAGATTGGCAGACCCTTCTTTTCGAATGAGTAGATGACCTGTAGTACCCGCGTGTCAACGCGCTCGGTGCTCTCTCCTGTCAGGGATCGCTTTGGTACAACGTACGGTTCAAATCGAACGAAGGTGAGGGGAAACGTGACCTGTGTGTTTCCACGAAGGATGCCTTGAGCGGGTTTTCCGGCCTCGACGCGCCATGCGTCATTCTCATCGACGTCAACGCGAACGGCGAGTGGGCTCGTTGTTCCCACGATCATAAGCGGGCTCGTCATGACCTGCGCTGAAGCGAACTCACCAACTCGCGCTTTCGATTGAAGCACCGTGCCTTCGATAGGCGCGCGAATCGTCATTCTATCGAGCGTTGTCTGGATCGCGTTTACCTGAGACTCGGCCTCGGCAAGCGCGGCTTTCGCGATCGCGAGAACGCTCTCACGCTTTAAGAGTTCGCCCCGCATAATTGCGCGAGGATCGGTAACGCTTTTATAGAGCGAGAGCTGTGTCTCGGCGTCTACTTGTTGTGCGCGAGCGCGTTCAACCTGCGCCTGTCGGACTTGCAATTCAGCGAGAGCGTCTCTGTCGTCGAGCGAAAATAGCGCTTGCCCCTTCTCAACCGCATCTCCTGCTTTCACGAATACCTGTTTGATAACTCCGGCTAATGGTGATGCGATAGCGATATTTTCTGAGATTGACTCAATGATGCCTGAGCCGGCGACAAATGACTCATAGGGTGGGCGAGCCGGTTCGACGACGGGAGGCGCTACCGGAGGGGGAACGCTTCCGGCGATGACGGTGCGAATGACGAAGATGATGCCGAAGAGTGCCGCGACCGGAAGGATATAAAATCGAATGGTCGAAAACTTCGGAAGGGTTATGTTGGCTGGTAGTTGTAGCTTCATAGTTCGCTCGGTGAGTTTACGATTCGTGTAATCCGGCCGTCGTCCATAACGCCGATGCGGTCCGCGTACTGAAAGATACGGGCGTCGTGGGTAACGATAACCAGGGTTCTTCCCCCCTTCAACGCTTCATGTCGGAAGAGCTCCATAATCTCGGCGCCTGTGGTGTGATCGAGGGCACTCGTTGGTTCGTCACACACGATAAGTCTCGGGTTATGAACGAGCGCCCGGGCGATAGCCACTCGTTGTTGCTGTCCGCCGGAGAGCTCGGTGGGAAGGGTATCGAGCTTTGCCGCCAGTCCAACTTTCTTGAGCATCTCGCGCGAGCGCTCATACGCCTCAGCTCGAGAAACTCCGTTGAGGATGAGTGGGATGCTCGTGTTCTCGGTCGTTGTGAGCGTTGGAATGAGGTTATAGGCCTGAAAAACGAAACCGACGTTTTTACCGCGGAACTCCGTTCGCTCTCCATCCTCCATCGCGTCGAGGTCGTGCGAGAATATCGCGCAGGATCCCTCATCGTGGTTGAGTATGCCCGCGATAACGGATATCAGCGTTGTTTTCCCACATCCGGATGGTCCCACAAGCATAAAGAGCTCGCCTGGCTTTACCTCCAGGTTTATGCCGCGAAGTGCTTGGGTGAGGTTGCCCTTGGTTCCGTAGCTCTTGGTGAGGTTGGCGCATACGATTGCTGGTTCCATACCTCTTACCCTCTAAAAACGATACCGGGCTCAAGTCGAATAACCTTCCAGAGACTGAAGATAGTGGTCAGGAGGGTTATTAACGTGGTCGCTAAGACGGTGACGATCGGAATCTGCCACGGCATATAAAAAGCGAGCTCGGAGTTTTTGGAGATAATGCTTGTGAGCGAGGCTATCCCCATACCGATTCCACT
>JBIJBE010000061.1:0-17764 GCA_044345405.1 Bdellovibrionota bacterium
GAACCTCTTGGTCGTATTCAGCCTTCTTCTTATCCTTCAGCATCTCAAGGGCTCGAGCGTCCTTGTTCGCTTGGATATACATCTCTTGGGCTTGAACTACGGCTTTGCGTGCCTCTTCAACTTTGACGGCCTGCTGTTCGATTAACTTCTGAACTCGAAGCGCGTAGGCATTCGTCAACAAGAGCTCTCCTGCAGTAACTATGCCATCACCGGCGGCGTTCAACCGAAGGAGCTCCGCCTCTAACCCCCCTAAAACACTCTGCTCTTGGGCTAGAATAGCGTTGCGACGGCCAAGTTCTTGACGCGCCTCGTCACGGATCTGCTCCCGTATGTCAAGGATTCGCTGGAGACGGAATGTAAATCGCTTCATAACCCCCGTGGACGAACGTGCTCGCCTCTCTTACAACGAACCTACCCAACGATCTCCTTCATCGATCGCCAGCAATCCTCAATAGAGCACGGCTTTTCAGCGGACTGCTTGAGGAAGTTCAGAACCTGCTCGTGCTTTTGCACCGCTCTATCCACCCGCGGGTTCTGTCCCGATTTATAGGCGCCGATCGTAATGAGGTCCTCAACCTCCTGATACGAGGCGAGGATATCTCGAACCTCTGAGGCCATCTTAAGAACCTGCGGCTCGACGATGTCCGACATGACACGGGAGATACTTTGAAGAACGTCAATAGCGGGATAATGCCCACGACTCGCGAGCCTTCGGCTCAGTACCACGTGACCATCAAGGATACCCCGCACGGTGTCGGCCACCGGCTCGTTCATGTCGTCACCCTCTACAAGAACGGTATACAGACCGGTAATGCTTCCCTCCCCCTCACATGTTCCCGCGCGCTCGAGAAGGCGGGGAAGGATGGAAAATACGGAGGGTGTGTATCCTCGAGTGCTCGGCGGCTCTCCAACAGCGAGACCAACCTCCCGTTGCGCCATCGCAAGGCGGGTAATGGAGTCGACCATCAACATGACCTTCTTACCCTGATCTCGGAAGTATTCAGCGATTGCGGTCGCCACGAACGCCGCTCGAATTCGGAGAAGAGCGGATTGATTTCCGGTCGCGACAACGACGATGGAGCGAGCTAATCCCTCAGGACCCAAATCTCGCTCAATAAACTCTCGCACCTCTCTTCCTCGCTCTCCAACAAGCGCAATCACGTTGACATCGCTATGAGAATGCTTTGCTACCATGCCGAGCAACGTCGATTTACCAACACCGGAACCGGCCATAATCCCCACTCGTTGCCCCTCACCGACGGTGAGGAGACCGTTCATGGCCCGAACGCCGAGGTCAAGGCAGCTCTTAATACGAGTGCGTGTGACAGGATTCGGTGGATCGCGAAAGAGGGGGACGCTTTCTTTCATCACCGGCAGCGGCTGTCCATCAAGCGCGTTGCCGAGGGCATCGATAACACGCCCCTGCAAACCAGCGCACACGGCCACCTGATTGGTACCCTCAGACGCCGTAATGGTCGACCCGGGCGCGATACCTTCAACCTCCGAGAACGGCATCATAAGGATCCGATCACTTCGAAATCCAACCACCTGCGCTGGAATCACATTCTTACCGGACCGAATCACGACTTGGGAGCCAACAGGAACGAGGGGGCCAGTCCCCTCAATGATCAAACCGGTCATGTCCGTGACAGTTCCACGCAACTCGTAGTTGCTTACCTGAGATGCCGCCACTAACGCGCGTTCTAAGAGGTTTTCCATCCTACAGCCTACCGAACCTTCGTCACGCTCTCTTTAATCCGCTCCCAGGTCTTATCGAGATCGAACTCAACCTCTCCTGACGATGTTTCCAGGACGCATCCAGCCCGAATCGTGTCATCTGATTGGAAGCTCCATGAACCATCGAACTCCTTGAATTGACGATCAGGGCTCAACATCTTGATGAACTCAAGGTCCTGTGGACTTACTCGAATCGCTTTAATCGTCGCCCCTCCGGTCAACTTAACCGCCTCTTGGATCACTTGGAGGATGTACTCAGGATTAATCTCAACGATCGTTCCGACGAGCTTACGAGCCACTTGGATCGCGAACTCAACCGCTCGCCGTTCAACCGCCTCCACCTCTTGGCGGATCTGGCCACTCATATCATCGATGATAGTTCGATACCGCTCCTCAACCGCCTTAACTTTATCCTCGCTCTCGGCGGCGTATTGAGCAGATAACTCCTGCTGGAGAGCGACTTTAATCTCCTCAAGGTGTCGCTCATGCTCAGCCTGAACGGCGAGGAGCTCCTCTTCAAATTTTTGGTGGAGAAGTTCAACTTCTGAGGCTAGAACAACAGGCTCTTCCCGATCGGCTTTTTCCTCGCCCGCCTCAAGAGCCGATTCCTCGCCCTCGTTGGCGACATCCATGTTGCCAGCTAGGTCCTTGGCCGAGGATTCGTCGAGCGTGGCACCGGCTTCCTCTACGTCACTCGCCGTTACCTCTCTATCCTCGACGAAGGAGGAGGATTCAATCGAAATCTCTTCCTCTACGAAATCCTGCTCGATGGTGACCAGATTGTCGTAGACGTCGAACATCGGATCGACCATGCGAGGAGCCCCCTCGACAATCGCGAACTGCTGCGGCGAAAACTCAGTCGCGATCGTACCAGCCGCGACCACCTCGAACTCGGACGCTTGAAAGCCAGAGGGCTTAAAGGTCCGCACGTGCGGGCGTAACGGGTCTGACGTGGTTTGCGGTTCCTCAGTCGACATGTGCTACCCTCCTGATTACAGGTGCCCCTCGTTGAGCCAATACCGAATCAGGAGCGCTGCCTGCGCCGGATTCTCCTTCACAAGCCGGGAGCTCTCAGTCATGATCTCTCCCAACTGCTCCATATCAACCGGGCCATTGAGATCCGGAAGACCTGGCTTGGATGGAACCTGTCCCGGTTGGGCGAACTGCTCCCCAGCTCCCCCGCCTGCCTCAGCTTGCGATTGTCCTGCGTCACCGACCGCGAGCCGCTCCCCTGGCGCTCCTAGTGAGCTCACCTGCATTCCCTGTGGCAACAATCGGGTGATATCTATCTCTGTCTCCTGCGTCGTCGTAAGGAACTTCATCATCGGGCGAAGAACGAAGAGACCGAAGATAACGAGCGCCAAGAGCGGAACGCTCAACGCGCCGTAGCGATACCACGCGTTCATCTCCGCGGCTTTCGCGAGCTCATCCATGAGCCCATCGTTAGCTTGGAAGAATGGTATGTTCTCCACGGTCACAACATCGCCTCGAGTCGAATCGAATCCGATCGCTGACTTCACAACACCCTCTACTTGGGCGAGCATCTCGGGAGTGAGGGGCTTAAAGACCTTCTCAGTTCGTGTCGCGGCGACCGCGTCTTCAACTACCCCGCCCGCTCCTTGAACTACCACATCCTCATACTTGCCATCGACAAGCACAGCCGCCGAGAGACGAAGGAGCTTACCTTTCGCCTGCGAACTCTTAATGATAGCTCGCGACACCTCAAAATTCTTTACGTTCTCACGTCGGGTGTTGCTATCCGAGCCTCCTGATGGTGGCGAGAGAAGCGCCGGGTCGTTACTAAGGTTTGCCGCAACTCCAGGCACACCACCTCGAGCGGCCCCACCACCAACACCCTCTTCGATAACACGCTCAGAGCGCGTTACCTGTCCACCGGGATCAAAGCTCTCCTCCTCACGCTCGTTCGATGAGAAGTCGAGGTCCGCTGTCACACGGGCTACAACCTTTCCTGGCCCAAGCACCTTCGCCAACATCCCCTCAATGCGCTGCGCGTAGCTCTTCTCGACCTCACGGGTATAGGTCAAACGGGTCGCGTCGGCGCCGAGCTCATCTCCATCCTCATCCTTTGGGGTAAGGAGATTGCCGTAGACATCGATGATCGTGACGTTCTCAGGCTTCAGCCCCTCAACGCCACTTGCTACAAAGTTCGCGATACCCCGAATCTGTTTCTTATCAAGCTCGCTGCCAGGCCTGATCTTAAGAAGAACCGAGGCGCCCGGATCCTGAGCCGCTTTCGCGAAGATCGTCTTCTCTGGTTGCGAGATATGAACCCGCGCTGAAAGAACGGAATCGAGGGACATGATCGTTCGCTCAAGCTCTCCTTGCAACGCCCGTTGCTTCTTCACCATCTCGCCCATCGTTGTGGTCGCGAAGCTAGTTCCATCAAAAAGCTCAAAACCGACAGTACCGGTTTTAGGAAGCCCCTCTGAGGCGAGGCTGATACGAAGCTCATGAACGGCGTCAGGAGGCGAGACCGATACGGTGCTACCATCGAGCCTGTACTTCGTCTTCATCTCCTTGAGGCGCTCGATCACAGCTCCCGCGTCGGAGGGATTGAGGTCCGAGTAGAGAACCGTGTAATCCGGCTCGGTCGCCATCTTGGAAACATACACAAGCGCCCAGACAGGAAAGATCACGAGCGCGGGCACGATGATTTTGTGAGCGATAGGAAGTTTGAGGTATTTCTCAACATACCCCATGAGAATAGCTTTAGGATCAAGCGAAAGTGCCACGTTATTCCTTTAAAAACTGAATCAAACTTGTGTTCGGATTACTTCTTCGTACGCGCGAATGATCTTGCCGCGAATAGCGTTCATCAACTGAAACGCCACGTCGGCTTTCTCAAGCGCCACCATCGCGCTATGGGGGGTAACTCCCTCTTTCTTGAGTGTGAGTCCCTCGATATTGTCATTGGCCTCGGTCTGAAGATCGTTCACCTCTTTCAGCGCGTTGTTGAGCATGTCACCGAAGCTGCTCTGCGCGCCTCCCTCTTCAACCTTGGAGGTCTGCTGCGTTGCCGATTTAATGGCCTGCACGTTAGGGAGAAGTGGGTTGATTCCGTTAATCGACATAGTCTAAGTCTCCTACGCCTGCGTTAAAATTTTACTCGCCTCACTCTGGAGGTTTCGAGCGGTCTCTACCGCGGTTACGTTGGCTTGATACAAGCGGCTTGCCGAGAGAAGGTCGGTCATGGTCTGAACCACGTTGATATTTGGATACGCCACGAATCCATTCTTATCGGCGTCAGGATGCCCCGGCGAGTGCACCATTCGAGGCTCCGCCTGATCCTCGACAACCCCCGTAACGACAGGCTTCTGCATTGAGAGACGATCAAGCGCGGACGAAAAGCTGCCTGGTATCGGCTTGGCCACCTGCACCACATCGCGGCGCTTGTACGGTCCACCATCCGGAGTACGGGTTGTCTCGGCGTTCGCGATATTCGACGCGAGCGTATTTACCCGCATTCTCGCGGCTGCCATTCCGTTAGCGAGGATTTCGATTGGATTGATGCGAGTCATACTTATCTAGTCTCTCGTATAGCTGTTCGAAGTAATCCGATCTGTCTCCGAATGAGTCGCGCGGCGTTCGCGTAATCACCACTGTTTTGCGCTAAGCGTCCCATCTGGAGATCGATATCCACGTTGTTACCGTCAGGCTTTGTTGCGCCCGAGAGATCAGGAACCAACTTAGAGCTATCGCCTCTCGTCGATTGCGTATCGATATGCCCGGCGTCGGTCTGGGCGAGAGAACCGCTTTGGGTCTCGAATGCCTTCTCAAGCTCATTGCCGAATGAGACATCGATAGCTCGGTATTGCGGCGTCTCAGCGTTGGCGATATTGGCCGAGAGGGCTTGATTTCGCTTCCATGTGAGGTCCATGGTGCGTGAAAGCCCTGTCACCGAACGATCAAAAAGTGTATCGAGTAATCGCATATATCCACCTCTACACGGACGTGGTAAGCAAGAGGCGTGCTATATAAAAACCTAATAACTATGAGCAGTTACAAAGCATTTCGGGTGTCAAATGTCTGACACATTCCGTTCAGCGTCATCATTCCGACACACGGGCCCCCTCGCCGCCCTCATCGGTGTAACGGTGGCCTTGGCTGGCATCTCCCTTCGAGTCTTGGCGACCGGGGGCGAGTTATGGCTCGACGAGATATGGTCACTTCTCAAGGTTCATGCCCTCTCAACGCCGGTAGAGATCGTCACTAAGGTTAAACACGACAACAATCACCTCTTGAACAGTCTGTGGATGTGGCTTTTGGGCCCCGTCCAATCACCTCAGATCTATCGGGCCCCTTCGCTGATCGGTAGCGCGCTTCTCCTGATGGTCCTCGCACTTAAGAAGCCAGCGAACGAAACGTCTCGGTTATGGACGATCTGGCTCACGCTCGTCGCGTTCTCCTATCCCCTCACCCTGTACGGCACAGAGGCACGAGGGTACTCCCTCACGCTCCTGTGCGCGGCCGTGGCATTCATGGCACTCAACCGACTCGTCACAGAGCCATTCGATCGCCGGGCGGTTCTGACGTTCGCGACCACCGGGATCGTCGGCTGCCTCTCGCACGCCATCTACGCGCTCTTTCTCGCCCCCTCCGTAGCGTGGCTCCTCTGGCGGGTCACCCGCCCCCCGTTGGCGAGTAATTCACGCGCTGTCCTATGGCTCGGTATCGTGCCCCCCGTTCTGTTCGCGTGCGTGTTAACCCTCACCTTCTATAGAAACATGGAGATTGGGGGCGCCCCACTCCTTCCCTACCTTGAGGTGGCGGCCTCCGCGATATCTGTTTCATTTGGCGGTGAAACCCTTTCATCGATCGACCCGACAGTTACCGGATGGAACCTCTTTCTGGGAATCGGCGTGATCCTCGTCTGCGTCACGGAGCTCGTCTCGTGGATACGGAGCGGCTCCCCCATGGCTCCCCTTGTTGCCCTCATTCTCATCACGCCGTGGATAACCGTGAGCGTCTTACAACCTCACTTCATCCTCGCCCGTTACTTCATTATTCAGATCTTCTTCGCCTATCTCCTTGCGGCTCGATTCCTCGACCGACTCATTCGACAGGGTCACGTCGGAACTGGCGTGGCGCTCCTCCTCCTTGCCGGCTTCATCGTCGGCAACACCTCACGCACCTTCGCGCTTGCCGCATTCGGGCGCTCTCATTTCGTTGAGATCTTTGAGACGCTCGTCACTCGCAGCGATGACGCTATGCCCGTTACCATTGGCGGCGATCAGGATTTTCAAAACGGGTTACGACTCTCCTACACACGAATACTGGAGCCCTCGACATCACGACTTACCTATGTGCCCAACTACCGAGTAGCGACTACCCCACCCCGATATATCGTAAGGGAAACTTTGGAGAGCTATGAGGTTATGCCCCAGGATTTTTC
Organism: Bdellovibrionota bacterium; assembly: GCA_044345405.1. Lineage (GTDB taxonomy): Bacteria > Bdellovibrionota_C > UBA2361 > UBA2361 > OMII01 > OMII01. Next base: position 7,151 of record JBIJBE010000061.1, read on the forward strand.
CCTCTCTTCAGGAGCACAGTACGAGGCGATTCAAAGGTATCGCGCGCCTCAATTGAACGGATCACACGTCACCGTGTATGAGCTCAGGAATTGAAGTTCTCAGAGAACCCGTCTCACCTTTATTTGTTTTTCCAACGGTAGGAGGCTCGTCCCGACCCTTGACCAGGGAGTACGATGGCGTTCGCTTCGCGCAAGATTCGTTGGTATCGAAGTTGAGAGGCAGAAGAGAGTGACTTAGGAGAGAGCCGCCGCGGAGCGGGAAGGATCGCCGCAAGCGCCGCGGCTTCACGAATATCGAGCTGATTGGCCGACTTCTTGAAGTAGTGGCGAGAAGCGGCCTCAAGGCCATACACCCCTTGCCCCCACTCAATAACATTAAGGTACAATTCGAGGGTACGTCGCTTACCCCACACAACTCCCGCGATGGGAGCCATCACCGCCTCAATCCCCTTTCGAAGGTAACTTCGCCCCGGCCATAGGAAGACGTTCTTCACCGTCTGCATCGTGATCGTGCTTGCGCCACGGGGCTTTGACCGTTCATCCGAATCATCGATAGCGTCCTCGACCGCTGAGAGATCGACCCCCCAGTGGTCAGTGAAACGAGAGTCTTCGGCCGCAACAACCGCCTGTTGCACATGGACCGGAAAATAGGACAACGGCTTCCACTCCCACCCCTTCCATCCAGGCTCCCCGTGCGACCAATACTCAACCGCTCGGATGATCATGAGGGGAGTAACAGGCGGGGCTACAATTCGGAAAATTATGACCGAAGCGAGCCACACGACGCAGATATTCCGCGCCCATCTCCACACGAGAGAGGGCCAACGGGATGTGCGCGAGATAGAAAGTGTGCGACCACGGGCCATGCCCTACGTTGTAGCGCAAAAAGGGGTGGAATTGATAGCCGGGGTGTTAGGTGTTCGTACACGTGGCCGTTGCCCGAAGGGGTGTAATGCCCGCCAAGATTGGCCTAGTCCGGACGTGAACGTGCTCGTGCACGTAATCGTGAACATACCCGGGCCACGAGGCATTTCAGCTCAAGATCTATGGAAAAGGCACCACGCCTACCATTGAAGCCTGACCTAAACGGCGCTATTTCGGGTACGTTCACGTTCACGTTTACGAGCTCGTTCACGTGAGCGATACCTGAAGGATTCACAGGTAAACGGGCAGTTAGAGGTACCTTATCTAGACGTGAACGTGCTCGTGCACGTTCACGTGGGCAATGGCGGGTAAAAGAGCCGCCTACGCCCTACTCGTCGATAACGATCCCGTCCTGCCGATAATCGTGGAGCTTGTTTCGCAGGGTTCGGATACTGATACCGAGAAGCTTCGCCGCTTCGGTGCGATTATTGTTGTTCGCTCGAAGGGTCTCAAGGATGAGAGCCTTCTCCATATCCTGAACCGTGGTGCCTGACCGGATAACGAGAGCGCCATCCTCGGTGGATGGAGAGCTCTCACGAATACACTCGATCGAATCAGCGAGACGAGTTGGCTGCGCGCTTCCGGCGACAGAAGCCGCTGAGAGCGACGCAGGTCGCTCATCACGCAACATATCCAACTGTTCCGATGGATTCATTGAGAGCAGGAAGTCGGACTGACGGGGAGCGCCTCCGGCGGAGAGGATCGCCGCCCGCTGCACCGCGTTTTGCAGCTCACGAATATTTCCTGGCCATGGATGGTTGAGGAGAGCCTCAAGGACCTGATCCGAAAGTCGTGGAGCGTTGTCTCCGAGAAACTGACGCATGAAGTACTCGGTGAGTACCTTAATGTCTGATTTACGCTCCCGAAGGGGTGGCAACGTCAACGGGATAACGTTCAAACGATAGTAAAGGTCCGCGCGGAATTTACCCTCTCGAACGGAGTCCTCGAGATTTCGGTTGGTTGTCGCGAGCACGCGCACATCGATTGAGACCGGGTCCTTACCGCCCACACGATCTACCTCTCGCTCCTGCAACACACGGAGGAGCTTCGCTTGGAGCGCAAGCTCCATCTCGGAGATCTCATCCAACAGGATCGTGCCACCGTGCGCCATCTCGAACTTACCGATCTTGCGGTTCTGCGCCCCGGTGAAGGCTCCCTTCTCATGTCCGAAGAGCTCACTCTCAAGGAGGCTCTCAGGCAACGCCGCGCAATTTACCGCCACGAAGGGCTGATTCGAACGGGGGCTACTCGCGTGAACAAAACGAGCGATAAGCTCCTTACCGGTTCCCGACTCACCTTGAATAAGAACGGTCGCCTCACTCCGAGCCACTGCCTCAGCTACCTCAAGCACGCGCTTCATGAGTGGATCTTGCGAGATGATAGGTCGTCCACGATTCTGCTTCGGAGCCCGTTGACGGGACGCTTTACTCTCAGGCAAGAGGACTCGCTCAACGATACGCTCAAGGTCCTGCGCCGTGAACGGTTTCGTGATGAAATCAGCGGCGCCATTCTGCATCGCCTCAACCGCCTGGGTGATAGTGCCGTAGGCGGTAATCATAATGACCGGAACCTCACTCCCCTTCTTCTGAAGGCTCGCGAGCAGCTCGCTACCCGACATCTGGGGCATCTGCTGATCAGAGATCACGAGATCAAAGTTCTCTCGCTCAAGAAGCTCAAGCGCGGAGAGTCCGTTGTTAACAACGGTAACGTCGAAATCCTTGCGACTCAGGCAGGTCTTTACGGCGAGTTGCATCTGCGGATCGTCATCGGCCACGAGAACTCGTTGCCGGCCATTCTGAGTGGCTCGCTCACCTGACTGATTAGTTGTGTCTTGTGTGTCCATTCCTGACTCCCCTTAACCTTGAACCGCTCGACGCGGCAAAACCACCGTAAACTCAGCTCCCGGCGTGTTTTTCGCCGAGATCTCACCACCATGCGCTACAACAATTCGCTTCACTATCGACAACCCAAGACCAGTTCCCTCTCGGCGTCCCGAGGCGAACGGCTCGAACAAACGCGGAAAGATCTCCGTCGGAATTCCGGCGCCATTATCCCGCACAACAAGGGTTACCGGGCCCTCAGGATCAGCATCCGACACACCGATCACTATGGATCCTGAGAAACCTGTCACCTGGAGTGAATTCGTAATCAGGTTGTAGAGGCACTGTCGAAGCGCTTGGGGGTCAGCGATAATAAATGGATTCCCCTTAACCGATACCGAGAGTATCGCGGTCGCGCCGTACAAGCTCGTAAAGTGCTGTGCTACCTCCTGAACGACCGAGTGAAGATTTATAGGGCTTAGGTGGAGCTTATTATTCTTCGCGAAGTGGAGCACGTTCGATACAACCTGATTGAGGCTTGAGATACTCTTCTCTATCTCCTCAACGAGGTCCAAAGATTGCGGACGCTCCGCGAGATCTCCTTTCAGCATCGACACAAAGAGTGAGATAGCCCCGAGGGGATTTCGAACTTCGTGCGCGAGCGCCGCCGCGGTTTCACCGAGCACCGACAAACGCTCTGAGCGCTTAATCTCCTCGTCTTTCGCGCGAAGCTGTTCCCGTAGGTCCTCTACCTCCTGCATGAGCGCCGTATGACGAAGCTCTAATTTGGAGCTACTCTCGTTGAAACGTTCCATCACCTCAACAAGGTTGGCCATCGGGTTAGCCGCAGGAGCTTTTTGTTTCGACGCGAACATAGTTACCCCACACTCACCTGTTCACGTTTCTTCCACTCCGCGACCTCCAGGGAGGCCTGCATCAGAATGATCCAAGAGTCGGAGGCCGGGAACTGCTTCTGAGCGATATCCGTGATGCGGCGAGCATCGTCGAGGTCACCCCGGGCGATGGCCGCTTGCACCAAGCTGTAATCACCCCAACTATCAACGAATGCCTCCGGGTGGTCGATCTTACCTTTCTCTATCCAGAACTTCACGCGGTCATACTGCTGAGTCTCAAGCGCGATACCAGCCAGCATGCGCACAGCAACCGGCGTACGCGCGTGGTCCATCGGAATGGCTTCAAGGTTCTTCTGAGCGTCGGTGTATCGGGCGAGCTTAAGCTCAACTAAGCCGAGCGCGAAGTGCGCCTCGGCGCGATCCTGGGGCTGAACGTCCCCGAGCGCCTTCTCAAATCTCTCATGAGCGGACACATACGCGCCGGTTCGAAGGAGGCTCTGTCCCCATAGGAGATACGCGCGCCCACGAAGGGGAACGCTCTCCCGCATATAGCTAATCGCCTTCTCAGCGTAGAGAGCGGCTTCTTGGTACCTCTCCTCTTGATACTCGATAACACCACGAGAGAGGATCAAACGGGTACGAATGTCTTGGAAGATAGTTGGATCGCGGAGAACCGAATCGAATCCCTCGGCGGCCTGCCGGTTTAAGCCAAGCGCCCACGCGCTCTTCGCCGCGGCGATGCGAGTCTCCGTCATGAGCTTCTTATTAGGAAGGAGCTCATACATGGCGAGCGCCTTCATATGCTCTCCATCCGCGGAGAGTTGCTGCACCTGCGCCGCGTGCTGGGCCGAAGCGAGCGCCGGCGTTACAAGCACCAGTATGACGCTGAAAACTAGAGGTAATCGTAGAAGCGATTTCATGGTATCTCTCTTCCGTAAGAGCCGCACAGGATACGACGATTAGTTACATCCTCTCTCTACCTTCTCACCCTCATCATCACCAACGACGAGGACCTCAATCTTGCTCTCGAGTCCCTTCTTCTTAATCTTCTCGACCAGGGTCGTACGGTTGAGTCCCAACAGCTTGGCGGCCGCTTTCTTATTACCGTTGGTCTGTGAAAGCGCTGAGGAGATCAACTTACTCTCGTACGTATCAACGAGTTCATTGAAATTAACGCCAGAGGATGGAAGGGCAAGATCCGAGAGGGCGAATGCCTGAGGCATGCCCGCTTCCTCAGTGATGTACTCAGGAAGATTGCTAGCCTCGATAACATCCCCATCGCTCAAGATAGCAAGGCGCTCAACCACGTTCTCAAGCTCTCGCACATTTCCTGGCCACCGATAGCTGGCCATGAGCTCAAGGGCATTGGGAGAAAAGGCAAGATTTAGGCGACCGGTTTCCTCAGCTTGACGCGAAAGGAAGTGTTGCGCGAGATGGCGAACATCGTCTCCGCGCTCACGAAGAGCTGGCAGATTTACGGGCACAACCTGAAGACGATAGAAAAGATCCTCTCGGAAACGTCCAGCTTTCACCTCCTCCGCGAGGTCCTTGTTCGTAGCCGCTACCACTCGAACATCGACATCAATAGAGCGGGTTGAGCCAACGGGGTCTACCTTACGCTCTTGAAGTACTCGCAGAAGCTTTACCTGAAGCTTTGGGCTCATCTCGGCGATCTCATCGAGGAAGATCGTTCCACCATCGGCCAGTTGGAATCGTCCGACACGGTTACTGATGGCGCCCGTGAAGGAACCCTTCTCGTGTCCGAACAACTCACTCTCAAGGATCTCCTCAGGGATTGCGCCGCAGTTTACCGGCACCAATTTACCACTTCGACCACTGAGGGTGTGAAGCGCCCTGGCGATCAACTCCTTACCGGTTCCGCTCTCTCCAAGAATGAGAACGGTCGAGCGGGTCTTAGCCACCTTCTCCACAACACCAAATATCTTTCGCATCTCAGCGCAGTCGCTTACGATACCAAGAAAAGGTGTGGGGCGTTCAGTTCTATCTGAGGCTGATACTGAGGGGAAAACGAGATCGAGTGAGCCAGAAAACGCTTGATGCATCATGAGAACCTTCCTTGTTCAATACCGCCGTTGCTGAGAGGCGCTCCTGCACTCTCTCGTTGCTGTACTACGATCAACCTTGCGTCACACCCCCTCACACAACTCGGGCGGCGCGACTGTCACAGATTTGGCAATCTCCGTACCAGGCACGACTATCAATGTTAGATTCTTGACGATGCGGAACCGTCTCATCTCTTTTTAAGATTATATTTATCGAGAAAACAGCAGGTTACAGAGGCGAGTGTTATTTTTTTGAATGATCCGTGTCAGAAATTCGATGAACCCCCCGAGATTCGGGCCAAAGATTTATGTTCAGTTTTGTAACAAACGCGCCGATAAAGGGGCGCAAATTTTTCGCTCTCCGAACGATCGAACCAAGTCCACGTCTCCCCGTGAACGTGCTCGTGAACGTGAACGTACCCCATGGACCCCGGCTTTGGGTCAATGAAGTTGTTTTTATCGGGTACGTTCACGTTTACGAGCACGCGCACGTTCACGTCAAGTTGAGGGAGCCTCGATGATTAGCCCAACGTTCTCTGGGGGCGGAGTTAATTGAATGTATTTGTCGCGTCGTTCATCAATAGTCCGCGAAGCGCGAGACCGAGTGATATTCTGAACGATTCAGCGCAGCTTTCGATATGTCCGACCGGCGCTTGAATGACGGTTTTATAGCCGCATATCTTCCCAGTCATCTCAAAGCCCGCGTGAAAGAGAACAGCTTGCCGCGCTTCACATTGATGAATCATCTGCTCCACGGTCGGAAGCCAGATAAAGTTCGATCGGAGTTCGTCGGGACTTAATCCTTGCGGGTCTACAAGAATTGACACAGGATTTCTCAGACTTCTGTCCGTGACTTCGTCACCGACCTCAGGGTGCCAGAACAGCCCCGCAGTTTCGAGGTCTTGAGCGATGTAGATAAATTTGTCAGTTGGGGTTGCGCTCTTCTGCACAGCAGCCTCACTCGACGTCGTCACATGTTGGATCGACGGGAATTTAAGGTAACTTAACGAACTAAGGCTTAAATCCCCTTCTTAGTAGGTAAGATGCCGGGAGGACCTCGCAAAGAACCAAGCTTTTTTTGAGAGCTTCAGTAGCCGCCGTACGAGAACCACGTATCTCTAAACCATATGAGGGGCTTAGGACTCAGCGAGCCACAGAATAGTAAGGAATGAGAGTGCGGCGAGGGCGACGAGGATAAGGAAGAGCTTAAAGAACAGCACGACAACAATGCCGATACCGAAGGCGGCCAGAGCTGATTTCTCGCCGTTTTCACGAACTGCGATACGAAGATCATCGTACCTCTCCCGAGCCAGCGTTTTCCACCCTTCGGCGCTCCGAGAGCGAGCAAACTCCGTTATGTCTTTCAGTATATTCCGCATGGTCCCACGTCCCACCACCATCCTATGACGCTCCCCAGAGGAACGCCATATTTCTTCTCGAAGAGTGACTCATCTTTCTTTGCAACTCACCGCCTACGGGTCTATACTTGCGGCGGCTTTCAAGGAAGAGCCCTGTACGATTCCTTGGATGAAGGCCAACGCAGAAAATGCGCTTAAATCTTTTATCTGAATGAGGTCCGATGAAGACTCAACATACGATTATCGCGGTAGTTTCCTTGCTCCTCGCCGGCTCAAGCGCGGCGTTCGCGGCTGACGCGGCGAAAGGTGGAACGCTCTACGCTCAACGGTGCGCTATGTGCCACGGAGATAAGGGCGCTGGAGATGGACCTGTCGCGGCGACTATCCCTGAGGGAATGAAGCCTCGCAACCTCACCGCTGAGTACAAGTACGCGACCGACGACGCGAAGTTCAAGGAGCTGCTTCAGAAGGGTGGCGCCGGCGTTGGATTGAGCCCGCTCATGCCAGCCCAATCTGACCTCAAGCCTGAGGATCTCGATAACATCATCGCCTTCGTGAAGACCCTTAAAAAGTAACGCGGTGCATTGAGTGAGCAAGAACTCCCCTGAAAGTTCGGCCTACGCCGCCCTTGGAGCGTCATCCGCAAAAGGGGGAGTTCTTGCCGCTGTCGGAGAAACCGGCCCTGCGCGATATTTCGCCTCCCCCGTTGACGATCCCGCCGGAGATCCGAACTACGCGTTCTTCCTTCACGCTGACGGCGCGGGCACCAAGAGCATCGTCTCCTACCTCCTCTTCAAAGAAACCGGTGATACGAAATGGTTTCGGTCGCTCGCGACCGACAGCCTTATCATGAACCTCGATGATATCGCGTGCTCCGGCGGACTTGAGGGGCTCATCCTCAGTAACACGATCGGACGCAACCGATCCCTCATTCCCGACCAAGGGATCGCCGAGATTATCGGTGGATACAAGGATTGCGTCGCGATGCTTGAGTCCGAGGGGATATCGATCCGGATGAGCGGTGGAGAAACAGCCGACGTCGGGGACCTCGTGCGAACCCTCATCGTTGACTCAACCCTCTCATCTCGAATCCCTCGCGACCAGCTCGTGGACACAACACGCGTTGTGGCCGGAGATGTTATCGTAGGGTTCAGCTCCACAGGAACAGCTCGCGTTGAGAGCGAGCCTAACTCCGGCATGGGTAGTAACGGACTTACCCTCGCACGAAACGTCCTTCTGAGCAGGCAGCTCGCGAGCGCCTACCCCGAAGTATGCGATCCTGGACTCTCTCATGACGTAGCCTACCGTGGCCCCTTCTCTGTAACCGACTACCATGAGTCGCTCGGCATGACTGTTGGCGAGGCGCTTCTCTCCCCGACCCGTACCTACGCTCCCCTCATGAAGCAGCTGCTCGCGAACTTCCGCGAGCACGTCCACGCCCTCATTCACTGTACCGGCGGTGGACAGGTGAAGATTAAACGATTCGGAAGGGGCGTCCGATACGTGAAGGACAACCTCTTTCCGACACCTGCCCTCTTCTCCCTCATTCAAAAGCACGGAAATATCCCATGGAACGAGATGTACTCGGTCTTCAATATGGGGCATCGGCTTGAAGCTTGCATGCCAGCCGAAGCGGCTAACGAGGCGATCTCATGCGCGAAGCAATTTGGGATTGCAGCCCAGGTCATAGGACGGGTAACCTCTGGAGAGGGGGAGAACGAGGTCACGATCTCTACTCCTCATGGGGCTTTCACCTATTAATCCGTCTCCGACGACGAACATCTTTCGCGAAAAACATGGGCGCCAACGAAGCTCACCTTTACGATAACGTTAGCACCTCCTCCAGCATCGCCGAGGCGTACTGGAGAAGAGCCGCATTGACTCCCAACGCGCCGCTCTACAAGTGGGCAACAGCATCGAGTGCCGACGCCACCCGCGTATGGCATACAGAGACCTACACGACGACAGCTCGAAAGATCGCTCGACTGGCGCACTACCTCCGTTCACTGGACGTTGGGGTAGGAACCACCGTCGCAATCATGTCGCAAACTCGCCCCGAGTGGATGATTGCGGATCTCGCGATTCAGACCCTCGGAGGGATCACGGTCAGCATCTATCAAAGCCTCCCCGCTCATGAGGCCGGCTACATCCTCTTCGACTCTAAGGCGGAGTTAATTTTCGTGGAGAATGAGGAGCAGGCTCAAAAGATAGCGCACCTTCGATCGACCCCCTGCCCAATCCCAGAGCACGAAGGGGTACCGGCGCACAACGCACAGCTCACGATTCCTCACGTTATCTCCTTCGAGCGAGTACAAACCCTCTCGATCCCAACCGTTCATTCCATTATCGAAGACGACACCCTCTCCGCGGAGCCACCACCCGTTCCCGTGGATCTCGGACGTGAACACGTCGCGTCATACGTGTACACATCGGGAACGACCGGACCACCTAAAGGCGTGATTCAAACGCACGGCAACCACCTCACAAACGTTGAGCAGGTTTCAAAGGCGGGCGTATTCCTCCTTAATGGGTCACTCTTCCTCTACCTCCCACTCGCTCACTCATTCGCCCGGCTCGCCTACTACGTGGGGTTCCTTACGTCGGCCCACCTCGTACTTCCCGCGATCACCGATCATCAGACCTCGAAGATCGACCTCGCGTCTACCGCAAGGGACATTCGGGAAGCGGGGGCGTGCGTACTCCCCTCCGTTCCCCGACTCTTCGAGAAGATGGGAGCCGCGATTCAAGCGCGCGCGATCGGTTCGAGCCTTCAGCAAAAGATCCTCGCGCTCTGTATCCGAAACGCGCAACAAACCTACGACCGGCGCACGAAGGGAGAACGGCTTGGCATTGTTGAACAGATGATATTCAACGGTCTCGCTCCTATTCGCGCGAAGATAAAGGCGCAGCTCTTTGGAGCAGGGTTTCGTCACGGCATCTCGGGCGGCGCGAAGCTTGACCCCGGAGTGAATAAGTTCTTCGACGCGCTCGGTATCGTTATTTGTGAGGGATACGGCCTCACCGAGACCTGTGTGGCTACTCACGTCAACCTCCCGAACAAACGAAAGATCGGCACCGTTGGTCCCGCTCTTGAGAAGGTTGAGGTTCGCATCGCCGCGGCGGATGGGGAGATCGTAATGCGGGGGCCGAACATCACACAGGGCTACCTGCATCGCCCTCAAGCGACGGCTGACGCGTGGGATAGCGAAGGATGGTTTCACACCGGCGATGTTGGTCATCTCGACGAGAACGGGTTCCTATCTATTACGGATCGAAAGAAGGAGCTCGTCGTAACGGCGGGGGGCAAGAAGATCGCTCCGATCAGTGTCGAGGGGCTCTTCAAACGGTATCCGTTCATCTCACAAGCGCTCTACTACGGAGATGGCAAACCCAACTGCGTCATGCTCTTCACCCTTAACGAGACAGAGCTTCGAGCGATGCTCAAGCAACAAGGATTCGAGGTCCCCTCAGACGCGAAGCTCAACTCCCTTCCCGCGGTGACGGCCCTCGTTGATGAAGCGGTGAAGGACGCTAACGCGACCCTCGCGAGCTATGAGACGATTAAGAGCTTCGCTATTCTCGGAGAGGATTTCAC
>JBIJBE010000025.1:0-48551 GCA_044345405.1 Bdellovibrionota bacterium
TGGTGAGCGATAGATCGACTCTCGCTCTCGCCGGGGAGAAGATCTCTAGCGCTAATGTTCGTGGAGCGTTGCCCTCTACAGCGCCGACGGACGCCTCCATCTCCACCACATCACCCCTCGGATCGAGCACACGGGCCGATACTATCTCGGTGGAGACTCCTCGCACACGCCACGCCACATGCGCCTTTTGATCCACGATCATCTTATCACCGTCCCCGACTTCGTACACGGTGACATCCGAACACGACAACGTCGGAAGGGATCCTGTCATGAGGGCGACAGCCGTTTCACGTGAAACCCCTCGTAATCCCAGATACTCGGCGACTAAGCGCCGTTCGTCACGATCTTCAGAATAGGTTTGCTCCTGAGAGTTGAGCCAGAGCGCCCGCCCATCATGCGAAACCAAGAGGCCTAAGGTGAACGCCCCGTTTACCGGAAGCACATCCACCCGAAAGCTCGCGGGCTCTTTGCTGACGACGACATAACGAAACGATGCCCGCTCCGCAATCGATGAGATCGTCGCGTCCGCGAGCACCCGCACAGATTCGACCGGCTTTCGCTTCGAGTTCAGCTCCGCGCATAGTTGCCGCGAAGACCCAGGAGACACCGCCGCTCCTTCTGGCTCGAATGAGGGGCGAAAACACCCCGCCATGAGCGATACGAGCGTCATCAAGGTAGCGCCGCGAAATACTCTTACGAACGTGGACGATGTCATATGCACTCTCCGGCGCGCGGCCCTTTTATCCTACGGCAACCCGCCGGTCAGGAGTTCCAGATCAAAAGAGGTCTGTTGCTGATCGAGAGCAGATTCCTTCTTATTAAACGATACCTTCTCGACAGAGGCGAGGGCTGGCTGCTCTCGGAGCAAATTCTTTAAACGATCTTTTATTCGCTTATAGGCGGAGGCGGTGTCTTCATCCTCCAACTCCTCCTCAGTCAACGCGCGCTCGCTAACGCCCTTCATGAGTGCCACAGCTTTGTCATATTTTTTGCGAGCAACGAGCACCTCAATATAGTGATCCAGCACCACGATATCATCCCCCGCTCCGCTCACGGCCTTCGCGAGCGTAGCCTCAGATTCCTCCAGGTTACCCGCTCGGAACTGGGCCCATCCAAGGGTATCGAGGTAGTAGGGGTCTTGAGGCTTCACCTCGAGGGCTTGGCGAGCCAACGCCTGCGCGCGTCCCAAATCGCTTCCCTTTTCAATGAGGCCATACGCGAGATAGTTGAGCGCGTCGGAATTGCGCGGATTTATCTCGACAACTCGCTCCATCAACGCGAGAGCCTCCTCCTCTTTGCCTCGCTCATGGAGCACGAGGCTCAGGTTAAAGAGGAGCCGCTCATCGTTTGGCTCTCGTGTCAGAGCTTCCCGCATAAGGGACTCCGCTTTACTATATTCCTTGAGATCTCGCAGGATCAGCACCTGGTAGAGCAGAAGGTTCTTGTTCTCTGGCTCTACCTCTCGAGCCTCGGCAACAACATCTCTCGCGCGCTTCAACTCATTATCCTGTCGCAACACAAACGCGGCGAAGGTACGAGCCTTAACGAACATCGGATCGCCCTTCGGAATCATGAAGAGCTCGTCGAGCGCTTCCTTTCGCTTCCCACTTCCGGCGTATATCGAAGCGAGGTAGTACCGCGCCTCGGTGTGATCAGGCTTGGTAGCGAGCACGAGGTTGAGCTGTCGCACCGCCTCCTCGTAGTTACGCTTCTCCATTTGTATCAGCGCTATTTTGAAGCGAGTGTCGGAAGCGTCCGCCTCAATCCCCTCTAACACAACGAGGTGCTTCAAGGCCTCATCAAGCTTGCTCTCCCCCAACATCAAGTGCCCTAACACCTTCCGAGCAACGGCGTTCGTTGGATCTTTTTGAAGCATCCGCTCACAGAGCGCTTTCGCTTTGTCAGATTTTTTATTCCTCAACAACACTCGGAGAAGCTCGACGGAACCCCGTGAAAGGGTCGGATCACTCTCGAACACCCGCATGTACTCTGCTTCAGCCTGAGGATAGCGCTCCATCAACTCATAGGTGCGACCGAGGTAGTAGTGCGCGAGGCTATCAGAGGGATCCATTCGCTCAAGCCGCTTGAGAAGATCGAGCGAATCTTGAAATCGTCCCTGCTTCACGTAGAGATTAGAGAGCAGGACATACGCGTCAAACTTGCCGGGATACTCTTCAATAAGTTTTTTATACTGAGGTTCGGCTTCCGTGTCTCGTCCAAGCGCCTCGAGCACTCCCGCGTAGAGTAACCGATTTGAGGGATTAGCCGGTTCCTCTCGCAACGCGGTTTCAGCCGCCTGAAGCGCCTTATCAAGCTCGCCGAAGCGAAGATAGAGATCCGCGAGCTTCGAATAAACCATCGGTGTTGGCTCATCGGCTAACTCAACCACGGCGGAGAAATTCTCAAGCGCGGTTTTGAAATCTTGGTCGTTGAGGGAGAGCTGCCCCACTAGAAAATGATGCAGGGCGCTCGAACGGGTACGATCCTCGGAGGTAAAGGTGCCGATGTTCGCGTTCGCGACATCCATCAAGATGGCGTTATCAGGCTGGGCGCTCGGCGAAGGTGAGGAGATCGAGCACCCAACTGTCAGGGTGCTTGCGACAACAAGAGAAACCCTCAGGAGCGCGTGGCGACACGACTCTCGAGGAAAAGACCAAACTTCGGAGCTGGTAAATATGGTTCGCCCGCAAGGACTCGAACCTCGATTTTCAGGGTCAGAACCTGACGTGCTGCCATTGCACCACGGGCGAATATTCACTTCTATTCCAAGAAATTGAGCTAGCCACACTATCACGCGGGAGGGGACTCATCAATACATAGGAAGCCTATGAAAAAGCACCCAACCCCTCGGTGTTATTGGCTACCCTACCCTATCATCAAGAGATTTCACCAGTCTGATACTGATTGCCCTCCGCAGCCCCCGTAAAGTTGAAACGGATTCCAAGCCATGCTAGCCTCCCGGGAGTTAAGAAAAGTGTGGCCCCATCGTCTAGTGGTTAGGACGGTGGCCTCTCACGCCGCAAACAGGGGTTCGAGTCCCCTTGGGGTCACCACCTTTTTCTGACTTCCCCTCGCTGGCAATTCCTCTCGTTACTTTGCTAGAATCAAGACCTTGAGAATACGACGAAAGTGATTGTCCAGTCTTAAGACCTTCAAGGGGCTTGAGACCCTCAAGGGCTTGAAACCCTCAAAGGTTTTAAGCTGACACATGTGTGCGACAACAGTTTGTTCTGATTAACGTGAGCAGCCATGAGCCCAAAAAACGGCACCTCCTCCGATCCATTTGAAATCAAAGTTGGCCTCGCCAAGATGTTATGTAACGGCGTGATCATGGACGTCATCGATGTTGAGCAAGCTCGCGTCGCTGAGGACGCCGGAGCGGTCGCGGTTATGGCTCTTGAGCGCGTTCCATTTGACATCCGCCGCGACGGTGGAGTCGCTCGCATGAGCGACCCCAAAATGATCGAAGAGATCAAAGCGGCGGTGAGCATCCCTGTCATGGCCAAGATTCGAATCGGACACCTCGCCGAAGCGCAAATCCTCGAGGCGATCGGGATCGACTTCATCGATGAATCGGAGGTTCTCACCCCAGCCGATCCATTCCTTCACGTCGATAAACACCTCTTCAAAACCCCTTTCGTATGCGGAGCTACCGATCTCGGAGAGGCTCTTCGTCGAGTACATGAGGGCGCGGCTCTTATCCGAACCAAAGGTGAAGCTGGCACCGGTAACATCATCGAAGCTGTTCGTCACCTTCGAGAGGTCCGTCGTAATATTGACGAACTCAAGACACTTTCTCCGGAGAGAATGGCGGAGCGCGCTGAACACTATCGAGTTCCCCTCGCCCTGTTGAATCAAGTGCGAGAGCTCGGGCATCTTCCAGTACCTAACTTCGCCGCCGGTGGTGTAGCCACACCAGCGGACGCGGCACTCTGCCGTCAACTTGGAGCTGAAACGGTCTTCGTTGGCTCAGGTATTTTCAAGTCTGAGAACCCACCCCTTCTCGCTAAGGCCGTTGTGCAAGCCACCTGCTTCTATAACGAGCCGAAGAAGCTGCTTGAGGTTTCGCGTGGACTTGGCGAGGCGATGAGAGGTCTTGAGATCAGCAAGATAGCGCCCGAGGCGCTACTCGCGAATCGAGGATGGTAGTGCCGTGGCCGATCGTGTCGGTATCCTAGGATTCCAGGGATGCATTGAGCCGCACGAGAAGATGCTCCGCGTCTTAGGAGCCCATCCGGTCCGAGTTCGAACAAAAGAAGATCTCAACTCCGTGGAGCGATTAATCCTTCCAGGCGGAGAGAGCACCACCATGCTGCGTTTTCTCAAGTTGTACGACCTCATCCCCGCGATACAGGAGTTCGCTAGGACAAAGCCAGTATGGGGAATTTGCGCCGGAGCCATCTTAGTCGCAAAGACAGTATCCAACCCCACGCAACAATCTTTAAACCTGATTAATATCGCGGCGCACAGGAATTTTTACGGCTCGCAGCTCGATTCATTTACCGTGCCATTGTCCATAGCGGGACTCACAAATCCGATCGAGGCTCAGTTTATTAGGGCTCCGCTGCTGACCCGCCTTCCCCCATCTGAGGGTATCGAGTCAGCACAGGTACTCGCGACGCTCGAAGACCAGCCGGTATTCTTTGCCCACGGGAAAACCTGGGCATGCTCATTTCACGTAGAACTCGGGAACGATCCCTCTCTGCACGAGCTGTTCCTGAAGCTCTAAGCGACCCCTGTTCCAACAGACTTCTCCCCTCACGAGCGTCATATAGGCCGTAAAACCGGTGCGATATGGGTCAACCGACCAACTTTTGGGCGATTTGTCCATCGTTTATCTTTCCATCCTAAGATTCAGAAAGTAGGCCCTAGGAGCCCCCCCCCATATGACCCTTACAGAAAGTCTCAAAACCGCGATCTTAAACTCAAAGCAGTCTCGCTACGCCATCGCGCGTGGAGCACAGATTGATCATGCCGTTCTCCGACGGTTTATGAACGGCGAGCGCGATATCAAGTTGAAAACCGCGGAAAGCCTGGCCTCGTATCTCGACCTTGAGTTGGTAAAGAAGAAGAAAAGGTCAAAGAAGACTAACGGAAAGGTGTAACAGCTACGAATAAATACTCGCTCCCTTTGGATCAGGCCTCGTTTTCCACCGACGATGCATCCAAAACCAACCTTCGGGAAATTTTCGGATCATCTCACAATACATATCCGCTAGTCGCCGTGTAATGACGAGGACCTTCTCGTCAGAGGACATCTTCTCATCGAGAAGCACATCACCGTAATCACACTCAGCGGCGTCAACGTAATATCGATCATCGCCACAATATCGAATAGAGGCTACAAAAATAGGCGCTCCTGTTCGCAGCGCCGCAAGAGCCACCGAGCGCGTCGTAGCCGCCGGAACACCGAACCAATCAACAAAGACGGCGTGGTTGCGGGTCACATTCTGATCAAACAGAATAGCGGCTGACATCCCCGAGGAGATACAGCTCACGACCTCTTTGAACGCGCCGCGCCGATCAATAATCTTGTTACCTCGCGCTTCCCGAAGACCTGTCCACCAACGATCGAAGCGGCGGGACTGAAATTTGCGCGCCACCGCCGCGAGCGGAAATCCGCGAAGCCCTATCGCGTGCCCAAGCAACTCAAAGCTGCCGAGATGTCCGGTAGCGATAAGGAGCCCCCGGGAGGGGTGCTCTTGTAAACGTTGGCGATACGCCTCGAGGGCTGGAATCTCAACGTGCGACTCTCCCCATTCAGGCGTGAGAGATGGCAGACGCACGGTATCCGCGAGGAGCCTGGCCATCTCTGTGGCGTTTTTTCTCCGGATATCTTTCCGCCACGTGTCGTCTTTATCAGGAAAAGCGATGCGAAGGTTCTGGTCGATCGTTCGTCGCAATCGGGGAATAACCACGAAGGCGAGCCGAAAGATTCCACCAAAGAGAGCAACACGGGCGGACTGCGACAACACGCTCAACGCCCCCACCGTGATTCGAACTAAACAGTACGCTATGAGCTCTAGGAACCACTTCACCTGACACCTCTAGGGAACGCGACCTTCATGCGCTCCATGCTGGAGGTTATAGTACATGGACGCGGTAGAGGTACACCTCCCTCATGAGGAGAGAGTTGACCGAGCGACAATCCGTCTCAACGTGCCCCTATCGAGGCCCAACATGCGCGCCGCTCGTACCTGACTCCCGTCGCATAGGGCAAGCGCCTCCTCGACGAGGTGTCGCTTGAATCGCTCAGTTCGCTCGTGAAACGAGAGGCGCTCTTCGGAGGCCAAGGTACCGGACGTAGATGGCAGATCCTCACGCGAAATAGCGCTTCGGCCGTGGTAGTGCGCGTGATATGCCGCGTTCTCTAACACCCCTTGCAACTCTCGTATGTTGCCAGGCCACCGCCGCGCCGTGAAGGAATCCAGGACATCGCTCTCGACCTCAAACACACGGACCAACTCT
This sequence comes from Bdellovibrionota bacterium, assembly GCA_044345405.1. GTDB lineage: Bacteria > Bdellovibrionota_C > UBA2361 > UBA2361 > OMII01 > OMII01. The sequence goes on from JBIJBE010000025.1 coordinate 6,469, forward strand.
CGTGCGCGCATCGAACCTAACATTGCCTCACACAGATCGGGGATATCCTCTGGCCGTTCTCGAAGGGGCGGAAGATGAACCACGTTGTGCGCCACACGGTGATACAGGTCGCGGCGGATCCTGTTCCCCGCAAGAGCCTCGTCGAGTGGACGATTCATCGCGGCGAGGAATCGACAATCGACGCTCCGAAAAGAATCGGAACCAACCGGACGAACCCGTCGCTCTTGAATCAGATCCAGGAGTCGCACCTGGATCTCATGCGAGAACTCATCAAGCTCATCAAGAAAGAGCGTTCCCTCATGCGCCTCAACCGCAAGACCGGCGCGGGAATCAACTGCTCCAGTGAACGCGCCCTTTATGTGTCCAAAAAGCTCATTCTGTGCGAGGTCCCCTCCCCCAAAATTCGGTTGAGCATGCACAAAACGCCGAGGTCGCCGAGGGGAACACTCATGGATAAGTCTGGCGCACAATCCCTTGCCCGTTCCGGTCTCGCCCAAGATGAGCACCGGCTGAGGCAGCGTCGCGATGAAGGAGATGCGATCGCGGAGCGACTTGATAGCGTCACTCCGTCCTATTAACTGCGCCAGTGGCGAAGGACCATATGTTTGGGGCAACCTATCAAATTCTCGACGAAGCGCGGCGTGCTGCGCGGCATCGACGATAATCGGCGCGAGGGACTCCGGATCCGCCGGCTTCTCAACGAAGCTCGCCGCCCCCAGCCGTAACGCTCGTACACCGTGAGAGAGCGAGCCGTGCCCCGTTACGACGATAATTCGGCTCGATTCATCGAGCGATCGAAGGTGTGCTATAAGTTGGAATCCACTCTCAGCACCTTGTTTTTCATCGAGACAGAGATCCACAACAACAACACGGGGACGATGTCGTCGAAAAAGCGCGAGAGCTCCATCAACACTCGACGCACCCCCAACCCTTAGCGGAGCGATTCGGGGAGAGAGCGCTCGAGCCAAGCTGTTCAGGAGCTCACAATCGTCATCGATAAGAAGAACGTCACACATATCGAGAGATCACGCGCATTGACGCTCGCCCTGAACGACCGTCATGGGAGGAATATATATACGGCAGGTAATCAGGCGCTCCTCAAGCTCAACGCTCAGACGCCACTCGTGAGCCCTCATGATGAGGTCCGCCACAACGGCGTCAATTACCGCGCGCTCACCCAGCTCTCCAGCGGCGAAACTACTCCACGAGGCGTATCGTCGGATTGGGCCGGGAGACTTGGGGATTCGTATGGAAAGGGTGAGACCGTATTCGGATGACCACTCAGCTATCCACGGAGTGTCAGCGTCAGCGAACATCTGACGAACGATGGAGGAGAGACGCTCAATCTTCACTCGGTCTAACAAGACCATCTCAGAGCTTGAAGAGCTAAGCCGCGCCCCAAAGATGCCCGCGGCTTCATCAGCGCCCAGGGGCGTGGGTGCTATCTCATTTCTTAAACCAGCAATCTTTGAGACCGTGGCGGCTATCTGCGAGCATCGGTTGCGGACGCGCCCCAGCTCCTCACACGTCATAGTGGTCGCGAGATAAGACACCTCATTGGTTATAACGGAGAGATCGCCCCGAACGACGTGGCTAAAGGCTCGGGAAAAACGGCTGAAGATAGCCAATTCGCTTTCGCCACGTGGTGTGTCCGCTGCCATGCTCGCTCCTCTCAAAAGAGTTACGAGCGCCGGTTGTAACACCTCACACCCAATTCAAAATGGGGTATACTCGAATGCGGCCATATGGGGACAGATTCGGACAGGTGTTTTTTACGGACCCAGGGCCTGGGAGGGCGACCAGCTTGTCCGCCGTAGCCTAGCGAAGGCGGATCCTGGTCGCCGAAATATCCCGTATCACAAATGACTTCCGCATGACGCAACGCGGCGGTCAGGAATGACCGCCCTCCCGGGTCACGGGTTCGTAACCCTACGCCCTCAACTTATTCATCCCATCCAACGCCGCCACCTTGTAACATTCGGCGAGGGTCGGATAGTTGAACACCGCGTCCTTGAGGTAGGTCAGACCGCCGTTGAGGCCCATCACCGCCTGGCCGATATGGATAAGCTCCGTCGCGTATTCACCGATGATGTGAACACCGAGCACCTCGCCCGTTCCTCGGTGGAAGAGCACCTTGAGCATCCCGTTCTCATCTCCAAGTAATTGTCCCCGCGCGATCTCGCGGTAGCGGGCTATCCCTGTTTCATAGGGAACGCCCTTCTCCGTGAGCTCCTCCTCTGACTGTCCCACGTACGAGATCTCAGGTATCGAATAGATCCCGTAGGGGAGCGGTATCTTCATAATGTGTTCATCGATTCCGAACGCGTGACACGCCGCAAGTCTTCCCTGACGGGCTGCGGTGGAGGCGAGGGCTGGAAACCCTATCACATCACCCGCCGCGTATACGTGCGGCACGGAGGTTTGATACTGATCGTTCACCTCAAGCTTTCCCCGCTCTCCGACGGTTAACCCGATATTCTCAAGACCAAGGTCCTTCGTCGCGCTTGAGCGTCCTGCCGAATACAAAACGCAATCCGATACCAGTACCTTGCCACTTTTCAGAACGGTTACCACCTGTCCGTCATTTCGGCAGGTGCAACTCTCAACCTCTTCACCCAAACGGAGTTGGGTTCCCATGGAGCGCATCTGGTATTGCAGGCACTCGATAATCTCCCCATCTATGAAGCCGAGGAGTCGCTTACGCGCGTCCACTATCGTCACACTCACACCGAGAGCCGCGAACATCGACGCGTATTCAGTACCGATCACACCACCACCAACAACGGTGAGCTCTCGCGGCAGCTCCTTCAGCGAGAGGATGTTATCGCTATCAAAAATGGTGGTTTGATTGAATTCGACATTCGGGGGACGGAAGGGCTGAGCCCCGACCGCTATCACAAACTTTTCAGCGGACCGTGTAACGACGCTTGAGGACGCTAGCGAGGAGATCTCGATCGTGTTCGGATCAATGAAGCGAGCATGCCCGTGCAGGATGTCGATGTGGTTTCGCTGAAGCTGGTGCTTGATCGTCTCAATCTCCGCTTCCATCGTCCAATTACACCGGAAGGTGAGGTCGGACATCGTCACATCGCCCTTTACCCGGTACCCCATGCCGTAGATCGCGCGCTGCCGATACCCCGAGAGGAATACCACCGCCTCCTTGAAGGTTTTACTCGGGATGGTCCCCACATTGACGCATACCCCGCCCACTACCTCCCGTTGGTCGACGATCGCGACCCTCTTTCTGATTTTGGAGGCCTGGACCGCCGCTCGCTGTCCCGCCGGACCGCTCCCGAGGACCAGGAGATCGTAGTCATATGAACCGGTTTTAGCCGCCATCGCGCTATGTTCCCCTCGCAACACCACCCCCTCCCCCTCCTTGCGAGCCCTATCAGGAACCCGAGCATGAATACCGAACCTGACATTGATTCCCAGGGACAAAGGTGCTTTATTTTACCTGCCTAAATCGGTGGAAGGCCCATCAATTAACCACCTAAGGACATTAGTTTTTATGATTTCCGAAGATGAGGTACAGAAGCTCGCCAATCTTGCTCGCTTAGAGCTGGATCCGGCCCTCACCCCTATCGTTACTGGACACCTAAATTCTATCATTGGGTATGTGCAGCGTCTGGATGAAGTAGACACAACCGGCGCCGAGGCGATGAGTCACGTACACGGATCAACCAACGTCCTTCGAGAGGACAAGATGCTTGAGGCCGGCAGCGTTCCTGACGCGACACCGCTCGGAGATCCGACCATCCCTCCGCAGCCGATGCTCGACACGCAAGCGCTCCTTCAGAACGCCCCTGATTCATCCGGCACATTCATCCGCGTTCCACTTATCGTTGAGTAATCAAGATTTATGTCAGACATCGCATCCCTCACCATCTCCGACATGCGCGCTGGGCTCGACTCGAAGCAGTTCTCCTGCACCGAGTTGGTTAAGGCGAGCTTGGACAAAGCAGACAGCTACTCTGGGCTTAATTGCTTCAACCTCATCTCGGCTGAGAACGCGCTGCAAGAAGCGGCTCAGATTGACACGCTTCTCGCGCAAGGAAAGTCAGCCCCGCTGCTCGGAATTCCGGTCGGCATCAAGGACGTGATCTGCACCAAGGGTGTTCGCACCACCGCGTCGAGCAAGATCCTTGAGAACTTCATCCCGCCATACGACGCAACCGTCGTGCGAAAGCTCAAAACCGCGGGAACCGTGTCGATCGGGAAGCTCAACATGGACGAGTTCGCGATGGGCTCTTCGAATGAGAACTCGGCGTTCGGTCCTGTGAAGAATCCTTGGAACCCTGAATACGTTCCTGGTGGATCGAGCGGAGGCTCCGCCGCGGCCGTCGCCGCTGGCATCTGTCCAATCACGCTCGGTACCGACACCGGCGGATCAATTCGACAACCAGCTTCCTTCTGCGGAATCGTCGGTCTTAAACCAACCTACGGTCGTGTGAGTCGTTACGGCGTCATCGCATACGCGTCTTCGCTCGATCAAGTCGGTGGATTCGCGCGAAACGTCAACGATTGCGCGCTCGTTACGCAGGCGATTTGCGGTCAAGATCCAAACGACGCGACCTCAGCGCACCGCGAGGTTCCCGATTTCACGAAGGCCCTCGGCCAAAGCATCAAAGGTCTCCGCATCGGTCTTCCGAAGGAATACTTCGTGTCAGCGGTCGATGGAGAGATCGACGCGGCGCTCAAGAAGGCGATCGCGACCCTTGAGGGACTCGGAGCCATACCTGTTGAGATCTCGCTCCCACATACCGACGCCGCCGTCGCTGTGTACTACATCCTCGCGCCCGCTGAGGCCTCCTCCAATCTCGCGCGATACGATGGTATCCGCTACGGACACCGAGCCAAGGGCAACTACGACCTTAAGACCCTCTACGCTAAATCGCGGAGCGAAGGATTCGGTCGTGAGGTTCAGCGTCGTATCATGGTTGGCGCGTACGTGCTCTCAACTGGATACTACGACGCCTACTACCTCAAAGCTCAAAAGGTCCGATCGCTCATCGCGAAAGATTTCCAAGAGGCGTTCGCTCACAAGTGTGATCTGATCGTCGCTCCAACGGCGCCAAACGCGCCATTCAAGATCGGAGCTAAGATTAGCGATCCTCTTCAGATGTACCTGAACGATATCTTCACCATCCCAGTGAACCTAGCGGGACTCCCAGGAATGAGCGTTCCATGCGGATTCACCTCGTCGGGACTTCCGATCGGGCTCCAGCTCATCGGCAAGCCGTGGGATGAGGAGACCCTCTTCAAGACGGCATCTGCCTACGAAAGCGCCACGGATTGGCACACTAAACGCCCAACGACAGCGCGCTAAAGGAAACTACGGAGATTCACCATGGAATTTGAAACCGTCATCGGACTTGAAGTTCACGTTCAACTCTCGACTAAGTCGAAGATCTTCTGCAACGCGTCCGCCGCCTACGGCGGCGAGCCTAACGAGTATATCGACCCTGTAACCCTCGGACTCCCCGGGGCGTTGCCTGTCGGGAACAAGAAGGTTGTTGAGTACGCCATCATGATGGGACTCGCTACCCATTGCGAGATCCGTCGCTTCAATCGATTCGCGCGTAAGCACTACTTCTACCCTGACCTTCCGAAGGGATATCAGATCTCGCAGTTCGACGAGCCGATCTGTGAGCGTGGGCACGTTGATTTCTATATGGATGGAACGAAGCGCACTGTGGGATTGAAGCGCATCCACATGGAGGAGGACGCTGGAAAGAACGTCCACGATTCTCGCACCGCTTCATCACTCGTTGACCTTAACCGAGCTGGCGTCCCTCTCCTTGAAGTTGTGTCAGAGCCTGAGATCCACTCACCCGCTGAGGCCGCCGCGTATCTTCGTGCTATTCGCCAACTGGTGCGCTACCTCGGCGTCAGCGATGGAAATATGGAGGAAGGAAGCCTTCGATGTGACGCGAACATCTCGCTTCGTCCCGTCGGAGAGCTCAAGTTCGGAACTCGAACCGAGATCAAGAACCTTAACTCCTTTAAGTTCGTCGAGCGCGCCCTTGAGTACGAGATCGCTCGTCAAACCGCGATCCTTAAAGCGGGGAACCAGGTCATTCAACAGACGCTGCTCTTCGATAGCGAGAACGGCTCAACCCGTCCGATGCGATCGAAGGAGGAGTCGGCGGACTACCGCTACTTCCCAGATCCAGACCTCCCGCCCGTTGTTGTCGAAGAGAGCTGGGTACAAGAGGTGAAGGGTCGTCTCCCCCGCCTTCCATCTGAGTGGGCAACCGAACTCGTGAACGAGTACGGGCTATCGCTCTACGACGCGACCGTTCTCACCTCCGAGCGCGCCTTCGTTGAGTTCTATCACGAGGTAGTGGCGACGGGCGGCAACGCGAAAGCCGCGTGCAACTGGGTAACCTCAGAGTTCTTCGGCGCCCTCAACAAGGCCGGACTGGAGATCGAGCAGTCACCGGTTACCGCCAAGGGACTTGGCGAGCTCATTAAGCTCGTTGAGGACGATGTTATCTCCGGAAAGATGGCGAAAGCGGTGTTCGAGGAGATGTTCGAGACCGGCAAGGCCCCTGGAGTTATCGTCAACGAGAAGGGGCTTAAGCAGCTCAGTAACGACGACGACATCCTGGCGGTCATTCGCAAGGAGTTCGACGCTAATCCGGGACAGCTCGCTGGCTACCTCGGAGGAAATGACCGGCTTCACGGCTTCTTTGTAGGCCAGGTCATGAAAGCGACCGGCGGATCGGCGAACCCCAAGAAGGTGAACGACCTCATCCGTCAGGAGGCTGCCGCTCGAAAGGGGGCGTAGCACCCACGATATCGCGCTCCGAGCGGTCCCCGAGCTCACGGCAAAGGGATCGGCTCGGAGCGCTTTTTTTCTAACCGTATGGTCGACCAACTAGAACCTATTCCTGTCGCAATAGATACCGATACGGTAGCCTTTTATCTTGAGGTTCCACGTAGCCACGTAGTACTAATTACAGTGTTTTTTGAGCTCTACGATGGTGTTGGCACCGTGCGAACACTAGATAAGGAAGGCACTGTAGTATGCGTGCTCACGACCCCCTCTCAAGTTCAGGACTGTATCGGTGTTCTGAAAGCGATTCGGGAACATGTCGCGTGGGTACCGTGCTCCGAGCCGCCTGCCGGAGCCTGATAAGGCCACCGTTTACTCTCAGGAGTGCGTTTCATGATTAAGTTTATCCACCGCAATCAGCAGTTCGTCGGCATCGTGTTTCTTTTCATCGCCGCGTGCTTCGCGGTCAGCGGTGTCGGCCTCGACATCCTTCATGGTGGCGCCTCAAAGGACCGGGCCGCTGGAGAGGTGAACGGACAGAAGCTCACCGCCGAGGACATCGCTCGCTCCGAGCGGAGCGTCGAATCCCGATATCGACAGATGTTCGGCGAGCAGTACGCGAAGTTCGCAGGCTCTTTGAATTTAAACATCCGCCAACAAGCTATCGATACCCTTGTTGACCGCACCATTCTCGACCAAGAGGCAGAGAAACAGGGCTTCACCGCGTCCGATGAGGCGGTGCGACAGTATCTCCTCACCAATTTCTTCAAGGGAGAGAACGGGGAGAGCGCGTTCTCGGCCGCTACCTACCGCAACCTCCTCCAAAGTATCGGCATGTCCGCGCCAGAGTTTGAGCGTGAGATCAAAGATGAGATCGCCCGTACAACCCTCGTGAATATCTTACGCGACGCGGCGGTACCCTCCGCAAAGGACGCTGAGAATCTTTTAAAGCGGCAAAAAACCAAGTACTCGGTAGTCGCTGTGACAGTTCCAGTCGATCCAGCGAGCGCGCCAGCGCCATCAGAGATTGATCTCAAGAAGCACTACGAGAGTCACGCCACTGAGTACGAAAAGCCAGCTCAGGTGAGCTACGCCTACGTAGTGCTCGATCCCACCGACTTCGAAAAAGAGGTGAGTGTCACCCCTCAAGATGTTGAGTTCTACTACTCCGAGAACAGCTCGAAGTACCAACTCCCTGAGCAAACAAAGGTTCGCGCCATCAAGCTTCTCTATCCAAAAGAGAGCGATCCCAAAAAGATGGCCGCCGTTCGTGAAAAGGCGACCGCCGCTCGCAATGAAGCTGTCTCTGGAGCGAAGTTCGAGGACCTCGTGACCAAGTATTCCGACGACCTCCCTACCAAGTTCACCGGAGGAGACCTCGGATGGCTCAAGAAGGGAGACAAGGGCGAGGCGTTCGATCAAGCGATCGCGAAGACCTCCGCTGGAGGGGTGTCTGACCTGATAGAGACCGACTACGGTTTCGAGATTATTAAGGTCGAGGAGAAGAAGACAGCTCAAACACGTCCTCTCGATGAGGTTCGCGGTGAGATCGAGAAGGAGCTCCGTTCTCGAGAGGCGCCTGCCTACGCGGCGAATCGAGGTCGCGAGGTTATCCTTCAAACAAAGAAGGACGGCAAACCCCTCGCGGACGCGCTTCCAGCGGGCTCCACACTCAAGGAGACGGACGGATACTTGTCCCAGAACAAGGATCCCCAGCCCACACTCGCCGGACTTACGCAGAACGTCTTCATGCTTCCAACCTCAGAGCGACTTCAACCGACGCTGATTGAGCTTGGAGACACGATAGTGCTCCTCCAAGTTAAGGAATTTAAGGAGCCAACAACACCTCCGTTCGAGGAATTGAAGGAGCAAGTGGTTGCAGCGGTTAAGGGTGATGAGGCTCGAAAGCTCGCCGAGACACGGGCCAACGAGATCCTTAAAGCGGCTCAAGCTAATCCGGCGACCTTCGCTTCCGAGGCTCAAACCCGCGCGGCGAAAGTTGTAGGTCCGTTCGAGATATCGCGAGAGCAACCATCTTCCGATGCGTTTCCAACAATGACCGCTCAGATGCGCTCTGCGGTACTCGCGACAGAGAAACCTCAGGAGGTTGTCGGGCGGGTGTTCCCTGGCGCGAAGGAGTTCACACTTCTGAAAGTTGAGGAGATCAAAGCTCCGAACCTTACCGATCCAAAGAACGCCGCCGAGCTGACGAAGTATCGCTCGCAAGCGACTCAGGAGGTCGCGAATAACATGATCACCTCAACCCTTGAGCTGCTCAAGAGCCGCTCTCAAATCGAGATCGATCCATCGTTGATTGCGGCGCAGTAGGCTAAGACGCGTCCTCACAAAGAGAGCGGCGAGAGCGGAGGAGGGCTTTTTCCTCCGCGCTTTGCCGCTCTTCTTATTGGGATATCAACTCATACTGAGGCCTGAGAGCAGGAAACTTAGTAGGAACGTGTTCGCTTCTATCTGCACCAGTCCAACTCAGGGATGACTATGTGCCGCGACCCGCATACCCTAGAGGGCATGCGTCAATCCCCCCGGCTCGCTGAAAATTTCTTGCCCCCCTTACGCTCGACTGGTGACGACCTCACCTCGCGTACCATCGGAGCTCTGAGGACTCCATACGTCTTGGGTAGTGATTTTCAGACTCCAGAGAATCGCTCGCTCCCCTCCATGCAGGAGGAAATTCGCCAATCGGTTATCGCCCTCCACGAAGGGCGTCCCATGATAGTCGGCCGATATCCAACGGGCGTCTACCGAGAGATCTCGATGCTCGAATCCCTCCACGACTCAACTGGCTCGCCAAAGGGGCTTATCGCCGTAGCAACCCGATACAACGCTGGAAAGGAGCAAAGCTTCCTGGGGATTCCCACCTTCACACTGGTGTATCTTCCAACTCCAGAGGACAGCGTCACCTACTACCGAGCGGGGGCATTCTCATACAGGGCTGGCCCCGCGGACCTCTATCCCGGCTCCGTGGGAGCTCTTGAGCTCGTTCACGATCCTATCAATCAGATCGCTCAAATCACGCAGCTTCAATCATCGGCAAAGGTCTCAGATCCCACTGTCGCGGCGCTTCTTAAAGAACCGGGGAGCTCTCTCTGCACACGGTATCAAAAGTGGCCTAGTCGCCTCTTAGAGCGCGCGTTTGACCACGTCCGACGACTTGGAATCGCACGGATAGCCGTTGCGGCGCTACCAGACACAAGCTTGCCGCTCTCCGCCCCTGTGCGAAATTTCGGCATGATATGTCACAAGGCCGAGGCGTGCGGGTTTACCTTATCAGCGGATAGGTCGCTGCTGATTGATGATGTCGGCCAGTCCACAAGAATGGAGGGTATCTCTACAGAGGCGCTCGGCCGTAATGATTGAATAGAATCCAGGTAAAGCCGAGCACCACTTGCAAGATACACAGCGCGCACGTCACCAGATACCGAAGATTCCATCCGCTTCCCAAGTATCTTTCATACGGAAACCTGATGACGATCCACAAACTCAACGGTATCGCGGCGTGAGCGAAAAGATTCCAGTCCTGAAGGATACCAAGCTGGGCTCTCCATAGAGTCACGAACGCAAGCCCGCATACAACAGAGAGCCCCATAAACATATCGAGCACATCAAAACGCCGATATTCCTTTACGACGATGGGAATCCACAAGGTCATCGGCGCTAGAATCAAAAACATCACAGCGAGCTCGGCGTAATACGCCAGCCCCTCATTGAAGATGGAGAGATATCGCGCGTGCGATCCTCCTTGCGCGAATGCGTGGCTGTTAGAAAACAATAATGAGAATGGCAGTCCGTGGTAATGGAAATAGAGAAGGACCAAACTAGGAACCGCTACGAGCACCACTGCTGAAAAAATAAGGTCGCGGACATTTCTACGCCTGATCCCTTCCCAAAAGAGCGCTAGAAGACTGAGACCATAGAACCCGGCCAGGAGATGAAACATGACGCCCACAGACCACATAAAACAGGGCAGCGCGAGACTTCTCTCTTTGTTTTTCAGGAATTCAACACCCGTAATCCAGTACAGAAGCAAAAACAAAGTCACATAGGAATAGTTCTCCACATCGCCGAAATAGAGCTGCATAAAACCGGAGCTCATGACCAGGACAGCCGCCCATAGCCCAAACGGGACGTTTCGTCGGCAGAATTGAAAGAGGCAGAGAGAAAATAGAAATCCAGCGAGGCAACTGAGAACCTGGTAGGACCTAATCACCGACCAATTTAGAAAATAGTTCGCGTAAAAGTAGAAACGGGAATGCAGGAACAACTCCAAGATCTCATCGTGAGTTACGTGAGCTCCACGGACCGGAATGTCGATGCCAAACTTTTCCGCAAAGCCAAACCCGTCTGAATTGAGCATGTTGCTTCGCACGTAGTAGAACATGATGGCCATGCCGACCGAGAACACGGCCACATATGATGCCTTGACGCGTTCCCAACGCCGATTGAGGCCTGCACTGGTGCAGAACAGCAGAAACACAGACCAACCTATCACCCATGACGACATGGGGCTGGTCTGTTGTAGGTGACGGATGCCTTGCCCCCACGGGCTTATCGAGAAAAAGTGATATGCGACGAGCGATATCGCGCCACACAAACTGAGAAACATGAAAAGCATTCAGCTCTCCCGAATTAACAAACAGGTATTCGCAACTTCACATCACTACGGCCACTTGTAACAATACCTTCCCCACCTATTTGCGTCACCCGAATACAGGGTTCTACCCTCCTCGATCTCGGTCAAATCACCGGAGATGCTCGCACCTCTCCCAGGAGACACGGCTCCTCTGCGGTCTCAATGAGTCGGTCCGTGTGAATATTTTCGAACGTCCCCGTTGTTTCGCGTACGGTACATTCTCATGGCGCGAGTCTTGTAGTGGGCCAACTCCATCGAATTCACGCTGTCCATTTTTCGAGCACTAAAAGCATTCCGCGCTGTCGGAACCTACCGCTATCAGTACTTACTAGTCATGAGCGCCTTTGATTACCCTACTCCATAACGGTACGATACCATCTGCCTCGCCGGATGAGCCTCTGCGTCTCGTTTGGCGGCTTGGACACACAGCTTTATCCCCCTCCTGAACTCCATGGCCAATTCAGAACCTGTCTATTCCTTCCGTGACGCCTCAACGCCAGCCCCTCCAGACCTCACGGGCATCAACGAAGTGCTCGGTCGCTACATGAGATTGGATCTGAGAGAGACTGAGAGCTCACCAGACACAGACCTTGTAGCGCTCCGCCATCACCTGCTTGACCGACTTCTGACGCACCCCGAATGCGTGAGCGATGTCGAAAAGTTACTGGGGGAGGTAAACGACCTGGTAGCTGAATGCATTTACGCGAGCGATGATAGGGACACCATCGCGAGGGAGTGCCTCAAGTATTGGAGAGATAACCTCCTCCCTCACTACACCGAGCTCTGCGTCGACACGGTGCGCCTGAAACTTCAAGCCTTTCTCTCGATGGATACTCAGGTCGACCTACGATTCGCTCTTGAGCGCGGCATCAGGAACCAGGTCTCGTGGGAGGATCTTCTCCTTCAGGAGGTCGGTCCAGCTATTACGAGATCAAACCTTTCTCCCGAGGTAATGCGACACGCTCTAGGAATCATTCATACGGAGTACGAGGGCGCGCTTAGAGTCGCGAGGCTGTAGGTCCATCGCTCTTCAGTCGGCACACACCCCGTCAGATTGCCGTATCCCCTCATGGCAGGAGCGGACTAGTTCATTACCGCCCACACCCAAAAGAATAGGTAACCTATCGTTCCGAGGGCGGTTCTCTCACAAAAAAACATCCACGTATGTCACAGTCGTACGCTACCTACGCATAACCTCGATACAAGTACCTTTTTGGGGAGGGAGGTATGAATTTGCGACGCCGATTGAAGATAATATGCGTGGCGAGCGTAGTGCTCGCGAGCGTGGTGCTACAATGTACCGCCGCTGTGGCGATACCGCCAAGTTCATGCCCGAACGGAAGATGTCCTAATGTGAGGCCACCTCAATTTTCTCCGAGCCGACCTAAAGCACCCACATCTCCGAATCCCTCCTCACCTGGCTCCTCTCCGGCAAAACCTGGTCAGCACCAAAATCAGGAGAAAAATGACGAGGAGCAAAAAGAGGAAGGCTCCGATGAGAACGGCGGTGGCGGCGGCTGTCCTGGTGGCGGTGGTGGCGGAGGAGGCGGCGGCGGTGGCGGCGGTGGCGGCGGCCTCGCTGGCATCGGCCAAGCGATGCAATCCGCCTTACCGATGCTTATGGCAGGTTTAATGGGAGGAATGCAGGGTAATCAGCAAGGTGCAACACCCGCCGGCAGTGAGGGAGCGGAAAAACCGTTACCTAAACCTGCCACGGCTGAGACCGTTGCTCCAACACCGACGCCCGAATCTTCGGCCGATACTGATCTCTCAGACGAGCTTGAGGTATCGAGCTCCGAAAGCAAGACAGCTCCCTCGTTCTCAGCGTCGAGCAGAGGCTCCACGGCGGACTCCTCTACGACTGAGAAGTTGTTTCCACCCGTTGATTTAAATATGTAGGAGACGATGTGAAGAACTTGCTCAAAGCGATCCTGGTGGCCATATGCGCGAGCTCGCAACTCTGCTACGCCCTCGATGAGGCCATCCTCGCCGACTACAGTCGACAGGTCGTAGCGCAGATCTGCAAGGGAAACACAAATTGGCTGCGATGCTATGGGATCGACCCTCTGACGTGTGAGGGACAGAGTGAAAAGATTATCCGCGCTTGCATGCAAACCCACGTATTCAGCCGTATCACGGCGGTTAAAAGTGAGGCGGAGGTCCAGATTATCTCGCAACAGCTCTACAGCTGTATTCGTTCCTCTTTTTCCCAAAAGTTTGATCTTCAAAAGAAAGATTCGCCAGAGTGTCAAGGTCTAGAGTAAGCTGAGAGGTACTATGAAAACAAAACGTTCACGACGTATCGTAGCGAGCGTTGTAGCCGCGGTGCTCTTCGCGTCAACGACTCCGGGAGCTGTTCACCGCATCACGCATTTCTCCTTCGTCAAGGAAGCGCAGGCGCAGGCGCAGATGGGACAGGGAATCATGCAGAACATCATGCCGATTATGATGCTCATGATGCTCATGAACATGATGCAGCAAAACAAAGGAAACCAGTTACAACGTGAGCAAGGCAACGCGGCCAAAAACGCCAACAAGAACCTTATGCAGGCGGATACAAAATCGAATGGCCAGGGAACCCAACCGGGGTCCTTCAATCCCTTTCCGAATCCGCTTACAAATCCATCAACCAATCCGGGAGCCAATCCAGGAACCAATCCAAGCACGAACCCGCTCGGAGTATTCGGGCCACGATAAAGGGACCCCTATGAATCGAGTATATCAAGCCCTTCTCCTGCTCGTAGCAACGGTAAGCATAGCGAGCCAGGCCTCAGCATTCGATAAGGCGGTGGTCGAGCAGTTCAGTAGTCAGGTGTCGGACCTCGTGTGCTCTGACGGCGGGGAATGGCTTACTTGCTACGGCGAGCAGGCCTCGAACTGTAAGACGATCGCGGACTCCCTCGTGAGCCCATGCGCCAACGAGATCTTCCTACCAATTAAGGACCAGCTCTCGTACGACCAAGGGATGCAGGCGGCAAACCGCTTGATGGGGTGCTTCAACGAACGATTTGAGCAGTCGTACGGGTCGAAGAAACTCTCGACCCCTGAGTGCGCGGAGCCAGCGAAGCATCTTCGCGGCTCCTAGCAGGGTGGTGAAAAAGGATTTCCTGTTGCGCCTTTCGCTCGTTTGACTACAACTTCGTTGAAGCCCACGAAAAAATCCTCAGCGTATCTCAGAGGATACGCCTCCGGCTTTTTCGCGGTCTCCGCCTCGTTTCGTCTGAACGATCAAAATGCTCACGACGGAACCATTTTTCACCACCCCGCTAGCAAAAATCCGCTTTGCTTGACGCGAAATACGTAAGCGGTGATATATCGCTGGAGGGGAGCGTATCGCCGATCTATACTGAGCAGTGGGGGACATACCTGTATGGGAACTCGACCTTTTCGGACGGTAACACGCGTTGTCGGTATCACAAGATTTCTTAGCGGCGGATTTCTTATCGGAGGAATCACTTGTGCAGCGCTCACGGCAGATGCACAGAACCTACCAGGACAGCCACCCCTCGGTGTTTTTCGGGAGGCGAATAAACCGCAAGGGAGTGGAGCACCTCAACAATCTCAGCCAAACTCCCAACCGAAATCTCCACCTCGAGCAGCTCAACCTATCGAAGCTCCCTTGGGCAATCCTCAATGGCAGCCCAAAAACCCCGCTTCAGGAGCGCCTCAGGGTAACACCGCTCCGTCCGCCCCTGGACCGTCCATACCCGACTCCTCCTTGCCTGCACCACGCAATCCAGGGAGAGCAAACGGCAGCACGACCGGCGAATGGGGTGCGAACGTCCCTCCATCAAACGATTTTAAGCCACCCGTGCGGGGCGGTGGAGTGTTCGGTGTCCACATGATTCCTGAGCCTCCCGTACAGGAACCTCCCTCCGATGGAGGAGGCGGGCTTGGCTCGATCGGAGGCATCATTCCGGGATTCGCCTCCAGTAACGGTTTTGGCGGAAGCAGTGGACTACTTGGAGGCGGCGGACTCGGAGGAGCCGCGGGAGGCCTCGGTGGAGGTGGACTCGGCGGCGGAGCGCTCGGTGGAGCGCTCCTCGGAGGTGGAATCCAAGGACTCTTCTCGGGCCTCAATCCGAGCTCCATCATGCAAATAGCCGTCGGCGCTGGGATGTTGTTGTCTCAAATGAATCAACAACAAGGTCAGGGTGACACCTCTCAAAACCGTCCAACCCCTACCCCATCACCAACCATACGACCGTAATCATTAACGCAGGCGTACGATTATGAGGCGCACTATGAAAACACTCCTCCAAGGGTCTCTGATATTGATGGCGTGTGTGTTTTTCACGACGCGCGGAGCGACGGCGAACGACGCAATCATCGCTGAGTTCGGCGCCAAGGTGGCCCAAGCGATGTGCGCAGATGGAGGCGCGTGGCTCGACGCGTATAAGACTCCGCGCGAGCAGTGCCCACAGATCAGCCAGTCAGTGCTCGGTCCGTGCATGACGAAAGTTATTGGCGGTCGTTCCGTTCCACTGAAGAGCGAGGCGGAGCTTCTACAGCTCTCTGAGAACCTCTACGCGTGCATGAAGGACTCATTTTTGGCGCGGTACGGGAGTAACGCGAAGTAAGACGGAGAGCTTCGACCACAATCCCCACCACAAGGGTCGCGTGGTAGGCTTTCGTGCTCAGGACTTGCTCTCCCTGCGTGTGCATCGCTATACGGGCGGGCGGTCATCTCCTCCATCGTAGCGTAGCGAAGTGGGATCCTGACCGCCGCGTTGCGCCAGGCGAAAGTTGTACAAGGTCCGCAACCTTTCGGCGAGCAGGAATGCTCGCCCTCCCGAGGCGCCAGGCGATACCCAAGAGGTCGAGATTCCCAACGCCAGGAGATAGCGTCACCTGCCCCCCTACCGCCGCTGCGGTCTTGTAGGCGCCTTCCCGTGGTATTTCTCCGGATTCAGCTTCTCCTCAACGAACGGGTGCAACACCCCTTTTCCGGAGGGATTGGAGGTGTAGTTTTTCAGCGCATTCACACCGGTATCGATATACTCAGCTTTGCCGGTCATCCGCATGCGATACGGAACACACGGCACGCGATAGATACTCATGCGCACCATCGTGGCGCTACTCTCGCTTGGGCCATACGGGATAAGATCGACCTTAGGGCCGTACACCTCACTACTATCGATCGGTACAAGATCCTCACGGACAAAGAGGCGATCAACGTAGGTAACTGAGTCATTACCTTTCGGATCGTATTCGACACGCTTCGTTTCGTTCTTGGCGCAGGAGCTCGGGCGCTCGTACGGCTCGGGGGACCACACCGGAGGTGGCGTTGGCGCTGCTTGCGAGCCAGCGGGCTCAGTCGGCTTAGGCTTCAACACAACCTGCGCGGGATTCGGGAAGGGAACACCTTCATGCCCCTTGGTATGAGAGATCGGATGCTCAAGGTCTTGAACGAAACTCTTCGTATCCCACTCTAACTCCTCTGTAATCCGCGATGCCCGGGCCACCTCTTCTCGATACGACGCAAGGATCCTTTCCACCTCTTCCTCCGAGATACGCGCACCACTCCTTCGCGCGGTCTCTATCGCCTTACGGATATCACCTTCCGTCACTTGAGCCACGGCGATGGTAGCCTTCAAAGCCGCGCACGCGGCGATACCACAAAGCAGGATAAGCCGTGATATTCGAGCTACGCGTCGCATGATTTAAAATCCCTCCACGGATGTCTTAGGATTTTGATCATGGGATTCCTTGGTAGTGTATTCCCCGAACTCGTTAAAGAACGAGTGAATCGCGACGGTTCCTTCAGCGATATGAGTTCCCTGTTTGGTTTGAATAATCCATGCCGGGGATACACTAACCTGCGCGCCGGAGGGTGGTTGAGTGGCGGCCAGCAGCTTGATCTGTCGCTTCGCGAGTTCGCTCTCCATCTCTGCGCTTAGATTCCGATAATCACCGATGTGACTCACCGAGGTAATAAAAGCGATTCGCTCGTCATGCAAGGCGAGCACCTCCTCAAGCACCTTCGTAAGATGCTCTTTGTCACCTGAGCTAACGTAGACCGATACAACGATGCTTCTCTTTTTGGGGGACGGTGTGGCTTTGCGCTCACCCCCATGAGCGGGAGTTTCCTTTGCCGGAGTGCCCCTTACCTTCTTCGGAGCGGCTTCCTTTGGCGGTTGAAGGTCCTCGCGTCCCTCAGCTCCAGGCGCGACGGCGTAATCTTTCTTGTAGAAGCTCTTGGGGGAATTATCTTGCGCGGATAGGGAGGCCGAGTAAAAGCTCACAACCACGAAGGCGCACATCCACCGTAGCATCATCGGGTGCCTTGTCTCGGGGACGGACTTCCACCGAAGTTCTCCTCTCGGCAGTACCGATTCACATTCTCAATAAGAGCTAAGTTATGACCATCAGCCGGTTGTGGTCGCCATCGCTTGAAACCTTTTGGGCAGGTCGCGAAGATCCTGAATGGCGCAGCATAGTTTTGAGACTCTTTGTCCAATCCTCGGGCGGCGATCTTGGATCCCGACTCCGGATCTTTGCCCCACTCCTCGCGATACCGATTAATGCCCCCCTTTGAATCCTCCGCCTCGATTATCTCTTGATCAAATGCCTTGTTGGTCTTGTCACTAATAAACAGCCGATCCGATTTGGAGCCCGCGAAACGAAGGTTTTCGCCCGACACCGAGGGGCATGACTCTCCTAACTCGTTCGTACCACCACCTTGGAACTGGGTTCCGATGAAGGTCTGCAGATCAGGAGGCATCATTCGAGAGTACGGTTGTGGCTCAAACCGCTTGTAGAAGGACCTTTGGCCCGCCGTCATTCCTGGGGCGAGCCCGCCAGCGATGAGGAATCCAAGTGCGTGATCGGTGATAGCGGTGCGACGTTCAACGGCGGCATGCCGATACAGCTCGACGGGAACCATACTACCATTAAGCTTGCCCCCTTCGAGGCAGGTATACCCAACCGAGGCTTGCGTTTGAAAACCCCCAGGGCTTTGCAACGCCGCGCGTCCTAACCCGGTGATGAACATATTGACGTTCGTGAGGTTCATCTTCTGGCAATACATCTTATCAACATTCCAAGCCTGCATTCCAAGACGGAAGTCTGTGGGGGTGCCGTCAATATTTCTCATGGCGCTGTTCTCCGGCTTCGTCATCAGCTCTACCCCTTGAGGACAGTAATTTGCCCACACCGGAATGTTATCGAGGCTGTTCAGGTCTGGTCCTCCCCCCAATTGAAGGAGATCATCCGCTGGGTCCATCAACTTATCAAACTGCTCGGGACGCATGCAGAATCGCTCGGCGGTCTTTCGCCTCTGCTCGGGGTCCATCGCGGCTAGGTTGACCCGCAAGGTAAGCCCCTCACTCTGAAGACTATCGGTGAATCGAAGCTTCTGATCTTTCGGACGAACGGAACGGATTGAGTCCTGGACCGTCTTTTGAATGTTACCCGAAGGCGCACCGCCCGCCGCTTGAAGGTTGCGATTAATCGCGCCGGTCACCCAGCCCTGAGCGTCCCCCATTAACTTATCGGAGTCAGAGAGGCATTGTTGAACCTTCCCTTGATCCACGATCATGGAGGTGGTTCGGTCGTTTTCCCACCCAAGGGCGAGGGTCGGATAGTAGTATTCCCATAACCCCGCCCATCCATCTCCGTCAGGGTGCATCGCCGCGATGTATTCAGAGGAGGCGTTCTCCTCTATTCCTTGCTGCACGCAACACATCTTAAAGTTAGAGGTTTGCGTTAATGCTTGGTATTTCGTCGTAGCTCTTGAGAAGCAACTCGCAACAGGTCTGTGGCTATTTGGACCTCCCCCTGTTCCGGTCTCATCCTCGTGCCATGTGCAAACCGGCCCAAGTCCCCAGAAATTATTAACGGTAAGTGGACAAGCCGCTTCAACCGGGGGATTAAAGGGATTCATGCAGTAGACGATCATATAATCCATGGGCGCCGTCCGTCCCCGAATCCCCGCCTCAAGGTCTCGATTCTCCTGCGTTCCAGAGATATCTCTCAGATGAGGGCTGTACCATTTGTCCGCCTTCCCATCTCCCGAGCCCTGTATCAGGATCTTTTGAAAGAGCTCCTTCATGTTCTGCTTGGCCGCTTCCATGCTGCCAACTTTCTTGGCCCCGCGGTACTCGTTAGGTCGCTCTTGGATAAGTCTCTTCGAGGCTGCGTCTCCGTCGGGATTTTGGGCCACGACGATGCGCGTTTGGAGCGCGGTTAGTGGTAATGCGCAAAGGAAAGCGACCCTGAGCGCATGGCGCGAGATGAAGCGATACGCCGCTCGCGAGTCACCATAGGTGATTTTTTTGTGCGCTGCAGTTAGGGCCCCCACTCTTTCCTCCGAGAATGTAGTCGGCATTTACAAGATCCACTTAACGATCTGGGACCGTACACACCCTCTCTCCCCGTTATGCGAGGATCTCGTAGAAGTGTGCGCAGTCATCGGTATAGTAGCTACCCCTCAAAGGTTCTGAAAGAAGGAACAGAGCGCCTTATCATCTCTCTCTGCGAGGGCGAACGCTCATCTGCCCGCAAACGAGGTTCGAGAAACAACACGTGCTGCTCACCCGTATTAGTATCCCAACTCTCCGCTCTTGTCGTTCTTCGTGCCCGGAGGATTAAGGAGCTCCATCTGGCTCTCGAGGTGAGGGGGAAGCGGCTGCAAAGGAAACGCTTCCTTAGCGACCGCATAACACTCGTCGGTGAGCTTCATCTTTCGTGAATACTTCTTGTTGAACTCGAACCAAAAGCAGGAGTGGAAGGCGGCTGCCGGTTGCTTGAGGGATCCCTTCGCTTTCTCAGTCTTTTCGTAACACGTGTCGACGAACGGACGGATCGTTGCTTCACACTCCGACGCTTCAAGATCAATACAGGTGGCGAGCTTGCCGTCCTGTCCGCAGAACGACCTCACGACAGCGCTCTTGTTCTCCTCCAGCGTACCCTCTTCCTCCTGAGCCTCCGCGAACCGGGCTCCCACTGATACCACGCACACACAGGTGACGATGCCGCTGAATACTAATCTGTAGAGTCTCTCCGCTTTCATACCTTTCCTATCCCTTTGCTCCTCATTCAGCTGTAGCTTAGAACATCCCATCTCGTTTTAATTCCCACTCAGCGGTTCTCGATCTCTCGCCCACCTCCGGCTCCTCATCAGGAACCTCACTTTCAGGACGATATGTCGAATCGGCGTTCACTTCAGGTGAAGCTCCCCCCTGCGAAGACACGATAGCCGCGTCGGAGATCACCGTCGAGGACTTTGATGAGGAACTCTTTGTATCCGTAGTGCGCGTCGGCACAGGAGTCGGGGTAAACGTTGACGTTGGCGTCGGAATGACCACCTCACTCGACGCAGGCTGTCCGTCTACCGAAGATTGCGGGCCATTCTGATTCTGATTTCCGTTCAGCAGCTGCATGATAGCCATCATCATCATCATGTCCTGCATCGAACCGCCACCGCCAAAGAGACCTCCGCCTGGGTTTAGCGCGGAGCTCGATGCACCGTTGGTCGGACACCCGTCCTTAGCGTACTGCGGATCGATAGACTCTCCAGCGTCAGGAAATGCCGTACCAATACGAGTATCCCCTCTATTGGCGATGAATATACCGGAACTTTGGGGAGTGAAATCACATTCGAACTGCTGCCCATTGTTACCCTTGTACATCGTGGTGGCGTGCCATGCGGATTGCGACCGCATTCCTAAAAGTTTGCCGTGCTGCTCGGTACACTCATCATTAAACATGCACGCCATGTGCGCGTTTCCGGTCGAGCAATCGTTAAACCCCACCTGGTAAGATCGTTCCATCACATCAGGGACCCCATTTCCATTAGTGTTGGCATACCCCCTTCTGAGAGCGTTTTTGTAAGCGATACGACGAACGTCGTCACAGTTTTGAGGAGGCTTTGAGGTCTCAGGCGGACACTCATTCTTCTCATTGTGGTCCCCATCTCCCTTAGAGGACTTCTGCGCGAGACCAGTTGACGCGACAACCAGATTCAAAGCCACGACGAATGCGAACAGAACGTTCACGCGAAATCGCGTAGAGCGGCGCGCAGCACGGACGTTGTCCGAAAGATGTACTCCCAAAAGCATGTGACTATTCCCCCTAGTCATTACCCAAACTGTCATTGTCACGCTCGATACAAGCGGAGGGCGATAAGAGATCCCTCTATACATGAAGTTATGCCCTAAGATGTGGAGAGTGTGACTTATCAGAGGGTCTCGTAGAGACGTATCACCAACGACTCGCAAACCACTGCAATCACTCACTAAAACGAAAACTGCACAGTGACTTCTGTGCCGATATCCTAGTTTCAGCGGCTCTCAGCGACTCCTCGCTGAAACGATATGGAGTGCCGCCCCAAGGAGACTCGCGCGATCGGCACCTCGCTAAGCTCAGCGTAGAGCAGAAGTGCCGCGAGGGCGCGCATATCTAAGCAGTGTCCGTTAATCCGGACCTCCCCTTCAGGAGTGAGCGATCGCAGGGCATTCTCTATCACCTTCCACGAACGAGAAGCCCTCGTTCCTGGTGGAGAAACGACCTCCAGGAAGTCATTAGCTTTCTCTACGGGAATACTTCCGGGCCCACCATCAAAGATATCCCTAGCGATGCATGAGACCTCAAGGAGTCGCTCAGAGGGTATCTGGTAGCGATCAACCAAGGTGTCCCCGGCTGTCCACGAAACCGCCATGCCCAACGCCTCCGGTATCAAGATGTAGCGATATCGATCATGCTCTACGGGCCAATCGTTCAGCATCGAAAATTGAAGCGTGCGTACTCCGAGGTCGCTCGGATACTCACGGAGGTCGATGTCGGCGGCGGTAATACGATCGGGAGTAACCGCGCACTGTTTGATTAGATATCGCTCAATGTCTCCAAGCCCCGCTCCAACGACCAGGAGATGCTCTCCTCCATGAAGGTTCTGGATCAGATCGCGCGTGAGCAACCCACCCTCAGCGTGATGCAGGGGCGAGAAGTACACCCATCGCATCGGGTTTTCCTCTCCACGGCTCTTGAGGTGTTGATCGTTAGTATCGAGTAGTGCTGGATACATCGCGCGCTGCGCGAGACTCACATTAGCGAGAAACAAAGGGTCGATCGTAGCTTGGCTCACCTCAAGGGGAGCTCTCTCTCGCGCGCGGGATTCATCAGCCGGATTCATGCCCACATTACATACGATCTTACGTTCCTAGGTAAGAGGAGCAACCGAAACATTCACGGAGAGATCCTCAAACCGACGGATAGCGACAGCAGGGGGAGCCCGCTTATGCAGGCAACGTCTGCATCAATTCCTCAAACATCTTGAGAAAGCGCTCTACGGTCTTCGGATATCCCTTACCGAAGCGCTTGATGATGCGCTCGTAGAACTCCTCAGGGCTCGTCGCTACGATCAGCTCTGTCCGCCTGAACAGCGGATGTTGATCGAGGATGGTTCGTCGTCGATTGTAGTAGTTGAGCGTAAGACGAGAGCGCATCGCCTCATGAAAGAACGCGCGCTTCTCAGCGTTGAGGGAGTGAAATACCTTTGCGTACGATCGATACTCCTCTCGGCTACTAAAATCACCGAAGCGTTTCCTGCTCTGGAAGAACCGGACGGGATGATACTCAAAGAGCACGCCGTCCACTAAGAAATCAACCGCAATCGTGTTCCCATTTCTATCTGTACCAATCGGAACCTGAAAGGTAACACCTTGCTGTACGTCGAAGTGCGGAACGAACTGTTGAAGGAGCGCCGCGCAGATCGCCTCTGAGCGAGAACAGAACTTAACCGGGTCCTCGCAATTGGCGATGGAGATATCGATCGTAATCTCAGCGGAACGGTCTTGATTTCGCGGATGATCGTGGTGGCGTTTGTGACGGCGTCGGCGGTGAGGTCGGGGCTCAGCATCGTCAACGAATTCATCGAGATTGGAGCCGGGAGATTCTAACAACACGTCGCGGGAATTAGCTGCGGAGTCTTCTTTCAAGACACCCCTCCTTTTCAACCCTTGAGAAAGCTCCTTCCTGGAACCTTCATACTAAGTACGATGAGAAAGATGGGCCGTTGGATTCCGTTGTACGTCGCTTTTTATGATTTTTATCGCTGGAACTATCGAAAACAACTCATTTTCCGCCCACAATCGGGCCGGCGCTGCGATCAACGCGCGCGATGTTCTAATCAGCAAAACCCCTACTCAAGGTCAGTAACAACGAGACACTCCTTGGCCTTGAGAGCGAGCTTCGATGGACACGCCTCTACCGCAACTGAGTTGTCGTTGAACGCGCTCCATGCGGCTCGCTTTCCCTCGCCGAGAGCCAGGATCACACTAAGTTCCGCGCCGGTGATAAGCGCGGGGCTCGCCGACATTCTGTCAGCGGGAGGCTTCGGGGAGTCGTGAAAGTGCACGAAGGTCTCCCCCTTCTCAGCGAGCGCGGGATGGTGGGGGAAGAGCCCCGCGATGTGACCATCCTCGCCAACGCCAAGAACGACGACGGTGAACTTGCCACCGACAGATCGAAGCTCCTCACGATACGACCCGCACCCGAAATCGCTCTGCGTTGTATCGGTGACGAACGGGTGAAGCTGCGCGTTGGAGATAACGCTTCCTTCAACGAGCTTGTCGAAGAGGAGGCGTTTCAGACCTCCGTAGTTACTTTGATCATCGGTCAGTGGAACGAGCCGCTCATCCACCATGAAGAATTGAATTCGACCGAGAAGATCTCGTGGTTGATTCGCTGATTCACTTTGAAGCGCGCCAAGGAGACCGACGACACTTCTACCCCCACACAACCCGACAACGAGTGGCTCCTGAGGTCCCTTGCTTTTACACACCTCAAAGATCTTTTGCGCGACCTGACGTAACGCCCCTTCTACATTTCCCTGAGATCGAATCACCGTGGCAGTCATCCCTATTTCTCCTTCACATCCCACACCGGTGACTCATTCACGCCACCAATCATCATCTTCTCAATCCGCGCCCGATACGCGGCGCTTACTGGATCATGCGTCAGCCCCGCAAAGAGAGCGTGAGCCTCTCGCGCCTTTCCCTCCTCGAAGAGGGAGAGCGCATCATGATACGTCCCGAGGTCACGAACAAGATCTGTGGCGCTCGTACTATCAACAGGCTCATAGATAACGACAGGCTCACCCCGTCCCACCACCTTCACGCTGCCGAGCTTTCGCCACGCGATGCCGGATACATCCGGTACCTTCGTCGCCTCAGAGGCGATGGTGTAACTGCCGAACACCTTGTTAACTCCCTCAAGACGGGACGCGACGTTCGCCGCGTCACCGATCATGGTGTAATTGAATCGAAGATCTGAGCCGAAGTTTCCAACCGAAACCATCCCGGTGTGAATCCCGATCCTCATACGGGGTCTAATACCGAAACTTCGCTCGAACTCCGGCGCAAGCTCGTTCAGGCGACGCTGACACGCAATCGCCGCGTTCACCGCTCTCGCACGGTGGTCGGTAATCGCGAGTGGAGCGTTCCAAAAAGCGATGATGGCGTCTCCCTGATACTTATCAAGGGTCCCGCCACTCGCCAGGATGATATTCGACATCTCCGATAGAAAGCGATTCAGGAACTGTACAAGTTGATCAGGTGGGAGACGTTCGGAGATGCCTGTGAATCCCTGAATGTCACTAAAGAAGATCGTTAATTCCCGACGTTCGCCACCAAGACGCAGCTTCGCGGGATCTTTCACGATCGCCTCGATCACCTCCGGAGACATGTAGTGTCGGAACGCCTTTCGAATGAAGCGGTGCTGCCTTCCCTCGAGCTGATACTGTAAAACCGCGGTCGCGATCGTCACAAAGACAAGACCAACGAGCGTGGTTACCATCGGCACCCACCACCCAAGGAAAGCAGCGACGTAACACCCTGCTATCCACGCCGGGAGCGTAAGGCCCTGCGCGAACCCGCCTCCACGCTTGAGTGACAATCCCAGGACACACGAAAGAGCGAGGACGACTAGTGAAACAAAAAACGTCCCTACGTGCGGTAGTTCCCGAAGAAAAGAGCGATCGAGGAGATTACTCAAGATAGTAGCGTTCACCTCAACACCGGGATACGCGTCATCGAACGGCGTGCCACGAAGATCGAGAAGTCCGGGAGCGCTCCCACCGATCAACACATACGCGTCCTTAAACTCGCTTCGTGGAATCCGCGGTTCAAGCCCCTCCGCGACACGGATCGCGCTTGAGAGCACCGCACCGATAGAATAGGTCTGAAACGTCTGCGCTGGGCCGTAGTAGCGGATAAGGAGTTCGCCGAGCGGATTCTGACGCTCCCGTAACCATTCGCCAGCGCCATCAGCGCCCCGCGTTGTCGCGTACAAGGCGAACGGTAGGGAGAGAACGGGGGTCTCTCCAAGATGGGCACCGGGTTGGGTGTGTCGAACGATCTGATCCTCATCGGCGGCCGATGTTACATTTCCGAACGCGGCGCTTGTTTGGAGCAACTCATCGAATGGCAGCGCGCCACTCGCGAAAACCGGTCGCGAGGCCCCAGCGAGATAGGGGTCGATCACCGCGCGGGCGGATTGCTGTCGATCACTGAAAACCTTGAGGTCGCGCTGACGTTCATCACCACCACCCCGTTGCAACGCGACCGCGCTTACAACCGGAAGGGAACTTCGCACTTTTTGAGCGAACTGCTCATCGTCATGAGCCTCGTTCGAATGTTCAGTAAAGAGAAGGTCGAACGCGACCCCTTTTGCTCCAGAAGTGGTGAGATAGTCGAGGATCGGATTGTATACTGAGCGAGGCCAGGGCCAACCTAGTCCCATCTCCCGAGAGACGTACTCAAGAGAGCTTTGATCGATCGTGATGATTTTAACGTTGGGATTGTGCGCGCTTCGGTGCGCAACCGAGCGAACACGCCAATCCCAGGTCCGCTGCTCGATGGTGTCGAAAATGCCACCCCACAAACCAACACCGACGAGGAGGGCGGCGGCCACCCAAATAAAAAGCCCACCCTGCGCTCGCTTCCTCTCTGTCGACATAATGTAGTATACGATTTCACGCGCCTAGGAATCTGTAAACACCCCGCTACGCCTGACGAGGACGCCGGCATCATGATAGCTATCTCCCCTTGCACATCGTGGCTTGCAAAACTACTCGGGGTGGTAGCTTCCTTGGTCGTCGTCGCCCCTTCCTACCTTGCGTTCGGAGAGCCAACGGAACCACTCACGGTTGGAGCGTTCGTTGATACCTACATCGCGCATGACTTCAACCATCTCCCCACCCGCTACCGGCCCTACACAACGCAGCCATACTACTCCGATGAATTCGCGCTCAACCTCGGCTACGTCGATGCGGTCCTTTCAACTGACCGATTCCGCGGGAGGCTCGCCCTTCAGTACGGCTCCTCGGTCATCGCGAACTACGCCGCCGAGCCCCATGAGTTTATGCGTTACTTCCAAGAGGCGTATGGAGGGGTTGCCCTCTCCGATTCATGGAAAATCGATGCTGGAATATTTGCCTCCCACATCGGGCTGGAAACATGGATATCCCGGGATAATGTCACGCCGAGTCGATCGTTCGTTGCCGATTATTCCCCGTACTATCAAACAGGTGTGCGAAGTATTCACGACATTTCAGAGCAGGTTCACCTTGAACTTCACGTGATCCGCGGTTGGCAGAACATGACTGACGACCGAAACGTGTCCTACGGAACCCAGGTGGCGTATAGCCCAAGGGACGATCTTAACCTGATCTACAACACCTTTATAGGCGACGAGGATGGCTTGCGAGTATTTAACAACATAATCATCAAACACTCATTTACAGATAATTTTGGTATAGGCGCGAGCTTTGATCTAGGCGCCCAGAACCGAAACGACGAATCCCGCGCGTGGTGGCACGGCTGGACGATCGTACCGCACTACCGTATCAACGAAACCTACGCTATCGCGGGGCGAGTCGAGCGCTACGACGATCCCGACCAGATCATGATCCAAACTCTCTCAGGGAAGAGCTTCAATACCACCGGACTCTCGGTGAACCTCGATACGACGATCATTCCAAACCTCATCTGGCGAAATGAGTATCGGGTCTTCCTAAGCACCCAGGATGTCTTTCCGCGACATGAAGGCTTCTCGGCGTCGGATAGCTTCGTGATGACGTCGTTGATTTATTCGGTGGGGACGTGAGGCGCGGGCATTAGACCCGTGACAAGGGAGGGCGGTCATTCCTGACCGCCGGGTTGCGTAAGGCGAAATTCGGTTGCGATGTGGAACCTTTTCGGCGACCAGGATCCCCCTTCGCCGAGGCTTCGGCGGACAAGCTGGTCGCCCTCCCGCCGTACGAATTCGCGCAATCGTTCCCCCAAATTTCCATAATAATCCCGCTCCCCTATTGAAGATTCCGCCATACATTCCGTCTACGGTTAGTTCGCCTCATGTTAGCCGCCTAACCGGTCGATATTACATGCGGTTCTGATAGACTACCCCGTTCACCATGTTGTTTTTGAAACGCTCACTCCGCATCCTCACCCTCTTCGCTCTCGTTGTGTACCTTGCGACGACTACCTCGCTCGCCGACGTTACGCCGCCACCGACCGAGGTCGCCTCTGAAACGATAGCCGTCGATCCGGAGCTCCGCTCCCCCAGAACAACACTCGCCTACTTCCTGGCGATGATGCGGCCCGTAGAGGGAGACGCCGATCTCCAACGAGCGATCAAAGCGCTCGATACCTCTGACCTTCCTGAGCTGGTACGAGAGGAGCGCGCTAAGGAGATAGCGATAAAGCTCTATACGGTCCTCGCCTTCAAGGAGATCGCTCCAGGGAAGGTTCCAACGGCCGCATCCACCTCCCCGATCCAGATCGGCGAAGTCAACGGGTACGGTATCTACCTTGAGCAAACCGGTCCAAATTGGAGATTCAGTCGCGCGACCGTCAACGACGTGCCCGATATCTTCCGCGAGATCGAGCACAACCTCTCGAAGAAGGAGATGCGAAAACTCGGAGGTACCACCGCGACGTGGCTTACCATTCGATCCTACGTCCCCGAACAACTCAAAAGCACCACGTTTATCCTTGAGGATTGGCATTGGGTCGCGGCCGCGTTTACACTACTCGCGACCTTCTTGGTGCAGTATACCCTCGTATTTCTGATTCAGCGGGTCTTCTCTCGGGTATTTCCCTCGCGCTTCTCCGCCGACCAAAAGGAGGTTTTCGCGTCGATTCGAAAACCGATCTTCGTGATCGTATTCACCTCCGCGCTTCAACTCTTTCTCTCGTCATTTGACCTCGCAATCGACTTCTACACCTTCGTTATCACATGGATCTCGACTATTCGGATCATCGCTATCATGGTGCTGGCGATCCGACTCATCCCAATGTTTACGGCGCGTGTTAATCGATTCGCGGCGGAAGCGACCTCTGTCACCGAGGAGATCCTCTATCCTCTTGTTGAAAAAGCGGCATGGCTCTGTATCCTCCTCATCGGCTCCGCACAGATCCTGTGGACCCACGGTGTGAACGTTTCCGGTCTCGCCGCGGGACTCGGACTAGGAGGTCTCGCGTTCGCTCTCGCCGCGAAGGATACCGTTGAGAATATCTTCGGCGCCGTCGCGATTCTGATCGATCAACCGTTTCGCGTTGGGGATAACATCTCGATGGGCGGACTGATGGGAACAGTTGAACACATCGGACTGCGCTCGACCCGCATCCGAACACCTGAGAATTCTCTTGTGTCCCTGCCCAACTCAAAGATCATCGCCTCGCACGTTGATAACCTCGGCGCCCGCACCTCCGTTCGTGTGCGAACGATCCTCAATCTTCCACTCTCTACTTCACCATCATCGATCGAGGCGCTGTGCGCCGGTGTTCGCGCTATCTTGGAGTCGCACCCCCTCTGCGTTCGCGACTCAATCGTAGTGCACTTTAATGAGTTCAACCCGTCGAGCCTTGGGGTGCTCATTCAGTTTAATATAACCCTTCAAACGTGGGCCGATGAGCAACGTCGCAAAGAGGAGATCTTTCTCGCGATTATCCGTCTCCTCGGAGAGCTGGGGCTCTCCCTCGCGGTTCCGATACAAGAGATAGCCGTTAAGACGACTCCATCGGAACCGACCTCCACGCCAGCTAGCGTGGACGGCGTTGAAGCGTTTAAAAGGCTGGGAATCTCCTGGAACAAAACATCCCAATAAGGCGCCTTGACCGAGAAAGCGCCGTCGGGCTTACTGCCCTGAAGGAGAGAATAGTCACGTGCGACAGAAAGGGCGTCAAACCCACAAGATAACGGAAGGACGAGAGACCTGCTATGCCTGCTATCGACCAGCGACGCAGTGCCTGTGTGGGTACCTCAAGCCATTTGAGGCCCACACCAATCTTCTTCTCTTGCAGCATCCGAACGAGTGGCGGAAGTACTACTCAACCGCGAAGCTCGTGCGAAACTCCATCGCGAACGCTGAACTGTGGAGAGGAGTTGAATTTTCACCCGAAAAACTACAGACAGCTATCACCGCTCGCGAGACGTTCCTTCTCTATCCCGGAAAAGATGCTGTTGATTGCGAAGATATCGCGCTCTCCCCAAGCTCTCAGATAATCGTAATCGACGGTACATGGGATGAGGCGCAGAAGATAGTGTATCGGAATCAGGTGCTACACTCGGTCCCTCGCATCTCTTTCCGAAAGCCGATCATCTCGACGTACCGAATTCGAAGACCGCCAAAGGGAGGCTACCTCAGCACCGTTGAATCGATCGCTCACCTTCTTATTTTAAACGCGGTAGTTTCCGGTGCCGCGCATAAGATCCCAAGCTATCAGGGCCTCTTTGAGCTCTTTAACGAGATGGTCAATCGTCAGCTTAAGCACATGGGGCGAGAAGCGGAGATACGGGTGTAGGGGGTCCGTCCAAAGGTGCGGACTCTTGAACTGGGAGGGCGGTCATTCCTGACCGCCGCGTTACAAGAGGCACGAAGGCCTCTCTCTACCGCCCAAACACCTTCCGAAACCGCCCCGTCCGAGCCTGCGACGGCGCCCCAGCGTCACTGAACGTAAACTCATCCTGAAGCTCCTCAATCCGATCCGCCGGAGCCGGGTGTGTAGCGAACCATCCACCGCTTTCCTTTCCTGTCTCGGTCTCAAGGATCTTCAACACTCGCACGAGTGCGTCAGGATCGTATCCCGCTCGTTGCATGAGCTGCGCTGCATAGAGATCGGCACGATACTCTTGAGAGCGATCGAATCCTTTGGTGAGAAGTTTTTCCACAACACCATCAGCGCTCTCAGAGAGCGCGTTCGTGAGGAGCGCGACTTCTGGAGCTCCCACTTGACCCGCGGCGACCGAGGCCCCCTGCATAGAAGCCTCTGAGAGAGCCGAAAATAATTTCGCGTTCGAGATCGCGTTTGCGCCGTCCCGACGCGCGACGTGCGCAATCTCGTGAGCAAGCACCGCGGCGAGCGCGTCCTCATCGGGCAGCACTTTGATAAATCCGGATGAGATATACACAAATCCACCTGGGGCCGACATCGCGTTGATAGTCGGCGAATCAATAACCGCGAAGTGGTAGCCACCAAAGGTCTCGGGGGTGTCAGAGACACTCACGAGTGCCATCCCGATCTCGTTGATATACTTGGTCTTAGCGGAGTCGAGCTTTGGTGGATACGAGCTCAGAAGTTTCGATGACACGGCGCGACCGAGGTAGTACTCCTGCTCTGCGGTGAGTTCCTCTTGAGAGGCGACCACCTTTCGACCGGCGGAAAGGAACCCTTGCGCTTGCGTGGCGTCGACATACCCTGTCGCCGCGATTGCGCTGGCGCCGATCTGATCGAGCGAGGTGTTGGCGCATCCGAAAAGAGAAGCGCCACAAAGCGAAGTTACAAAAACGCGGGATAGAGCTCTCATCTTACTTTAGCCCTCCCTGTTTCACGAATTGCGCAACCTCAGCTGGTGAGGCTTTTGCCTCACGTTCCACACGATTCACAAGGTCAAAGCGAGCGCTTGCATCCTGCTTTTGAAAGCTCTGCTCTATCTCTTTACTAAATCCCTTACCGGCGAGAACCAACTCGCCCGAGTCCGCCTGCACCTTGGCGACATCAGCGGTCGAAAAGACGATAGCTTTTGGGGAGACCGCTGAGAGGGGAAGATACCCCTGTTGCCCGCCGGCGCGCACAGAGACCCATCCATTCTCCTCGCCCAACTTCGATACCTTCTCACCGTATCGAAGGGAGGAAACGGTGGAAGCGTAAAAAAGCGGCTTGCTTCGAAGGCGCGACTCACGTACCTGCACCCACATATCATCCGCGTAGCTGGGGAGAGCGAACGCGCACGTAGCGACCACGATCCAAAGATGCTTCATAGATCTCGGTATCGCCCGGGACCTATTTTTCGTCAAGGAGCTCTGTTAACGACGCCGCGCCGCTGATAACTCCAGCGCTTCGGTACACACCGAACTTTGTACGAGTGTCAGCGATATCAAGGTTACGCAACGAGAGCTGCCCAATTCTATCGTGTGCCGTAAACCCTTCACCACCACGCTCCATCGTCAATCGCTCTGGATGGTAGGTGAGGTTCGGGCTCTCCGTGTTCAAGATGGAATAGTCGTCACCGCGACGAAGCTCAAGCGTTACCGTTCCCGTAACCGCTTTCCCGATCCATCGGACAAGCGACTCACGGATCATCATCGCCTGAGGGTCGAACCAGCGGCCCTCATACAAGAGTCTACCAAGCTTAAAGCCAGAGATTCGATACTGCTCAAGCGAGCCCTCGTTATGAATGCCAGAGAGCAATCGCTCATAGGCGATGTAGAGAAGCTTGATACCGGGCGCCTCGTAGATTCCGCGGCTCTTCGCCTCGATAATACGGTTCTCGATCTGGTCTGAGAGTCCGAGTCCG
The DNA here is from genome assembly GCA_044345405.1 of Bdellovibrionota bacterium. Taxonomy (GTDB): domain Bacteria; phylum Bdellovibrionota_C; class UBA2361; order UBA2361; family OMII01; genus OMII01. The sequence continues at coordinate 38,694 of JBIJBE010000025.1, forward strand.
TGGCGACCACCGATCTTGTTCGCTTCAAGCACCAGCTCAACCTGGTCCTTGTATTCCTTGCCGTTCAACGCGGTCGGGAATCCCTCAAAGAAAGAGATCTTCACAACTTCTGGCTTTACCTCCACGGCGGAGTCCCACGACTTAACTCCCATGATCGGCTCAACGAGATACTCGTTCTCGTTCAAGCTCTCGAGCTTCTTCGCCTCATGGGTAGCGCCCCACATATTTGAATCGGTTGAGTACGCCTTCTCAGTTGAGGCACGGTACGGAAGCTTACGCGCAACGAGGTACTCACTCATCTCCTTACGACCGCCGAGCTCACTGATGAAGGTCTCATCCAACCACGGCTTGTAGATCTTAAGATTTGGATTGACGAGGAGTCCGTAGCGATAGAATCGCTCGATGTCGTTTCCTTTGTAGGTACTTCCATCGCCCCAGATGTTGACCCCATCCTCCGCCATGGCGGCTACCAACTTCGTGCCCGTAACAGCACGACCGAGCGGGGTCGTATTAAAGTAGGTCTTACCAGCGGTCGTGATGTGAAAGGCTCCACACATAAGGGCAAGGAGCCCCTCTCGAGCGAGGTCGGCGCGGCAATCAACAAGACGGGCTTTCTCCGCGCCATAGGTCATCGCGCGCTCGGGGATCGATTCAACGTCCGTCTCATCAGGTTGCGCCAAGTGCGCGGTATAAGAATATGGAACCGCCCCCTTTTCACGCATCCACGCGACCGCCACACTCGTGTCCAAGCCCCCCGAGAACGCCAAACCAACCTTCTCTCCCTTGGGAATGCTCTTGAGGATATGTGACATAGAGACCTCTCCTGAAACCGTCCGAACTTGGACCGGGCTGTGAAACTAGAAGCCCTCTGATATACCGAATACTCCCTCGGTTGGGAACATTTAGTTACCGAAAGGCGTTAGGCCCCTGACCCGTGAACGTGCTCGTAAACGTGAACGTACACATTACCGGGCCGGGGGAAGCTGGCTATCTCGATTCAGATCCTTCGCAAGCTTGAATGCCCTACCACCTTTGTCTAGACTCCGACTCCTATGAGCGAAACAGCAACCGTCCCCAAGGCCCTCGACCGTTCTCTCGGTATCCACCTCGTCGGTGAGAACATCGATCAGATGGTCTCGCTCGGCGAGCAGTTCGTCACGAACGCTCCAACTGGCACGCCACCGTGTTGTGCATGGGACGCAGGCAGCCTCTCTCGCCTTCCCTCATCTAAGCCAACAAAACCGCATCAGATCATCCTTCTGGACATGGGCGGTACCCATACCAAAGTGGCGACGAAAAACGCGCGGGGCGAGTGGGCGCTCCTGTTTGATCACCTCAACGATTGGTTTGAGCCACGACGAGATCCTTCCCTCCCACTCCTTCAAGGGTTCTTTCGGGTTCTCGTCCAGGAGCTTGTACGATCCCTCCCCTCCCTTCAGACCGAGGGCCTTCCCCTCCGTGTCGGGGTCATCTGGTCAAATCAGATAAAGACTCAGCGATTCTCAACTGGCGTGACGACCGGGGTAACGGGCATCGTTCACGGCTATCAGAGCGGCGGCTATCGTAAGGGCGAATGGTTCCTCAAGGGACTCCACAACGGCGACGACGTCGGAGCGCTCCTTCTCGCTGAGTTTACGCACGGCGGCATCACCCCAGAGGTAATGGTCCTCGGAAACGATACCCTCTTTACCCTCTTCGCTGTTCCAGGAGCGCACGCGGGAGTTGTTATGTCCTCGGGAGGGAACTGCACCCTTGTAGGAACAACTACAGAGAATAAAAACGAACTCTTCAACTCAGAGTTAGGGGGAATGTTCATGCTCCCCGATTCGATGCTCTCGGAAGGAGACAAGGAGTTCGCGAAGAGTCGTGGGCTCTCTCTCATCTCCCTTGAGGAGTTGAGCGCGGGTAACTGGTTTCCCACTATGGTCGCGGCAAATATCATCTCTGGATCAAAAATTCGAGAGGGAGAGGCGCTCAAGCCGATCGCTTCGGCGCTCCTCAACGAGTCGCTTTCCATCAACAACCGCGGACTCTGCGATCTCCTCGCCGGCTCCACGAGCATCTTTGCATCATTTCCGACCGCATCAATCGAAGCACTCCGGTCGCTTACGAGTTCGCTGGTCACACGCGCCGCCACATTGGCCGGCATCATGACCTATCTCTCAGTCGTGACGCAGCTTCGCGCTGGAGAGAAAAAAGCGCTCATCTCGCTCGACAGCTCCATGGGTCGGTACTTCCCGAGCTACTTTGACACCATGAAGCGGTGCATCGCGCGTATCACGCCCGCCGGATATGAGGTGGAGACGGTGCTCGTACATCCGATCGAGCTGCCGAATGGCGGGGATATCTCGGTTCCGCTTCAGGGGGCGGCGCTCTTGTTGGAGGTGGCTGCCTCCTAGAAAGAGGCCCCCTCATATAAAATGAGAACAAGCTCCCGTTCTCGTTCTCGTGCTCGTAACCGTGCACCTACCTGACAATCAAAACGGCAAATTCATTAGTTTTTTAGAGCATGGGAACACGTATGCGCAGGTGCGCTAACACGGGGGCGCTCGAACACCTGATTCTTAAACTCGCCCTACGGCGTCATTCTCGCTATACTCCGCGCCATGGAAGTCATCATCTGCCCATCTGCCGAACGCGCTAACCTCCTCACCGCTCAGCTCATGGCTGACACCGTGAAAGCAAAACCGAACGCCGTCCTCGGTATGGCGACGGGTAGAACGCCTGAGGGTGTGTATGCTCGCCTTGCGCAACTCCACAAAGAGGCGGGCCTCGACTTCTCGGGGGTAACCACCTTCAACCTCGATGAATACATCGGCATTCCCGTTACGCACCCGCAATCGTTCCGGGCCTGCATGGAGCGAGATCTCTTCTCGAAGGTCAACATAAAGAAGGAGAACACCCACCTCCCGAATGGCATGGCGTCCGACCTTGACGCTGAATGCGACCGCTACGAAAAATCCATCGCGGCCGCTGGTGGGATAGATCTGCAACTTCTTGGTATCGGATTAAATGGGCACCTCGCCTTCAACGAGCCCCTCTCGTCACTCGCCTCACGCACGCGCACCAAGGCGCTTACGCCGGAAACTCGGAGACAGAACTCTCCAGCGTTCGGATCCCTCGATGAGGTACCGACACGCGCGATGACGATGGGAGTGGGAACCGTTCTCGAGAGTCGGTGGGCGATCCTTCTCGCCACGGGCTCAAGCAAAGCGGAGATAATTCTTAAAGCTGTGGAGGGTCCAATGACCGCGGTCGTTACCGCGAGCGCTCTCCAGATGCACCGTCGCTGCACCGTTATCGTCGATGAACCGGCGGCGGAGTGGCTCCAAATGAAGGAATACTACCGGTGGGTATTCGCCAATGAGCCGGAGTGGGCGCCGTATCGGGAACTTGTTCTCGGAAGTTAGATATAGTCGGCGTAGCGCCGCGGCGCTCCCATCACCTACATACACTCGCATCATTTTCCGCTAGAATCAGCGACGTTTCGAATGTATCTTCTCCCGGGTACAGTACGTGAGGATAATAGGTATGCCTGGTAAACAGCACATGTTCGAAACGCCAAAGGCCGGATGCGCCACTCCAGAAGAGATGAGATTCGCGCCCTGCTCCTTACTCGACCAGCTCACCTGTCCACCGGTCACAAAAGAACCCTCACAGCCTGAGGGATCAAGGCCAACATCTCACGGCCCCAACATTCAACCACCGGATGCAAAACCTTCCCACTAACCAGGGCGTGTGAACGGAAAGACACGGAAGGAGCGGGAGGGAGACCTCCCGCTCCTCATATCTCTAGGCAGCCTTTGCCATAGCTTCCGGCACCGGCAAGAGTACCTCGTCCGCCAACGCCGCCGAGAGAACCAACAGCTCCTCTCTGGAGGCCTTCACACCATCAACGATGATCGAGATAGATCCCAATGGCATGAATCTCTCGTTGATCGAGAGAACCGTTGGCCCCGGACGCTTCCTCTCAGGATTCGTCCTTAAAACCATCCGGCGGATGAGCGAGATGCCGGACTGGTCGCATCCGAACATCTCAGTCAACCACATCGGCTGCTTCGAGATAGCGTAATCGAGACTTGCCGCAAGCGATCCACCGCATCCCTTGATGAACGGCTCCTCAAGAACGCTCACCGCGCGCACCGCAAGGAGCGCGAGCCCTCGCACCGCGGATGTCCACTGAAACGATCCAGCGGAACGGTACGCTCCACCGCTCTTACCTCTGATGCTCCGGCGGACATCGCCGCTGATTCCATCGCAGAAGGCTACCTCGGTGAGTTGTCCTGCTTCGAAATATAACTTTAAGTCTCTCATAGCGTCCTCCTTAACTCCGTCTCTCCTATCCTTGGATTGTCAGCACACTTCTCGGCATCCCTGCCCACATCCCGCTAACAAACTGCTTCGATTCCTGAAACTGCAACCTCGCTTCATTCCAGAAACAATTACTGAATAATGCTCTCGCGCCGAGGTCGCAAATCAGTGTCAAAATCTTCGAACCCGGATAGCGCCGTTCGTGGAATTTGACACTCTACCCCCATTTCGAGGGGGTAGCGGCCGAATCCACTTTTCCCCCTTCAGCCTCACGTAAGTGCACCGAGCACTCTCAAAAAGCCCGTAAAATATGGGCTTTTTCACGTTTTCACCTCTATCGAACGCCACTCAGATCGACATGACAAAATCCCCCTGCCCCCTTTCTGCCGCTCAAAACCTCTTTGGTGCATCCGAATCCACTTCCCTATGCGCGCCTTGAGGGTAAGAGATACCCCATGACCGAGCATCACCACCGTTCTCGGACGACACGGACGGCAACGCCACCAGCGGGCGTTGAATCGCACCGTTTCCTCGTTCTTCTCGACTTTTTAGGATTGGATTTTCAAGATGTTAGTCCTCCGAAAACCCGTTCCGCGTAGTGGTCGGGCTTTCTCGAGGACTCCAGAACTCTTGCGAGTATCAGGAGCGGAAAGCCGACGCAGCCCAACGTGCACGAAGCCCCACTAGGGTGAGGTCGTGCTTAAAAATGTTGGGGTAGGTCGTCTTTCGCATAGTCCGTTCATAGTGTCAGACACAGGTGGTCGGTTCAATTTAAAAGTGATTTCAGGATTCAGAAAACGACCCAGAAACGGGTCAAAAAGCCCCCTCTGATACTGTCGCTTTTCCACGAACCCCATGGGGAGACATGCAAAAGAGGTCGCAACCACCTGTATTTAGGTTGTTTTCTATCGCGATCTCTCATCTCCCAAAACCTACAGCACATATCCCAACCGACCTGCCATACCGATCAGTAAGGTTTACCGGCTTGGCGAGTCACCTATGAACAAAAACGACAACAACTCCTCTCAATCAGTAGATTCGCTCATGTCTCGCATGCAGAACCTCAAACCCAAAGGTGCCCTTCGAGGCAAGGATGAGATCGCTCTCGCTGCCGCTGTGGTGCTAATCGAAATCGCGTCCTCTGATCATGTTGTCGACAAATTTGAACGCACGGTGATTATCAACGGATTAAAGAGCCTCTTCCGCGTTTCCGATGAAAACGCCAATGGCTTAATGAACCGAGCGAAAGCGCAACTCTCAAGCATGCGCGGAAGCTCTTCAGCGGCCGAGGTCTTACGTGATTCTTTGGATATGGCGTCGAAGCGGGCTATCGCTCAGGTAATCGACAACCTCATTCGCTGCAACGGCGTGGTCGACGGCATCGAGGTGTATCTCCGCAAGCGGTTCCGCGACATCTTGGGGCTCTCTGAAGAGATGCTCAACCGCATCGAGTAGGACAGGCTCGCTTCCTACGCATTTCCGTTACGCATTCTCTCTACGAGTTGCCCATTCTTAGTCCGTTGTAACTTTTCTGCGTGAATTGCGCTCCACATTGTAAGGAGCCGTTATGGAGTCGCCGACCTAAGATATGGGGCTCCGTGTAAGTGGGTTCCCTATAAGAGCTAGTATATGTCGAGTGGCCTCACCGCTGTAGGGTTTAGCTCATCGTCGGTTTTCAGTATCTCGCGCACCCAGAACGCGCTCGCGCGATCCTTTGCGCAGGTTTCTTCGGGATACCGCATAAACAGAGCCGCAGATGACGCCGCTGGGCTCGCCATAGCCTCCGGCCTTGCCGCGAGTATCACGGAGATTAGCCAAGCATCTCGAAATGTAAGTGATACAGCTTCGGCCCTCGCGATAGCGGATGGCGCCCTGGGTCAGGTATCCGAGATCTCCACCAGGATGCAGGAGCTGGCTACGATGGCCGCTAACGGCACGTATACCGATGAGCAACGAAGTGCCCTTCAAACGGAATACGCCGCCCTCGCTGAGGAGATTCAAAGGATAGGATCAACGACCTCCTACAACGGCAAGAGCCTTCTTGATGGATCGTCCATGACCGCTCAAATCGGGTCTGGCGGCGAGACGTTGACCGTAAATGGGGTCAACCTCCAATCCCTGGCAAGCGGCGCAACGTCACAAGACATCAGCACCCAAGCTGGAGCCCAGGCGGCTATGTCAGCGATCGATCAGTTCTCGCAGGACCTCACCACACAAAGGACCGGAACTATCGGCTCAGCGATGTCACGCCTGGATTCGATACAAAACAACCTCTCGAGCCAAAGTATCACTCAGAACTCAGCGCTCTCACAGATACGAGACGCCGACCTACCCGCCGCGATCGTCGAACTCACTAAAGCTAAGGTGCTTCAGCAATACCAAGTCGCTTTGGTTAAACAAGCTTCGATGCTTGACGCTTCGACCCGACTCTCCATGCTCGGCTAATTCAGCGCGCAACTCCTCGCCGGAAAACTCGATAGAACCTTCATGGAAAGAGGCTTCTCACTTATCGAAATACTTTTGGCTCTCTCTATTTTTGGTTCCCTTGTCGCCATAGCCGTGCCCTCTCTCGCGGATTGGATACCCCAGCATGCGGTTCGCCGCGAGGCTCGGGGCGTTCAACTTCTCCTGGAGCGCGCGTACGCGTTGGCCCTCACAAGGTCGATTCCGGTCTCGGTCTCTATCACCCCCAGGCGGATTACCGCTACCGTTGGTGAAAGCACCGACGCCTTCATCCATAATCTTTCCGCTCCGATTACTGCGCGATTTAAGGGGAATGAGAAGGGCCCCCTGACCTTCTATCCCTCTCATACCGCCTCTCCCGCCACTATTGTAATCGAAAGCCCCGCATATCTCTGTTCGATCGTACTGTCGCTACGAGGACGGACTCGCAGGGAGTGCGCATGAATTCGACGATACGCAAGCAGCGTGGCTTCATGATGATCGAGGCTTTAGTGGCGATGACCCTTATCCTTACGGCGGCGAGCTGCACGATGTGGTTTCTCCACAGAGCGCTCCGCGGCGTAGCGCTTCAACGAATACAACAGGATCCGCAGTGTGATCGGCCAACATGCGGATCGGGTATGGCCTTCTCGGAGTGTCGGTGTGGAACACAGACCTTTCGCGCGCAGCGATAACGAGCGTGGGGCTGTTGCCCTTGACGCCTTATGGGGGTTACTGATGGGAAGCCTCGCCCTGATCAGCTGCGCCTACCTCACCTCTCGCGTGTCATCTACCGCGGCCTTAATGACGCGCGAGATAAACGGAAGGCTGGCCGCGGCGAAAACGATCGCGGTCGTTACTGCCGCCCTCCTCTCAGCGGAACGAAATCGACTTGCATTCAGCGCGCAGATTACCTCAGGAACCTCTCTTCGCCTTCCGAACGGTCTGCGACACCCACTTGCGACGATCTCAACCTCATCGGGCCCTCGAACCGAGTCTGACATACTCACCCTAATCGACCTCGACAATCGGTACCGAGGGTTGGTGACCGCGGCGACCATCTCTGGCACATCGATCACAGCGACGATATGCGGGCTCTCCTCTCGAATCCCAAGTGGCGCGTTTAAAAGCTACCTCCTAATCACGATCGAAGGGGCCCGGCAGATTGTTGGAGATGCGGTTCCTATAAATTCAACGTGTGCTCGACTAAACGGCGCCTCGATCTCTGGTGTCATCTCACCGCAGAGCGCGTTTACCTCACAGCCTTTGGTCTTTGTACCGATCGACCGGGAGTACTCTATTTTCGTTGACCGAGCGGCCAACCTCCGGCTCGCCTCTCATACGGGCGCGAGCATTCTTGAGAACCAACCGATCAGTCGGGATGTTGACCTCATGACGCTCCAGGAGGAGCGCCAACCACATGGGATACGAATATTTAAACTTAACGTGAAGCCCCCGTCACTACGCGCCGTATCACACTTCATCATTCCCGCCCTCACCCAACGGCAGGTGTGGAACGAGGTTCTCCCATGAGTTTGTCTTCACAACAAGGATGGGTGCTTCCAACGACCCTTTTTGGTTTAACCCTTATCCTCGCGACGATCCGGCTCCTCGCCATCGACCAAACAGCAGCGAGCCAAATCCTCAGCGATATTCGACGAGCGCATACACTGCGTCAGCATGCCGTTGGTGAGGTCCTCTCCGCAGGAGAGGCAAAACCACTGTGCCAGGAACGTAACATCATGCTTGGGGATAGGCCGCTTACCTATGAGGTGTGTGGAGAACGAAAAATGCCATTCATGATAGCGCCAGCTCAAGGTGAGCTGCCGATCACGCGGATCGATTATGACGAGATCTTTGCCCTTGCGGTACGGTGCCCCTCGACACCGTTGAACGCGGCGAATCCATTCGGAGAGGTATCGACAGCCTCAAAGGATTGCGTTGTCCCAGCTTCTCTACATGGCGGCATCACTACCCTTGAGAACATTCGTGGAGATACAACGCGGGTTTTAACGCGCTCAGCGCATGCATCGATCATCGCGTCACCGGGACGGATAACGTTTATCGGAGCCATCACGCTCGAATCGGACCTCGTTATCGTGGCCGGGGGAGATATAGAGATACGCGCAATCACGGCAGCCCCTTCTCAGACTCGAAAGGTGACTATCATCTCAGCGCTTGGTGGTATCCGCGTTGGCTCTGTAGCGCCCGGGGTGTCGGTGATTGCGGCGGGACGAGCCACCATTGAGGTGCCACAGACCCCACAGCACCCACCGTTTCCACTCCCTCCACTGCGGGGGCATGAGATTATTGGGATTCGGGCGGTTAGGGAGTAACTCCGTGCCTGACCCGGGACCTGGGGGGACGGCCGCTCTACTCCCCCCCCCTCAATCATCTACCCAAAGGGCTCAGTGGAGGGAAATTAACGCGACGACCCATCAAGCCTTTCGCCGAATCAGACGACCCTAGCTGTGTGGAGGGGCTATGGCAAACACTGGACTTTTTCGGTTATTCGGAGCAGCGGTCATTATACTTTTTGCCGCTGGAGGGGACCTCTCCGCGCAAATGCCCGCGCCAAAGGCACCGAGCAAGCGAAGCACCGTGACTGAACCTCGACCATGGACCGATGAAGAGATTGAGAATCTTTTTTTGGTTGAGAAGAAATGCCAAGAGATAAAGCGATCTTCCAATCCCGCTAACAACCCCTCGAATCTCCCTCGGCGACCTGTGCACCGCAGCCACTCCCCAAACATTCCGAAAGGTGCACCGAATCAGTATCCAAAGGTCCCTGACTATGGAGAGATACCAAAGGACCCCGAAACCTACTGGCAATGGCTCTGCGGCCAATTATGGAAATGACCGGCGATACATCCAGGTGCGTCACGCCAAGATTCGGCGCCCATTTCACGGTTCGTCCTACGGAATCGCGACAAGCTAGCCTCGATGTCGCAGAGCGACAGCTGGCTCTCTAATCCAATCTCCGCAACATCTGCTTCGTCTTATGTCGCTCGTACTTCGCGGCGCGCTTACCCTTGTCGTCACGCTTCCGATCCCGACGATCGCCAGCGGTGGGCGCGCGGGAGACAAAAAGCGTTGGCGAGCGCC
>JBIJBE010000026.1:0-47413 GCA_044345405.1 Bdellovibrionota bacterium
TTTGCAAGCTCACGTGTTGAGGCACCCGTGTTTGGAGGATGACGTGTCCCTGCTTCTCTCGACGACCGGCGCGCCCCGCTACTTGGGTAAGGAGTTGAAACGCTCGCTCTCCAGCGCGGAAGTCAGGGACGTGAAGTCCCACATCGCAATCAACGATACCCACGAGGGTGACGTCGGGAAGATCGTGTCCCTTCGCGATCATCTGCGTTCCTACCAAGATGTCGATCTCTTTCGCGCGCATCTTGTGGAGCACGGCGGTGTAGTCATCGATCGTTTTGACGGCGTCTCTATCGAGCTTTGCGATGCGAGCTGTAGGGAGAAGTTCCGATATCTCTTCAAAGACCCGCTCGGTGCCGGCCCCCCGTTGTTTAAAAAGTGGCTCGGCTTCGAGGTTTCCTGACGCGTGAGGATCCTTCGCTCCGCAACTTGAGCACGCGACAGGGGGTGGGGTGGTAAATCCACAGAAGTGGCAGAGCAGCGAATTTGTGTTTCGGTGAAAGGTGAGGGTTACGCTACAGTGTGGGCACCCAACAACGGTTTCGCATCCGGTACACTGTAGGTAGCTGGCGAAGCCACGTCGGTTGTAGAGTACGAACGCCTGCTCCCCGCTATGCAGCGCTTCTTTGAGCGCGGTGAGGAGCTTTGGGGAGATATTTCGCGAGGGCATGTCCCACGGTTTGAGGCGGTTGAGGTCAACGAGGTCAAAGGAGAGTGGTCGCGAGGTGAAGAAGCGGCTCTTGAGGGTAAGAAGGTGGTGTTTGCCAGACCTCGCGTGTTGGAAACTTTCAAGGGACGGGGTCGCTGAGCCGAGAACGATGGGGCATCCAACCAACTTTGCTCGAACGACGGCGAGGTCTCGAGCGTTGTACCGAATCCCTTCGCCTTGTTTGAACGATCCGTCGTGCTCCTCATCGACCACGATGACGCCGAGTTCCTTCATCGGAGCGAAGATGGCGGAGCGGGCGCCTATGACGACCTTGGTTTCACCGGAGAGTACGTTGCTCCAGTGTTGCCACCGTTGGTGGGGTTTCAGGCTACTGTGAAGAACGGCTACACGCTGCCCAAGACGACTCTCAAATCGATCAAGGAGCTGCGGGGTCAGCGCTATCTCGGGTACCACCACGAGCGCTGAGCGACCCTGTTTTAGCGCCTCGATGATGAGCTCAAGGTAGACCTCTGTCTTACCGCTTCCTGTGACACCGTGGAGTAGGAATGAGGAGAACGATCGGTCCGTAACGTGTGCGAGGATGGGGAGGGTTGCATCCCGCTGCTCCTGCGATAACGCGTCGATGAGTGAGGTCGCCGTTGTCGTCGGACGCTCTTCGTGCTCTGAGGGGGGCGTTATCGCGCTCTGTATGAACCCCTTCTCCTCAAGCGTTTTGATGATAGCCGAGGAGACATCGCATGCTTGGCGTACCGCAGACACCTGTGTCCATGTGTTCTCCTTTTGGAGAAAGTCGATCACCCGTTGTTGGGCCGCGCCCCGCTTGGTTGTGGGGAGGGGAGAGGCAAGGGTGATAAAAGGGTCCTTCCTTCCAAACGCCGGAGTGGGAACCGCGACATCGAGGATTTTTGAGAGGGGCTCAGCGTAGTACTTCGCGATCCACTCGTAGAACGCGAGGTGCTCCTCGGTGAACGCTTTGATGGGGCGAGAGGATGACGGGATAGGTTTAATCTTCACCCCCCGTTCCGCAATCTCTTTTGCCGCGGCTCGCTCTCGGTCTGAGTTCGCTGATATCACAAACCCAGGCACGGCGCGGCGGCCGAGCTGCACCTCTATCATGCAACCAACCGACATCTCTGGACACGCGATCGGGTCGAAGGCGTAGAGGTATTCACCCTCTAAGGGAGGCACGACCACCGTGACCAACGAGTTTGGAATCTCCTGAGGTGGTGGGGTTGGTGCGTCTATGAGGGATAGCTGAGACATCTGTCAGGCATTGTACCCCGTTGCCTACAACTTGGAAGGGTTGAATCCGCCAAACGGGTCGCAAATATTACCTCTTCGACGCGGTAAAAACGCACCCCCAAAAGAAGCTGATAAGCGGTTGATATCTCTGTGCCCGTCTACGGCATTTGGGCCAGTGACGGCGAGCTAGTGCCACGCAACTCCTAACTCACATCCCCGATACGTATCCCGGGGCGTGGTGGGCACTATGAGAGCTTTTCTTGAACGGTGGTGGCATGGAAGGGACCCGATCCTTGGCATAGATATCCGTGATAACGGTATCGTCATCGCGGATGTCGATCTTCGGGGGAAAAATCGGTGGCGTACGGTTGATGCTTCGGCGTTCGATGGCGACGGTTGTGGCGGCGTTGGCGGAGTGTTGAAGGATACACGCGCCTTTTCGTCGCTCCTCCGTGACTTTATCTCCTCGTCCCCCATGCGGATTGATCGGTGCGCAGTAGCATTTCCAGAGGGTCTCACCTCTATCTCTTGGGTAACGCTCCCTAACGATATCGTGGATAGGTCTGAAGAGGTGAGGTACGAGGCGGCGCTTGAGCGGGTGTACCTTCGACCGCAGGATGTGCGGGGGAGGGTCTACCTTGTGAAGCGATCCTCGGCAGGGAGCCCAAACGCATTACTTGTCGCGGCAAAAGCGGCTGACGTGGCTTTACTTGAAGACGGTGTGGCGCTAGCTGGCCTTGAGTTAGCGTGTCTTACGCCGCGAGTGTTTGCGCTACATCATCTTGTTTCGTTGTCAGGACTTGCTTCGAACGACCATCTTATCGCGTTTTGCGACTGCTCGACCCAATCGTCCTTCTATCACCTCTTCAACGGCCCTCACTATCACTCGTCTACTCGTGAGTTTGGTGAACTCGTGCGGGAGATTGAACGGCGCGTTGAGGGGAGCGATCAGTCGAACGGTTCAGGATGGGTTACGTTTCTGAGCGACGGTGATGATAAGAAGGCCGCGCTCCTTCAACACAGAATACCTTCAGCCCGGGCTATCGCAATGAATGAACTACTCGTTCACGGGTTATCGAAGCTTGATCCTGAACAGGCAGCGGCAGCGGCACTCTCGTTGTGGGAGGTTCGGTTACCATGATGGTTAATCTCATAAAGAGCGCGCCATGGAGCGTAGGGGAGATGCGGTCGTTATTGTTTCGGCAGATCGTGTACGCGTGTATCGCAATCATGATGGTGTTAGGTGCGGTCGTATTTGTGAGGTTGATCCTGGCACGATACACCCCGCACAACCAACCTCAGCATGCGGTGTCATCTGAGGTGCTATCGAAATGTCATTCGGATCTTGAGAGGCTTGAGCGATTCAATCTTTTGCAGTCCGAGAGTGACCGGTCGCGCGGTCGTCCGGGACAGGCCTTGCATATCGTGGAGGGTGCGATCCCATCCGATCTCTGGCTGACTGAGCTTGTGGTATCAGAGGCTCGAATCGATGTTGTAGGAATGTCCCGGTCTGAGTCCGCTGTGTCGACCTTTGTAGAGGCGGTAGCCACATCTGGAGCGGTGCGCGACCTCCGCCTTGAATCCTCGCGCGTGATCTCTGATGGGGGACCCGATATGCGGGAGTTTCATATCTCAGGGAATCTCGCGGAGCGGGAGTCGGGAGTTCATGAGTAGGGCGAGGAGGTGCCGGCGGTTCATAGATGCGTTCGTTGAGAGGGCTCGCTGGGTGTCCCATCCGAGGCTCTATCTCGCGATCGTCACGTTTCATCTCATCGTTCTGAGCTCGACCGGCTATGGGGCGTGTGCGGTGGGAGATGTGTGGAAGGTGGTTGAGCGCTACCGTGAAGCGCGCAGCGACGCGCTTCGAGCTCGTGAACGCAGGGAGGAATTCAAGTCGATAGTATCAAGGCTCGAGAAGTTTCAGCGCACTCATGGCGCGGATGATTCACGTAGGGGTGATGACGCGATGGCGCACTCGATCGTGCGTGAAAGCGCCGAAAAACAGGGCCTACAGTTGAAAGGGTTCGTGGCGACGGAAGAGGAGGGGACGCACCTTGTTACCCTTGAGGGTGCCTTCGCCAACGTTGTGATGTGGACGGCGGCGCTGCCGCAGGACTTTGAGTCGTTTTATGGACGGCGTTTTACCGCACGGAGTCTCTCCTCCCGTGGAGAGACACTTGAGGTAGAGTTTCTCATCAAAAAATCGCCGAATGCGCCCGAATTGTCACCGCTTTGTAACACCGAACTCAGGTGACGGCGTTTGGAATATTTTGTGACGGCGGTTGATATGTCTCCTCCCGTTGTGAAGGTCGGAACTCCAAAAAATTCAGCGACTTTTGAAAAGCGGTAACCATCTCATCTTGGAGAGTTCGAATCACCATTCGTCATCGAAGGCAGGAAGCCTTCTCATGAGCGGACGTAGTACGAGGTAGGAAGTGACGAACTCGGATTTGAGGATCACCTGGTTTTTCCGGTGAGGTTTTTCAAAAGGAACGCTGCGGCATGAGTGATCGGCAGAGCGCAAAAAATAAGACGCAAAGGATTGCTTCCCAGGAAGTTACTGGCGAGCGCTACGCTGATGTCGCGGTATTGAGGGGGAAGGCATGAAGTCTCTCATAGGTAATCAAGGCATACTGAGGGCGACGCTCGCGTTGACGCTCACAGTCGTGTCCTCAGTAGAGGCGGAGCCTCTCAATCCTTCCGCTGTCAACGCGGGTGGTCGTTCCGTCGTCGCTCGTTCAAAGGGAATCGTTGGTGTTAATGTGGCTCACACAAACGGGGTCGATCAGGTTTTGATCGATACCGAATCCGATCATCCGGTGTATCAGGTTAAGCGACTCGAAAATCCACCTCGACTGGTTATTGATCTTACCTCTCAAAAGATTAGCACAAGCAAAACACTCGCGATCGCGGATCTTGATCGTGTCTCAACCATTCGTATCGGCGCGCAACCAACGTCCGGCCGTATCGTGATGGATCTCGCGGAAGGTCAGACGATCTCCCATAACGTGAGGGCGGAGGGAGGAAAGATCGTTGTTACCCTCTCTTCAGACGGAAAGAATACCGTTCAAAATCCTATCCCCGTAAGCGCGCAACCTAAAGTTGATAAGGCTTCGGTGGTTCCTGTTAAGTCAGAGCCTCGTCTTCCAGAGATCGAGAAGCAGGAAGATTCGAAGACTGAGCGTCTTCCAAAAATCGAGAACGCGATAGTTCCGGCCTCTTTGACCGACGAGGCAAAGGTGCCTCCAGCTGTTAAGGTCGAAAAAAAGGAAGAGGCTCCAAAGCTTAAGGATGTGAAGCCGGTACTTGATGAGGAGCTCGCGCCAAAGAGCTCCGACATCCTCACCAAGGAGGTTTCAGTTCTTCCGGTATCCGCGCTCACGACTGCCGCGGCCGCCAAGGTGAAGAGCGTTCGACTCACAGCATCAAACGGCTCCTCGACCGTGGTCGCGGTGGATGTAGAGCGGACCCCCGAGTTCACGATCGAGCGCACAGCTCCATCGGAATATGTATTAACGTTGAAAAACACCTCGCTTCCCGATAGCGCCTTAAGCGCGACGCTGTTCTCTGAGTCCCAAACAGCCCCGATCCGCTCGGTGCGTTCAACCGTTCGAGGGCAAGACGCGCTTATCCGCATCTTCGCGCAGCCAAATATATACCTCACCGCTAAGATCGTCGGTAGTCAGGTGGTCGTGGAGGAGACGAAGGACCTCAAACAGGTTGTTGATGATATGCGCGCGCAGCTTGCCCCTAAGGATACCGCCGCGTCGGTAGATAAGAAGGAGAAGAGCGCTCCGAAAGGTAAAGACACATCAGTAGCGGCTAAGTCCGAGCCGGCCCCTAAGGCTACTCAAGAGGAGGAGATGTCTGAAAGTGAGGTTCGATCCCTGCTTGGTGATACCGCTCGTTACACGGGCAAGCTGATCTCTCTCGACCTGCAAGATACCGATATCGATAACGCGCTCCGAATCATCGCTGAGGTTTCAAACCTTAACATCGTCGCGAGTGAGGACGTGGTGGGTAAGGTGACGTTGCGACTGACGGACGTTCCATGGGATCAAGCGCTCGACGTTATCCTCAAGACGCACGGGCTCGATAAGGTGCTTGAAGGCAACGTGATGCGAATAGCTCCAGTTGATAAGCTGCGTGTTGAGCGAGAGTCGCTCAAGCAGGCGCAGCTCGCTGACATCGAGCTCGCGCAGCTCCTGGTTAAGTACATTCGCGTAAGTTACGGAAAGGCCTCCGAGTTGAAGAGCCTCGTTGAGACGGTGCTCTCTGAGCGCGGTACGGTCGCTTATGATGAGCGTTCAAACCAGCTCATCGTGAAGGATATTCAATCGGGCCTCGATAACGTCACTGAGCTTGTGTCGAAGGTCGACCTCCGCACTCCTCAGGTTCTGCTTGAGACTCAGATCGTTGAGGCGAGCCGCAATCTCACTCGTGACCTGGGTAGCGAACTTGGATTCCAATACATTCAATCGCCAGCGACCGGAAATGGCACGGGCTTGAACTTCCCATCAGCGGTATCGGTGGGCGGAACGCTCGCGAACAACGGACTTGGGGCCTCGGCTTTCCCAGCCGCGGTATCGGCGACGGCTGGTTCGGCGGTGAGCATGTTGTTCGATAGCGCTGACGGCACTAAGAGCCTTGAGCTTCGTCTTACACAATTAGAGTCCGAGGGGCGTGTTCGAATCGTGAGCCGTCCAGCGGTTGCGACGACGAACAACAAGCCAGCGGAGATCAAGAGCGTAGAGAAATATCGTGTACGTCTCCCAAGTGGAGGAACATCCGTGGCGACGGGCCAGGGCTCTACAGCGAATGGAACGGGCGGCGCGGCGACAGAGGTCATTGAGGCGGGAATCGTGCTCAACGTTACCCCTCAGGCTTCACCTGACTACTACATCTTGCTCGATATCAAGGCCAAGTCCAGTACCTTCGGAAACTCAACAGTTGAGGGTATTCCGAACGAGATTGAGCGTAGCGCTAGCTCCTCGGTTCTCGTCTCGAGCGGTCAGACCTTCGCGCTCGGCGGAATCTACAAGCTCATGGATAAAGACGATGTGACTGGAGTTCCGTTTATCAAGGATATTCCGGTGCTTGGAACGTTCTTCAGGCGTCTTCAGACAACGAACACCGATGAGGAGTTGTTGTTCTTCATCACACCACGAATCGTTGAGGGAAGTTTCGACGATTCCATCATGAAGTCCGCTTCCTAATGATCTGCGATTGAGAGGCTCGATTATGAAACACTTGAGATGGCTCCTAATTGTTGTGGCACCGATTCTCGCGATTATCGGGTGCGGTGGTAACGGCGCGTCGAGTAACGACCAAGGTGTTTCAGTAACCTTGTTGGGTCTCTTTCAAACCGCGACCTCTACGTCTACCACCGGTGGTGGTACCGCCGGCGGTGCCACCAACTCTTTGACAGGTTGCGGGCAGTTGCCTCAGCCACTCTCGGTTGGTTTCATTAGTCTCGGTCAGACCATGCCGCAGCCAACCCCAACGCCGACCGGATCCTCAGGTACCAGCACATCCGGATTGTCTATCGATCCGTCCGGAGCCGTCTACGCGATCGTTGGATTGCAGAATAATTTGTACGGACAGGTGTTCCGGGCAGATCGTGTGCTCCTTGAATACTACATCCCAGGCGCGTCTGTTCAGCCACCCTCCACGAATGTGGCTCTGAATATGCTGGCTGGTCCGGCGGAGGCGGGGACGCAAGGGAACATTGGGGGTGCCACCGGTACTCCAACGGCGGGCATTCGTCGCCCTAACATCACAAGTCTTCCTCCGTCGTTTAATCAGATCTGCAACCGCGCGTTTACGGAGGTGCCGATCATTCCTGCCCCCATACGTGAGTGGCTCGTATTCAACAGCAACCAGCTTCCCGAGGCTCCTTTCGACCTTGAGATCGTGATCACCTTGACCGGTTTGTCATCGGGTGGAAATCGGTACGACACCAATCAGGGACTTTTCACGATCAGCGTCGTGCCGGAGATCCCAGTTATTCCCCCGACTCCAGTAGTATCATCCAGCGCCGAATCGAACGGAGTGGTTGTTGAGGGAGGAGAGACCGCGACGTTGAGCGCTCGACCAGAGGGCGTGGATGACGGTGAGGCCCAAGGACTCGATGAGCTTGAGGCCGCTTTCGATACGGAATCAGTGGTTCAGGGAGAGTAAGTCGTTCAGTTGATAAGCGATATGCAACTATTCGGAAAGCCTTACCAAGGAAACATGACCATGCGACGCTACACATTCTCATTTTTCGCGGTAACTCTCGTTGGAGCGGGGATCCTTGGCTTCGTTGGGTGTCAAGGTAACACCGATGGCGGCTCGGCGGCTGATCCGGATTATCGAGATGATGTGTTTGTCGGGGATGAGACGAGCACTGGAACCATTCGGGTAGTACTCAATGATTCTAGTATTCCAGTTGGTCAAACTTCCGGCTTCAAGGTGTTTGTGGCCGATTCAAAGGGACAGCCGATCCCGTACACCCGAGTTATCTGCGATAGTGAGAAGGGAGTCGCTCTCATCGAACCTACCTCAGGATATGAGCTTACGAACGGTGACGGGGTGATGAGTGGTGTTATCGGATGCGCCGCTCCCGGTAGCTACCAGATGGTCTGCCGTTTGAGTGTTGGCGCTAACCGTCGGCAGTTCGTATCGGTTGCTTGTACAGGCGAGGTTCCAGCCGGCTTCTCCGGTTTCCCTGGAGCGGGAGGTGGAGGACTCGGAGGTGGAACGCAAACGACCGCCGATGGGGAGATTCAGATAACGGACGCTGGATTCGTAGACGATGGAAATTTCGCGTCATCTTCAGTGCCGACCGACGCCACAATCGATACCGTCCAAACCTCGGATTGCGATATTGCAACGTCAGCGCTCGACTTGGAGCCCTTCTACGATACCTACGCGGTATTGAATGTCGAAAATAACTTGCAGGAGCGTGTGACCCTGCTCTACCTCGAATGCTCGGTAACCGGAGTCGATGGAACGAGCAATGTCGCGGATTGTGGTACTATCGGACTGACGAGATCCTCAAATTCGACCCTGGAGGCCAATAACGACTCTACGATTATTCAGGTGCCGGTGTTTAAGATTTTCAACAGCGGAAAATACGTCGGAAATCCTACGAGTGGGACCGGTACCAGGATTACGGGCACGGGTCTCTACACCGTGTCGTTTAGACTCTACTACCAGAAGGCTTCCGACGTGAGTGGGGATGGAACCGACCTCCCTTACATTACCGCAAGCGCGACTGCCGCATTCGGGAATGTCAACCGATGCCCATCAAGCTAGCTGCTCCCCGGTAGGCCTCCTCAAACTTGACTAGCAAGCTGCCTAAGTAGTTGTACTTACGCAGCTTGGAGGGAAAAAACTTACGCTTGGTATTGGCTTTACCTCGTCTTCGTGGCTAGGATACGCCCCCATGGATATCAAGGACATTGAGAACATCATCAAGATACTGAAACAGAACGAGGTAACCGAGTTCGAGCTCGAGCAAGAGGGAACTCGCGTAAAGCTTTCGAGAACGACCGGCGGCGGCTTCGTGGCCTCCGAAGCTCGTTACGAGATGGTTCCGGCGGTGCAGGTGTCAATGGCGCCCGTGGCCGCTTCTAATGGGTCGGCGCCTCAGGAAGACCTTGGTCGATACGTCAAGGTCGAGTCTCCGATCGTTGGAACGTTCTATCGTAAGCCTTCCCCTGACGCTGATGTCTTCGCGAAAGAGGGCGATACGGTGAGCAAGGGCGATACCCTTTGCATCATCGAAGCTATGAAGCTCATGAACGAGATCGAGGCGCCTACCTCCGGCAAGATCGTTAAGATCCTTGGTGTTGAGGGGCAGGTTATCGAGTTCGGTGAGGTCCTCTTCCTCATCGACCCAGCTGTGTAATCACAACTACCGCGGTAATTCAGATGAGCTCTGTGCCATTTCAAAAAGTTCTCGTAGCGAACCGCGGCGAGATCGCGCTTCGTATTATCCGCGCTTGTCATGAGCTCGGAATCAAAACTGTAGCTGTTCATTCAAAGGCGGATGAAGACGCTTTGCACGTAAAACTCGCTACTGAGAGCGTGTGCATTGGGCCCGCTTTAGCGAAAGAGAGCTACCTGAACATCGCGTCAATCATGTCCGCGGCGGTCGCGACTCGAGCGGACGCTATCCACCCGGGCTACGGATTCCTGAGTGAGAACGCCGCGTTCGCTGAGATCTGCGCGAGCTGCGGAATTACGTTCATCGGACCAACTGTTCGCAGCATGCGCATCATGGGCGATAAAGCTCGCGCTCGTCGCGTGGCGGACAAGGTTGGTGTTCCAACTATCCCAGGCGACAGTAAGGGGTTGCTCGACGCCGCTGAGGCGTTGAAGGTAGCGGACAAGGCTGGCTACCCAATCCTTCTCAAAGCGTGCGCCGGTGGCGGTGGACGCGGAATGAAGATCGTGAAGGGCCCCGAGGAATTCGTTTCTACCTTCCAAACGGCGCAACGTGAGGTTGAGGCCGCTTTCGGTGATGGTCACCTCCTTGTTGAGAAGTACCTTCCAAAGGTTCGTCACATCGAGGTTCAGGTCGCTGGAGATCTGTCGCACAACGCTATCCACCTCGGTATTCGAGATTGCTCCATTCAGCGTCGTTACCAAAAGGTTATCGAGGAGTCTCCCTCGATCGGATTGCCAGAGAGTCTTCAAATTCAGATTCAGGACGCCGCTCTTGAGCTGATCAAGTCGGTTAACTATTCAAGCCTTGGGACAGTTGAGTTCCTCGCGGATCTTGAGGCGCAGAAGTTCTACTTTATCGAGATGAATACTCGATTGCAGGTAGAGCACCCAGTTACTGAGATGGTTACTGATGTGGATCTCGTGAAGGAGCAGATCCGACTTGCGGCTGGCATGGAGCTTTCTTGGCAGCAGAAGGACATTAAGATAACCGGACACGCGATCGAGGCTCGTATTAACGCCGAGGATCCTCGCACGCTCATCCCATCGCCGGGACTCATTAAGAGCTACCATCCTCCTGGAGGAAATGGAGTTCGAGTGGACTCCGCGATATACGCGGGATACTCGGTTAAGCCTTACTACGATTCGCTCATCTCGAAGTTGATTGTTCGAGACAAGGACAGAGCCTCCTGCATCAAGAAGCTGTTGGTCGCTCTCGACGAGTACCTCATCGATGGTATCTCAACGAACATCGAGCTTCACCGAAGGATCTTGTCGCACCCTGATTTCCAGAGTGGCAACTTCTCAACGAAGTTCCTCGATCAAGTTCAACTCTTCGGGTAAACCGTGAACACTATGCAGAGAGCTCGCTCGTCTCGTCCCTTCCTCGTTAGTCGGTTGTTGGTCGCGATGGGGGCTCTTCTTGTTGGAACTTCCTGCGCTCGCGAGGTTGTCGCTGAGACTCGTCCGGTTATCTCCCTTGCCTCGAATTCCTATGATTTCGGAACGGTGGCGCAGGGAACAAAGGTAACGCATGAGTTTGAGGTCAGGAACACCGGAACCGCGGATCTCGTTATTCAGCGATTGTCCCCCTCGTGCGGATGCACGGCCACGCAGTTAGCTTCGCCGATTATCAAACCGGGAGGCTCTGAGAAGGTGCGGGTAACCTTCGACACGAGTGGTTTCATGGGGGATAAGACTAAGAGCGTTGTTATCGCTAGTAACGACGCAAGTAATCCAGAGCTTGTGGTAACCATCAAAGGCCAGGTGCTCTCCAGCTTCACGGTAGAGCCGGCTCGTGTTGATTTCGGGGAGATCCTGCCGTCCTCACCGCTCGCCGCTCGGCAAAAGCAGGTTACCTTTTCTGTGGCTGAGGGAAGTGATCTGACCATTTCCAAGGTTACAAGCCTTTCTAAACATCTCGTGGCGTCACCAGTTTCGGCGCAGGGCAATCGCGCGACCGTTACGATAGAGATCCTTCCAACTGTCCCGCTCGGCGAGTTCCGAGATCGGGTTGTCTTTGAGCTCGATGGAGGGCGCCGAGCGTCTGTGAACGTTCCGGTCAACGCTTCCGTGCAGGGCGATCTGCGCCTCAATCCATCTACCATTTCTTTTGGCGTGCTGGGAGGAGATGCCCCACTTGAACGACGAATTCAATTTGAAAATAAGGGGCGAGATCCCGTCTCCATCCAATCGATCACGACCTCAAATGCCGCGATATCCGCGTCGATGGTCAACGTGCAACCCGGGCGCCTTGGGGTGTTGGTTGTTAAGGTAGATCCCCGTCGAGTTTCGGGGGACCTCAAGGAGACGGTAGAGTTGAAGACTAGTCATCCAACCCAGTCCTCCCTCTCCGTAAACGTATTCGGCGTGCTGCCCCCAAAATAGCTTGACCGAAGCTGTCCTATTGAGTCTAAGAGAGTTTATGACTCTCGCCGTCATCTCTCGTTTTCGGATGATATCCGGTTATTGTGCCGCTCGAACTGTAGCGGTGTGCGCGAGCCTTTCACTTCTTTGCTTCACGGCTATTCAAGAGAGCTGCGCGGAGAGCGTGGAGTATGTGGGGAGGAATTTTAAAGTCGATAGTCTCAAAGACGTTGACGGACAAAACGTCACTCTCGAAGTGGATGGTGAGCCTCTTCTCGCCTCACGAGCGGGTGTCGGAAGATCCGTTTTTAAAATATACGCTCAGAAACCGGCGCTCCTGCTCCGAGATGGGAGTTTTCAAGGATATGGCGCATGGCTTGGAACCCTTCCGTCGAAGGGTGATGAAGAGGGCGCGGCACTCGCGGTGGAGCGGGTGGTTCTCACCCCTGAGATCGAACTTCCGCGAAAATTAGGCTTCTACGGGGAGCTCGTGGCGAACGGTGACGGAGAGAGAGCGCTCTTCAGGGTTGTTTCCTCAATCGATAGGGGGGAGAGGGCCGCCTGCGGCGCGCTGGCTTTTGTAACACCGGAACATCGACTTGCGCTCAAGAACGGTCGACAAGCTTGGCTCGCCACGACCTGTCCTCAAGTTCTAGTTGAGATGGCGCAGTGGTTGATGATGAATCGGGACCGCGGGGCGGGGATCGCGATGTTACGCGCGGCGACGGTCTTCGCGGGTGATGGAAATGTCGGTGACGCCGCTCGTACTTCATTGGAACGACTTCACGCGCTCGAGACGGCGATTGGCTCTCAAGACCCCGCACAGCTTGACTCAGCGTTTCAGGTCGCGAGTTTTGACGCGCTTTTGAGCCCGTATTTCGAAAGGGCTCGCCCAGAGTTGATTACTGAGTTTAGCTCGCGAGCGCTTCGCGAAGGGCAGTCGACGCGCGCGTTGCGGGGACTCGCGCTGCTCGACTTCTCCGTTCGAAACGACGCGCACCATGAATTGCTTTCGAAGGCGCTCAGTCAGGTCACGTATGCGGAGCGTGATATTGTGCTGGATCGTGGTGTGCGGGCTTTGATTCGGTCGTACGCGACGAAGGACGAGGTGGTGAAGCGGCAGGCCGTTACCTCGTTGGAGGAGTGGATTCAGCTCGCGGTCTATGACAACAACCCTGGTGATGCTTCGCGTCTTTTTGACCTTCTCAAGGAACTTAGATTGGACCCATCTGTTGAGAACGATGCTACGCGTGGCGTGATCGCCGAAGCTTTCGTCGACAACGGTGACGAACGTTCCGCGGACGCGGTGCTGAGAGGGCTTCGCACAGAGCTTCCGTGGATCTATCGATTCCGTTTGCTACTCAAGCGAGATATCTACATGTTGATCATGGTCTCACTCGGTGGGGTCGTCATCGCGCGATGGACGATTATGTTCATCGGTGTCATGAGGAAGAGGAACGTCGCGAGGCGGATCGCTCAGGCGGCGGAGCGACGAGCCGCTGAGGCCGCGGAGCGGGAGCGGTATCATTCGCAATTCGCGGAGGAGTCTTTGCGAGCTGATGGCTTCATGGATGTTGATGAGTACGCGGCGGGTCTGAAGAAATTTCATCTTCACCCGACAGCATCATTAGCTGATATTAAGAACGCCTATCGCCACGTCGTAAAGACGCTTCACCCTGATATCAATCCCCGGGCCACCAAAGAGGACACCGACACCTTTATCGATCTTACAAAGACCTACGAGCGACTCCTTGTACTACACGCAGAGCGGGAGCAGCGAGCGAACTCGTCGAGGTGAGTGAGCTTGATGCTCGATGGATTCGTCGTGCGTGAGATGAGACACCGATGGCGGAAGTTGAATGCATGGAGCGTCGAACGGGAGGGCGCCGGTCGCGCCAACTTCGTGTCATCGGATGCCCGCGAGGTATTGTTGGTGTGATGGGAGACTGGCGCATGACGCGTGATCCGACGCGGTGTCGCTCCTCGGGGGAGAGCTCCTGGTAGCGCGCGCCTGATGTGAGTCGGTGCGTGAGGTCAGAGCGTTCAGGGACTCGTCCTTGAAACAGCTTCACGAGAGCGGCATGGAGCGGGGACGTTGGGTTAAGGTATTCGTTTGCGACGACGAGGGCCCACCATGGATTGCCATGACAGAGCTCGCGCGAGATGGTTTTCAGGATGGGCTGGGTTAGTTTCATGCCCCGAACTGAGCATCTGCCATGCCAATGCGCTTGGGCTGTAAGTGTTTGTAATTAAAGAGGATGTTTGTTGTGTCCTGAGGCAGAGTTCGCCATCCCCTGGTGTGGAGTGCTACAGGGTCCACTCTCGGATCTCACGGGTGCATGCGTCTCATAGTGCTCTGAGTTTATTGCCAATTAAGCCCCACTTTCGATGACAGAGGGGGCGCTTCATGCGTATAATCCCACCCGACGATCGGAGCGCGCGAGAGAGTGTACGAACCCGGCCAGGATCGGAAGATAGCAACCGCACTACATGTATCTGTGATGTGTCTTCGGTCGTCGTTTGTAAAACCAGTTGTTCCAAAATAATCCCATCTTCATAGCTGGTTGCGCAAAGTTCTTGATGCGCATTCGTACAAGACTGAGTATCGTATAGAAGCTTGTTTGTTTTTGGAAAACGAGAGTGTCCTACCTAGTCCTTGCCAGAAAATATCGCCCCTCGGTTTTTAGTTCTGTCAGTGGACAGGAGCACGTGACGCGCACCCTCGCGAACGCGCTCAAGCGGGATAAGGTTGTTCACGCCTATCTCTTCACGGGTCCGAGAGGAGTAGGAAAGACCTCGGTATCGCGAATCCTCTCCAAGGCGATTAACTGCCAAAATCCTCAAGACGCTGAACCGTGCCTTGAGTGCCCCACCTGTCTTGAGATCGGCGCGGGGACGAGCCTCGCGGTTCGAGAGATCGACGGAGCTTCGCACAACAGCGTCGAGAACGTGCGCGATCTGATGGATTCCTTTAAATCGCTCCCACCTCCCGGTTACAAGCGAAAGATCTACATTATCGACGAGGTGCACATGTTAAGCATCTCGGCGTTTAACGCGCTTTTGAAGAGCTTAGAGGAGCCTCCTCCCCATACCGTTTTTATCCTCGCGACGACTGACGTTCACAAGATTCCAGAGACCGTCATATCGCGTTGTCAGCGCCACGATTTTAGAGCGCTGAGCATGGCGACGATTGAGGCGCGATTACGCGAGGTGTGTGAAGCCGAGAAGATCGAGGCTGATTCAGAGTCTCTCAAATTAGTCGCCCGCATGGCCGATGGATCGATGCGTGACGCGCAGACCTTGTTGGATAGAGTTCAGAGTTTTTGTCAGGGCGCCATCACCGCTACAGAGACGAGTCGCGCGCTTGGTACCGTTGATCAGCGCATCCTGTTTGAGCTGGCGCAGGCGATCGTCGCGCGGGACACGGCGACTGTTCTCGGAAAAGCCACTGAGATCTTCGCTACAGGTATCGATCCTTCAACGCTCCTTCGAGAGTTCGTCCACTTCTGGCGCGAAGTGTTCGTCGCTAAGTTGGGTGGTGAGAACGCGCTCGTTGGATTGGGCTTGAGTAAGGACGCGAGCGTTGAGTTGCTCCGTCTCGTTTCCTCGCTTGAGGCTACCGATGTTCAAGATCTGTGGGATGTCGCTCGCGATGGGGCCGATAGAGCGCTTCGTTCGGCGCATCCTCGATATGGGTTTGAGGCGCTCGTCGCTCGAATGGCGACACGACAGCCAGTGGCTGAGGTCGGCGCGATTATCGGTCGTCTTATGGGAGGTGGTGAGGGCCGCAAGGCTGGATCTCCAGACTCTCCGCGTGGCGGGGGGGCAAGCGCTTCCGCTCAAACAGCGCCGCCGCGTAGCCCCGCAGCTCCTCAAGCGGCTGTTACCGCCCCATCGTCAGTGGCGTCGACACGTGGGCTCGTCTCGGCTCCGACAGCGGGCGGAACGATCGCCGGGAGCGCTGGCTTCGCGTGGGAAGATATCGTCGCGTTCGCCTCGGCTACCACCGGGCGAGTTCTTGTGG
The DNA here is from genome assembly GCA_044345405.1 of Bdellovibrionota bacterium. GTDB lineage: Bacteria > Bdellovibrionota_C > UBA2361 > UBA2361 > OMII01 > OMII01. The sequence continues at coordinate 16,233 of JBIJBE010000026.1, forward strand.
AGAACTTAAAGCGGCTTCGACCGACTCGGTGTGAGGTTGGTGTGTTTGAGGCAGTGGGACCTGAGTTCACCGCTACGAGCTTGATGCGGGAGAAGGATAAAGTCATTGATATCTTCAATCAGTATCTTGATACGCAAGGAACGGAGCGTCCTCGAGCTTGGAAGATCGTGATCCAAAAAGGGCAGGGAGCCGTCGAGGTTTCGGTGGCCGAGAAAGCTCAGGCTAAGGCGCACGGGGAGCGCGAGCTTCATGGTCATCCAGCGGTGCAAAGTTTGCAGAAGATATTTCCTGGCAGTAAGGTCGAACAGGTCAGGGGCAAAGAGTAATTTCATTCGTAAACGTGGAGATTAGTGGTATGGCGAAGGGCTTTGGTGGCTTTCCTGGTGGCGGTAATATGCAGGCGCTTCTTCAGCAGGCGCAGAAGATGCAGCGAGACATGCAGGTCGCGCAGGCTCAAGCAGAGGCTTTCGAGGCGGAAGGCTCAGTCGGTGGCGGCGCTGTAAAGATTAAAGTTAACGGGAAGTACGAGGTACTTGCTGTTGAGATTAAGCCTGAAGCCGTCGATCCTTCGAGCGTTGATCTCCTTCAAGATATGATTAAATCGGCGGCTAATGAGGCGATCGCGAGGATTCGTAGCAATACGGACGCCGCGCTCTCGAAGGTTACCGGCGGGATGAGCGTCCCAGGTTTGTAATACGAGGGAACGATGCTTGTATTTCCTCCAGCTCTGCAGCGTTTGATTAAGGAGCTCTCGAAGCTTCCGTCGGTCGGTGAGAAGACCGCGACACGTTTGGCGTATCACTTAATCGCGAACGACCGAGACCTCGCGCGTTCTCTTGGAGCGGCGTTGCAACAAGCGGCGCACGATGTGCGGTTGTGCGAACGATGCTTCTTCCTTAGTGAGGAGGCTCTCTGTTCTCTCTGTCGCAATACATCTCGGGACCCATCAGTATTGTGTGTTGTAGAGAAGCCGGTTGACCTCGTCGCTATTGAGCGAGGAGGGGAATTTAAGGGGCTGTATCATATCCTTCACGGTCTCTGGGCCCCTCTGCGAGGGCAGGGGCCTGATAGCATGAAGCTCAAGGAGCTCATGGGCCGGGTTCGAGACGGCTCGGTGTCAGAGGTCATCTTGGCCACGAGCGCCACGGTCGAGGGCGACGCGACCGCGCTCTATATCGGCCGTATGTTGGCGGATTTGGGTATAAAAACGACCCGCCCTGCCCAGGGCATACCTAAGGGCGGAGAGCTGGAATACGCTGATGATGTTACCCTTTCTCGGGCTTTCGCGGCGCGAAACACCTTGCAGTTTTAGTGAGTTTTTTCAGCTGGTTTTGGCGACGTTTCTCTCAAAAGATGGGCTTGGGTATCTTGACTTTCACGCCCTTTGAGCGATTATAGGCCGGTCAATTTTCCCCGGTAGCTCAGTTGGTAGAGCAGGCGGCTGTTAACCGCCTTGTCGGGGGTTCGAGTCCCTCCCGGGGAGCCATTTGTCCGATTCGGACCGATAGGCTCCTCTTTTTTTGCCTGACGATCAGACGAATTTTGTAGCGCGTGACACGGCGGTCGGGGACGGTCGCCGTGACGCGAACGCCCATCCTAATTCAACTTATTCAGCATCTTCTTTAACGCTGAATTTCGCTTATGGAAGAGAGCGACCTGCTCCTTCATTTGCGCTTGGGTCAGAAGCTCCAGGCGCGCCTCTGAGGTTGTGTGCTCAAGCTCTTCGGCTTGCTCGACGAGCTCTTGAAGGATCGAGAGTGGATTAGTCGATGTCGAGATGTACGGCGTGTCTTCGGTGGAATACGGGTCTCTCGTAATCTCTACCTCGATCTGTCCGGCTAACCCGGAGCGTTTGCGATCGCGATTATCTGACGACATGTAGCCTCCCAAATGAACACCGGGACCCGTGGTGGCGCCCTCGACACTTCTCTGCCTAGGCCAAGTTGCAAGATCCGTTCTCATTGAAATCCATACCATGTGCAGCGTTCTTGGCTTGTAAAAATAGGGGGTTAGGTGCTCGGTTCGCGGGCTCTGCCCAGCAATTCTTTCCTCCGCTGTATCGAACCCATCAAATCACTCTATGGGGATGGATGGCAGAAATTGCCTATCTCAGGCATCGTAGGGAGTACGGTTAGTGAACGAGCTCGTTGTATGGATGCTGAATTTTTTGCCCTTGCCCTCATTTGGTACGTCGCTTTTTTGTTTAGCACCGTATGCCATGAGGCTGCGCACGCTTTGGTAGCGAAGTGGGGAGGGGACCTTACGGCCTACGCCGGTGGGCACGTCACACTTGATCCTCTTCCGCATATCAAACGAGAGCCGTTCGGTTTAGTGATAATTCCGTGGCTGTGTTTAATCGCCTCTCACGGAACGAGTTTGTTTGGATGGGGAAGCGCTCCTTTCGATCCGTACTGGCAGATTCGGTATCCAAAGCGCGCCGCCTTGATGGCGCTCGCGGGACCAGTAAGCAATTTTCTGATCGCGCTCATCGCGGCTGTCATTATGCATATCGGCATCGCGTATGGAGTATTTAACCTTACCTTCTCTCCCGTGATAGGATCGACCGCAGGGGGACTCTTTGATGGTGCGGCGATGTTCCTGAGCGTCTTGTTTATCCTCAACATTATTCTCGGCGTCTTTAACTTGTTGCCGATCCCCCCCTTAGATGGATATTCGGTGTTGGGGCTGTTTGTGCCGGAACAGGCGTTCTTAAATATGCTGAGCTTCGCTAGAAGTTCAGGATTCTCTATTGTAGGAATTATTTTAGCCTACCAATTTTTCCCTCATCTTGTTCGTCCGGTCCTCGGCTGGGCGATGTATCTCTTTATGCTCCCACTGGTGCCGTAAGGATTGGGCCCGAATGCCCTCCTGGTTAAAGGGAGAGCGCTTAGTGCTTTTGTTGGTCCACCATGGGCGCTAACACGCGCACCAATTCCGCCGCGAAATAGCTGTTCGTCTTCGGAGTGTAGTGCGCGCTTTCATTTATCAGGTCTTTTTTGTCAGGGAGGTCTCTCATAAATGGCGTGAAGTTGTAGTAGGGGAGCTTCCTCTGACGCGCGAAGTCCTCAACGTAGGCATGGAAGGAGGGTACGTAGAGCCGCGGTCCGGGTAGATGAAATCGCTCTCGAAACTCATTGTGTCCATCGGGCATGAACGCTGGATGATAAGGATAGTTGACCAGCACTACGCCGATGTTGTTCTTTCGACAGTAGTTAACCATCGCGTCAATGAGCTTCATCGTTCGCGCAAAGGTCGGTTCCCACTGTTTGCCTGAATCGGGAAGATAGTGACCGTATCGATTCCAAGCGTACTCCCCCTCTGACCCGGAGGCCTCCTGGGCCGCGACTCTTGGATGAAACGTGTCGTGCCACGCTCTCCATGTGAGGCGGAGAAGTTTTGAATGTTTCAAGAACTCATATATCTCAGGAGGGATCCTCTCTGGATGGCCGGGGAGCACATCGGGATAGGCCGAAATAGGCAATCCATCTTGGTCTTTCACGACCGCGGGGATGTATTGAAGGTCGTCCTGCGGATCGCTGTCGTCAATTGAAATGACAACCAGGTTTGGTTTGAGGACCGGCGCGTAGTCCCTGAGGATGATCCCCTCGATACTTGGGGAGTAGGAATACCACCCTAAATTAAAGGTTTGAACCTTACGTTGTATGCCATCAACCTTTCCTTCGCGAAAAAAGGTGCCAACCAACTGGGGAAACGCGTCCTCTCTCGAGGTCTCTCCCATCGTGAAACTATCTCCTAAAAACATGATGCGGTACGCGCTCTCGTCTACCGCGTCGACTCGCCCCAGCCACTCAGGACAATGATGATACTTACAGTCGATGGACTTTAAGGGAACGATATCAGTGTCTCTTACCTCAGGGAGAAAGAAGCGAGCGTATACCTCGCCAGCCGCGAGAAAGAGCGAGAGAGAGGAGAGAGATATACACGCGTTGACGAGAAAGGATTGGAGTCTCTTCATAAAATAACCCGGAGGTGCAAACCGCACCGCGCAAGCTTAGAACATGCCTTGCGACCTGTCTTCTGTGTTCTCGCTCTGATCAACGTTTCAGCTGAAAATCGTGATGAGATGCTTTAGCCCAGAGGCTTACTTCGCCGCTCTCTTTCCACGCGGCTTTCTTTGACACGTTGGGCATATGTGCGTTCCTCGCTGGCCGACGACGATGCGCACGATGGTGTCCCTGCAACGAGAACATTTCTTCTCATCTCGCCCGTATACTCGTGGTTTATACATCCCCCCATCAACCACTCCATCTCCGAAATCGCATCCAAGCTTCTCAATCGCTTCACGGAGGGTTTCCTGAATAGCTTTGTGGAGTTTAATCATGTGCTCGTGAGAAAGGGATGAGGTTCTGGTGAGTGGATGGACCCTAATCTTCCACAGCACTTCATCTACGTAGATGTTTCCGAGCCCCGCGATTACGGTCTGGTCGAGGAGGACAGGCTTAATTCTCCCTGCTTTTCGCGAAAGAACGCTAGAAAGAGCGTCGGGTGTGCAGGAAGGATCGAGGGGCTCAAGACCAAGGTGCCCAACGACATCATCGGGATCGTCACAGAGCGTCATTCGACCGAACTTACGTGTGTCGTTAAAACGGATGCTCTTGCCTGAGTCAAGCTCCAGACACACCCTGTCGTGTCGATCCACCTCGAACTCTGTTGGGATCACATCGAGCGACCCACTCATGCGCAGATGGGTAAAAAGGTAGAGGGGCTTGGTCGAATCTAATCGCATGCCGATGTATTTGCCCCGACGAAAGAGTGAGGAGATCTTTGCTCCGGCGATATCACGCAGGAACGTTGAGGGATCGTTTGGTAAAACGGTTCGAGCCCACGAGACATGTGCGCGCGTTATCGTCGCTCCTTCGACGCGATCGCGGAGATAATCAACGGTTGCTTGGACCTCTGGAAGTTCGGGCATAACGGTTCGGTTTTAGTGGGAGTATAGCTGTTTTATCGCGTCAGAGGGAGGTAGCGAGGAAGGAGGTTTATACAACTTGTTGGATTTACTACGACACTTTGGGTGCTGATGGTGCCTTGGGGTGGAGGGTCTCGGTAACCCCTTATTTTTATCGGTGATTCTGCCGATCCCCAACAGTGGAGGCCTACACCCACGATGCGCGTCGTTCACCGATACCAAAGCGAACAGATGAACCTTGAGTTGTCGATCTCTGACGACAAGCTCAAGCTATTCGCCAAGGTTATTCCGCAGCCTAAATACTATGAGGCGAGCGAGGCCATCTTCATTGAGGAGTTGCTTAAAGTCACACAAGAGGAACGAATAGATCGGGACGTCGTTCAGGATATCATCTGGCAGCTTCATCAAGAGAAGGGATGTGAGGGGCGTCGAGTGGCGAAGGGCGAACCAGCGATCCTCGGTCGCGATGGAAAGGTGGTATGGCTGGTTCGCCGTTTCCGACAAGGCGCGTCAGTTGATTCGAGCAAAGAGCTCGCCGATTTCTATCACTTGGGTCTCTTCGAAAATATTGAGGCGGGACGTGACGTCGCGCGTGTATACAAGCCAACAGAGGGGCGACCCGGTGTCGATGTGACCGGCGCGCCGATTCCGTCCAAGGCTGGAAAGCCGGTAACTGATCGATTCGATAAAAGTCTTGAATTCAAGCCCGATGAGCAGCGCGAGGACTATCAGACCCTTATCGCCGCTGTGAGCGGCTATGCTCACGAGGAGAGTGGGAAGGTTTCGATTCGCAACCTCTTGGTGATCTCCGGAAATCTCGACTACGAGATGGGCCACATCGACTTTATCGGGAGTGTTCGGGTTGGTGGCGACGTACAGAAAGGATTCCACATAAAAGCGCGAGGAGATATCGAGATCGGAGGATCGGTCTTGGGAGAGAATCAGCTCACGAGTGAGGGGTCGGTTACCATACGGGGGTTTCATCAGGGCGGAGAGGGATCGATGCTTCGGGCCCGCAATAATTACTCCGTCGGCGTCGTTCAAAATGTCACGGCGGATGTCGGTGGGAATATCACCATCCTTAAAGAGGCTCGTGATTGCGCCTTCCGAGCCTCCGCCGCTGTGATAGCGCCACAAGCGACGATAGTGGGTGGCACGATTTGGTGCGTTCAGGGATTCGAGGGGAAAGTTCTAGGCAACTCCGCCGGGGTGCGAACGACCGTTGAGTTGCGAAATGAGTTGGAGGTGACGCCGGAGTACCGGCGTGTGGAGGAGAGCATTAAGAAGCACGAGGTTGCCATCGCGGCGCTCGAGCTTCACATCGGCCCTTACCTGCAAAACAGAAAGCGGGTACCTCTCCTCGCCGCGAAATTCAAGCAGAAGATCACAGAGCTCTTGCATAAGTACGATGGTGTTGAGGCTTCCCTGGCGAAGCTACAAGAGTCCTTAAAGCAGATGCGAGAGTCGAAGCCGATGGAGGAGTCATCGAGAATCAGTGTTCTTGGCATGGTGTACTCGGGTGTTGTGCTGAACACTACCGCGGCGAAGTTTGAATTTCATGAAGATCAACAGGGCCCGCTTAGCTTCAAGCCGCAACCGGCTGAAGGGGAGTGGGCCTCAGTGTCGTATGAACCGTTGAAAAAGGGATAGGTATGGACCAGAAGACGCTCATGTCTACATTACATTCAGCTACGGCGAGAGGGATCCAGCTTATTCCGCCGAACATCTTGAGCGAGAGCATCGGCTCCATCGGGCTTAAGGATCCCCTGACAATCGCCCCTACGGCGACGTTGCAGGATTGTCTCGACACGATGCAGAGGCATCGAGTGGGGAGCCTTCTCATCACCGACGAGAACGACAAGTTGGTTGGTATCTTTACGGAGCGTGATTTTCTTCTCAAGGTCATGGGGAAGATTGCTGATCTTTCGAGCCGCTCGGTCAGGGAATTTATGACGAAGGACCCGGTACGTGAGAAGCCAGAGGCATCGCTTGCGTTCGCGTTAAGCGTCATGTCTCACGGAGGGTTTCGACACGTGCCGATCGTGGATCAGGACGACGTGCCTATTGGAATAGTATCGGTTAAGGATGTGGTCGATCACTTCGTTCGAAGGATGCTCGATGGCATCTTCGCCTCGGTCGATACCGCTCTCTAAGGCATATAGTTCTGGCGTCACGGAGCTTTGGTTTCGGGCGTGAGGATAAGCTCATCTTCGAATGGTGATTCAACAACTATCTCTTTGCCAAAAATCGGGTGTGTGAACGTCACCTGGTATGCGTGGAGAAAAAATCTCCGTGAGGATTGTACGATCGGAGGGAGTGGCCTTGTCGATCCGTATAACGAATCTCCAACGAGTGGAACCCCAAGGTGAGCGGCGTGCGCTCGAACCTGATGCCGTCGAGCGGGAGACGCGGAGGCTAGCAGGATGGTCACGTTGTGGAGTGGGATGTAGAGATGCGGGGAGTACTTCGTCATTCCCTCCAGAGCGCGAGCCCGTGAGGGGGGGCGTTTCTCGTAGATCTTCACCTTCGATGCGCCACGATTAGGGCTACCGATGAATGAGGTGATGGCGAAGTCCTTTGTGACGCGTCCCTCAACGAGCACCGCGTACCTTTTATGGACCGCTCCGTTGAGCGCCTGCTTGTAGAGCCTCTCCCATACGCTTCGGCTCGTGGCGCCGAGAAGGATGCCGCTCGTTTCCTCGTCGAGGCGATTGACGAGTCCGGCGTCCCCCGGTTTTTCGCTCGCCGTGCCGAGGGAAGGGTTTTCGCGCAGGAGTTCATCTGCGATCGACCAGCCACCACCTTTTCGGAGCTGGACAGAGTGAGCGCCTGCGGGTTTGTACACCGCGAAGATGTCACCATCGTCGAAGAGGAATTTGAGCGCCATAGGTATCGGTAATTCGAATGTAGCGTTGAGAGGGGATTGTCGCAATTGGGAGAGGGGGGATGAAGTTTCGGCGACCGTGGACGGTTGCCCTCCCTGATCACGGGTCGTTGTGGTCCGCATGTTGGGAAGGCGGTCGTCCTCGACCGCCGCGTTCGCCCCTCCAAAAAAAAGGGCCACCCGAAGGCGGCCCCTTTTCATGGAACGAGCTGGATTACGAGGTCCAGATCTTCGCCAATACTGGAGCTATGAGGAGCGCCAGGATCGACACCATCTTGATGAGGATGTTAAGGGATGGGCCAGAGGTGTCCTTGAACGGATCGCCTACAGTGTCACCGACAACAGCCGCCTTGTGAGCGTCTGAACCCTTCTTCTCTCCCTCAACGAGCCCTTGCTCGATGTACTTCTTGGCGTTGTCCCATGCGCCACCTGTGTTGGCCATGAAGATTCCAAGAACTACTCCAACGATAGTTGTCCCAAGGAGGAGTCCAGCGAGAGCCGCTGGGCCCATCGCCAATCCAACAACGATCGGAGTGATGAAGGCTACCAAACCAGGAGCGCGCATCTCAGTAAGAGCGGCCTTGGTTGAGATCTCCACGCATCGAGAAACGTCAGGCTTAACACCTTCACGTCCCTCAAGGAGGCCAGCGATCTCACGGAACTGACGACGAATCTCAGTTACGATGAGGGCCGCTGCTTTTCCTACCGATTGCATTGTGAACGCAACGATAAGGCCTGGAAGCATCGCGCCGATGAACACTCCCACAAGGAGGGTCGGGTTGGTGATAGCCAGGTCAACCTTGCCAGCTGGGAAGCTCTGGGTGAACGCTCCGAATACCGCGAGAGCTGTGAGCCCTGCGGATCCGATCGCGAAGCCCTTTCCGATAGCGGCTGTGGTGTTGCCAAGAGCGTCGAGCTTGTCCGTGATGTCACGGGTCTCTTTGCCAAGTTGGGCCATCTCGGAGATTCCGCCAGCGTTATCCGCGATCGGGCCGTAGGCGTCGATCGTCATGATGATGCCGGTTGTCGCGAGCATCGCCACACCAGCGATAGCCACACCATACACACCACCGAAGGAGTTCGAGATAAGAACCGCCGCTACGATGATGATGAGTGGGAGCGTTACGCTGCGGAAACCAACGGCGATACCGTTAATAACGCAGGTAGCTGGTCCGGTCTTGGATGCGTTCACGATCTCATACACCGGCTTTGAGGAGGTGTAGTACTCCGTGGTCAATCCGATTCCGATACCGCAGAAGGTTCCGAAGATAACCGGAATCCAAAGCGATACACTTACCGGTGTCACCAAGAAGAAGCCGAGGGCCGCGATGATGAAGAGCACGGAAGCCAAGAGGATCGTGGTTCGCAACGCCTTAGCTGGATCTCCGTCCTTAAGGAAGGACATCCACTTGATGGCGATGAAGGAACCGATCGATCCAAGGAGTCCAAGGATGAGCGGGGTAGCCATGAGCCAGATCTTGTAGCCCTCAACCGTCGAAGGGTCACCGGTATAGTCGGTGAGCGTTTGAAGGTCGGCCAAGCTGATCGTCGCCGCGAGAGCCAAGCATCCGATGAGACATGTTACGTATGACTCGAAGATGTCAGCGCCCATTCCGGCTACGTCACCCACGTTGTCACCAACGTTGTCAGCGATTACGCCAGGATTTCTGGGGTCATCTTCCGGAATACCTGCCTCAACCTTACCAACGAGGTCAGAACCTACGTCAGCGGCCTTGGTGTAAATTCCTCCGCCCACGCGCGCGAAGAGCGCTACTGAGGACGCTCCCATCGCGAATCCGATGATCGGCTCGTGGTGAGCTGGAGTTCCGAATACAAGGAAGAGAACGCCGACGCCGATAAGTCCGAGCGCCGCTACCGAGAGACCCATCACCGCGCCGCCGTTGAAGGCGGTCATGAGGGCCTGTCCTGGCTGAGCCTCTGAGGCTGCCTGAGCTGTACGGACGTTCGAGAGGGTCGCTGACTTCATTCCAAGATAACCAGCGAGAAGTGAGCTGCCGGCTCCGAAAACGAACGCAAGCGCTGTTGGGAGTTGTAACGCCCACCAGATAACGAGGAACGCTCCGATGATGAACATCGAGAGGTACTGAGCTTGCTTACGAAGGTACGCGATAGCGCCATCGCGAATCGCGGCGCTGATCTCTTGCATGCGAGCGTTGCCCGCAGGAAGAGCTTGAATGCCAACGTACAATTTGTACGCAAGCGCGAATCCAATCAGGCCGAACAACGGGATGGCCCAACTGAAGAGGGACAAAGAGAATGCTTCCATGTCTAAACTCAACTTTTAAATGTCATGATTCAATAGCTCACAACCAAACCGGCATGGCCTTAAGAAAGCTCTTCGAATCCGTGGACACCACAAGCTCAAAGGGCTTTCGGACGCATCGGTACAGCTTGGCTGTAAGTGCCTGAAACTACAGGCGGGGCGATTCTAGCCGTATTGTATATAGAGTCAACCCGAATGTGTTTTGGGGGATGGTGTGTAACGGGTTGGATTTGTAGTGATTTCGGGAGGGGGGCTTGGATGATTGGGAGGGCGACCGTCCTCCCTCGACTATGCTCGGGACAGGACGGTCGCCCTCCCTGGGGCAGACGGGGTATCTTATAGCAACCGCTCCGGCCGTTGGCGTCGCTCAGGTCGCTCAGGTCGCGCTCCAGCCGAATCGTCCTGTCCTCTCCCTCGAGGTTGATCCCGCGGCTTGTCCTCTATCCCCACCGCGTTCGTCGGCTGAGAGTACTCATCCCCGCCATCCTCCGGAGTTGTCTCCTCGGTCTCCTTCGGCGCGCAGGTCGCCTCCTCGGCAGTAACGAGGGCTACTCTAAACTGCGAGAGCGTGGCCTTCGAGAGCATCTTCGCCTTAACTAAACCCTTGAGTGCTGGGCCTACCTTTGCTCCGCCTTTGCGGAAACATGCGTGACATACTTCCGCGTCCGCGGTTGGCGCGCAGGTATTTGTGATTGAGGCCACCACCGAATCTGCCGAGATGTAGGCGCCAGGGACAACGCACCCCAAGGAATTGAGCGATTGAGTTATGGTCTCTAATGAGCACTGTTGATCTGTTTGACCGATCGCTTGCTGAGGCATGAAGGCGAAGGTGGCGAGAAAGCTCATGGTGGCGATAAAGGAAGTGCGTACGTTCATGGATGATCCTGTGGTTACGTTGACGTCGACCGTCTGAGCAAGCTTCGGACCATGTGCCGAACGCGTCAAAAACGACCCTCCGCGAGGCACTTAGCGGTCCTCGTGATGGAACTGATATTCTCCTCGTGGAAAAGTTTGCGCAGAGCGCCGCCTGGCAACAAAGCAGAAGGGCCGGCAGAGGTTTTATCTCTACCGGCCCTTCTGAAAACCTCCCCATTCTTAGTGGGTCAGCTTCTTGTACTTGATGCGGTGCGGTGTCTCAGCGTCAGCTCCAAGACGTCGACGCCGATCGGCTTCGTAGTCTTGGTAGTTACCCTCGAACCACACGACGTTGCTGTCTCCCTCGAACGCGAGGATGTGGGTCGCGATTCGGTCCAGGAACCACCGGTCATGGCTTATCACCACCGCGCATCCAGCGAAGTTGAGAAGAGCTTCCTCAAGAGCTCGGAGTGTATTCACATCGAGGTCGTTCGTTGGCTCGTCGAGAAGGATTACGTTTCCGCCCGCTCGAAGCATCTTCGCCATGTGGACACGATTACGCTCTCCACCGGAGAGCGCTCCCATCAACTTCTGTTGGTCTTGGCCACCAAAGTTGAATCGAGAGACGTAGGCGCGGCCGTTAACCTCTTTGGTGCCGAGCTTGATAATATCGTCGCCCCCTGTGATCTCCTCAAAGACCGAGTTCTTATCGTTGATCGCTTCGCGGCTCTGATCCATGTAGGCGAGCGATACCGTCTCTCCGACCTTGAAGGTTCCGTTGTCCGCATTCTCTTTGCCTGTGATGAGCTTGAAGAGGGTCGTCTTACCGGCGCCGTTCGGTCCGATAATGCCCACGATACCTCCACGAGGGAGGTTGAAGCTCAAATTCTCAAAGAGAACTTTGTCCCCGAAGGATTTTGAGATCCCATCAGCTTGGATAACAACCTCACCGAGACGAGGCCCCGGTGGGATGTAAAGCTCAAGGTCATCAACCTGTTTGGACTGCTCTTGGTTGAGAAGCTCCTCGTACGCTTTGATACGAGCCTTCGACTTAGCTTGGCGAGCGCGAGGGGATTGCTGAATCCACTCAAGCTCTCGGGCGAGGGTCTTCTGTCTCTTCGACTCCGATTTCTCCTCAAGCTCAAGACGGTTTTTCTTCTGCTCAAGCCACCCTGAATAGTTCCCTTCCCATGGAACGCCGTGCCCACGGTCGAGCTCAAGGATCCATTTTGCGACGTTATCGAGGAAATATCGATCATGGGTAACGCAGAGAACGGCGCCTGGATATTCACTCAAGTGACGCTCCAGCCACGCTACCGACTCGGCGTCGAGGTGGTTGGTTGGCTCGTCGAGAAGGAGTACCTCTGGCTTCTCAAGGAGCAGCTTGCACAACGCCACGCGGCGCTTCTCTCCACCGGAGAGGTTCTCAACGCTTGAGTCCCCTGGAGGACATCGAAGTGCGTCCATCGCGATGTCGAGTGTCCGATCGAGATCCCACGCGCCACACGCGTCGATCTTATCTTGAAGCACTGATTGCTTATCGATCAGCTTCTCCATCTCCTCTGGCGAGATATCCTCGCCGAGCTTGGCGCTGATCGCTTCAAAGTCTTTGAGGAGTGTCGCCGCCTCTTTACATCCCTCCATGACGTTCTCTTTGACCGTCTTGGTTGGGTCGAGCTTCGGCTCCTGCTCGAGGTAGCCGATCGTAAGGTTCGGGCGATTGGTAACTTCACCCGAATACTCTTTATCGATACCGGCGATGATCTTCAGGATGCTCGACTTACCGGAGCCGTTTAATCCGACGATTCCGATCTTCGCGCCCTCGAAGAATGAGAGGGAGATATCTTTAAGAACCTGCTTACCCGGTGGGTACACACGGTTCACTTTGTGCATGGAAAAAATAATTGGTGGCATGGGGAGAACATACCGCTCTGTGGTGTTGGGGAGCAAGGGGAGGGAGGGGGATCTTTGGGGGGTGCTGTGAGGGAATACTGGGGGTCGGCGAACTGTAGTGGACGGCCCCCGGAATAATCGTTGCGAAAGATGAGGGCCGTTTGCGAGGTGTCATCTTTCGGCGACCAGGAATGGTCGCCCTCCCGTCGTGCGACCCGGGACTCGGGAGGGCGGTCATTCCTGACCGCCGCGTTACATGGCGCGACAAAAGCCGGCGTTGGTTTAGGGAGACTTCGAAGGCCAGGGAGAGCGGTCGCTCCACACCACAATCCCTGCACTACGTCAGAAGTCCCAAAATAGCGTGTCTCAATCTGTCGGACACAGCTCGCTTTAAAAACCACGACCTTCAAACCTCTCGATCTCCAGCCTACAGTTCGCGAGCCGTAAACCGAAACCGGGTCTACCGGACAGCAGGAGGTGCCGTGCGACGATGTTCCTCATCCGAAGTGGGAAGTTACGTTCTTGAGCTGGCTGCCGTTATTATGGGTGTCACGGTTTTTATCGTCGGAGCCGCCGATCTCACCCGCGTCTTTCAAGCTCGGAGTGCGGTTAGGGCGGCGGTGAATGATGGGGCTCGGTGTCTCTTTCCCACTGACGCGGCGTGTGTGAACCGCGCGTCGACGGGAGTGTCATCTTCAAATCATTCGTATGATGTGTGGGTGTGGGGCTCTGGTTACGAGGTGCCACAGGAGTCGTACGTTGTCTCTGCTCGGTGGCGTGAGGAACCGGTCTATGAGGTTCCCGTGCTTCGGGATGAGATTTCCAGTGTAACTGTTGAGCGACCACAATTTCAGTATCGTCCCTACTCGATGCGGTATCCCGTGACCGCGCATACAACCTATCTGCTCCAAACGAGATTTCTTCCTGTTGTTGTCGGTGGTCGTCCCCTCAATCCCCAATTTGCCGATCCGATAAGCAATAAGGCATCTCCACCAACCGCTACCTATTCGTTGCGGGGCGTACGTGGTTCGACGACGAGAAGGGTGACGCCAGCCTTAAAAACTTCCTACAACGAAACCTTCAAAATCGGCTCCGTTTCATTTGCGGTTCGGGGCGCGTGGCCCACGATGGAGGAGGATCGCACACAGCTCTCCGCGATGCCCTCAGAGATAAGGACCTCATTGTCGTGTTTCTTCGGTGCTCGCCAGTCATCGTCATCGGGCGAGGTGCTCAACTGGTCGGCTGGAACGCCGGAGGGGTGCCGGTATCGCGTGCGTTCCCCAAGCGCATCCCCTGTTATGCAGGGTGGAACGCTGAAAGTTCCGATGATGTTCCGCGTGGAGGGGGATACTCAGGGAACCGCGCAAGATGGCGCTGGTAAGGTGATGATGGCGCTCTCTTGGCACAGCCCCACCGCCGGAGGAGGTCGATTTGAGCTTGGTGGTCGAGCGTTCGAACATTCAGCCAGAGGAAATTTCGTTCCCCGTGGGCTCGCCGAGGTTGATATCAACTCGGGATTGAGGTCGCAGTACGCTGATTACAAAGAGGAGCTGAGCCTCTACCATGAGTTGCCCCTCCTTCCGGTTGACGCGATCGTCACCATTGATTTCTTCCTCGTGAGCTTTAACGATCGAAGAGTTGCTTGGAGCGGTGAAAAGGTTGAGGTGTGGTTACCGCGGTACCGACTGGTACATGAGAAGAATGATTGTGGATACGCGACGGATCCATCGGTATGCGCTTGGCCGCCAGCATCGGCTCCCATTCATTACCTCTCGTTGACCGAGGGCGCTCCTTTCGACGCGGTCGCGCGTGGCGATGATAGATGCGCGCTTAAGGAAGATACGTCCGCTGAACGAGATCTCTCCGCTGTTATCAGCCGTCTGCGCGTTGAATCTTCACGAACTGGAACCGCGCAGCCGTATGCATTTGATCTCAAAGTCCCAACGATTCGCTCGGTATGTGAGCCGAAGATCGTAACAACACCGTGCGTGGCCGAATCGCCTGAATATCTTGAAGGATGTGATCCGTCCCTAACGCTTGATGAGATCGCCTCTCGCTGTACTGTGTCGACCGCTTCCACGAAGGTTCTCGCGTTCACGAAACGGCCCCTCTCAAGGGTCATCAAGAGGGTGCGAGCGTGCGCCGATGGCCCCCTTCCACAGTGCGCGTCCGCATCGGCTCGGAGGGTCGAGTCGATGCGCTACGGTGGGGATGGGGTATGTGAGACGGCGGCGATAGTAAACACTCCGCAGTTGGTGATCGGGCCGCTCGACGTAAATACGTGTGAGGCGCACGAGGAGGATGCTGAGCGATTGTACCGAACTAGGGAAAAGATCCCAGCGGATGTCCCCATATCGGTCGTGCGGCTTCCAGCCTCATCACGATTTAGCCCGGAGCCACCAGGTAATTCGTGCGCACTATCTAGATCCGCGGAGGGGCGCTCCGGTGAAATGATCTGTGGCCGAGGTCTCACCGAAGCCGCCGCCGAGCGATGTTGCGCCGCGAGCGATGGCCGGTGTCGAAAGCAACTCGTGCTAACCCCGAGCGATCCGACTCGTGACGCCGCTCGTGTGGAGATCCTTTCCGCCGCTCAACAACGGGTCATCGAAGCGGTACAAGCGGGATATCCATCTGCACGTCATCAGGAGGTTTGTATAGATCATGACCCCAACTGCTTAGAGGTTGGCGCATCGTTAGCTGACAATGATTCGAAGGCGATAGTCTCAGCGAAGGTGCATGTACCACTGATGTTGTTGAGGCCCTTTCTTGGCGAAGTGACAACCGTTGAGCATTCGACAACGCGGGCGTTGGAGCGATTCGGATGAAAAGTCGAGTCAGTCGGAGATCCGTGAGGTCACGACCCTTAGTCGAAAGGAATCCTAGGTCCTAACGAGTTTTGTGAAAAACTGGAAGAACCTAGGAATTCCGAACACTAGCACCCGCGAGGGTCCGCCTGAGCAGCTTTCCAGTGTTCCGTAACAGGATCCCACTCAAGCAGCGAGAGGTAGTGTACCTGCTCTTTGCTTGGGGACTCGACAGGCATTCCTCCAACGAGGGAGGGATAATCCGCCTTGGGGAATCGGGTCGTCAGCTTGCTGGCGTCGCCATGCAGGACAACTGGGGAGCGTCGGATCTCCTCTGAGCTCAAGCAGCGCGCGGGGAGACCGCTCACGATGACCTTATACATTCTTCTAAAACCTTTCCTCTAAGGGACCGTAAGGACCTAGGAAGGTGTGAGCTTAGAGAAGAGGGAAGGTTTAGGCAAATAGAGCCGCTACGACAATCGTATGAATAAGAGATTACAGGCAGTTGTGCCAAGCCTCTGAGAGCGAGGACGCACTACGCTCCTATGAAACGTCACAAACGCTTCGAATCTCGGCGATCTTGCGATCGATGTCAGCGTTGTATTGGCCAGCGCTGACCTGAACGTTTTCGGCGTAGTTACCTTTAAGAAGTCCCACCACAGCGGATAGCGGCATGACGGATGATACGCCAGCCAGGATCTGTTGACCGACACCAGCCCTTTCGTCTTTGAGCGTGGCGATGTCTTGCTGTGCGGTGGCGTAGTTAATTCCTTTCTTGATCGCGGACTCTCCTCCCTTAGGAGCGTGACTGTCTCCCACAAGGCTTGAGGCGTCGTGGTAGATCCGGTCCGCGGATTCTCCAACAGGATCGGTCGCCGGAGCGACCGCTTTGCCGACTGGTTGTAGCGCGTCTCCGATCGGATCGGTCACAGGCGCGACATCGTGACCGATGTGTCGCCCCGCTTTCTCCACCGCGTCCTTTCCTTGAGTCGCCGCGTCCTGAATATCGCTCCCGAGCTCTGAAAGCTCCTCACCGAATTGAGAGAGCGCTGTTCGAGGCGTAAGGCAGATACCGATCGTGAAGAGAGAAATGAAGAGCGCGGAGGTGAGTTTAGTGGTCATAGAGCTCCTTATATTTGAGGAAGAGCTTCATTGCTGGGGAACGGCGCCACGAAGTGGATCTATGCGCCAGCTGATAAATGGCTGAGAAGGTGACAACGGCAAAGTGTGAAATTCGTCACTGACACGACTTTTTCGTTGCGGAGGGAGGATGGGGTAGCCGATACTTTAAGGTATGGCGATACGTCGAACCTCCCTATTGAGTCTGTGTGTGTCATGTTTGTGTGCCCTCGTCACACAGGGTGTCTTGCTCAACTCCGCGCGCGCTGAATTTGAAGCGGATTCGGGTAAAGCTGAAGTACCCGTCGCCATGGCGCAAGAGTATGGCGCTTTCGCTGACAAGGCTGTCGAGACCCTTGTTAAGGGCGATGGCAAGGCGTTCAAAGCGATGCTGAGCCCCGGCACCATTCGGATGGAGCAGCGGGGGAAAGGCGCGATCGACATGATTATCTATGAGCGCTTCATTCCATTTTTCGATGGTTTCGCGAAGCCTCATTTGGAGGATCAACCTTTTCCGACCTATCGACGAATTGATGGCGTTAGGGGAGTTGGATTCGCTCGTTCGTTTTACCTCTCGGACGGAAGTGAGCGGTTCTATGTCATCTTCATTCTCAAAGAGGATGACAGGCTCACGGTCGGTAATCTCTTGCTCGATAAGAAGCTGTCGGACGTTCGTTAGTTTATCCCGTCTAGGATACTTTGGACCGTTTGTTCGGCAGCCTCGAATACCAGTTCAGCTGGAGAGGTGCTTATCTTCGACGCGATAACCTCCGCCTCCAATCTTCGTCCCGTGTTAAGAAGATTGCGAATAGCGGTCAGGACCACAATCTCTTGTTTCGGCATCGTGTTGGCGAAGTGCGCGATGAGGTCCGAGCCGAGATTCGTTTTGGTCATCTCGTTATACGCCAGGCAGGCTCGAACGAGATATCCAGCCTGGGTGTTCGTAAGCTCCTCTCCAGCCTCCAATCCCCGCTGTGCCGCAAGGAGTGCGGCGGTCAGTGGAAGCGGCATGTAGTGACCAACGTTTCTCGCGCTAATTAGGCTCGTCATCGCGTAGTTAACCATGG
This sequence comes from Bdellovibrionota bacterium, assembly GCA_044345405.1. Taxonomy (GTDB): domain Bacteria; phylum Bdellovibrionota_C; class UBA2361; order UBA2361; family OMII01; genus OMII01. The sequence goes on from JBIJBE010000026.1 coordinate 34,069, forward strand.
CTCGGAAATGCCGATCCCTCGAAGGGGGGCGTTTTGAGATCTTTGAGAGGATCTCATGAACTGTCTGAGCTCGATGTTTGGGGAGATGCTTGGCGAGGATCTCCTCTCGCCCAGCCGCCGCGATCTGTCGCATCTGCTCAGGGTGTTGAAGGAGATAGGTAACTTTTTCGGTCGCCTCCTCTACGCTGTCGGGACTGTACGTGACGAGATGTACCCCTTCTTTAAAGATATCGAGGAGCCCGTTCGGCGTTCGCTCCGTCAGGAGGAGGGAGCCGCACATCATCGCCTCAAAGACGCGAAAGTTAAGGTCTCCCACGACCGTTTGGTTCACCACGATCTCAGAGTGGGGAAAGAACTCCCAGTAGTTTCCTTGCGTGACGTGGATCGGAATGTGGTTCTTGAGCTTTTCGAAGAACGCGACCCGTCGAGGATTTAGTTTGGCGTTGAGGTTTCCGACAAAGGATACCGGCCACTTCTTTTCGTTGCTTGCCTCTATACGTCGCGGTGCCCAAAGAGGGAGCCAGGTGGCGGGTGTTCCGCATCCATCGAACGCGTCCACGTAGTCCTTCTGAGCGACCAACACATGGTCGAAGATCTCCGCCATGAAGGTGTGCATCGGATAGTGATGGAAGGTATCGACGGAGAACAACACAAGTGGAATTGAGGTGGTCTCAAGTCCCGTCATGAGAAACGTTGGCAGGCTGTTGTCGTGCCAGAGGATAACGTCAGGAACGAATCCATTAAGACTTGCGATTACACTATCAAGGTTGTTTGTGGCGAAGGGTATTTGGTGTTCGAGGTGTGGTTCTGAACCACAGGTAATAACCTCGTGACCGAACGCTCGTAGTTCAGGCGCAAACCAATCTTGGTTAAAGATGAGGATCTTCACACTCGCTCCCGCTCGTTGTTTGAGACCGCAGGGGTGCCGGAGTGCGGCACGCCCTCGAGATCAACCAGTTAAGATGCGAGTGGCGAGAAAAGGGGCGCAGCCAATGTGCGCCGTGTCGCCTTTCTAAGTAGCTGCTATAGCGATGTTTTTTATGCTACGGCGGTGATGACGCTACGCCGAGAGCGCCGCTTTCTGCTCAAGCGCCTCTTCGTAGATACGAGCCGGGGGCTCACGGAGATCCCATACCAGCCCGAACCAGGAGAGCACTTTCAGGGTGTAGTGTGAGATGTCGACCTCCCACCAGTAGAAGCCTTGACGCTCAGAGCCAGGGTATCGGTGGTGGTTGTTGTGCCATCCCTCGCCAAGGGTAATGATCGCGAGGATGAAGCTGTTCTTGCTGTCGTCGCCCGTCTTGAAGCGAGCCTTTCCGAGCACGTGAGCGAGCGAATTAATGCAGAAGGTGCCGTGGTAGAGGAGCGTTGTGCTGATGCAGAATCCCCACGTGAACATCTGAAGCGGGCCGGTGCCAAGCTCAGGGTAGTATGCCTGAAGGAAGTAGCCGAGCCCCGTAACGCCGAGACCGAGAAGAACAGGTGGCACGATGTGGTGTCGCTCTAGGAGACAGAGCTCTGGGAACTTCACGAGGTCCTTCACGAGCTCCCAACGGGTCTCAACGAACTGCGTGCTCAATACCCATCCAACGTGCGCCCACCACATGCCGTAGATGCGTGGTGGATGAACATCCTCTTCGGTGTCGGAGAACTGATGGTGGTGACGGTGATGTGATGCCCACCAGATCGGTCCCTTCTGAGCGGATGTAGCGCCGATGAACGCGAGTACGAATTGGAACCATCGGCTTGTCTTGTAGCTTCGGTGAGAGAAGTACCGGTGATACACACCAGTGATACCGAACATTCGGATCGCGTAGAGCGCCATGCACACCGCGAACGCTACCCAGCTAAAGCCAGCCCAAATTACCAAGAGGCATCCGAGGTGAATTGCCCAGAACGCGGCTTGCTTGATGAGGTTGACGGGATGGAGAGGGTTACCGCTGGTATTCATATTCTCGAGATGTCTCCAGGGGCGAGGTCATTCTCGCAATCCACAGTGGGGGAGATACTAAATGAATTACGTGATCAAGCAAAGACCGCCATGACGGGCATGACACCTTTTCTACGAGCACTTACGACACAGTCCAAAAAACTCAAGTACATGAGATTGCACGGTAAAATTATGGGTTTGTTGGATTTTTCCCTCAAGGGCGTGAAGGTCGTGATGGGGCACCTCAACGCATTGAATATCCTTGCACGAGGTGCAGACGAGGTGATGGTGATGGTGATCTGGATGGAGTAGTTCGTACCGCTTCATCCCATCAAGGATATCAATTTCAGAGAGGATCTTGTTATCCGCGAGGAAGTCGAGCTCTCGGTAGATCGTGGTTTTGTTAACCGAGGGGTGTTTCTGGGAGACCTGATCGAGGAGTTGGGGAGCGGACACAGGTTGGCTTGCCGCTACGAGCGCCTCGATCATCGCCTGACGGATCTTTGTAATTCGAAATCCCTTGGTTCGTAACGCGTCGATAAGCTGCTCGGCGGAGGAGTTCTCTGGAGCTTCATCGGGGAGCACGTTGAGCGTTTTCGAGGGCGTCTTCATCGTTCGCGCTAGCTCTTCGATGCTCGTGAAGGGATCTGAACAAGGGGTTGTTGATGCATCGCGGTTTTGTTGTGCATCCAGTATCCAAGTCCAACACTTGCTGCTGTGGCGCAGAAGATAAATGCCACTGCACCAGCGGCTGGCAACTCAACCGCGTGCTCCAATACGTGAAACAGCGCGTAACTGGCGATTCCAGCGAGCCCAGCTGTGACAACACCGGGCAGGGAATCGAGAACCTTCATGATGGTAGCTCTCCGGGTTTCTCCGACAAGAACAACGAAGGAGATGAGCAGTCCGATTACAACTGACGCCGCGAGCAGCATGATGATCAGAGGCTTCTGTTCAGTAACTCCGCTCATATGGCTGAGAATTGGACCAGCGGCGAGCGCGTGAATCGAGAGCGCTGCGGCGGTTGAGATAATTTGAAGAGAGTTGATTGGCGGAGCCTGATGATGTTCGCAACTGCAATCACCGTGAGATCCATGATGTAATCGGTGGTGGATGAAGTGCTTAAGAAGGATCAACGTTCCAACGAAAACGATAATTCCGCCAAGGGTCTCGGAGTAGTGCGCAGCCTCAGCCGCAAGCAGGGTTCCAGCGACCGCATATAGAGCGTGGAAGAACGCGAACGCCGCGCCACATACCCAGGGATTACCGCCCGTTGTCGCGACAAGCGCGATCGCGATGAGGATGCAGCCGTCACCCGCAAGAACGAGTGGATAGAGTAGAATAAAGGAGAGAAGCGACAGGGAAGACATACTCATAGTGTATGCGGGAGCGGGGGGCTTTTGCAAATGAGTCGCAAGAAGCCGCCTCGCAGGGCCTGAGCTACCCAATCGCCTGAGCGGACTGATTGGAAGATCGAGCCAAATCAACTACTTCCTTCAGCATCTCAAGCTTAGTGATGATGCGAGGTACCTTATTCTGTCCCCCCAGCTTGCCCCGTTGCCGCATCCACTCCGCGAAGAAGCCGGGGGCTACGGGAAGGATCTCGGGAGCCTTGAGCCCGAAGCCATCTGAGCGATGAGCCTCGTAGTCTTCGTTTCGTTTGCAGAGTCGCGCGTCGAGTGTCTGTTGGAAGCGCGCTAATGTCTCGCTCGAAGGAAGTGCGTTAGCGAACTCGACGACGTAGATGTGTCCACCGAGTTCTCCCGAGCGTTCGGGGAACACAGGGCCAACGGTGAAGTCTGATACCTCGGTGTTGGTCTCATGCGCAGCGGTCGCGATTCCATCCTCGATCTCCTCAGCGATGAGGTGCTCTCCAAATGCGGAGAGGTAGTACGAGGTGCGACCGGTTACGAGAACGCGTGGTGTCTTCGTATCGACAAAGCGAACGGTGTCGCCGATCACATACGACCAGAGTCCGGCGCACGTCGTAAGGATGATCGCGTAGTTCACATCCTGCTGAACGTTGCCGATCCAGTGGCGAGTTGGTTGCGCGCTCTCAAGCTCCTCAAGGGGAACGAACTCAAAGAAGATCCCGTGATCGAGGTTCATGCGGAGTCCATCGCCATAACCACGATCTCCAACCGCAATGAAGCCTTCGCTCGCCGGATACACCTCGCGAAGCTCCGCGTGGCTGTCAGTGAGAAGCTCTCGGAATCGCTCTACGTATGGAGAGAAGTTAACGCCGCCGTGCACCACCATTTCAAGGTTTTCGTAGATGCGCCCGATCTTGTTCTGCGCTTCCGGTCGGAGTGAATTGAGTTTGTCGAAGAAGATCAGCATCCACGCTGGAACGCCGGAGATCATGCGGATGTCCTCGGTAAGGGAGAGGTTCGCTAAAGTGTCGATCTTCTCCTCCCAGTTTTTGAGGAGCGCTAAATCGGCGGGTGGGAAGTATCGCATCTTCGCCCACCAGGGCAGCTCTTTTACTGAGATACCACTCAGATCTCCGAAGTAGATACCGGGGGCGGCGTTTGTGAGGTCGGTGCTTCCACCGAGCATGAAGCTCTTACCACCCATCAAACGAGAGTGCGGGCGATTCGTGACGTGATGAATGAGAAGATCGGTTCCCGCCTTCGTGTTGGACTTCAACATCTCGCGGGAGTAGGGGATGTACTTCGTCGTTCCCGATGATGTTCCCGAACTCACCGGAAAGTAGGGGATCGTTCCCGGCCACGTGCAGTCCGTGAGAACAGGAAAGCTCTCCTGCCAAAAGTCTCTCCAGAAGTCCTCGTACTTTCGAAGTGGAACCTGTCGTTGGTAGTCCTCAATAGAATTGATCGAGGAGAAGCCGTGCATCTTCCCGAACTTCGTCGACGCCGCGTGGCGGACGAGCCCTAAAAGTTGCTTCTTTTGGGTTTCAGCGGGGTTAAGGGTGTTGAGTTGCTGGTTACGCCAACGGGCGTAGAGCCGAAGGAGAGGGGTTGCGTCAAACATGGACCGTCCAGGGTGAGACCTTTAAGCAAGGCCGCCAGCATGACCCTGAAATCGTTGCTCGGCAAGTACGCCCGGAAGTGAGGGGCCAACGAAGAGGACGACTGACCCCTCGATGCGACCCGAACGGGCTATCATCTTGAGGAGTTCTCGGCGGTTAGGGCTGTGGTGGCGAATACGCCCCGCATGGGGATGGATGTTCTCTGGCTTCCAGGAGTAGGTCGTAAGCTCAACCCACTCACCCTCGAACGCTTCACGAATCCGGCTCCATGGAATCTGTGCCATGACTATCCCCTTGGTAAAGTACGTACTCATCGTACAGGTCTTTTCGGCGCTTATCAAAATTATTTTCGCCCGCCCCCTGAGGGGGCGAGGCTCGGCCCGTCCCCTAAGGTGCTCGTCGTCCCAGCAAGGGGCTGAAGGGACGGTGCTTCCCCTCATTGTGGTGTTGCCGTGAAGGCGCGACCTATGTTCGTGAGGGGAGGGAGAGGTCTCTTCGGCGGGAAGAGCTTGATATGGGGACTAAGCGGCGATCTTTGTTCTCGATACCGAGAGCTTCACCTCGTACCCGAGCGCTCCGAGGATTCGGATGAGTAGGTCGGTGGTGACGTGTTGCAGATTTCTGTTGAGGATGGAGGTGATGCGAGTGCGAGAGGTTTTTGCTCTTTGTGCTACCTCGGCGTGCGTTAACCGTTCTTTGTCGACGGCGGCGATCAGGGCAGACGCGAGTTCGCTTTTTGCTCGCCATTCGTGAGCCGCGGTTGGGGGCAATCCAAGGGTTTTTGCAAGTTCAGCGCCGTTTCGGGCTACCGTAACTTTTTGCTTAGCCATGTCCCATCTCCTTCAAACGCTTGCGGCCTAATTCGATATCGAGGGCAGCGGTCTTCTGTGTCCCCTTCTTGAAGACATGGATCACCAAGATCCCCTCGTTCGACCTTGTGAAGTAGAAGGCTCGGTACGTTCCATCTCTACCTCTAATCCGCAACTCTTCAACCCCTTGCGCAACGCTCGGCATCGGCCGTGCCAGCGGCATCGACAGTGTGAATCCCTGCTGTAACAGGAAGAGCGCTTGACCAAACTCATCCTTGATCTGATCCGGTAGCTGCCGAATCGCTTCCCGTGCTCTAGGATGGAATATGATTCGCTTTGTCATAAGTATGTATCAAATTTGATACTTTCGTCAAGGAAGATGTGTCGCGCTCCTGACCCCGGTGCTACGGGGCGCGGTATGAGTTCGTACTAATCGGAGCGGGCGGGTGTTTGTTGCTCTTCCTATCTATTTTTCCTCTGTAGCCGGGCTACTCTAATTTCTTGATAATTTCAGCTGCTCGAGACTCGGCGCGATTCGGAGATGAATTCAACCAGAGGATCCTCCAAGGATTTTCGAGTGGTCCTGCTACCGACATAAAATCTCGCGAATAGCGAGTATCTGGCGTCTATGCAGATGCATGTGGAAGCCGGCGAAAAAATGCCATTGCTGCGCATCGAGCTCCCCGAACCACGGATGTTTCCAAGTCATGTTGGTCCTGAGGTCCTGTGCGTTGTTCGTTATCTCCTCGAACCGATTGCACGCGTGCTCGAAGTCGTTCAGTGTCGCCGCGTCGGCTGAAGTGCTCGGCTTAACCCCTTTGGTGGTTGCGATGTGTTGGGGACGCACGCCAAGAATTAGATCCTGGATGATAGTCGCCACCTCGGTATTCACAATACGCAGATGATCGACGGTCATGTAGACGGACCAAAATCTACTACTATCCTCTAGTCCGCGCAGCCTTTTGATCAAGATGGGTCTGGCTGCGGCCGTCTGGTCCAATTCCCTAGAGAGTCTAAGAATCTCCTCTCGCTCGAGCTTGAAAGTAGCGGCAGCCTCTTGGCGAGAGGTGCGATTATATCTCCACCACACGAGCAATCGTGCCACGAGCAGTTCATACAGGGGCAAGCCCTTTCCGGGAGGTTGGAGAATTGGTTGGTTCGTGTGTGGGATGGTTGTCATGCTTGCAATAGTGAAGTAAGTTAGTTGCATAGTGCAAGTAAAAATACGCAGGCCAAAGTATCATATGGCGCAAAAATCTCCGAAACATACGAGAGCAGGCAGGCGTCGCTCCCCATGCCCGGTCGCGTGCGCTCTTGACCTTCTGGGAGATCGCTGGACGTTTCTGATCGTGAGAGACCTGCTCCATGGGCGCTCTCGCTTTAAAGACTTTATGTCGTCTCCGGAGAGCCCGCCTACCAATATTCTCACAGAGCGCCTTAATCGGCTGGTGCGGCACGGTTTAGTAAGACGAGCTCCCGCGCAGGATGGGAGCAAACATCAGGCTTATGAACTGACTCAAAAGGGGGAGGATTTGCGACCCATTTTGCAAACGCTGCGCGATTGGGGGCTGCGGTGGATACCTCGAACAGAGGCGCGAATGAGCGGCACGTATCAATCCTTCTCTGGATGATGAGAGGCAGTGGTTGTCGGTGATTAGGAACGATGTCGATTTGAGTTCCTGTATGTGGAAGTATTTATGGTATGTGGCTACGCTCGCGCTGAGGCCCCTGTTTCGGCATTCGCCCGAAGTGAGCGTGCAGTGCGATATGAGATCGAGAGCGGTATCCGAGGCACGAGAAACATGGAAATTCATGGCTACGAGTAGGGAAATGCCACTGAGGATTGGAAGAGCACCAACCCAACCGTGCGATTCGAATCTTTCCGGGACCGTGCGCCATTAATAGGGAAGGGAGTACGGGAAGAGTATTGAGAAAGGGTAGTAGTTACAGACACTTCGACCCCTGTGTTGGTGATGCTTGGGCACGAATCAGCGGTAAGGCTCTGGTTTACCGTCCGTAGTCATCTCCCACTTAGATAGTGTACGCTCTACCTCCCTACACGTACGAGGTTTCTATGGCTAAACCATCAAAGATCTCCGGCTTTCCGGAGTGGCTCCCTGAGCAAAAGATCGCCGAAGAGAAGGTGATCTCGACGATTAAAGGTATCTACGAAAGCTTCGGCTTCTCGCCGATCGAGACGCCGGCGGTCGAGCTCCTGACAACGCTCGGTTCGAAGGGCGTCATCGACAAAGAGATCTTCGCGGTGAAGCGCCTCAAAGCTGAGGAGGGTGATGAGGCTGAGCTTGGGCTTCACTTCGACCTCACCGTTCCTCTCGCGCGGTATGTGGCGCAGCACGCGCATGCGCTCGTCTTCCCCTTTAAGCGATACCAACTCCAGAAGGTGTGGCGTGGTGATCGTCCACAGAAGGGGCGTTTTAGAGAGTTCTACCAATTCGATATCGATATCATAGGCCGGAACGACCTTCCGCTCTCGTGTGACGCGGAAGTTGTTTCAGTGATCGGTTTGGTGATGGAGGCTCTGCAGTTCGGGCCCTACACCATTCGCATCAACAATAGAAAGTTGCTCGGCGGTATCTACGCTGAGCTCGGTCTCTCAGAGACAGCTCGTAAGGCCGCTATTATCGCGGTCGATAAGATATTAAAGATCGGCGCGGATGGTGTGGCGCGTGAGCTTCAAAAGATTGAGGGGATCTCGCAGACAGCCATTGATACGATCCTGAAGTCGACAACGATTCAGTGTCCTATCGATCAGCTCGCGGAGAAGGTCGCGGCGCTTAACACCTCAAGCGCGCAGATTAGTGAGGGTGTGCAAGAGCTCATCACTATCAGTTCGCTTCTTCCCGCTTCTGTGCGCGAGCGGCTCGTTATTGATGTAAGCCTTGCGCGAGGTCTGGATTACTACACCGGACTTATCGTTGAGACCGTTTTTGATAAGCACCCTGAGTTTGGAAGTGTCATCTCTGGTGGACGGTATGACGATCTCGCCTCTGAGTTTACGGATCAAAAACTGCCGGGCGTTGGTGTCTCGATCGGATTAAGCCGTTTGATGGAGTTAGCCTTCAGTGAGAGCCTTGTCGCGACGGCGCGGAAAAGTCCGACTGAGGTTCTGGTAACGGTGTATGATGAGGCCGATCGGCCGCACCTCAATATAGTCGCGCAGGAGCTTCGTTCCCTTGGGGTTCCGACAGAGGTGTTTTTTAAGTGTCCTAAGTTGGGCAAGCAGATCGAGTACGCTGAATCGAAGGGAATTCGCTACGTCGCGTTTGTTGACTCCACGACTCGCGCGGTTCAGATCAAGGATATCGTTTCTAAGGAACAGGTGGCGGTGTCCTCGCTCGCGGAGTGGGTTCGAACCGTTCGGCAGGGCTAGTATGGCGCAGGCGTTCTCGGTTCGCACACCAGGCCAGGGGCTTCATGAGATAACAGAACGTGTCGCTCGAGTGGTTCACGACTCGGGAGTGGAGGATGGTTTGTGCACGGTCTTTATCCGACACACATCAGCGAGCCTCACGATTCAGGAGAACGCCGACCCTTCAGCGAAGGCTGACCTTGAGGCGTGGCTGAACCGGTTGGTTCCTGAAAACGATCGGTTGTACACCCACACCTTTGAAGGGCCCGATGATATGCCGTCGCATATCAAAGCGGTTTTGACGAACGTGTCCCTCTCCATTCCGGTCATTGAGGGCCGGCTAACCCTTGGAACGTGGCAGGGGATATACCTCTGGGAGCACAGAAGGAGTCCCCATACCCGCGAAATAGTAGTACATGTTGGATAAGGTTGGCACATTCGCCCCTCGACGGCGTACAATAAGGGGAGCCCCTACGGGGCACCGGCACACCCCCTCCCATAAGGGCCCCGTGAACGTGCTCGTGCGCGTAAACGTGCACGGGACCCGTGAGAAGGGCGCAAACGAGCTTCTTCGTGTACGTGCGTGTTTACGCGCAGGTGCACACGTGCGTGTCGTATAGGTTAGTGAATTTTTCTCTCGCTCCCTGAGGGGAGTGAGCGGCCCAAGGCAGTATGTCGCAACGTTGGCAAAAAGTAGACGCATTCTTACAGGACGTTTTCTTCGTTACGGGGAATCGTTTTAAGCTTGCCGAAGTTGAAGCGGTTCTCGGCAAGATGCGCCACGTTGATCTCGATCTCCCTGAGGTTCAAGAGCTTGATTCCCGAAAAGTTGTAATCGCCAAAGCGCAAGCCGCCGTTCATCAAGGCTATTCACCGGTACTGATAGAGGACACCTCGTTATCACTTGCTGCCTTGAACGGACTTCCAGGTCCGCTCATTAAATGGTTCTTGAAGGCCCTCGGCGGAGAAGGGGTCTACCAGATGGGACTTTCTCGTAACGATTGTCAGGCTGAGGTCCGAACGATATTCGGACTTGCGCTCGGTCCTCAAACCCTAATCTACGGAGAGGGGGTTGTGCCCGGCAAGGTTGTGCCTCCTCGTGGACGAGGATTTGGGTGGGACTCAATCTTTCAGCCGGATGGAAGTGATCTTACGATGGGTGAGATGACGCCTGAGCAGAAGTCATCGTTTAGTATGCGGGTGCGGGCTTTGCAGGACCTCCGTGTGCAGCTTGAGCGATTCCACGCATCGATCGCTCGTGACAACGACTAAGTGAAATGTACGTATTACCGTGAGCTCGTCATCAGAGGGCAGATCTCCAAAGCTCTCCAAGAACATCGAGAAGGTGGCGCGATCGCTTTTTGCTGATATCGAAACGCAGCAGTTGTTTCTGCGCGCGGTTGAGCAGGGAGAGAGCGGCGTCACCGGTGTGGTGTGGTTATACGGCGATCCGCAAACTGGCAGCTTCGCGACCGGTGACCGCCCGGAGTGGCTCCCCGCATGGATCGATGTCGCGGCGGTGGGTGAACGCCCAGGAAAACTACCAGCGCACGATCAAGGTGACGTGTACTGCATGGACCTCTCGTCCACCTTCGCCTGCGCCGCGCTCTCCGCGATCCCAGAGCAGGGTGGCGTTATCGTCGATGTGTGCGCCTCTCCGGGAGGAAAGGGGATCGTCGCGAGAAGGTATCTCCAGCCCGGTCTCGTTGTGGGTAACGAGGTAATCGGGAAGCGAACGGCGCAGCTCATTTCGAACTACAAGCGTTGTCGAATAGATCCATCTGTCGTGACCTCACTCGATCCAGAGAACCTTGGTTCTGAGATACCGCAGAGCGCCGATCTCGTGATCGTTGACGCGCCGTGCTCGGGACAGTCGCTTCTCTTGAAAGGGGTGGCTGCCCCCGGGGCGTTTCATCCAGCGACGATAGGAATGAATGAGCGGCGACAACGCAGAATTCTCGCGCACTCACAGAAGATGGTCGCCCCAGGTGGATATCTTCTCTACGCGACCTGCACCTTTTCGAGAGAGGAGAATGAGGACAACGTGGAGTGGTTCCTGAAAACATTTCCGGAGTTCTCCGCTGTGAGTGTTCCGGTCCTTGAGCTCTATCGATCTCATATCGGAGAGGCCGCTACCTATCGACTCCTGCCACACCAAGGAAAGGGCGCCGGCGCGTTCTGCGCGCTCCTTCGTCGCCAACCTACCGAGGCGCGTTTCGAACGTGAGTCACCTGATAGTGTGACCGCGAAGCTTCGAACCGCGTGGCGCTCGCCAACGCTTTTTGTCTCCCGCGCGCCCACCGCTGGCGATCGTCGGGATCGGAAGCGTGACGACAAGGGTAAGCGCGCCGCGAAGTACGAGCGACATAAGACGAAGCAGATGTTGCGGAGGTTGGAGTAGGGGCATCGTTGCTACCCTTTCGCCCGAGGGATAGCCCGTTTGCAATTTGACAAAAGTTTGGCGACCGAGGATGGTCGTCACCGACCGCCGCGTTGTGAGCCGCAAAGAACATGCGCAGCGCGCACGGTCGCGCGCCCTGTTCCACTTTAAGTAGAACCGCCCCGAAAAAAGTTTCAACCGAACACACCTTCATCTTTCAGCTAGTTGCGCCGTTTTCACGCGTGTCGCTTCTATATATTTCGCCAGCTTGCCTCGGTGTTAGCGTGCCTGACATTAGGCCCGTAGTAAGCGGAGAACGACGATTCTGCTACAATCCTCCGCGTACGCCCACCTCATGGAACGTTGCCATGCATGACGAACAACAAAAGAAGGAGGAGCTTCTTGACCTCCTACGAGCCGAGATTGCGGCGCTCCTGTGCGCGGATGACGTGAGCGAGGAGGAAAAGGTGTTTCGGATGAGGCTGGCGCAAACAATTATTGAACAGGGAGTAGCGTAGTATGAACCGGTTGCACACGACACGAGATCAGGTCATTGAAATAGTCGATCTCACGCAAACCCTTACCTCACAGCTGGCGGCGAACCTGTACGCGAACGCTCGTGATAGGGCGGCAGCGCTCTCAATAGCAGAAATCGCGCAACGGGTAGAGGTTGCTCGAAGCGCGCTGACGGGCGCACCGTTCGCGGCATTAGTCTCAAGTGTGGTGGGAGCGGATGTGGGGAAGATCGCTCGAACGGCTATTCCTGAGATAGTGGAGCTCACAACCAGGCTCTTCTCAGACGCAGCGGCAAACGCTTATGGTGGAGAAGAGGACAAGGCTGATAAGCTCTCAACTCGTGAGATCCACCACCGATTGGATGTCGCCGCCGACGCGCTCAAGGGACGTGCTCCGCTTCCTCTCGCCAGTTCGATGGTTCAGTCCTACACCTTTAACCATAAAACAGGGATTTCGACATTTACCATTCCGGCCGAGGTTGGCGACGAAAAGGCGATGTTGCTCATAAACGAGTACTTAAAGAAGTATTACTCGATTCCGTGGGGAATGCCCTTCAGAGAGGCGATCAGCGGGGAGGCCCTTGACTGGTTCGCAACCCTGACTGATACGGCTTCCGGAGATATTCCGGGTCCTGTCAGACAGTGCCGAGAGGCTCGGCATATTACGATTCACTCACTAGCCAAGGGTACGATACAACAAGACGAGACCACCCAAGCAGAGGCGCTCCATAAGCATTCCCTTGTGTTCTCGGACCCATGGAGCCTCGCCATCGCCGCTGGACTCCACGCATGCAAATTCAAAGGCCAGGACCTGTTCGGCGGGCAAGAGGTTCGTTGTTCGTTCAAGGGCATCGCCCTTTACTCCGATTGGAAGGGCGTGAGGATTCGGTTCAACGTCGCTGATACCGACAAACGGTTCTCGGCGGCGGGGACGCCAGTAGGTGTTCAGGCGTAAGGGGCGGCGTTTTCCCTGCGAACCCGAGATGTGGGAGGGCTACTCCCTAACCGCCTGAATCCCAATAATCTCATGCCCCCGCAGTGGAGGGAGTGGAAACGGTGGGTGCTGTGGCGTCTGTGGCACCTCAATAGTGGCTCGTCCCGCCGCAATCACCGATACCCCGGGCGCTACAGAGCCAACGCGGATACCACCAAGCGCTGAGATGATAGTCACCTTTCGAGTCTGAGAAGGGGCTGCCGTGATTGCGCGTATCTCTATTCGACTCCTTCCACATCAAGGGAAGGGCGCTGGAGCGTTTCGAACGTGAGTCACCTGATAGTGTGACCGCGAAGCTTCGAACCGCGTGGCGCTCGCCAACGCTTTTTGTCTCCCGCGCGCCCACCGCTGGCGA
>JBIJBE010000062.1:0-16459 GCA_044345405.1 Bdellovibrionota bacterium
ACCAAGAAAGGATTAGCTATTAGGGGTTCGTTCCTCTCATGGCCTCATGAGACTCGAACCCCTTCCTTTTTGGGGCGCTACGCTCCAACTCCAAATAACTGCTGAGCGAGTGGCTTCATCGCCTCAATGCAATTCGCGGTGTGCTGCTCAAGCGCGATGTCGAGCTCCTCAGATCCAAGACGGATATCATCACGGTTACATCCACGAGCGAAGGCTTTATCTTTAAACTTCTTCATCACCGACTTCACTTCGAGGTTGAAGATCGATTTGTCAGGTCGAACGAGAACGCTCGCGGTGATGAGTCCTGAGAGTTCGTCAACGGCGAAGAGAACCTTCGCCATCAGGGTATCTCGTGGAACGTTCGAGTAGAGCGCATGCCCGAGGATCGCCCGTTGCATCGTCTCTGGATATCCGAGCTCGGCGAGGATTGAGCATCCCTTAAAGGGGTGCCCGTTGGGGCTCACCGGCTCAGGAAACATCTCGTAATCGAAATCGTGCAGGAGTCCGGTGTTGCCCCACATCTCAAGGTCTACCGACTCACCTTGCTTGGTGAAGTACTCACCGTACCACCGCATGCACGCTTCAACGCTGTGCGCGTGATTAATCAAGCTCGGTGACTTCGTATATTCATGCAGGAGCGCAAGCGCTTCATCTCTGGTCTTCATAGCGATTTAGAGTTGTGCTGGATTAACGGGTTGTTGAGGGGTCGCGGCGTACACCTCAAGGAGCTTTAAGAGATTTTGAAGTTGGATGTTGTCCTGCACCGCGTCGCTATCGATCGTGGTTGAGAAAGAGCCCGCTTCATCGCTGACCGTGATCGTGACTTGGGATTCTTTTTTGCCTGAGGATTGTGGAATGCCGAAGGCCTTCGACTCTTTGAGTAGTTGGAGCACCCGAGATGTTTGGGCGCGGTCGTTCGCGTCAGCGAGGGAGCGGGATGGGAAGTTGAAGGTTGAGCTACTCAATCCACCATTAACTTGAATCGTAACCTGCAGTTTGGACTTGCTCGCGTCCTCAGGATTCTCGCTCTCTAGGGTGCTCGCCGCCTTAGGATACCAGTCGTTGAATGAGGCGAGCTGCTCACTTTCCAGATTATAGGAGAGGGTATTGAACGCGATGAGCGCGGCGCTTGCCACGATCGCTACAAGGGTCGACTTTGAAAGGATCACACGAACGAGCTTCATTCGGGGTAGGATAATGACCTCGGGTGAGGAGGTCAAATACTTGTACAGGGATAAAAGTGAAGTTGTAACGCCGTCTTACCTAAGCGAGACGCTTTGTGGCTTCCGCCAAGAGGGTCTCCTTAGTGTTCATAGCCGGGTCCTCAATGACGAGCTCCTCTAGTTCCTTGATGAGCTTCCCCATCTCAGGACCCGGGTTCACGCCGAGCGCTTTGAGATCCTCTCCGGAGATCGCGAGTTTGCCGTAGGAGGGGCCGGAGATCTTCGCCAGCTCCGTCGTAAGGAGTTGATCGAAGCGGCCGGCTACATTTTGAAATTCCTCATCAGTAAAGGTGGGAGGGGAGTCCGCCGCTTTGAATTGGCGCCACTGGGCAAGCTGAGGCCCCAGGTCTCGAATGATGCGACGAACCCCGGGCGCTCCGCAGTCGAGGGGGCGCATGTGGTGGCGAACGATCGAGGCGATCGCGCGGGTATCGTCCGTTGAGAATCGAAGTTCCTTCATCCTCTTTTTGGAGAGATCCTCACTTACCGTTTCGTGGGAATAGAAGTGGCGGCTTCCGTCTGGATCAACGGAGAGGGTGTGAGGTTTGCCGATATCGTGGAAGATAGCGGACCATCGTAAAATGAGGTCCTGTGGTGTTCGCTCAAGGACCCACAAGGTGTGTTCAAAGACATCGTGGATGTGAAACTTATTCTGCTCAAAGCCGACGGACGGGATGAGTTCGGGGATCGTATACGGGAGCGCCCCGATCTCGTGAATCTTTCGGATGCCGAGGTGAGGGAAGGGGGACAGGAGGATCTTATCGAGCTCCCCCTTAATCCGCTCATGACTGACCTTGGCGAGAAGCTCGACCTGCTTCTTCGCCGCCGTGAGCGTTGAGTCCTCAATGGTACGTCCCTGCGCGTCACCGAAACGGATCATGCGAAGGATGCGGAGGGGGTCCTCGATGAAGCGTTCCTCGGCGGAGCCGACCCCTCGAACGATATTGTGCTCAAGATCGGAGAGTCCGTTGAAGGGATCGATACACTGATGTGAGGCGACATCGAACGCGAGCGCGTTGATGGTAAAGTCCCGTCCCGAGAGGTCGGTCGTGATATCGCGCGCGGTTGTGTGCGAGTCCCGCGAGCTTGGAACGCGAAAGGTGGTAATCTCGATATGAACCTCATCGATCACCGCGAGCACCGTTCCGTGTTGTATTCCCGTTTCTATAATCCGTATGCCACGCTTGTCGCACCGCTCCTTAATTTCAAGAGCCGTGAGCGAGGTGGCGAGATCGAGATCGGTATCGGCTGTGGTGAGAAAGGAGTCTCGTACTGAGCCTCCAACGAGGTAGAGTTCGGCTGGCGAGAGCGCGGTTATGAGAGCTTTAAGGGGCGGGCGCCCAATCAGGTGGCGCAGGTGTGCCTCAGCGTCGCTACGACTTCGCTGATGGTTGGAGGAAGATGTGCCACGCTTCGGGGACGTTTCCATGAAACTTCACATTCAGTACGGGGAGCCAATCGGGCTTCACCGGTTTCGAAAGGAGCTTCATGTGAGCCTCCTTCGGAGTTCTGCCACCCTTCTTCCTGTTACACGTGGCGCAGGCGCACACGATATTTTCCCAGGTCGTTTTGCCTCCCTGACTCCGTGGTACCACGTGGTCGAGGGTCGCTTCCTTGGTGGTCATCTCAAGGTTGCAATACTGACACCGAAAGCTGTCTCTCGCCAACACGTTCGCCCGAGAAAGAGGAGGGGAGCGTCGGCCGACACGGAAAAATCGTAGTAACCTGACAACGGCGGGGGCTTTAATCGCCATCGACACGGACCGGATGTGGTGATCGTACTCCTCTATGATCTCGACCTTGCCCAGGAAAAAGAGTCCGACGGCGTTCTGCCAGGAGATAACCTTTAAGGGTTCGTAGGAGGCGCTGAGAAGTAGTACGGAGGACATGGGGTAAACGCTTTAATCGTTATGCACGTGTCACTAGGAGGTACCTACTTGTAAGTATCCGGATCTCTCGTAGATTGCGCAAGGAAAATCCCCCGCTAATCCAGTGTAATCCAATACTTAGATGTTGTGGAAACGGAGAGCTCTCCGTCCCTCGTATATTTAGATGCGCGATTCGAAGAGAAGATGTTGAGAAGAGCATGAGATGAAAGTCAGCGAGGTGTCGGAAAAATGAGAGGAAGGGTGGCCCCTTAGCTTGACACTTGTGCGAGTAGCATTTACTTTCCCACTTCGCAGCGGAGACGGGCCTGTAGCTCAGCTGGTTAGAGTACACGCCTGATAAGCGTGAGGTCGGTAGTTCGAGTCTACCCAGGCCCACCAAATCCTCCAAAAACCTCAAATAGTTGAGGTTGAAGGATGGACTTTGTAGAGCAGTCTCCATAATATGCGGCGCACCAAATAATCGTGGGCCTGTAGCTCAGTTGGTAGAGCATCAGCCTTGCAAGCTGGGGGTCCAGAGTTCGAATCTCTGCAGGTCCACCACGATTCTTCTTCCCCCACAATATATAATTCCGCCGACGTCGGGCCACCCTGTGCCTGGGGGGGGGGTCGTCCCCGACCCCCCTGTGCCTGGGAGGGGGGTCGTCCCCGACCCCCCTGTGCCTGGGAGGGGAGTCGTCCCCGACCCCCCTGTTGGGTTCGGTCAAATTTCCTTGCGATGCATAATCTTTCGGCGACCAGGAATGGTCGCCCTCCGGTTGTAAGACTCGTGACATCGGAGGGCGCGCATTCTTGCGCGCCATGTGCTTGCGTTCGATGAATTTCCTGTCCGATTCGTGACATTCCGGCGACCAGGAATGGTCGCCCTCCGGCTGTGGGACTTGTGACTTCGGAGGGCGCGCATTCCTGCGCGCCGTATGCTCGCGTTCGGTGAATTTTCCGTCCGATTCGTGACATTCCGGCGACCAGGAATGGTCGCCCTCCGGTTGTGGGGGTCGTGACATCGGAGGGCGCGCATTCTTGCGCGCCATGTGATTGCGTTCGATGAGTTTCCTGTCCGATTCGTGACATTCCGGCGACCAGGAATGGTCCCCCTCCGGCTGTGGGACTCGTGACATCGGAGGGCGCGCATTCCTGCGCGCCGTGTGTTTGCGTTCGGCGAATTTCCCGTGCGGGTCGTGATTGGATTCCCTACGCCCCAACCCGCCGCGCCGTTTTGCGAACGATCTCTTCGGCGCCTACGCCGATAAGGATCACGCCACCGATAATCGCGAACTCGAGCTGCGTCGGAATATCGAGCAACACGATCGCGTTGCGGAGCACCTGCATGAGCGCCGCGCCGATTATCACGCCTGAGATGCTCGCTTCGCCACCTCGCAGGCTACATCCACCAAGCACGGCGGCCGCGATGGCATACAGCTCATAGAAGTTTCCGAAGTCCGAGGGCTGCGCGGAGTTAACGTCGAGGATGAAGAGAACGCCGCTTACCCCGGCAAGGGTGGCGCAAATGACGTAGGCGATAAGCTTGATAAGGTCTGTGCTGATGCCGCTATAGCGCGCGGCTGTCTCGTTCCGACCGAGCGCCCGAAGGTAAAGTCCATAGCGCGTGCGATTCAGGGCAAAGGACGCGATTAGGGCGACCGCGATGGTTACAAACACAACGCTCGGTATCGCCACGGGGAGGAGTCCGCCAAGGGAGATCTTGGTCAGCGCGATAGAGCGCAGTCCCTCAAACTCCAGTCCAAATCCTTGTGTTTGATCTCCAGTAACTCCGCGGGTGATTCCGCGATAGAGGAGGAGGCCACACAAAGTAACGATGAATGGCTGTAGTTTGAGCTTTGTGATGAGAACACCATGAAACGCTCCTAAAATCGCCGCGACGAATAGCAGTAGCGCCATGGAGGGGAACCACGGCCACCCGTTTGACGCGGTCATCCACGGAAGGAGCGTTCCTACGAGACACACCATGGAGCCGATCGAGAGATCGATGCCACCGCTCGTAATCACGAACGCCGCTCCGATGCTGATAAGGGAAAATAGGGCGGTTCGACGCAAAAGGTTCTCGACGTTAACCGGTGAGAAGAAGCGATCGTTGAGAAGGTACGTTACGACACACGCCGCTACGAGGAGGAGGAAAAGACCGAGATTCTTCTTCATGCCGCTACCTGTTGATGGGTTGACGCTAGGCTCATGATCGCGTGCTCAGATGCCTCTTGCCGGGAGAGGTCACCCTTAATTTCACCATCGCTCATCACGAGCACTCTATCCGCGATGCCGAGTACCTCTTCCAGCTCGCTCGATACAAAGAGAATAGCCATGCCTTGTTCGGCGAGTTGGAAAAGAATGGAGTAGATCTCCCGTCGTGCCCCGACGTCGACCCCGCGTGTTGGCTCGTCGAGGAGGAGAACGGACGGGTTAGTCGAGAGGCATCGACCTATAACAACCTTCTGTTGATTGCCACCCGAGAGGTTCTTTGTTAGCTGCTCTCCCGACGCGCATCGGATACGGAGGGACGCTATAAAAGAATCGCCCAACTGTCGCTCCGCCGAGAAATCACGAAGGGCGAGCGCGCTCTTTCGCGCTCGATCGGACAGGATGATATTCTCTCGGATGGAGCTCTCAAGGATCACGCCTTGCTCTTTGCGGCTCTCAGGGACAAGGGCAAGGCCGGAGTCCCACCCTTCTCGTGGGGAGGAGATCGTTACCTCGCTCCCATTAATAAAGAGGGAACCAAGGCATGGAGGGGTAATTCCAAAGACGCTCTCTAGAAGCTCGCTGCGACCGGAGCCAACGAGCCCCGCGATGCCAACGATCTCACCCCTATGAACGGCGAAGGAGGTTGGCGTGTGGTGCTCGCTCGCTTGGAAGTTTTGAACTCGCAGAGCCTCCTCGCCATGAGGGCGTGGTGTATAGCCGTAGATGTCGGAGATCTCACGCCCCACGATCATCGTAATAAGTTTGTCCCTGGTGATATCGGGCGCGATTGCTTCCCCTGAGTTCTTGCCATCTCGGAGCGCGACGATGCGGTCGGAGATCTCTTGAACTTCAGGGAGGCGATGAGAGACGTAGAGGATAGAGACACCTTGCGCCTTGAGCTTTTTGATAAGCTGGAGGAGCGTTTTGCTATCCTCCTCACTTAAGCTCGATGTCGGTTCATCGAAGATAAGAAGTTGGGTTTCAAACGACAACGCGCGCGCGATCTCAACCATCTGACGTTGCGCGGTCGAAAGGGTCGCTACCAGACGGTGCGGATCGAGAGAGAGTCCGAGGCGAGCGAGACCTTCGCGGGTGGTGGACTCGATCTTCTTTCGATCGAGCATACCGAACCGTGTTGGCTCGTGACCTAACAGGAAATTTTCCGCGATGGTTAGGTTCTCCGCGAGGTTTAACTCTTGATGGACGATTCCGATACGAGCCGCGAGCGCCTCGCGGGGATGGGAAAAAGTGACGGGGGTTCCACGTAAGGTGAGGGTTCCCGAGTCAGGCTGTGTGATTCCGCAGATGATCTTGGCGAGCGTGCTCTTTCCGGCGCCGTTTTCCCCGATAAGCGAGACCACCTCGCCTTGTTTGAGGGACAGGGATACATCAGACAGCACCGTCGAAGCACCGAACGATTTGTATATCCCTATCGCCTCAAGGAGGATGGTCATTGCTTGCCAGTCTTCTTTTTTAGGTCGGCCCAGAACGGATCGACGTTTGAGCTATCGATCCTGCGCGCCGGGATGTCGATGAATTTATCGTGGGGGATCGCCGCGGTGTCGCCGCTGAGAATATCCTTAAGGAGCTTCATCGATTGGAATCCGTACTCGTAGGGATTCTGCACGATCGTGCCGGAGACGTTGCCATCCTTAATTCCTCGCAAGGTCTCGTCGGCCTCATCGAACGAGAAGATCTTTATCGTCCCTAGCTTTTGAGTCTGCTTGAGTGCTTCAATGCAGAGGGGTGCGTTGTAGGCAAAGAGACCAACCACACCGGTTAAGTCCGGGTATCGAAGGACCGCGTCCTCACAGTTCGCTTTCGCTTTGACTCGGTCGAATTGATCCGTGAGGGTGACGACGAAGGTGTACTTGCCATCGGTGAGCTCCGTACCCGGAGGATCGTACCGGGTTGAGTCGAACGATCGACCGAGGACCTCATCGATGGTTCCTTGACGTCGCTTGCGCGCGTTGTCCTGTTCCACTCGTCCAACGAAGAGCGCGAGTTTGCCTCCGTTTGGGAGCGTGTCTTTGATAAGCGATCCGAGCATTCGTCCCGCTTTGTAGTTGTCCATACCGACGTAGGCGAGCCTCTTGGTCGAGGGGGCGTCGGAATCTTGGGTGATCACCTTCGTTTTCTCTGATGTCTCGTTGATGAAGGATGCTTGGTTGTTCGCGTCGATGACGCTGATCGCGATTCCATCCACCCCGCGGGTGATGAGGTCCTCAACGATCCGTTTCTGATCCACGAGGCCTTCAGCTGGCATGTGGACCGAAACCTTCACGCCGAGTTGTTGGCCCGCGGCCTCGGCTCCGTACTTAGCTATAGTCCAAAATGAGGCTACGCCGTTGGTTATGAATGCCAGTCGAGGAGTTGAGGATGTTTCTCGATCTTTGCACCCACTAAGGATAGCGGTGCAGCAGAGCGTAAGAGCGGCTACAGAGGCCAAGAGAGGGAGCTTTTTCATGCAGCGAATATGACCACACTTACGGCGAAAAGTCAGCTACGATGTTTGGTCGAAATGAGGTCTAGTTTCTTGAAAGGCGCCTACTGTTTCGGGCAGCGGCGCGCACCGCGGCTTGAAATCGTTGGACGTTGCGGCTGAACGCGTTACATACCGCCGCGGCTCGGGTGGATGTGGCGGGGTTGGAAACCGTTCCACTCGTAGTGGACTGTTGAGACGCTCCCCAATTCTCCATCGTAGCCACAAAAACCAGCTTCCTGAAGTATGATATCTCACTCGGCATGCTTGTTGTTATGGAAGCTGTTCCGCTATCCGGCATGGTGACGCGATATGTTGGACACATATAGGAAGTTGTCCCGCTGTGGTTGACCATCGAGATGGTGATTCGAGCTGTCGTTCTCTTTGGACCCTGAAGGCTCATAGTTACATTCGTGTCGTTTTGAAGTCGTGTCGACGGTGTTACCGAGAAGCTTCGAGCTGTAGTTCTTCTAACTGGAGTCGCGGTAGGCATCGGAGTGCGTGTCGGGGTTCGAGTAGGGGTGAATGTCCTTGTCGCTGTTCTAGTAGGTGTCACCGTGGGGGTTCTGGTTGCGGTGCGAGTCGCTGTGGCGGTTCGGGTTGGTGTCGCCGTCGCCGTCGCGGTGGCTGTTGGCGTTGGTGGTACGATGATCGGTTCTCCCACCGGTGTGGCGGTAGCTGTTGGTGTCACTGTCGGAGTTGGCGTGTCTACCCGGAAATTACCTATACAATAGATACGTCGAACGACATCACACGATGCCGGAGAGGTGTCTCCGATCCACGCGGAGGTAGCGGTTCGAGTTTGGCCCACTTGCGCCGCGAGGGACGCGCTGTTGCTGCGCCAATTAGAGCAGTGCAAGGTGGCGAAGCCCGCGGCGCTCGTGCCGGCGTAGACAGAGCTCGCGCTGGCTTGAGCGCTATTCTCATGGTTCGTGACGCCGGATGAAAGGTCGATATTGAGAGCGTTCCACAGCGCGGCTCGGTTCGTCGCGATGACGGTGCCGTCCATGTTGTAGATCGGATCCGATAAAGGGGAGGCTCCTGTAAGATTGAGTGCGTTCCATGTGTCGTCAGACAAGAGTGGAAACCACGTCGTCCCCGCAAGCGCTGGAACGGCGTCGGCGAGTTCTTGGCACCGTTGGCGAGCCCCCTCGAGACCGCCAAGATTACCATCATAGGTCGCTGACGAGACGAACACACGGAGTGGATCCGTTGCGCTCCACGGAATCGACCACGTAGGCGCGGCTATCGGTGTTGGAGTTTGAGGGCCAACCTGCGGTGTGGGGGTAACTGTGGGTTCTGGTGTCGGTGTCGCTGTCGCTGGTGGTCGCGGCGTTGCCGTGAACGTTGGTGTTGCTGTAGGAGCGCAGAGTTGCGCGGCGATACGGATCGCCTCAGCGCCGTTCACCATCGAGGCTGAGGCGATCTTGCCCGCGAGGGGGGCGAGCACGGTGCCCGTATTCACGACGGCGCTCCGGAGAAGGGACATGGAGAGGGTTCCTCCGCATCGCGCCTGCGCAAGCAGCGCCACACCCGAAACCTGCGGCGCGGCCATGGAGGTGCCACTCATATAGACATACCCGCTGTTGATCATGGTGCTGGCGATACCCCCACCGGGAGCCGCGATATGTACGGTTTGCTCTCCGTAATTTGAGAAGTAGGAAAGCGCGGTGCTCGATTCGACGGAGCCCACCGAGATTACGTTCGGGCTCGTGTAGTTGGCGGGATACTGGGGGGAGATGTCGTTGTTAGAGCCATTATTCCCAGCGGCCGCCACGAACAAAATACCCGCGGTACTCGCGTCCGCGATCGCTGACGCTAACGCCGACGAGTAGGAGGGGCCACCCCAAGAGTTATTTGTCAAAGTTATATTTCGTCCTGCGCGCTTCAAAGCGGTAGCGTAGTTGATCGCTTTGATAGCGTTCGCCGTGCTTCCGCTTCCATTCGCGTCGAGGAACTTCGCGCCGATAATCTTTGATTCCCACGATACTCCGGCGACTCCGACGTTGTTATTCCCTTTGGCGCCGATGATTCCGGCGACGTGTGTTCCGTGACCGTGGTCGTCCATCGGGTTGCCGCTATTGGTGATAGCGTTGATTCCATATACGTCATCGATGTATCCATTGCCGTCGTCATCAACACCATTACCGGCTACCTCGGCGGGATTTCTCCAGAGGTTGGCCGCCAGGTCAGGATGGTTAAAGTCGACTCCCGTATCGATGACCACCACGATCTGGTCGTTCGAGCCGACCGTGGTCTCCCACGCGGTCGGGAGTTGCATCAGTCGCGGTCCGTACTGTTGCGGATAGTAGGTGTCGTTTGGAGTGAGATCGGCGAACACGGCCCAGTTCGGTGAGCAGGTGAGGTGGCCTTTGGTCTTCGTTTTGATCCGCCGGAATTTAGCTTTTCGGCAGAGATCCTTACCTCGGACGTACAGGACAGGCTTCTCGCTTCGCGCCGCCATGAGGCGGAAGCCACCGCTTCCTCGCTCGGTGATGTGGAGAACGCCCGAGCCGATCTTCTCGATTTTGAAGTCTTGGTTCGCGCTGGTTCCGCTGAAAGCTGAATTAACGGTTGAGAAAGCGCTCGTGCGATCAGATGCGCGAATGATCGCCCCCGGGTACACGTATCGCTCCGCGGCGATAGCCGAGGTGACGCAGAGCATCGCCCACATTACGGCGATGAAAGCGACGAGCCTGTGGTGTACGGTTGCGCACGAACCCATACGGTGCAGGTCGGCACTCCCTGGTTCAAACATGAGAGAAGAGGTCGGAAGTATTCAATTTTTTTGCACGCTGTGGTGGTCACATCTCCTACGCTCTTTCTGGATCGGAGATTGTGAAAGGCTTGCTAACATATTGAAAGTATTGAGGTGGTCGATTCGTGCGGGATCGGCCTAAGGGCTCCTCTACCGGAATCCATGGACGAGAATCTCTGAGGAAAGAGTTCCCGCGGTTGTGAGGGTCATTTTCGCTCCCCGAGAGTCAAGGTCGCTGTTCAGGTTCGGCTCTTAGTCGCCCTGTAGCCTTTTTACCCCCCGTTTGATACTTCTCCCCGAGTCTCTTTGGTTTAGGTTCGTATGCGAAATCGGTTGGTCATCGGTACCAGAAAAAGTGCGCTCGCCTTGTGGCAGAGTGAGTTCGTCAAGGCGCGACTGCAAGCGGTCTTTCCAGGGTTGGTTGTTGAGCTTAAGCACGTCATTACGACAGGTGATAAGAATCAGAACAGCTCCGCGCCGATTCCACTGATCGGAGGAAAGGGACTCTTCACCGCTGAACTGGAAGAGTGTTTGGTTACGAAAGAGATCGACCTCGCGGTACACTCCTTAAAAGATCTCCCAACCCAACTTGATCCCCAATTCGTCGTGGGGGCGATTCCCACGCGCAGTTACGTGGAGGATGTAGTCATCTCTCGCGCCGGATACTGTCTCGCCGAGTTACCTGAGGGCGCGTGTGTGGGCACCTCAAGCGTTCGACGATCGTCTCAAATTCTTCGCATGCGCCCCGATCTCAAGATTCGAATTATTCGGGGAAATGTCGATACGCGAATTAAGAAGCTTCGCGCCGCGGGAGGAGAATACGACGCGATCGTACTCGCGCGCGCGGGGCTCTCTCGACTCGGACTCGAGAGCGAGGTGACTCAGATTCTTAATGACGAGGAGATGCTTCCAGCGCCCGGTCAGGGAGCGCTCGGGATAGAGTGTCGTTCCGACGACACCGAGCTCCTTGAGATGTTACAAAAGCTTCATGATTCAGATACAGCAGCTGAGGTATCCGCCGAGCGTATCTTCCTGCAACGTCTTGGAGCGGGATGTAACACGCCGGTCGCCGCTCGCGCCAAGGTTTCGCGAGAGGGACGCGATAAGACCATCTCGTTTGAAGGGCGTTGCCTCTCACCGGATGGAACCAAGGTGATCGAAGTGAGCGGTACAGCTTCGATCGAAGACGCGCTGAAGCTCGGTGAGAAGATGGCCGACGACGTCAGTAAGCGGGGGTTCTCCGAGATAGCGGCGGCGTTCGCCTAGGAAATGCTATGGCGAAGACGGTAGTCCTCACTCGACCGAAGGGTCCGTACGCGGGGGATGAGGGCCTCTCACAACGCCTTGAGGCCGAAGGCTTCTCCGTTATTCAACTCTCCGCTCTTTCCGTTGAGGCGCGGGTCCTCCGAGACGAGGAAGCGCAGGCTCTTCGTTCCTCGCTTCAATCTCATGAATGTTGGCTCGCGTTCCTCAGCCCCACCGCCGTGTTTGTGTTTCGAGACCAGTGCGCTCGACTGGAGCTCGATCTTCGGAGCTCTCGAGCGCGACTCGCCGCCCAAGGACCGGGAACGAGCGAAGCGGCGCGCGCTATCTTTCAACGTGAGGTGGATCTCGAATCTCCGATAGCGGTGGCTGAGGTGTTCGCTGAACAGCTCGCGCACCGTCTCGGTGGAACGGGACGAGTTCTTGTGCCGCAATCAGCGGATGGCCGGGATGTCTTCGCTCCGATCGTTCGAGAGAGTGGGGTGACGGTCACGACACTATCGACATACGGGTTAGTCACCGTGTCGCCAAGTGACGCTGAGATCGCTGCGGTTCAAGCGCTTGCTCCAGATGAATCGTTCATAGTGTTTATGAGCCCCTCAGCGGTGCGCGCGACGGTGGAGACCTTTCCCGATCCGGAGCATTTGAAGTGCCTTCGAGCTGTATCGATCGGACCCGTTACATCGAAAGCGATTCGGGATGCTGGGCTGAAGGTGTTCGCCGAGGCGAAGGAGCATACGGAGAGTGGGGTTGTGGGGTGTTTGAGGGGATAGGGTCGGACGGCGGGAGGGCGACCAGCTTGTCCCTCGTAGCGGAGCGAAGTGGGATCCTGGTCGCCGAAAACGGTATGAATCCCTCACGGATTTCGCCTTACGTAACGCGGCGGTCAGGAATGACCGCCCTCCCAGGTTTAAGGTCGTAGATTGAGAGGAGCGCCAAATATCCTCCCTCCTTTCAGCCCCTTACGAAAACCCCACTACTTGAAAAAATTCAAGGATTTAGCTACTTTTAAGGGGCTTTAGAACCAGCCAATCGGAGTACTTCCATGATAGATCTTCACGACCTACGCGAGCGCCCAGAAGCGTACCAAGACGCGTGTGAGAAAAAGCGCGTTAAGTTTGATGTAAAGGCGTTCCTCGAACTCGATGCCGAGTACCGTCGTCTTCGCGCTGAGGTCGAGTCGATGCGCGCCGCTCAGAACGCGGTGAGCAAGGAGATCCCAAAACTCTCTGGTGATGAGAAGAACGCGAAGCTCGCTGAGATGAAGACCCTCGCCGAGAAGCTCAAAGAGGGTGGTAACGCGCTCAAGGAGCTTGAGGAGAAGTGGACCAAGCAGCAGCTCTTCATTCCAGGTATCCCACTCAAAGAGGTACCGGTTGGTAAAGACGATTCCGAAAACGTTCCGTGGCGGTCATGGGGAGAGGCTCCAACTCCTGGGTTCGAACTCAAAGATCACGTGCAGCTCGGAAAGGATCTCGATCTCTTTGATATCGAGCGTGGTGTGAAGATCGCGGGAACTCGCAGCTATTTCCTTAAAGGTGACGGAATGCGGCTCCAGCACGCGATGATGAGCCTCGCGATGGATGTGCTCTACAAGGGTGGGTATACCCTGATGGATCCTCCGCACATCGTGAACTGGAACGCGATGATGGGAACGAGCTACTTCCCGGGTGGTGAGGATTCCGCGTACCACCTTGATGAGCGCGATGATGGATTTTACCTGATCGGAACTTCTGAGGTGCCCGTTGCCTCGTACCATGCGGATGAGATCCTCTCCGCGGATGAGCTTCCGAAGCGTTATGCCGGATACTCACCGTGTTACCGTCGTGAGGCGGGCGCCTACGGAAAGGACACCAACGGACTCTACCGTGTGCATCAGTTCTACAAAGTTGAGCAGGTCGCGATCTGTAAGGCCGATCCAGAAGAGAGCATGAAGCTTCACATGGAGCTTCTTGGAAACGCGGAAAAGGTTATGCAACTTCTCGAACTGCCATACCGCATCGTGTACGTGTGCACCGGTGATATGGGGCAGGGGCAGGTATTCAAGCACGACATCGAGGCGTGGATGCCATCGCGTAAGGCGTACGGGGAGACCCACAGCTGCTCGTCGTTCTATGACTTCCAGGCTCGGCGATTGAACACTCGCTACAAGGATTCAAACGGCAAGAACGTGTTCTGCTACACGCTCAATAATACTTTGATTGCGTCCCCACGTATCTTGATTCCGCTCCTTGAGAATCACCAGAACGCGGATGGATCGATCACGATTCCGAAGGCGCTCCGACCGTACATGGGCGGACAGGAAGTCATAACGGCAAAGCGGTAAGGGGAGGTAGGTAGTGTCACTCTTTATCGATACCCTTAGAGGAAAACGATCGGCTGAAACCCCGGTGTGGCTGATGCGACAAGCGGGACGGTACCTTCCCGAGTATCGAGCGCTTCGCGAGAAGAACTCGATGCTTCAGATGGTGCAGACCCCGGAGCTCGCGTGTGAGGTAACGCTCCAGCCGCTCCGCCGTTTCCCGCTCGACGCCGGAATCATCTTCGCTGATATCCTTACGCCCCTCATCGGCATGGGGGTGAACCTAGATTTTAAGAAAGGCGAGGGGCCGGTCATCGATAATCCGATCCGGAGCGTCGCTGATGTTAGTCGGCTCCGAGTACCGAAGCCGGAGGAAAACGTACAATACACACTCGACGCCATTAAGCTCGTGGTCAAGGAGCTTAATGGTAAGACCCCCCTCATCGGCTTCTCAGGAGCGCCATTTACGCTCTCGTCGTATTTGATCGAGGGACAGAGTCCTGGTGATTCCGATCTCCGTCACACGAAGGGCTTGATGGTCTCTAACCCTGAGGCGTGGCACGAGCTTCAAGAGAAGTTGGTCACCCTCTGCGTTGAGTACCTCGTCGCTCAGGTTGAGGCTGGGTGTGAGTCGCTTCAGATCTTTGATTCCTGGCTCGGCTACGTTGGTCCACGCGAGTATGATCGGTTCGTTGAGCCGTACCTCGTAAAGATCATCGAGCAGGTGAAAGCTCGCGTTAACGTGCCTGTCGTGTTCTTCGCGACGAGCGTTAGCTCGCTCTTCCCTCGGCTTGGTACGTTGCCCGCTGACGCCTTCGGCGTTGATTGGCGAATCTCCTTGCCAGACGCGGCGAAGCTCATTGGACGACCGGTTCCACTTCAGGGAAATCTCGATCCACAGCTTCTCTCGGCTTCATGGGAATACATTGAGCGATCCGCGCGGGCGATCCTTGATGAGGGATCGACCTTGCCAGCGCATATCTTTAACCTTGGTCACGGCGTATTGCAGTACACACCGGTTGAGAACGTGCAGCGCCTTATCGATCTTGTGAAAGGATACCGTCGATGACCCACCTCCTCGCCATCATCGCTATCGTTCTCTACATCGTTTCGAGCGGTCTGATGCTCGTACAGTTGTGGCGCTCGAAGGTTGGTGGTCGAGTGAGTAAAGCCGCGCGCGTGTTCTTCTTCGGCGCGCTGCTCGCGCACACCGCCACGATGGGGTTTGTGACGCAGGACCCGGACCTTATGCTCTTGGATAACGGCGGTGATTACTTCCTCTGGGTGTCCTGGGTACTGGCGGTTGTATTCGCGTTCTTTCAACGCCGACTCGATTATCCGATCGTTGGAGCCTTCATCGTGCCCGCGATAGTGCTCTTTATGGGGTGCTCCTCCTACCTTCTTCACAAGGATAGCGCCTCGGTTCTCGCTGAGGCCGTAGCGCAGAGCGAGAAAACTGGCGTGTTCCTCTCGTTCCTGCACGCGATTCCCGCATTAGTCGCCGTGGTAACGCTCGCGCTCGCGCTCGTTGTGAGTGTGGTGTTCCTGATCGTGGAGCGACGTCTAAAGCAACGAAAGACCGGGGTGCTCTCCATCTCGGGTCCTAACTTGCAACTCCTTGATAAGCTCAACAAACAGCTCACGCAGATCGGTTTTCTGGCCATCTCCTTCGTTGTTCTGAGTGGTGGACTGTGGGCGGTGAGTGAGCGTAAGCCGATCTTCTCCGCGGATACCTCGGTTATCTCCGGTATCATCTTGTGGGTTCTCCTCGCGTGCATCTTGCACGTGCGGCTCGTTCTTCGGTGGTCACCGAAACAGGTCTCCCGTTTGACTGTGCTCGTGACAGCCTCCTATTTCATCACGGTCTTCCTTGTGCTGGCGCTCGCTGGACAGGTTACTCACGCGGAGCTGTGGTCGTAGTATGGCACCTAACGCTCTCGCATTTTTGCATCGACCGAATGAGGCGTACGAGCCTCGCGTCGTGCTCACCGGCGTGAGCTATAAGACCTTGAACGTGGACGGGCGTGAACGGCTCGCTCGAGCTATTCCGGTACCTGAACTCCTGGCGGAGCGGGTCGTCCGAGAGGGGCTCGCGACTGAAGCCGCTGTTATCTCAACCTGTAATCGATTTGAGATAGTCTCCGTTGGTGGGGAAGGGGGAGGTATCCGACAGTTTTTTGAGTCGCTCCTCGGCTCCGCGACCAACCCAAGCGATGTGCTCTACCAATACTTAGATGATTCCGCGGTTCGTCACCTCTATCGAGTATCCTCTAGTTTGGACTCGATGATACTTGGCGAAGCGCAGATCCTCGGGCAGGTGAAGAAGGCCTACCAACGGGCGATAGAGGT
>JBIJBE010000027.1:0-47039 GCA_044345405.1 Bdellovibrionota bacterium
CCTTCAGGCAGAGCCTCGACCCTCCTCGAGAGAGTTATCGAAAAGCTAAGGAGGGGCTCCGTGTCGAGTGGCCCCCGGGGACCTTTACTCCTTGGTTTCCTCCTGGATTTACTTTTCCTTTGCCCGTTACCACGTAACGGAGGACACCATCATGTCCATTCTCCTACCTTAGTAGAAACGCCCGTCAAAACTTCACCTTACACTGCGCCCCTGGTCGCGGCATGTGGCTAGGGCTGCTTCAGAAAGCCCTCTTTAACAGAGCCAAATAGTCGTGCCGCGGAGAATATCTCCCAAGTGCTTATGTGTCTCAGTCCTGGAGACCACGATTCGAGCAAAAGTAGAGTGTTCCAGTGAATGGGGGGATACCTCTATCCAGGCGCTCCGGTCGCACCGAAAGCTCTGGACGTAGGACGTTCGCTTGTCGCCGAACTCCTGTTCACCTTCGCATTAGTGTATGTCGTCTTAAACGTAATGATTACGAATTTTTTCATGCCTGAAACGAAGATAACCTTTAAGTGTGCCGCAGCGAAGCAGTCGGCACCACATTCTTGTTAGCTTTCTCCGCTGATTAACTGTACGTTTTCGAAGTTGCCCTTTGCTATATCCGCTTCATGGATCCAATAAAATAGCCGTCGCCCAAGCAGTCTCTTTAAAGGTGAGTCCTGAGGCTGATGCGCGTCAAACGGATCGAACAGGGCGAGTATTCTCCAACCGCCGCTTCGCTCCTTGTGCTCATCGGGCACCCGTTGATTCGATGGTAACCCTCTAAATCTCCTTTCGCATTCCTCCTTTGCAAACTCATCTCCTCCTCCGATATCGGAAAGCAAACCACCAAGGAATCGACTGTGTTGATAAATCAAGCCACTGTTGATATCTGTATCGAGTTCATACTCAAAATCTTCAAACGTGTACTTCTCATCATCGGATAAGGGCAGTTTTTGAAACCAAGCCGAGTCTTGTCTTGGGGCGACCCAGTCCTCATTACGCAATATCTGCATGCGCATTGCTACTGGTACGTCCATAGCTGGCAACATGTCGTGAAGAGGGAGTTCCTGCATATCGTTCGTGGTTGCAGTGAATAAGACCTTTGCCTTCTCGACATAATCTTTCTTCGTTTCGAAGCAGGCAAAAAAACTAAGGAGGCCCTCTACTGGAAAGGACCTCCATGACCCTGTTCCTGAGATTTCTGTCAGATTGATTTGAGCGATAAATACGTAGGGGGAACCATCGGCCTCTTCTGGCCAGCGGGCTCCTGTTGGCGCATCGGGATAGCCGCCAAACTTTGAGCAGGCTGTGGGACAAGGCAGTTCCTGGTTCGGAATCAACGGAAAAGATGTGCCGATGGAACGCATCATCGGCTCAATCGCCTGGATGACATTCTCAGAGACGCCAAATTCTCTCGCCTTGCTCAAATAATCTTCTTTTTGCATTTGGACGCGCTCAAGAAAGCTAACATAGCATTGTGCCGATCCGCCCATCTAAGACGTTCGACCCACCTCTACTAAGGTATCACCCCACTGTCTCCCGCCTCAACGTATAAGATTGGTCAGCGATATCAGCAGATAAGAGGCAAAGACCACCCGACCGAGCACCTGTGTATCTACACCAAGTAGGTGTAGATGTGCCGATCCGCACAACTACGATCCGTTATGCTGTGATTGCACTGTTATGCGAAGCGCCAGCTCGAACCCGCCTTTGAATCGAGGACTTCTACTCCTCGCGCCGCGAGGTCTTTTCGGATCTCATCCGACCGCGCGAAGTTCTTGGCAGCACGCGCCTCGACTCGCTCGGCGAGGAGGTTCCGCGCCTCTGCTGGGGTACATGGGGAGGTCTTCAAGATGTGCGCGAGAATCTTCAGTCCTTGAGTCTCAATCACATCGAGGCTTTCAAAGAAGATACCGATGATGGCTCCCAACTCTCGCAGCACGCCCACTCGATGCTCGATCTCTGGGGTCGGTGTACCAGCGACATCGAGCGCCTGCGCTATCTTGGCGCGGAACTGCTCTAGAGCTACGAGCGCCTCAGGGGAGTTGAAATCGTTATCCATCGCGGTCTCGAACGCATTCATCACGGCGACGGTCTCCGCGTCGTTCAGCATCGATTCACTCACTCGCGCGTTCGGCACGCGAGCGAAGAGTCGATGAAAATCGAGGAGGGAGTTCAGATTGTCACGGAAGAGCTTATCTGAGAGGTCGACCCCGGAGCGGTAGTGGTGGCGAGCGATCACGAATTTGAGCGGCTCGGTACCATAGGTCTCAAGCGCGTCGATCAGGCGCACGAAGTTATTCAGAGACTTCGACATCTTCTGCCCGTTGATGTTCAACAAGCCTGAGTGCATCCACACGTCACTGAATGAACCGCCGGTATAGGCCTCGGATTGCGCGATCTCGTTCTCGTGGTGCGGGAACTTAAGATCCAATCCACCACCGTGAATATCGATGTGATCACCCAGGGTCTCGTGAATCATCACCGAGCACTCGATATGCCATCCTGGACGACCGATTCCCCACGGAGAAGGCTGCGCGAGAGAGGTGCTTTGGTCAGCTTTCCAGAGCGCGAAATCAAGTGGAGATTTTTTTTGTTTGTCGAGCTCCTTGCGGACGCTCTCATACAACATCGCTGTGTTTTGATTTGAGAGTTTGCCGTAATCATCCTTCTTCGCGACATCGAAGTAGACGCTTCCGTCGTCCGTCACGTACGCGAAGCCCTTTTGGATAAGCTGTTGGATGAAGGTGATAATCTCTGGCACACACTCCGTTACCTTAACCAGCCTATCAACCGGAAGAACGTTGAACTTCTTCATGCAGTCGTAGAACTCATCGGTAAACTGACGGGTCATCACCATCGGGTCGATAGAGAGCTCCTTCTCCTTATTGATGATCTTGTCATCGATATCGGTAACGTTCTGCACGAAATTGACGTCGAGACGGCGGTAGGAGAGGTAGCGACGAATCATGTCGAAACGAAACGCCATCAAGCCATGACCCATGTGCGAGTGATCCTGCGGGGTGAGTCCACAGACGTACATCTTCACCTTGGGAGACACGGGGCTCTTGTCGATCGGCTCAAAGGCCTTCCTCTCACCACCGAGGGTGTTGTAGATGGTTATCTTTCGGGCACTGGCGCGGTATTCGTTCTGGCTACGTAACATGCAGGGTAACTCGTCTCATATCTGCCCCTTACGGATGAAGGGGGTACGCCTTTCATCGTACGCTACCTGAGCGATAAATTAAACCCTTGAGAAAGTGACCAAGGGGCTAAAATCAGAGTACAATTCGGCTGGTGCGGAACCCTCTTTGTAGGGGAAAATCGCTTCCATGCTTACAACCGAGAAGTTTGAACAGGTATGCGATAAGGCGAAGGAGCTCCTAACCTCGCCCCGATTCATCTTGTGGTCCGTTCCCCTTATCATCGTATGGAGGCTCCTCACCGCATCACCCGCGGACCCCGATCTCTTCGCGCGGGTCGCCATGGGTCGCCTCGCGCTCTCCCTCAACTATGTTCCCCTTACGGATCCATTCGCCTTTACACCGACCCTTCCGACCTGGGTGGATCATGAATGGCTCTCAGGTGTCGTCTTTTACCTTACGGCAACGTTACTCGGAGACGCGGGACTCATCCTTCTTAAAATACTTCTCGCCTCGACAGCGACACTCTGCGTCATCCTCGCCTCAAGGCGATACACCCCTGAGCTTCCATCGCGATTCATCTGGATCTCCTTGTGCGTCCTTCACGCGGCCGCCGCGTGGACCAGCACCGTGCGATGTCAGGCCTTCACCTACCTCTTCATTCCGATGCTCTACTGGGCGATTATCGAATATCGAAAGGAGCGAAACATCTTCGCGCTCGCCCTTACTCCGCTCTTGGCGATCGCGTGGGTTAATATGCACGGCGGATACGCACTCGGGTGTGTCGTGATAGCAATCCTTATCGGCTCTGAGATCCTAGAGCGACGGTGCTCCCGTGCGCTGCTTCTTATCGCCTTCGGATGGGCACTCGCGCCTTTGTTTACACCATATGGATGGTGGGGATTCGTAAAGTTCCTCGTTGCCTCACTCGGAATGGAGCGCCCCGGTATCATAGAGTGGTTCCCCCTCTACACGGACGGGGCCTCATTCGCGCTCACGATCCTCTTTTGCGTTCCCCTTATTGCCGGGTTGCTCATAGGAAGAAAGGTCTACGATCTATTCGGCCTCGCGGCGCTCGTGTTTTCTGGCTACTGCGCCTTTCGACACACCCGATTCCTTCCCTTCTTCATGATCACAGCGGCGATCTTTGGGGCGCCCTATGTTGAGCTCGCCCTTGAGCGAGCGAGATCAGTTCGACCGCACCTTGCCACTGCGGCGATCCGGTGCGGCGCTCTCGTGTGTGGCGGATGTATCGTGTTAGGGGCGCTTCATCTGCTCGTACTCGTGTTCTCGCCGAGCACCTACCGCATGAACTATAAGGACTTTCCGATAGGAGCTGTCGAGTGGCTTCGAGCTCAGCAAACAAAAGGCCAGCTCTTAGTTGATTTTAATGTGGGGAGCTACGCGTTGTGGCGACTCTATCCGAACATGAAGATCTCAACGGATGGCAGATACGAAGAGTGCTACCCTGAAACGACCGTTCGGGACAACGCGCTTGCCTTTCGGCCCGACCTTGAGGTCGGACGGGCGGCTCTTGAACGTATCGATCCTACACACATCCTTCTTCCTACGACCCACCGAATTCAGAACCCAGAGGCAGCCTTCGGTGATGGATGGCGAGTTGTGTACAGAGACCCGCAAGGGGTGATCCTGGCGCACGGCTCGAGCAGTGATACCACGTCAACCACGGAGACAGCACAGGTTCCTCGGGATATGTGGGGGGCGGGGTTTTAGGGGGCGCAAACGTTTCCTGATAGGGATCGGCCAAGTTCGTTTCCCATGCGAAATATTTCGGCGACCAGGAATGGTCGCCCTCCGTTTGTGCGGGCCGTGACATCGGAGGGCGCGCATTCCTGCGCGCCATGTGTGCGTTCTGCGATGGTCGTTTGCGATTCGCACTATTCTGGCGACCGGGGACGATAGCCCTCCCGTTGTGCCGATCCGTCATGTAAGGCAAATCGCCCTTACTTCTCGTATACCGCAATCCGCTCGTTGAACCCTTTCTCCTTCTCCTCGAGCTCACCGGAGGTCGACTCCCACGATTGGACCATCTTCTCCAACTCGGTTTTTACAGAGGCGAGCGCTTGGGCGGCCTGTGAAATGCCAACACCATCACTCTTTGAGGAGAGCTTGGCGAGTTTATCCTGATGCGCGGTCACATCTTGTTCAAGTTGTCCGATGCGCTTTTCAAGACGGGTAACCTCATCCTTGAGAGGTGTAAGCACTCGCGAGCGCTCTTGCAGAAGCTCGGCCTTCTCACGTTTGAAATCTCGCTCACTCCCGGATGATGGCTTCGATGATTTGTTCGAAGACTTCTTCGGACCGGTATCTTCCTCTTCCCACCCGATACTATCGAGGAACTCGTCGTATGTTCCCTCGAATACGAACGGAGCGTCACCTTGGAACACGATAAGTCGGTTCGCGGTGCGGCGAAGCATATCCTCGCTGTGGGTTACGATAATGACAGCGCCTTCAAATGTCTCAAGCGCGTCGGTCATCGCCATCACGGACTCAACGTCCAAGTGGTTCGTAGGCTCGTCGAGAAGAAGGACGTTACTTGGGGACGCCAAAATCTTGCCGAGCAGAACTCGACTTCGCTCTCCTCCGGAGAGGACCGAGATCTTTTTGAGCGCATCGTCACCTTCGAACATCATGCACCCGCAGATCGCTCGAACCGCCGTGCGGCTCAGCAACTGGTTCACCTGCTGAATCTCATTCTCGATGGTGTTCGAGAGGTTTAAGCGATTGGTGTTCGTCTGCGCGAAGAACGAGAGCTTTGTGTTCGGACTTACCGCGATCTCACCTGAAAGCGGCTTAAGCTCATCAGCGAGCAATTTAAGGAGGGTCGACTTTCCGCGGCCGTTCTTTCCGATTACACCGATACGGTCGTCCTTCTTTAAACTAAAGCTGAGGTCGCTCACTAACGGGTGGGCCGAATTGGGATACCCGAAAGAGATGTTTTTTACCTCAATTGGAAACCGTCCTGGGAACGGAGAGTGAACGAACTCGAAATCGAGGGTGGCTTCGCTCGTAAGCTCATCGAGCTTCTCGATCTTGGCGAGCTGCTTCACACGAGACTGCACGACGGTCGCCTTACTCGCTTTCGCCTTGAAGCGATTAATAAAGGACTCCATACGCTTAATCTCTTTCTCTCGATTAAGCCGAGTGCGCTCGTACAACTCTTCATCCTCAGAGATACGACTAAAGAGCTTCTCGGAATCGCCCTGAATCTTGCGGATACCGGAACGATAGATGAGCGCGCTGTGCGTACTCACCTCATCACAGAAGGAGCGGTCATGGGAGATAACGATAATCTCTCCTTCCCACGTACAGAGGAACCGCTCAAGCCAGCGCATCGACACGATGTCGAGGTAGTTCGTCGGCTCGTCAAGAAGGAGCATGTTCGGCTCAGAGAGGATCAACTTCGCGAGGTTAATTCGGATCTGAAAACCTCCCGAGAGGGAGGTCGGAGATACGAAGAGCTCGTCATCGGTAAAACCGAGTCCGTTGAGAACGATCTGCGCCTTGTACCCTTCAGCTACGGGATCTCCGGTAAGCGCTGAGCACGCCTCCTCATATACCGTTGGATGGGAGAACGAGAGGTGCTGCTTGAGGTACCCGATTCGGTAACCACGAGGGGTACTGACATCGCCCTTATCTGGTGTCTCCTCCCCAGCGATGATCTTAAGAAGGGTGGACTTGCCACTTCCGTTACGACCGAAGAGCGCGACGCGCTCTCCCGAGTTGACGGTCAAGGTGGCGCCCGTGAACAACTCACGCTCACCGAAATGCTTCTCTAAATTGCTGATCTGTAACATGGTGCCGGACCATACCACGTTTTGGAGGGGAGAAGAAAATCCCACCTTTTCTTCTTTTTGGAGAGTTCTCTCGACATCCGCTCAGCCCCCACTCGCCCCCTCCTCGGAGGCGCTTGTCGCTTTAAAACCGCCTTTTTCTAAAGAGCTTTTGAAGCCTTACCCCGTCCCTCTCTCCATGCTAGAAAGTCCCCTACCAGCCATGAGCACCTACACACGAGCCCTCCATATCTTTCGAAGAGACCTTCGAGTTCAGGACAACACCGCCCTTAACGCCGCCCTCGCCGCTTCTGAGGAGGTTGTAACGTGCTTCATCTTTAACGACGCCCAGGTAGGCGCCCATAAGCACCGATCAACGAACGGCCTCTGCTTCATGATTGAGAGCCTTGAGGAATTGGCTGAGGAGATCTCAACACACGGAGGGAAGCTCTTCTTCTTTCATGGCGATCACGCAGCGGTTGTTGAACAAGCTATCGAAGAGATGAAGATCGACGCGGTGTACTTCAACAAGGACTACACCCCGTTCAGCCGCAAACGGGATGAGGCGATCCAGCAGGCCTGTGCTCGACACGGAGTGCCCTGTCATCAGTTTTCAGACGCCCTACTGAAAGAGCCCAGCGCGTTCGGCAAAGACGACGGGCGCCCGTACACCGTCTACACACCCTTTTTCAAACGAGCCTCGAAGGACCCCGTAGAGGCCACTGCGAAACTCGCCAAGGGAACATTCGCGAAGCCCCGCGCCTCGCTCAAGACAGTAGCGTGCCGTGATTTTTGGCCCGAGGAATCCGCTCCTGAGCGAGTAAGTAAAGGTGGACGATCTCTCGCGCTCTCGATCCTCAAAGGAATCAAGAGCTACATAAACTACGAGGAGGAACGAAACCTTCCCGCACTCAAGGCAACAACGCTCCTCGCGTCACACAATAAATTCGGCACCGTCTCGATCCGAGAGGTTTACCACACTATCGCCGACGCATTTGGGGCCGGGCACACCCTTATTCGAGAGCTCTACTGGCGCGATTTCTTCACGCATATCGCGTGGCACTTCCCGCACGTTTTCGGTCATGCCTTCTATCGCCACTACGACGCTCTGGAATGGAGCAAAGATATGAAGCTCTTTAACGCGTGGTGCGAGGGGCGAACCGGATTCCCCATAGTTGACGCAGGCATGAGAGAGCTTGTGACGACCGGCTTTATGCACAATCGTGTACGGATGATCGTAGCCTCTTTCTTGGTGAAAGATCTCCATTTGAGCTGGAGATGGGGAGAAGCCTTCTTCGCTCGTCATCTCACCGACTACGATCCAGCGGTCAATAACGGCAGCTGGCAGTGGGCCGCCTCAACGGGATGCGACGCGCAACCGTATTTTCGAATCTTTAATCCGTGGCTCCAGCAGAAGCGATTCGATCCCGAGTGCATCTACATCAAGCGTTGGATCCCTGAGCTCAAGAACATGACACCCAAGGCGATTCATGTGTTGAACGATCCGGAGAGCGCCCGGCCTGAGCGGTACCCCGCGCCGATCATCGACCACTCGATGCAAAAGATAACCGCCGAGGAGATGTTCAAGGCGTGTCAGCCAGCTAAGAAGTAGCGCCCCAAAAATTAGTTTAGCGCACAACTAAGCTTCGAGAGCGGTTATTGAGGGAATCCCTCACGTAGCAGCGCTCAGCCCGACGAGGACGCGACACCTTGAACGCGTAGTAGCCATCTTCGTCGCTCTTTGTGCTACGCGCCGAGATGGACTTACAGGTGAGGTACATCCGCTTATCAGCGAGAGCTTCCTTAGCAGACGTCTTGATATAGCCATGAATGAGCGTGCGACGACTGTAACGCTTGGTTGAGATCGTTATCTTACGAGCCTCTCCATTTTCGCCCGGCGCCGCTATCGGCGTCGAAGCTGGCGGGGTCACTCCGCTCTGCGCCGTCACAACCGCGCGATACGCGTTGACGCGGCCGTTAGCGACAACCTTATCCTGAAGATCCGCTATGGGGTCCGAGGAAATCATGAGTGCGTATTTGAGCGCCGCGTAACCTAGGGTGGGATTCGCTGATTTCATGAGGGCGGCGAGACCAGCCACGTACGGAGTTGCCATCGAGGTCCCACTCATAGTGACAAACTGGTCAGCGAGGTAGGTACTGACGATCCCAGCACCCGGCGCGGCCACATGCACCGAGCCCGCGCCGTAGTTTGAGAATGACGCGAGTTTATCCGAGGAATCGGTGGCGGCAACGGCTACCACATTTTCTAGCGGCGAATTAGCCGGATACGTGGGGAATATATCGGTATTATCTGACTCGTTGCCCGACGCGGCGACCACAAGGACCCCCGCGTCCCGCGCGTATTGAATGGCGTTTTCAAGAACCGTGCTTGAGGAGGGACCACCTAACGAGAGGCTAATGACAGACGCTCCTCGATCGACCGCGTATTGAACGCCCGCGGCCACATCAGCATCGGTCCCTCCCCCACGGGGTCCCAGGGCTCGAACCGGCAAGATCCCTACCTGCCAATTTATTCCAACTACTCCGGTCCCATTATCGCCGCTCGCTCCCACGATACCCGCGCAGTGCGTGCCATGTCCATTTTCGTCAACGGGGTCACCATCTCCGGCGAAGAAATCATAGCCGAAATAATCATCGATATATCCGTTACCATCGTCATCGATATTATTGTTAGGGGTCTCTCCCCGGTTGATCGCGATGTTGCTGATCAGATCGCTATGGTTGTAGTAGACACCGGTATCCACGATCGCAACGATGACACCTGCCGAGCCAGTCGTAACATCCCAAGCGCTATTGGCCTCCATTCGGGTCAACCCATAGAGCTGAGCAAAGGATGGGTCATTTGGCGTTTTCGATATAAAGCGAGTCACGTTCGCCTCGCAGTGAAGCGGCACCCCCCTGTTCGCCTCGAGGATGCGCGCGCATTCGCGCTCAATGTCCGCTGTATCGACCTCGACCGGGCCCGCGCTCTCAATCCGTACCTCCGCTTTCGAAGAGACTACCGCTACACGGTCCTGAGCCATGAGATCCCGCACCGCAAGATCAGAGGGAAGTCGAAGATGAGCCACAGCGTACGCCCCTACAGAGCTCGATTGGCGCGTTGGTTTGTAGGACACAACTATCTCTTTGCCCCGAGTCACTAAGACCCGATCCTGCCCGATAGCGAACGAGACATTCGTGAGTACCGCGAGCACCACGAACGCCACCCACCCGTAGACGCGAGGGTAGCGGGAACGTTGTACAACGTCACATGGCGTGAGTGGTGCGGGCATGAAGGATATGTCGGCACATTCCTCCAGATTCGTGAGCGAATTCTATCAACGCTAAGTGGCTGTAATACCGAGAGAAATCAGCGCAATTCGTACGATTTTCGCCTAGTTCGAGTATGCGGGACTAACGGGCGCCCGGCGCTCGCTTCGGATTCTCTCGCCGCCACGCCATGATCTCAACCGCGGCGAGCCCCGCCTCGAGCCCCTTATTCTTTTCGTCATCAGCGCATCGCGCCTTCACGTACTCAAGGGTATCGACCGGTATGATCTCATTGATGATAGGGATGTCGTTCTCAAACATCACCCGTTCGATTCCGCTATTGGCGAGATCTTTGACCATCTCGAAGTGATAGGTGTCGCCCTTGAGGATGACACCGAAGACTATGATCGACTCAAGGCTCGGGTCGATTTCAACGAGACGTTTAGCGGCTAAGGGGATTTCAAGGGAACCGGGCACCACGTGCACCTTCGGTTGTGCGCATCCTGCTTGATCCAAAACGCCGAGACACTTCTTCACCATGGACTCGGTGAACTCTCGATACCACTTGGAGATAATGATTGCGGTGCGAGCACCGTCGACGCGTGGAACCTGGGTTGTTGAGTAGGAGGTTTGTGCCATACCAAGGGCTCCCTAAATCGAACTCTTGAACAGAGGTGGATTGCTGAAAGAGCAGACGTCATGAACGTTTCGAACGTCACTCTCGGCGGGCCGCCAACACTTAAAGTACCGAAGGAGGGACTTGAACCCCCACACCCTCGCAGGTAGCGGATTTTGAATCCGCCGCGTCTACCATTCCGCCACTCCGGCCCGTGGAAGGAAGGTTGTAGACCGAAATTCATTGCATTTCAAGGGGCTGGAGGGATGAGAGAGGTCGCCGGCGCATGGTGTTTGAGGGACTAGGTTTTTTGGACCTGGGAGGGAGGGGAGGACGCATAGGAGCGGAGGGAATTAATCGACGACGTTGACGTAGCACGGTAACCGTCGACGAATCACGGGTTACGTTTTATCGTCAATCGTCACCGTCTACGATTGAAATTCCCCTGGCCCCACTGGGAAAGACAGTCACCTACGAATCATCCCCCACCGAACCCCGAATCCTACCCTCAACCTCCGCAAGCACCTCCTCAGGTGGTCGTCCGTTCGGCTCTACCGGATCAAGAAACTCCATCTCGATCGTGGTTCCAAAAGGGATGGGAAGAAATTGATACCGCAAGATGCGCCAGTTTCCTCGAATAGCAACCGGTTGAATCAGCGCGGAGGGCATCGCCTTCACAAGGGTTATAAAACCACTCGGTCGAAAACTCTTCACCACTCCATCGCGAGCCCGGGTCCCTTCGGGGAAGATAGCCGCCACCTGCTGCGCTCGCTCCTTCGTCTCACCGAACTCGCTGATCGCTCGCAACGATGCCTTTGCGTCTTTGCGATCGATCAACACCGACCCCAACGTTCGCAGCGCTAGGGAGATGCTCGGAATCCACTTTCCAAGCTCCTTCTTGGAGATAAAGCCGATCTCACGAGCGCGACACGCCCACATCATCATCGGGATGTCGTACATACTTTGGTGATTGGAAACGAGGATGATCGATCTCCCGGTGGGCAGATTCGGCTGGCCGATATACGAGAACCGCGCGCCGGCGAGTATGCGGATATTCCACACGATAC
Organism: Bdellovibrionota bacterium; assembly: GCA_044345405.1. Classification (GTDB taxonomy): domain Bacteria; phylum Bdellovibrionota_C; class UBA2361; order UBA2361; family OMII01; genus OMII01. The sequence goes on from JBIJBE010000027.1 coordinate 11,876, forward strand.
AGATGTTCATGAGATCGAGCGCCCATTTCTGAGCGCCTCGTCCGAACAAGGACGCGGCGAGTTGCACCACGTGAAAGACACAAAGGATGGCGAAGAAAACGACGATGTAGAACGGTGTACAGATCCAACTGATAACTTTTCCGCACTCTCGCTTCTTGTCCGGACTCATCTGCATAGGCACTACTCCCCACCCTCCATCTTCATCCTTCGCAGCTGCATGTCGACCGCATGAATGACCTTGAGCCTGAGACTCTCCGGACTCATACCACCCGGGCGAAGCAGGGGCGACGAGGCAACGTTTTGAAGGATCTCCTCTTTTTGATCCGCCGGCACATCGGCCATGTGAAGATGGCGAACCCGATCGAGCATACGCGCGAGCGCGACACACGAAATCCATGCAGGAGTCGATGGCGTGCCCTGACGAATATCCCTGACGTCAGAGAGAACCTCTTGAGGAATATCAACGTGATCGGGAAGCGCGCTGTACACGGTGGCTCGAAGAACGTGGGGAGTGACCTCATCGCACTCCTGGATCACAAGGGAAACGAGTCGCGCGATGCGAGGGTTAAAGGAGACCCCCTCCTCTCGAACGACACCGAGCTCATCATTACCGCCACGATCTGCAACCTCGGCGTAATAGTGCGCGAACTCCTCAACGACCTGCCGTCCGTAGAGACGCGTGAGGGAGCCAGCCAACCCGGGACACTCTTTTGTGAGGCGATCCAACATCATACTTTCGCGAAACGAAACGGCATCATAGCGGTGTTATGTCACACTGCTTGGTCCCATAACCAATAATCAAGTGGTTAAGATAGAAACAGGGGCATTTTACCCTTATGGTACCTGGTGAATATCCTTCGGGGTCGTTAGTATCAGATAGTCAGCTTGGGCGCGAGTACTCCCCCAGTACGATTGCATGGAGGCACATGACTCGGTCGACAACATTCCGCTCACTTCTAACAGCTTTTGTGGCTGGTACCCTTTCGATAGGCTCTATGACTGCACGCGCAGACGACTACATCGCCCCCCACCTCGTTAAAGTTTCGACTCCTCTCTATAAGGCTCCGACCCAACGATTCAAACCTAAGCTTGGCACCTACGAGTACACGGTAGGATGGCAAGGGATCCCAGCCGCTTCATGTACCCTGACGGTGGATGAGCGCGATGGAAAGTACATGATTGAGGCAGCCGCTCGCACGTACAGCGGCGTCGATGTTCTCTACAAGCTTCGGTACACCGCGACCGGAGTGTTGGACGCGGCGACCCTTCAACCGGAGAGCCTCGTCATCAATCACGATGAGAACGCGCGTCACAAGAACATCGACATGCGATTCGAGGAGTCGGGCAACAAGATCACAGCGGTTCGTAGCAAGGGACCGCAAGATCCCGATAAGAAATTGGTGTCGTTTGATCCAGATAACATGACCCTCGATCCGATCGGCGCCGCGTTCCTCGCTCGAGCGCTCCCGTGGGAAGTTGGTCAGAGCAGAGACCTTGATGTGTTCAACGGTAAAAGCCGCTATTTCATCACCCTCTCCGCCGTTGAGAAGACCTCGATCATGTTCCAAGGGGAGATGCGCAAGGTTATCGTGATAACCCCTCGCGTGAGAAACCTCTCAACCACGAAGCCTCGCTCCAAACTGCGTGAGGCGTTCATCTACATTACCGATGACGATCAGCACGAGGTACTCAAGATAGTGAGCTCCGTCTTTATCGGGAGCGTTACAACCGAGCTGGAGTCCTTCGTGCCGGCGTCAGCCAACCGATCTCCTCTCGTTATAGCGCAAGCGGCTAACTCCGATGAGGCCCGGGCTCAGATGAGGGTGGCGAACTAACGCCTTCGAAGCTCGGCCTACACCTGGTACCATCTGGACCCTTGTAACCCGCTTCAACAGCGGGTATTCCAATGCCAGGTCGGTATGCACAATCCCCTTCCCCCTCTCTGGCGCCCCGCTGATAAAGCTCTTCGCGGCGCCGCGTACATCTTGTTTTTGATTCCGGTAGTCGCCTACATCGTGTGCGCCCTGCAGCGTCTTGGGTCTCCGATCGAACTTGAGTGGATGGAGGGAGGGTCCCTTCAGATGATGCATCGAGTACTCTCCGGCAAACCGTTGTACGCTCCGCCATCAGTGGAGTTCGTCCCTTATACCTACACACCTCTTTATTTCTACCTTTCGGCGCTTGTTAGTTTTGTTGTGGGAGCGGATTTTTTTCCGTTACGACTCGTGTCGTTCACGGCATCTCTGGCCACCTTCTTTTTTATCTTCGCTATAGTCCGACGAGAAGCGGGAAGTACCCTTGCCGGCGTGGCCGCGGCGGGACTCTTCGCGGGAAGCTACGCCGTCAACGGAAACTGGTTCGACATCGCTCGGATCGATTCACTCTGCGTCGCGTTCATCTTGAGTGGGATATGGTTCGCGTTTGGGCGGGGGCGCCCGTTCGAACTCATTGTGGGCGGACTCCTTGTAACTCTCGCCTTCTTCACGAAACAGGTCGCACTGGTTATCGCGGGGCCACTCATCGTCGCGGTGGTAGCCCGACATGGAGCCCGGGGATTGTTCTTTGCGTTCACAACCCTCCTTGCGATCGGGGTCGGATGTGTGGCGATGGAAGCTCTCCACGAAGGTTGGTTCATGTTTTACGTAATGGAATCGCCTCGAACGCGGTGGCAGAACAACCTCTCCCTGACCCACCTGGCTCGAGCGACCTTCATAGAATTCGCTCCTCTCTTCATACTACCACTCGCCGCTGCGACCGTCCCGTTATGGAACCTCGCGACACATCCAACCCGCGCAGGAGTATCATTCCTCATCGCACTCAGCGGTCTCTTTCTCGCGGCGGCGTGGGGGCGTGTAGAGTCGATCAATTTTCTTAACTCATCGATACCGGCCCATCTCGGAATGGCGCTTCTCTTCGGGTTAGCGCTTAGTGGAATCTCTTCATCCGTTGGTCGTGTGTTCGTTGTCGGCGCCTTCACGCTTCAGCTGTGCATCTTCACGAGCATGCTCGGCCCCCTCGTCCCGCACGAGCGTGAACTCGCCAACTACCGCAGCTACACCGAGCTTGTCACCGCGCTCCCGAAACCCACCTATATTCCAGACCAAGGATACGTAACCACGCTCGGAAGCGAAGGCTCCTTCGCTCATTCAATCGGCATCATGGATCTCATGATGGGAGGATCTGCCCCAATCGTCGCGAAATTCCGACAAGAGATGGAAAGCGCGTTGGACGCAAAGAAATTTGGAACGATAGTCTGCGACACCGATCTCTTTCCGCGTTGGTTTAAGGAAGCGCTTGAACGCAACTACGAGGTCGATACTTCCGCCAACCCCCAGGGAGCCTCAACGCCGGTGCTGGGATTCCAACACCGTCCAGTGATGTATACGCGGCGAGCAGCGAAATCTTTACGCCCTCTTTCTTGAGGAAAAGTGAGAACATAGGTGCGAGCACGTTGCTGAAGCGCCCATGCGCGAGAGCCCCTCCCCTCTTGCACACCGTACTTCCTGTACCGACAGATGCCCACTGCCGCGAACATATAGGCATTTCGCTAAAGACCGAAGTGGAGGACGGGAACTTGTTGCATGTTCTCTGGAAAGTAGCGAAAACTCGCGTCAGTCACGACTTTCCCGACTTTCCTCTTATGCGATCTTTATCCGATCCTAGTCGGGCAGGTTTAATGCTGGTGACAAGCGACAGGTAACGTCTCAAAGCCGCTTCGCGAGATAAGGAAAACAGTGAGTCTCATCCCGCAAAGAACGCGGCGCTGAAAAAGCAGGAAATCCATGACTGACACGAGTTTACGACACGAGTTTCCAACCAGAAAGGCGATCGATTTGCCAACACATACGCACCTCTAATGATTACCGGAGATTTCGGGATTGACTCAAAGGGTCCCGACAGCAATAAAGCTGGCATGCCATCTTACATAATCGTGTCTCGCAATCTGTCGATGCTTTGGGGAATGCTTTTTTCTACCCTCGTACTTTGGTCAATTTTTATTGTCGCTGCACCGCTAGGCTTACTATCGGGCACTGCAGTTTTGTTCGGTATGGCGCCCCTTGTAGGGCTTATCGCAGGTCAGCAGAGTATGTTTGCTGGCGTGTTTGGCTTAGTTAGCCTCGTGCTAGTTGGGGCAGCTTTTATACTTGCGACTCGAATTTTTCGGGCTCCTTTAATCACCGGCGATGAAATTGCAATCCAAGATGTTCAACGATTGATGATCGGTCGTTTACTTTCTTGGTGGATAACCATACCAGCAAGTATGTTTGCTTTTCTACTGGCTGCGGCCGGTAACAAACTAATCAGCCTGCCATTCTTGGTCATAAGTATAGGGGCCCTGTTCCTACTAAAGCCGTCAAGGAAAACATCCTAGGAAACTCGTGTCAGTCACGACTTTCTCGACTTTCCGCTTATGCGATCTTTGTCCGTTCCTAGTCGGGCAGGTTTCTGGTGGCAAGCGACAGGTAACGTGTCAAGCCAGGTTCGCGAGATGGGGAGAACAATGAGTCTCATCCCGCAAAGAACGCGGCGCTGAAAAAGCAGGAAAGTCATGACTGACACGAGTTTCCCGCTGGTACACCGTACTTCCTGTACCGACAGATGCCCACTGCCGCGAACATATAGGCATTTCGCTAAAGACCGAAGTGGAGGACGGGAACTTGTTGCATGTTCTCTGAAAAGTAGGATGTACCAGTCGATGCCTGTAGCCGGGCAGGAAATTTGATTAGCCCATCCGGTGGCGCTACCCTCCCGGAATAACATTTGTGGTGGGGGTAGAGGACCTCTGACCCCGTAGCGGCCAAACTCGGGCATCGAGTTGGCCGGTACGGGAAAGAGGCATTCTGATAGAGGTTTTGTAGCGATGCGTGCTCGACTGAAGCTATCGTGTCTTGTGGCCCTTGAGGATGCCGTTAAGGCGTCTTGAGGGGCAACAAGACCCTGGGATGGTCCGCGGAAGGTCCGTGGTTCAGAACTGGGAGGTAGCCAACAGAGGGCTCGCCCTTGAACAGTAAGAAGAGCAAGATCAGCCGAACGACAGCATCATCCGAAAACCGCTCTCGCGCGACTCTCCGGTCGGCCATGCGGCTTTCTGGAGTTGCTAGGGGGAATCTCACCCGGAGTAAAGAGCCTATACGCTCTGAGCAGGAGGCCAAAGACCGCCTGCGGCGTATTTACGGCTCGCTGGTGAAGCCCAGTGAGCTTTCCATCCTCGATCGCTTCGCGAGCGAGTGGTGGGCGGCGCATAAGGCTCAGCACGAGGAGGAACAACCGAATCAGGGGCGCGCAAGCGAATCCCCCATATCGGTCGCTGACCTCCAGAACGTGGCGAAGCTCAAGGAAGAGATCCTTTTCTTCCTTGATAACAGACGACACGACCTGGATGCGTTGTCCGATATCGTTGATCTCGTAAACCTAATCGGCGGCTTGGAGCGTGCGAAACGCGCTCAGGCGGTGCTGGAACAGCTTATCAACCCCCATGACTTCGCAGACGAGTCTGAGGAGTCTAAGGTTCCGACGGCAGCCGCAAGCTAAGTCGAAACAACCTTCATACTTTTTGTACGGGCTTGCAGAATGCCTCTTCACCCCGTACATCTTCTCCTCTCCCTTGCCTCGATCGTCGAGACGTATCGCGGCATGTAGGAGTCTGGCTCTGCCAGCTGCCGGCTAAGTACCCTCCTCAGGTACACCGTACTTTTCATGCGAAACATACGGGCCCCTCTATGGGTCGCAACGAGACGAGACGTTCCCCTCGCGGTCAGATGCCCGGGGCGTTACTTACCACCCAACGCGCCAGAGAGTGAGCTCTGCTGCTGTTGAAGACGGGACATGAGTCCCTCAAGTCGGGCGTATCGCTCTTTGAGACCATCCGCCATTCGCTGAATCTGCTTCTCCGCGTCTGAGATGCGTCTATTGAGGTCGGTGATGAGGCTCTTATTGTTGTTAATCGAGATGTCGAGGAGTCCGCTGTACCGCGTATACCTATCGACGGTTCCACCGGTCAGCGCCACACTATCGGCGAAGGTCTGAATGATACTGTTGACGCTTCCGGGCTCAGAGGAAAGAGCCTGCTGAAGCTTTGTCGTATCGAACTTGATCGTTCCATCTCGCTCAGTCGTTATGCCGAGGTCGGAGAACACTCGAATGAGGGAGCCGCCGGTCGCGGTTGTCGAGGATATTTGGGCGCGAAGGGCTTGAAGCGCTGAGTCGTCCGTTCTCGTCGCCGCGAGAGGGGCGAAGATGTTCCTCACCTCAGACCCGGACTCCTCTCTGATCACTTGGTTATTTTCGTTGATGAACTTCACCACGTCGTTGAAGGCGGTGACGAAGTCCTGCATCTTCGCTGTCGTCGTCGCCGCGTCCTCGGCGATCTTGACGGTGGCCGTGCCAGCTGAAGCGAGGTTGAGCGTCACACCGGGAATAACGTCAGAGACGGAGTTGGTACTTCGAGTAATGGTACCGATACCGCTAATCGAAAGTGATGCGTTACTCGCCGCTGATTCAGAGTACGCGCTTAGGTTGGTTAAGGAAGCGCCGAGCGCGGTCCTCGCGATCGTGCCTTTTTCGGTACCCTCGTAGCTACCGGAGATAACCACCTTGTATGATGGACTGGTCTCCGTTCCTATGTTTACGAGCGAGGCTTCGGCTTTTGTCGCGGCGGCGTTAAAGTCAGACACGAACTGACTGATGGTATAGGATCCATTGGTAACTACAACGCTCACCGTTTCTTGGTAGGTGCCTGTACCAACCGTAAAGGTAACCGTCCGAGCGACGGTCGATTCCGCTCCGGTTAGCGTGCTCTGAAGTGGGCTCGTGCTCGAGGAGTACGTTTGATTGAAGCTGTAGGTATGGTTCTTCGCTAAGTTATTGACGGTCACATCGTAGCTACCGTTTGTAGCGGCGTTGGACGCCGTAGCTCCCACTACCGACTCCTTACTACTTGAGCCGGTCTTACTTACACCGCCGCCCGAGAGCGACGTGAACTGCTGCAGAGTGGTGCGTAGGGCGTCGAGCTTTTGTCCTAAGTTCTCGAGAGCGGTGTTCGTTTCCTCAAGCTCTCCTACCTTGGTCTGATTGGGCGTAACGCGAGCAAGACGCGCCGACGCGATCGAGGAGTCGATGATCGCTTGAGAGTCGATACCGGACGCGATACCAGAGAAGCTTAGTGCTGCCATGCCGTTCCTCTAAGGAAAACTCCTTCCTGAGCGACCATCCGTGGAACAACACCCTTACACGCTAGTATGGCGGAAAATCCTGCCGCCTGGGTGCTTATTTACCGCCGTCGTTGGCGGCTTTTTGCCCTTTTTTGAGGGGAAACAACCCCTTGCAACCAAGAATGCAAGAAGGGATCCAGGTGAGGACAGAGGTCCGAGACCGTGAGGGCTCCCTGCTTGCGCCCTTGCTTGAGGGAATGAGCGATGAGCCGCGCCAACCCTGGATTGTTGGACCAGACATCAGGGCATACAGACCCATCAAGAGAGACCTGCGAGGCGCCGAGGCCTCTGGCGATGAGGGTGGCGACTATCGAATAGACCGCTCTGGGTGAGAGATGCCCTTGAAGGATACGCGCCATTCGAGAGATATGAGTTCCAGGCCCTTGAAGCGCCAACCTCATCGAAGGAACCACCTCACGTAACGCGCCGGAGTTAACCCAAGCTGTTAGCTTTCGAGCCGTAGGAACCGAGAGCTGCGCGCCCCTCATGATGTTCAGAAACTCCGGTACGGAAAACGCGGCGCAAAAGTGATGGAGCGCTCCGAACACGTTCATCGCGTCTCGCTCGTCATCCGAGCTGGCGTTCATCACACACTCCACAAGCGCCATCTCAAGGGGGGAGCACTCGTCAGCGAAGTCATGCCATTTGTGACGGACGGTATTTTCACGCGCGGAAGATGTCATCCGAGGTGCTTCAGTGGGCCGAGTGGAGCGAGGCGCCGGGGACGAGCGTTTCTCCTCCAAAAGATCTAATCGACGGGCCGCGCCCTCAAGGGCTTGCGCCAAAGAACGCATCCGCGCACTCGTCATCGACCGCTTCTTCGCGAGGACGCCGAGATCAAGGGCTAAAAACTGCCGAACAGTGAGGGATTCCTCGAAGGGCGCGCGGGGCGTATCAGCGCCCCAAAAGGTGCCGAGGGTTAGATCAGCGACACGATCGAGTTCGGGGTGTGCTTTCAGGTGCGCCACCTGATCTCGCAGCTCCAACTCACACTGCACACTATTGAAAGTTGTCTCACTTGATTCTTCGGCAGGAGCCTCCTCGCTCTCTTCAAAGGCATCGAAGGCTGGATCCGCGGCTTCAGCCACCTCCCCCTCCGCGAGAGCGTGCAGCACCGCGATAAGGAGCCGCTCTTGAGCGTCGTCGAGAGTATGGAGGTGAGAGGAGTGCTCATCACCAGCGGCGATGAGCTCTTCAAAGGTCATCTCAGCGAGGGGACCAAGGGAGGATGCGTCATCTCCGAGCAAGGGGCCAACCTGGATCGATTTTAGAAAGCCAAATCGAGGAGAGGCGGCGAAATCCTTGAGAGCGCTCTGGAGCTCCGTCCGTTCCTGTTTGTGAGTCGCCATCCCGATTTCCTCCCCTCTGCCGCGCAAACGCGCACGGCCCCTCGCTTCGTTAGATGCGAGGACGGAGTTCTAGGAATCGTGGGAGCGGCAGCCTAGAGAACCCCGGTCTCAAGACTTCGTTCGGATAAAAAGGACCTAAGTACCCGCTATACCGCCTCTTCTCGCTCCATCTCGAAGGTGAGCGCCTGGTCCTTCAGGCCAATACGGACAACTCCCCCCTCTTTAAGGGCGCCAAACAGAATCTCATCCGCAAGCTTATTCTTGAGCTCACGCTGAATGAGTCGCGCCATTGGACGGGCCCCGAAAACTGGATCGAACCCCTTGGAGGCGAACCACTCACACGCCGCGTCTGAGACGTTTAAGGTAACCTTACGAGTCGTGAGCTGTCCCTCAAGCTCCTTCACGAACTTGTGGACGACCTGCAGGATGACCGCTGGTGGGAGCGGGCTAAAGAATACCGTCTCATCGAGTCGGTTTCTAAATTCAGGCTTAAAGAGACTCTTAATCGCGGTTTCTCGGAAGGTATTTTGTTGAGAGCTTCCGAACCCAAGCGACGCGGCCTTCTCAGAGCCAGCGTTCGTAGTGAAGATCACTACTACATTTCTAAAGTCAGCTTTGCGTCCCTGTGAATCCGTTATCGCCGCGTTGTCCATGATCTGGAGAAACACGTTGAAGATATCCGGATGAGCTTTTTCGATCTCGTCGAAGAGAATCACCGAGTATGGATGCTTCTTCACAACATCCACGAGAAGGCCTCCCTCCTCATAGCCGACGTAGCCTGGAGGAGCCCCAGTGAACCGAGACACGAGATGCTTGTCGCTGAACTCACTCATATCGAATCGATGGAAGTTCACCCCCATCTCCTTCGCGAGCGCTTTCGCCATCTCGGTTTTTCCGACACCTGTTGGACCCGCGAAAAGAAAACTTCCGATCGGCTTCGCCTCGCTTTGGAGGCTCGCTCTGCTCCGCTTGATAGCTCGAGTAACCGCTTCCACCGCGGCGTCCTGGCCGAACACGACTTTTTTAAGATTCTTCTCTAGGTTGCGGAGCAACTTCTCATCCGAGACGCTCACACTGGTAATCGGAACACGAGCGATCGACGCGACGACCTTCTCGACCTGGTCCTCAGCTATCGTCTTTTTACGTTTCGTCTTTGGAAGCAGCGCGTTCGCGGCGCCCGCCTCGTCGATCACATCGATCGCCTTATCAGGCAGGAACCGGTCGTTGATGTACTTCGCTGAGAGATCGGCGGCGGCGCGAAGCGCCTCTGGTGTAAAGGTCGCTTGATGGAAGCTCTCGAACTTCGACTTGAGCCCCTCTAGGATCTTCACCGTCTCCTCCACCGTTGGCTCGGGGAGATCCACCGTTGAGAATCTTCTGCTGAGCGCCGAATCCTTCTCGATATTCTTTTTGAAATCAGAGTGGGTTGTGCTTCCCATGCATCGAATTTCGCCGGAAGCCAACGCCGGCTTCAAGAGGTTCGCGGCATCTAAGGACCCGTTTCCGGTCGCTCCAGCTCCCACAATCGTGTGTATCTCGTCGATAAAAAGGATGGCCTTCGGGCGATTCTTCAACTCATCGAGCACGCGCCGAATGCGCTCCTCAAACTCACCCCGGAATTTCGTGCCGGCCACCATCGCTCCCATGTTGAGGAGAAAGACATCGGCTCCCTCAAGTTGAGGAGGAACATCATCACTCGCGATACGTTGCGCGATCGCGTGGGCCATCGCCGTCTTACCGACACCGGGCTCACCAATAAAGAGTGGGTTATTCTTCTGGCGGCGACACAAGATCTTAATCGCGCGGTTTATCTCCTCCTCGCGACCGATTACGGGATCAAGTTTGCCGAGGCGCGCCTTCTCGGTCAGATTCTCGGAAAATTGATCCAGCGCTGAGCGTCCTGGACGCGCCGAGATAGATTCGTCCTCACCTTCCTCTCCCCTATCAGAGAGGATCTCCTCATCAGAGCTTGAGCTCTTTGAGATACCGTGCGCGATAAAATTGAGGACATCGAGACGGCCGATCCCCTGTTTCGCGAGATAGAACACCGCGTGGGAATCCTCCTCGGAGAAGAGTGCCACAAGAACCTCAGTTGGCGTAATAACATCCTTCTGCGTCGCTCGAACGTGCATAATAGCGCGCTGCAAAACTCGCTGAACCGCTGGGGTTTGCGCGGGCTCGACCGCTGGGACCTTTGAGCCTCGAATGGGGATGACCTCAACGTGTTTATCGAAGAAGCTCTCAAGGTCCTTTCGAAGTAGTGAGAGATCCGCGCCACAGTGATTAAGAATCTCCATGACCTGCTCATCGAACGAGAGGGCGTAAAGAAGGTGCTCCAAACAGAAGAACGCGTGTCGCCGGGATGACGCCTCCCTAAACGCGGCTTCTAATGTAAGACCAAGCTCCGTGCTAAACATCATTCCTCCTCTAACACACAGCGAAGCGGAAACCCCTCGTTCTTTGCTTGCTGGTGAACGATTTCGATCTTAGCCTCCGCAATCTGTTTCGTGAAGATTCCCGCGACACCCCTACCAGACTTATGAACGTGCAACATGATCTGTACCGCCTCAGAGGGGCTCTTCATGAAAACCGTTTCAAGGATGTGAACCACGAACTCCATCGATGTGAAATCGTCGTTGAGAATAACAACTTTGTAGAGCTTGGGTGCCTTCGTGCGCACGTCCTCAGCGACGGCGGTATCTGATGCATGATCTGTACGGGGCTTAGCCATTGAATCGAGAAATGTAAGTTAGAGGCCTATCTCTAGTGTCGACAGATTTGATATCGCGCACAACCGAAAACACTCCTCTTATCGAGGGGAACAGAGGCCTTATCTCTTCTCACCGAGGTTCTCCGGTATCTTGGAGACCCAAGCCCTTGGTAGGAGGCCTGCGAGTCCCGGCTCAGGCTATAGGACCGTCCGAAAATCAAACAATGACACCGTTTTGGGCGTAGGGGTGCCAAGGCGTAACCCCCGGTGATTGCGGCAGATATGCGGGAACCCACGTGAACGTGCTCGTGCTCGTGAACGTGAACGTGAACGTCTACGACAACGGAGGCCGATGACCACGCTTAGGTGAAATGCGGCGGCTCTGCTTTAGCGTATTTGTCCAAATTCAGCGTTTTGGGGGAAAGCGGTACGTTCACGTTTACGCGCATGTGCACGTTCACGTGCGGACCAAGAAGTAACTGCTCACGGGGCGTCCGAATCATAGCAGGTAGACGAATAGTTCAGCTTGGTTAAATAATGTTTCCGATATGGCGAGGGTCGCCATGGCATACAACGGGCGTACATCGTACACCAACGTTTAGCGCATGGGGCGCAGGCGCCCCTCAATGGAGAGATAACATGAACAAACTCATCACAGAGTTTATCGGAACCTTCTTCCTCGTTCTTACGATCGGGTGCACCGTCATCGGCACAGCGGGCACTGGCGTTATTCCCCCGCTCGCGATCGGCGCCGCTCTGATGGTGATGATCTTCGCCGGCGGACACGTCTCAGGCGCGCACTACAATCCAGCGGTGACCTTAGGAGTTATGCTTCGTGGTCGATGCTCCTCGGGTGACGCGATCGGCTATATCGTCGCTCAGTGCGCCGGAGCGTTCGTGGCGGCTCTCGTGGTTGGATTCTTTAAAGCTGGCGTTGCCGTTACCCCAGCTGAGATAGACACAACCAAGGCTTTGGTGGCTGAGTTCCTCTTCACCTTCGCTCTTGTCTACGTGGTTCTTAACGTCGCGACCGCGAAGGGAACAGCGAACAACTCCTTCTACGGACTCGCTATCGGAAGCACCGTTATGGCTGGCGCGTTCGCGGTTGGCGGGATCTCCGGAGGCGCGTTCAATCCAGCTGTTGCCCTCGGCATCACGGTGATGGGACTCTCCTCACTCGCTAATATCTGGGTATTCCTCGTGGCGAACTTCGCCGCGGCAGTTGTCGCCGCGATCGTGTTCAAGACGGTCAATCCTCAAGACGCGTAAGCTCGCTGCAAACGCTGATTAGCTCACGGCGGCCGTCCCTCCTCACGGAGGGGGCCGCCGTGAGAGTTTTAGCCAACTGTCTCCGGTCCAAACCCACCGAGACAACACAAACAGGTTGTAGTAAGTACTAAGCTTTTATCGTCGGCGTATGACCAGGCGCTTATCGTCCCCGCCGAATTTCCCATGAGGAGCTTACGATGGTTATCAAACGGTTCCCCCCAGTTGAGAGCGCGGATGAGCATGGGCTCATCGCGATCGGGGGAGACCTGCAGCCTGAGTCCGTCATCCTCGCCTACCAAAGTGGGATTTTTCCGTGGCCTCTAGATGAGGACTCTCTCGCCTGGTTCGCGCCGCCCGAACGTGCCGTCATATTCCTCGATGAGTTCCATATATCACGGCGACTGCGGCGTACCATCTCGCGAGATATCTTCACAACCAAGCGGGATGGTGATTTTGGCAAGGTGATCCTTCGATGCGCGGAGCTGGAAAATCGGGGGGATCAGGAAGGCACCTGGATAACCCACGAGATAATCAACGCCTACACGAAGCTGCACACCATGGGTTATACCCATTCATTCGAGAGTTATCACGAAGGCGAGCTCGTTGGGGGATTGTACGGGATTCAGATCGGGAGATTCTTCGCGGCTGAATCGAGTTTCTTTAGGATGCCCGATGCCTCAAAGGTCGCGATGTGCGCGATGGTTGAGTATCTCCGAAGTCAGAATATCTCGTGGTTTGATTGTCAGGTTCTGACTCCGTTCTCGGAGGGTTTTGGAGCCCGCGAGATCTCACGTAGTGACTACATGAGACTTCTCGCGAGCGTCCTATAAAACCGGACAACGGAAATTACTGAACTCCACCCCATTCCTTCGTTGAGAGGTAGGTCCTCACCAAATCGAGGAGCTCTCCGGTCTGATAGGGCTTCGTAAAAGCCGGTATCGGTTGTAGAAAGCTTCGCACCTTCGCGAGGTCACTATCCATCAAGGCTGTAAGCGCCACGACGGGAGTTTCGGGGTAGACCCACGAGAGCTCATGCGCTGTCTTCACTCCGACCTCAAAGGAGGTCTTGAATTCTTCAGCTTTGGGACCGCGTATGAAGGGCATATGCAGGTCACACATTATGAGGTCAGGTGGCTCTATTGAACGTAAGAGTCTAAAGGCGGAGTCCGGACAATCTGACTCGAAAACTTCGAGCCCTTCGCGTTCAAGGATACAGCGAACTGAATCGAGGTAATCTTGATTATCATCAATGAGTAGTACTGTTTTCATGGCGTCCTTGCCTTGGGGAGCTCAACAACGCCCCTCGTTAGAGTGGTTATTCCTTGCCACTTCGACCGCAACTGCCACCGCTACTACTGCCGGTAGTATATAGTTCGGCAGGGTCATTTCTTTTCTTAAGGGGAAAACAAGAGCTTTGAAATTCAACGAGTTAATGGGCTCGCTGTACGTCCTACAGCAGATATTTTTTGTCATAATGAAAACGGTGACTTCAACCTCCAAACACGCAAAGACCGGCGGCGGTTTGGCCTACTCTGGGGTCCTAGTCCAAACTGACGTGCCATCTCTGAGCCGTGAAGGTCGAAGGAAAAGCTCTACTGAGTTCCTCTCCTATCTTCTCCGCGCGCTTCTTTCCGTGAGAGATAACAAACCTACACATCCACTCGGTGTAGCTCTTGTCAGTAGCTTACCCACGATGTCGGAGTCGAATTCGCTTCCTTACGAGGTCTGGAAAGTAGGACGGCGTTTCGGGCAGTGCCTTGCCCGATGTATCGACGACGACTGGGGCTAATTTCGTGCGCTAGAACCCCGAATCCAGCGATCTACCCTATGGTGTTTACCACTGTGATATAGCCTTGCCGCGAGGAAGCCGTGTCAATCGCATTGAAGACCTTTAGACGAATTGCAACCAAAAGCCCCGGCTCTCACGAGGAACGCACCGAATTGGCTTGCGGTTGTCGGTTCCGGCAAGTACTCATAGCCCATGCTCAGTCGATGGCGCAAATTACCTGTGGTCTTGGTTGACCTACTCCTCTTGTTCGCGTTCCTCTGGTTCTTCCGAATAGACCTAGTGGCTCTCGGCACTGTCGGAGTAGGAGTTCTTGGGGTTGATAGTGACCAATACCTGTCCTACGTGGGCACTCTCCTAAATCGGCACATCTCTTACGATTCCCCGGTGAGTGAATTTACCGAGGCAACCTTAACTCGAACGCCTGGCTATCCTCTGTTTTTAGTTCCGGTAGTCCTTGCGAGCGATATACTTGGTTCGTTCAATCAGTGGCTGGTCATCTCGCACGCGGCAGCGTGGTGCTTCGCCGCGATAGTTTTTACTCGAACCGTTGGTCGTGCGCTGGGAGAACGAGCAAGTTTCTTAGTATTCCTTCTTGCCTGCCTTGTGGTGCGGCCTTTTGCGTTTCAGCTGATGTCAGATTGGCTGGCGGTTATGGTTGCCGCGATAACGTGTTGCCTTTTTTGGTTATTCATTCGAACAAAAAAGTCTCTCTGGCTTCTCCTTTCCATATTTTCCGCGTCATGCGCCGTGCTGATACGGCCTGATTACCTCGTTTTGGTCGCTCTAGTGCTCGTAGGGGCGGTTGTCGTCGCCTGGCGCTCTCCCGCTGCCCAGAGAGGCACGATGCTCTGGGCAGGGCTTGGGGTCATACCTAGTTTAGCTCCTCTCGCTTTTTTGCTGATAACAAATTGGGAGCGGCACAAACAACTGACTTTGATTCCGCGAGAGGGCCACGTGTACGAGCTTGTTTCCGTTCTCGGGCCCGAGCCTCGCCTAGACCTCAGCTTACCCGGAAGGGCGCTCCTTGAGGCTCGTCAAGGACTGCCCAAACAAGCGACAAACCGTGAGATTCTGGAAACGATCACCTTAGAGCCACACGCTCTTAACGCCGTGGCCCTAGGAAATTTGGCGCTGATGGAAAGCGCGCATACACGTAGTCATATTTCGTGGATTGAAGCCAACGCCACGCTCGCTGAAATCTCCGCGATCTACATACGAACGTATCCCTGGCGATATATCTTCGCGGTCCTCTGTGGAATATCCTCGTTGGTATGGGGACTCCCGGCGTATATAGCGATCTGGAGAAGTTACGCGATTAACCCGGGAGGCCTGCCCGCATTTGGCATACTCACGGCATCTTTCCAGGTACTTCACGTGTGCGGTGTCGCGACGGTCCATATAATGCACGCGCGGTATTATTTACCGGGGGCCTGCCTCCTTTTGTTAGGCGCTCTTGTCTGCGTCTTTTCCATGATCGGGCCGAGCAAAGAAAATGAGTAGCGTGGCCCGTCCCTTCTATCCCCGAGCTTGATTCCCAACACCGGCCAACGCCGACGCGCGTGTATAATGGATAGGCAACCAGCTGGCTTTTTCGTAAGCAGCTGATCCGCTGCAACTGGTCGAATCACGAACTCTCCACAATGACTAAGTGAGGCGTGGAAAGCGTTATCAATAGCCGCACTAGCTGGGCCCATGCTCTCTCGAATCGCGTCGAACACCACCTTAGACTGTTCGTCTTAGCGTCCTTCCCGCGACTCCAGTTTTTTAGCCAAAGTCCGGAGATTCACAATCAGTTTTCGTAGTCGGACAAAAGTTCGCGTAATTTCAACAGGAGCTTGAATCGCTCTATGGCCATTAAGAACGCCAGAGAGAACGGCGACCCCGGCTCAGAGAACACAAAAGGGGGCGTTCGACCCTTTTGCCCGCGACTTGAGTAGATGAGCCCTTCAATACCTCGTACGTGGGTTGGCTCAGAATGAGGCATCAAGGTTCCCTCGAACGCATGTATCCAAGAAGGTAGAGATACGCTTCCTGGATACGCAACAAAGACGAGGAGGATATGGGGCAAACGTTCTCGATGATTTACCTATCGGAGATCGGTGGCGCGCTGGTCTCGTAAACGTTATCCGGTCTCGAGTAAAAGCGGCGGGTTCAATACCCGAGGACACTCCGCCCGTTAGAACTGCTGCTCGAGTCGCTTGAAATCGTCGTACTTAGGATCTCTTGTCTCCCAGTACGTCGTAGCGCCAGATTTATAGGAGAGGTCCATCGTCTTAATTCGAAGCGCTTTAAGAAGCATCGCCATCGGAACGAATCCGATCGTCCATGTGAGCGACATGATCACAAATGTCATCACGAGAGACATGTAGTGAGCGAGCTTCATCCACCCCTTCCACAGAGGATGCAGAGCCCGCGGAGCGCGATAGCCAAGGATACCGATGATAATTCCGCCGATAGCCCACGCGAGAGACGTTGGCGTTACACCGAAACGGTACGTTTTGTAAGACGCGATGCCGGTAAAGATAATAGCGAAGAGAACCGCGAACTCGCGAACGTGCGTGCGAACGGACTTACCGAGCCAGTCGGTGTCGAGTACGTCAACCACGCGATCCCCATTAGCGACGGAAAGGCTCACTACCGACTCCTCTAATCCAGTTCGAACTTCGTTAGCCAATCCTCTCGCTCGTGCCATTTTGGTTGTTCCTCTTTCAACATCACGACATTGCCAACGATAAGCGCGTCCATGTCAGTTCGCATGAAGCACGCGTAGGCGTCAGCCGGCGTGCACACTATAGGCTCTCCTCGGACGTTAAAGCTAGTATTGACCAAAACGGAGCACCCCGTCCTTTCCTTAAATGCTGACAATAACTTGTAGAATCGAGGATGCGCCCCGCTCTCTACGGTCTGAATTCGAGCTGAATAATCGACATGCGTAATAGCCGGAAGGTCTGATTTCGCCACATTCAATTTCGCGATACCAAAGAGCTTCTCCTGTTCAGCGGTCATCGGGACTCGCCGCTCCTCTCGAACCGGGGCCACCAGGAGCATGTACGGAGAATCGTAATCAAGCTCGAAGTACTTGGCGACGTCCTCACGCAACACAGCGGGAGCGAAGGGCCGGAATGATTCTCGAAACTTAATCTTGAGATTCATAGTGGCCTGCATGTTTTTGGATCGGGGATCACCGATAATGCTTCGATTTCCTAACGCGCGTGGACCGAACTCCATACGTCCCTGGAACCAACCGACCACCTTCTCGTTCGCGAGGATGTCAGCGGTAACGCTCGGCAACTCCTCGTTAGAGACGCGACGATACACGGCGCCAAACTGCGCGAGCTGCGAGACCGTCTCGTCATCGGAGAACTCTGGCCCAAGAAGGGACTGGCTCTGAGAATCTGTCCTCTCATTCGTGACACGAGGCTTATCGAGGTAGCCATACCACGTACAGAGAGCGGCGCCGAGCGCTCCGCCAGCGTCACCCGCCGCGGGCTGAATCCAGATATTTTTGAACGGTCCATTACGGAGAAGCTTTCCGTTTCCGACGCAGTTGAGCGCGACGCCCCCCGCCATGCAGAGGTTCTCTAATCCGGTCTCCTTATGGAGGAACACCGCTTGACGCAACATGCACTCCTCAACGACCACCTGGATAGAGGCGGCGAGATCCATCTCACGTTGCGTAAGTGGACTCTCTGGCTTACGACGTGGCCCGTCAAAGAGCGCGTTGAAGCCGTCGTTTGTCATGCTCAACCCTTGCATGTAGTTAAAGTACTTAAGGTTGAGATGGTAGGAGCCGTCTTCTTTGAGATCGATAAGGTTGTCGTAGATCTTTTGAACGTACTTCGGCTCTCCGTACGGCGCGAGCCCCATCACCTTATACTCACCGGAGTTCACCTTGAATCCGGTGAAGTAGGTGAACGCGGAGTAGAGCAATCCGATCGAGTGCGGAAACTTTATCTCTCGAATAATCTTGAACTCGTTCCCCTCTCCTACACCGAGACTGTTCGTCGTCCACTCACCAACGCCATCGATCGTAAGGATCGCGGCGTTTTGATATGGAGAAGGATAGAAAGCTGACCCTGCGTGGCTTTGATGGTGTTCCGTGAAGAGGACCTCGCCTTTATAGCCAAGCTCGCTCTTAATCGTGTCAGGGATCCATAGCTTGTGCTTGAGCCACATCGGCAGGGCGCGAGCGTACGAGGTGAATCCCTGCGGAGCGGTCGTGAGGTATGTTTCAAGGAGGCGCTCGAACTTTAAGAGGGGCTTATCGTAGAACGCTACGTAGTCGACGTCGTCGATCGTGAGACCTTGAGACTTGAGGCAGTACTCAGCGGCGTGCTTAGGGAATTCAGGGTCGTGTTTCTTACGAGTAAACCTCTCCTCCTGAGCGGCGGCTACGATCTTTCCATCGGTGACGAGGCACGCGGCGCTGTCGTGGTAGAACGCTGAGATTCCAAGGATGTTCATAGAGCCTCTCGGTGAAAGTGGAGGAAAACAACCATATACTACGTCAAGTTAGGTACTGTCGAGACAACTCCCCTCCCTGCCATGGGGGACTCATCAAAGATTACCTCCTCCCTTGCCTTTTTGAGGGGGATCCTTCTGAATAGCCTGCATGAACGACACCCGACGCTCAACGATCTCCGCCTTTATCGTCTGCTGCAACGAAGAGCGCCAGATCCGTCGGTGCCTCGAGAGCGTGGCATGGTGCGACGAAATTATCATCGTCGACTCAGGCTCGAGCGATAAAACGCTCGATATCTGTAGGGAATTCACCAACAAGATCACCCATAAAGACTGGCAGGGGTACGTTAAACAGAAGCGCTTCGCGCTTGAACAGTGTTCGGGGGACTGGGTGTTAAACGTGGACGCCGATGAAGAGGTCTCTACCGAGCTGAAGGACGAGATCCTTTCTATCCTCGCAGACGACCGAAAAGGGCTCCGACCGAATGTAAATGGGTACCTCCTCAACAGAGTGGTATTCTTTCTAGAAAGGTGGTGGCGCAAAGGGGGATGGCACCCTGAATATCGGCTCCGGCTGTGTCGCCGATCGGCGACCACCTGGGGCGGCGAGGATCCGCATGAAAAGGCATCTGTAACGGGCACGACGGCCCGATGTAAAGCAGAGCTCCATCACTACTCGTTTACCGACCTTACCGACTACATGCGACGGATGAACACCCTCTCATCGAACGCCACCCACACACTGCTGAATCGTGGGGTACGAGCATCATTCATCGCGATCACCCTTCGGCCACTAGCCCGATTCTTTAAGTTTTACGTAACCCGCAAAGGCTATCGAGAGGGAACCGCCGGTTTCATCGTAGCCGTGATTGAGGCGATCTCGGTGTTTCTCAAGTACGCCAAGGTCTGGGAAGCGCTCAAGGTGCGGGCGGATGACCCGCGGGATATGAAGTAATCGCTCTCAATCCGAATAAGAGGCCTAATTCTTGCCTATTTCCACACGCCTGAATTCGCGGCGCCCAGCAACTTATTGAGGAATTCCCCGAACAACCGTGCATGAAATATGTCTACATCCTCAGCAGCAAGCGCGATCCATCCAAGAGATATTTCGGTGTAACCAGCGATTTAAAGCGCCGGTTAAACGAACACAATCATGGCAACTGCACCTACACATCTCAGTTCGGCCCTTGGAGCCTTGAGACATATCTCGCGTTCAGCACCGAAAGTAAGGCATGGCAGTTCGAGAAATACCTCAAGACGCGCTCTGGACAGGCGTTTTCTCGAAAAAGGCTGTAGACCAGCCCCCCTACGCCTTAGGCTACGGGGGACACACTTCGCCCTGAATATCGTTTGAGACGCGCACGAGTGGCTTGCCACACGAAGCCCCGGAGGGGCGAAACAGACCAGCCCCCCTACGCCTTAGGCTACGGGGGACACACTTCGCCCTGAATTTTGTTTGATATTCGCACGAGTGGCTTGCCACACGAAGCCCCGGAGGGGCGAAGTGTGGACCTAAGCGGGGTCGAACCGCTGACCTCTACACTGCCAGTGTAGCGCTCTACCAACTGAGCTATAGGCCCGTAAGGAACCGCGGCGCCTGGAGACGCCGCGGCAATGGCGAGGAGGTTAATTGAATCCGATAAAGGTGTCAAAATAATGAGTTTCGATTTGATACTTTTCGGGACATTCGATAACGTAAGGCCGGTGTCGGGCAGTGGCGCAGACCGGTAGCGCACTCCCTTGGGGTGGGAGAGGTCGGAGGTTCAAATCCTCTCTGCCCGACCATTCATTTCATTTCCCGTCATTTCCCGAAAGCTCCAGTCTTGATTGCAGTCCTTCTTTATCCGCGCTCCCTTCATCCTGCTGCGTCTTTATCCTGCTGGGTCTTCATCGAACGTAGGATCCCTCTTTGCCTCCTCGTCCTGATGTTCTTCCGGAGCGTAGAGAAGTAATTAGACCTTCGCGAAACCGATGCCCGTTACTTCAGCGTTGAGCTCGCCACACGCCAGTCTACGAAAAACCTCTACGCAGCCCGAGATCGGACCAGCAATCGGGCGCTCCAAAACCGACAGATCAGGTCTCTACCGACACCTTGAATCCTATCGGCGGATCTATATCCGAGATAGCGAAGGCCACGCAAAGTGGCCCCTTTTTCTAGAAATCGATCAACTCGATCAATCGCTCCGTTTTTAGGGGCAAATCTTCCGACTCTTTGATTGACTAGCCTCTGTCGGACGGGTATCAATAACCGACTACCAGAGCTGACCTCGCCCTTGTACTCAATCGTGAGAAACAGGGGAAAATCGGGGCCTGACGCTCACTAGGTTCGGAA
Organism: Bdellovibrionota bacterium; assembly: GCA_044345405.1. Lineage (GTDB taxonomy): Bacteria > Bdellovibrionota_C > UBA2361 > UBA2361 > OMII01 > OMII01. Next base: position 32,997 of record JBIJBE010000027.1, read on the forward strand.
GGATGACGCAAGGGATCAACGCAATTCCCGGCAAAAATCCAGGCGATTCAACGCCGCAATTCTCATTCTCCTTCGCTGACGTCGAATGCATCTCAGGTGATTACTTTCGTCAGCACGTGCTGAGGGAGCAATCGTCACAAGAGAAGGGTCGTAACGCGACCCCCTACAAAGAGTGGATCGAATCACTCCCTCAACATCTCAGCAAGACGGGGCAACGGATCATCGATTCGTGGTGGTCCTTCGACCTCCTTGGTGAGGTGTACAACTGTGGCGCCGCTCACACCAAGCTATTCGGACCTGACGTTGACCATACGCGGAGAGATCACTGCATCCACGCGGCGTATGTCGCTCGTCAGGTGGCCGAGCGCGCGCTCATCAACCTCTCCGAGCATGAGAAAACGGTGCTTGAGCTCGTCATGCTCCTCCATGATCCGCATCGACTCGGCTCCCATGCGTTGGATCGAGTTATTGCCTCCATTCCGGGCGCGCCACACATTGAGGCCTGGGGATGGGGAGAGGACTTCCATGAATACCATGGCGCTCAGGAGGTGTACCGAGACCCGAATCTCAAGAAGATCCTCGGTGTTTATTGGGCCGATGTCCTCGCCGTGCTCTCCTACCTCGACATCCGTCCCCTTGACGATCCGGGCCGCGTGAAGGATTTCGGGCCAACTCCGCCTGTTGTACCTCAAGGACATCCACCGCTCCTACCTAAGGAGCGTATAAATCTACTCTACAAGCTTAAAGACGAGATCGACCGGATGTCGTACCTTGAACTGGACTTTAAGCGCTCCGGCTTCGAGCCGTCTCTGATCTCCGGACTGATGCAGTGCATTGAAGATTACCAAGAGCACTTCGTTACCGCCGGGAACCACCTCGCTATCCTTCTTCCGCAACGCAAACTTGAAACACCGAGAAGCGCTCACGAGTCATATCCATTCGATCCTTGGATCGGCGCCCGCCAACTCCATAGAGAGAACATAGCAACGCACCCGACCGCGTGCCTCGTCGACGCGGTGCTTCGTGAGTCACTCGCCGCTACCGTTCAGAACCACTTCAAGGGAGCGATGAACACCGCGGGTTGCTACAAATTCGTAAGAAATATCGCGCTCAAAGGAGAGTACAACAAGCTCTTCGGCACCTCCGTTCTTGAACTTCTGACAGCGCCTCGCGCCGGACAGGCGACCCTCGGCCTTGAGGACCTCTACGCGCCTCTCGCGACACTCACAGCTGACGACCTCGCCGAATCAACCGGTCGACACCTACTCGGCTCGAAGGTGAGCACCTCGCAGAGCGCTCAATTGTGTGGATTCCCTCGCGCGGACATGACCCGACTTGAGTACGACCTTCGCGCGCACCTTCGAAGCAAGGGACTCGACCACCGTGTGTTTGTCATCCTCTCAAACGACTTTGAAAAGATCCTCAAATTCACGGTTGTCGAAGGCCCCGAACATCTCAAGAAGGAGCAGTTCCTTAACAGCCTCGCGCAGCACGAAGACGCGTCGTCGACGAAGCCCCTGGACGTCGTGCGCTTCGCTGTTCGCACCTCCTCCAAGAGCCAAAAGCTGATTCTCGCGATGAAAGCGTTGGATGACTCAGGGAACTGCCGCAACCTGGCGCCCATTCAGGAGGAGATGCAAGCGTTCTTCACAAGCCGCGGCCTCCTCAAGGACACGACAGCTCTCAAAGAACATTACAATCCTCGCGCCTTCTGCGAACCCCTTAACCCGGAGATCTTCCGAGACGATGTCCAGAAGCGCATGACCGATTTCACGCCGGCATGGATAGAGCGCGGCGGATGCGGGCTTAACCTTAAAGAGCCCGGTCAAATCATGTTCGACAACAAAATATAGCGCGCTAGCAACCCGAACGCGTCTTTCTCCTTTGCCCCTTCACCAAAGTGCCCCGTATACTGAAACCACGTGTACGAAAGTTATAGCGGTCGGTCTCTTGAGACCCCGGCGGGTCAGCACATGAAACCAACTCTTCTCACCATGGGCGTTATGACCGGCAACTCGCTTGACGCGGTTGACGTTGTCATCACCAAACTCTCGCCGGATGGCGGCATTCATGACGCTCAACACTATGCGGGAGCGTTTCCAACGGATCTCGCTGACAACATTAGAGCGTTTCGAGAGATATTACGATCATGCGAAGGCGATGTCGCTCGCGCCGAGAGGCAACTCTCCATTCCCCTCTCAGAGATCCACAATCGCTACGTAAAGGCGGTCGGCGAGGCGTGCCTCGCCACGATCGTCTCCGCCCGAACGGCAAAGACGATCGATCGCGACGCGACCCCTGACCTTGTGGGTTTTCACGGGCAAACGTGCGCGCACCTCCCGCCCTCGATCGCTCGCCCGAAAAGCCTCACTCCTTACACGGTCCAATTAGGCGACGGCCAAGCCCTCGCGAACATCCTGGATATACCTGTCGCGTATGATTTCCGCTCCGATGACATCATGAACGGCGGTGAAGGCGCCCCACTTGCTCCGGTGCACCACCTCCACCTCGCTCGCCACACGAAAGCTCAAGGAGCGTTTCCGATCGCGTTTATTAACGGTGGCAACACTGGGAACGTCAGTATCATCACCAATCAGATCGGGAAGAAGGATCCATCCGTGTTCGGCTGGGACACAGGGCCGTTCAACCACTTCCCCGATCTCCTGGCGCGGCGAGAAGCGGGAATCTCGCACGACAACAACGGAGAGATTGGGCTTGCGGGGACGGTGAATGAATCTTTGCTGCGACTCCTGTTCGAACGGAGCGCGGTCACAAGCGACGGAAATAATTTTATTACGCAAACACCACCTCGCTCATCAGATCCTCAATGGTATCGAGAGATCCCCGAGCTTTTGGGGACCGCGCCAGTCGACGGAAAGGTACTTTCTCTCGCGGATCGGATGCGCACCGCTGAATACTTCTCAGCGTATATCGCGATGTACTCACTCTCATTTATTCCATCTGACTGCGAATTTCCTCTCTACTTCGGGCTGTGCGGAGGGGGATGGAAAAACCCCGTGGTGACAAACCATTTTCGCTCCCTCATGCGAACGTCTGCGGGACAGGTCATCTTGAAGGAGCATGAGCGCGCCTACGGGGAGATTATCTCTCGACTCAGGAAACGGAAGCCAACCGTTGAGTCAACGAGCGCCTTCGGATTTGACCCCAACTCAATGGAGGCACGAATCTTCGCTGACGCGGCGGCGAAGCTCGTGTGGGGAGAGCCGTTCAGCCAACCATCCGTTACGGGCGTATCCAAACCCACTGTGTGTGGCAGGCTTCGATTCCCAGCTTCCAAGGATCCGAAGAGCTTTCTCGTTGGACGATCGTTGGCGGATAGAGGCTCTCTTGTGGACCTTCAATCAACGAAGGGTTTTCGGGACGCGCGTTTTGGACGGGCGATTGCGGGGTGGAAGGGGTAAAACCCCTTACGAACCCGCATACTCCTCAAGAAGTCCAGGAGGAGGCATATCACCATCGCCGACGACAGTGGGTTGCGCGGCTTGAAGCCGTTCAAGCTCTCGTTGCTTATCCGCTATCTCCTGCTGGAGTCGCTCAACCTTTCCCTCGTTTGCCACAGGCGCGACAGCTCCGGGCGCGATCACTTCAGGCTTATCGGGGCTCGTTTCATCCGCAAAGGTTTCGAGCGGCATACTCGGGAGCGAGTCAGCGGAATGTGAGGCGGGAGCGGGTGATTGAGGAGGGTTCGACGCATCATTCGACGGAGTCGGCGTTAGGGTTGGTTCGGGGGCGGACTCACCCATCAAGAGGTTCGGAACCTTCCCCTGCCCGGACTGCGGCGCGGTACCGTAGGCGTTCGAGTTGGCGACAAGTTCAACTGGGATAACGATGCGATCGCCGACCTTCAACGGGCGCTGCGCGATCTCCCGGTTGTAGCGCAGGACGATCTCCTGTGAGAGGGTCGTACCGGTGTACCACGTGAGAAGTTTTGGGAAACTCTCTTCAGGAGAACGCACCACGTGTACGAAGAAGGATCCCTCCTCCACCGGGGTCGGAGGATCGACGTACCTTTGGATACACCCTCCAAGACAAAGTATGACCAGATACGCCAGTGTCCGCTTCACAGTCCCCCATGCGAGGCGACCATCGCTCGCCCCTCGCTGGAGATATCGGCGATTATGCGCGGGAAGTTAATCAGGATTTCGCTCGCGAAAAGCCCCATCAGAGCAGAGGCTTACGAGCATGAGAGAACTCACTACAGGCCCTACTGAACCTTTTTGACCGAGATCACCTCTTCGGTGAACGTAGGTTTGAGGTGTTGCTCAACTTTGAGTTCAACGGAGTCCCCTGCCTTGATCCCATCCAACGAAAGCCCCTCTTTAAGGTAGAACGGCATCGTCATAGCCATCATACCAACGATTGCGCCTGTGTCGTCACGGTAGTCAGGGATAGGTTGGTGCTTCACCAACATCTCGTTCTTCGCGAGTCCATCACCGGGCATCCCTTTGATGATCCCCTTAACGATGAAGAAGTACGCGGTATCGGCGAAGGCGGATGTTGAGACCGCGCACGCGGCAACAATCGCAAAAAAGATAGATCTCATAGTTCTCATTCTTTTACTCAGCGCCCCCACGAAGATCCCATACCCTCATCGCCACGATTACTGTCAAAAGTGTCGTCATCGGAATCCCGAGCGCGATGAGAACAAACATGGTCACATCGATTCGATACTTGATGCTCTGAATGCTCATGAACATGAGGCTAGAAAACAACCCCGCACTTGCGAGAATGGTGAGCGCGATGATGATCGACTTTCGGGCCCAGAGGTAGAGCGCGGTAACGAATGCGGCGAAACCAACGGAGATCTGCCCAATCATCGGAATTACAAAGAAGGTCGTGAAGAGGAACGGCGCCATAAGGGTGGCGACCAACATGGTGATGACAACCTCTTTAACAGTCACAGGGGGTGGCGGCTTGCGCAGGCTCGGCGCGTGAAACTTCTCAAAATCTTCGATGCGAATGCGGTCCACTACCTGAGCCTGTGACATAGTCGTCCCCTAAAGAGTAACGTCGGTAGTCTACTGCAGTCTGGGGTAGAGCTCAATAAACACACCCGGCCCCGGGCGACTCTTTCGCCGAGGCCTTATATATCACGCTGATTCTGTTGGCTCTTCCGTCGGCAGAACCTTCACGAGCACCGTATCTACGCTCCCTCGGGAGGTCTTGAGCACCCGGTACGAGTAGGTTCCATCCTCACAACTCTCCCCCACCTCAGGGATCCCACTGAAGAGGATATTGAGAAAGCCGGCTACCGTTGAGTACTCAGGTGACTCGGGAAGCTGTACCGGAAGGTACGCGTTCACATCCAAGATCGAGGCGTGCGCGTTGACGATAAAATCTCCCTCTTTGCGCTTCTCAACGACGGGGCGCTCATCATCGTACTCATCCTGAATCTCTCCGACGAGCTCCTCAACGATATCCTCCAGTGTGATCAAGCCGGAGGCCACACCGAATTCATCTACCACAATCGCCATGTGGCTCCGCTTGTTTTGAAGCTCACGTAAGAGAGAACCGATCTTCTTCGTCTCGGGAACAAAGAGCGCGGGACGCATGATCTGCGAGACATCGATCGGCTGTTTGTCGAGTACCCGACGCAGGAGTTCCTTTTCATGCAGGATTCCAACCACGTTATCCTTAGTGCCTGAGTATACCGGCACTCGCGAGTACCCCTCCCGTGAGATAAGGGTCAACGCCTCATCCACCGGCGTCGCGATATCGATCGCGGCCATCTGCGGGCGTGGGACCATAACTTGGCGAACGACACGCTCATCGAACTTAAAGACCTTCTCGATTAACTCGTGCTCGGTCTTTTGAATCGCCCCCTCTTCACCACTCTGCGCGCTCTCGGCGAGAAGAAGTCGGAGCTCCTCCTCGGTGTGCGTATCCTCTTCAGACTGAACCTTGATCCCGAGCGGTGTGAGGATGAGCCAGGTCAGTCCGTTAATCACCCATACAAGGGGCGCCGTCGCCACCGCGAAAAACTTGAGCGGAATTGCGCAGACATAGGTCAGCTCTTGCGGATAGTAGATCGCCGCGTACTTCGGCACCGCCTCACCGAACACAAGGTGAAGAACGGTGATGAGAATAAATCCAACCGGGACAGCGATCTTATGAGCGAGCGCTTCAGAGAGCGGAAGTCCTATCGCGCCGGCTCCTTGAACGAGGAACTCGGCCACGACCGGCTCACCGACCCAACCGAGCGCGAGACTCGCGAGGGTGATTCCGATCTGAGCGGCAGAGAGATACTTGTCGAGCTTGTCGAGCATTCCCTGCGAAATCTTAGCGACCTTGCTGCCAGCAGCTACATCCGCTTCAACAGCGGAGTAACGGACCTTAATGATCGCGAACTCAGCGGCAACGAAGAAGGCGTTGAGAGCGATGAGAATAACTATGAGGACGACGCCGAGGAACATATTGTTCGCTAACTATATAGTATTTGGAATTTCTTTCTACTGGGGGATTCTAAGCCACTAACATCGTTCGGATTTAGGGCTATTCCTGTCGCATTTGGGTTCTAACAGGATGGTGATTGTGTCGGTGTGGCGGAAAGTCTGAAGAGAGGGAGGGCGACCGTCCTCCCTCGGCGTTGCTCGGGACAGGTCGGTCGCCGAAGGGTTACGCATCGCAAACGATCTTTACCTCACGCAACGCGGCGGTCAGGAATGACCGCCCTCCCGGGCACCGGGTCGGTACACCTTGTATTTTCGGTCCCCTACCCTATCCCCAACAACTCCCCAACCTCTTGCAACGCGATGAGCTGCTCACGCCAATATCGTTCGGAGCCGTAATCAACAAAGATCTGCTTGAAGGCGGGGTCTTCGTACCGCTTCGCGATCCAGGTGGTAAAGTGAATCATTCGTAGTGCTCGCAGCGGTTCAATGAGACGCATCGAGCTATGGTCGAACGTCCGCATCATCTCGTAGCCCTCAAGGATAGTCCGGCGCTGTCGTTGCGCGGTTTCATCTCGCCCCGGTGTAAGGAGCCAGAGGTCTTGGACGCACGGCCCCTCGACGCTGTCGTCAAAATCGACGATGTAGCATCCCTTCGCGTGCCAGAGGATATTTCCGATGTGGCAGTCGCCGTGAATTCGCTGGGAACGAGTTTCTTTAAACCAGGGCTCACTCGCGCGAATAATGCGCTCAGCGACGCCGAGATAGTGCCCCTCAACGGAAGGGGGAAGAAGTTTGTTATCCTTCAGGTAGGCGAGGTTCGCGTGACCGTAGGTGTCAGTGGTCAACTTCATGCGGTGACGAAACGAACCGCTTGCGCCGACGTTGTGCAAACGAGCAAGGAGGCGTCCGATCTGCATAAGCTCCGAATCCGACATCTCATCGAGAATTCGTCCACCAACCTTTGGGAAGATAGCGTAGAAGATGCCGGTATCAGCGACCTCACCGAGGGTTCCACCATCTGGAAACTCAAGGGGAACCACAACTGGAATCTCTACGGCGGCGCACTCTTTGAGAAATTGATGCTCCTCGTGGATCTGCTCCTTGGTCCACCGACCTGGTCGATAAAATTTAATAACGCGATAGGCGTCCCATCTCCCTGCCCCCGGCTCAAGATCGATATCGAGCTCAACTTCGTACACACGGTTCTCAAGGCTGTTGAGGGCGAGAACTCTCCCAGTGCAACGGACCCCGAGGGACTCTACAGCCTCAAGCACCTTCTCGGGCGTGAGTTGAAAGAAGAATTGAGTGGCGGAGGGGGTGGGAGTCGTCATGCTCAGAAGAGTAGCTCTAAGCTCATGGGAACACAAAGGACAGGCGCTCGAGGGCAGGCCTGCTCGCGCTCGGTGGTAGATGCGACATACAAAGGGTGATTTCCACCGCAAGGGACACAAAGGCTAGGGCGGTTTCGCTTCACTCAATGCCCGTACGGAGGTGCCAATCGAGTAGTATGACGGATTTTAAGCCTATAAACCCCTGAATCGCCGTCCCGGAACCTCAACTTTTTCGGGTAATTTCTGGGGCCTACCGCATCCTAACAGCAGGACTTTTATATGTGTCGACCCTACCCGCGAGGTTTTCATGAGTCATAACGCTGACGAAACAAACAATCTTCTTGGTGCTCTCGTGCAGCACGCCGCGATGCTCCAAGGCCAGATGGCTGAGATGCAGCGCAAGCTCGATGTCGCCACGGAAACTATCCGTTCAAACGCTGACCGTTTTAATAGACTTGAGCAGGACATCTTCATGCTTGAGGATCCCTCCTCTATCGTGCGCAAGCCGAGTCCGTATCGACTGACGACCGGACATCCGGTGGCGGTTCATAGCGATGACCACAAATTTCCTCTCGGCACCGCGCAGGATAACACACGCTATCCTCGCTTCATCGCAAAGTGCGAAGAGGTTTTAGGCGGACCGATCAACGCGCTCGACCTTGGCTGCGCTGGGGGAGGATTGGTGCTGGACTTCCTGAGCAAAGGACACGAGGCGATGGGTCTCGAGGGAAGCGATCATCCGAAAAAGAATCAACTCTTTCAGTGGAAATGGCTCAAGGATCGTTTACACACCTGTGATATCACGAAGCCGTTTCACATCACCACGTCCAGTGGCACACACGCTCGCTTTGATGTGGTTAGCATGTGGGAGGTTCTTGAGCACATCGAGGAGAAAGATCTCCCTCAGCTTTTCAGAAACGTTAAGACCCACCTGAGCAGTCGTGGAATCTTCTGCGCCTCAGTGGCAACCTTCGAATGCAGCGACCCGACAACCGGCGCGGTGTGGCACAAGACTGTTAAGCCTCGCGCGTGGTGGCACGAGCAGCTTACGAAAGCGGGACTCGAACCCGTAGAGACGCTCTTTACCGTGCGCGACTTTCCTCGCGGATCAGGAAATGGGCCGCAGGATTGGGACGAGTTGAGGAATCCGGAGATGGGGTTCCATATCGTTGCTATTCACAAGGCCTAAGGGCGGTTATTTGTTGCAGAGGTCCAGACACGCCTTCATATACTGCCCCTGGTAGGCGGAGTTTTGAGCCACACAACTCTTGAGCTCCTGATTCGCGCTGCTCTGCCATTGAAATGCTTTAGTGCAGCATTCAGCGCATCCCCGACTGAACCAGTTATTAAGGCGCCCCTGCGTGTTACAAAAGGCACCTTGAGACTTGGCGACAAAGCTCGTCCTTTCGGCGCAGGTAGCACCCTGCTGCGGCACTTTTATGGTTTGCGTGCCTATAAGAAGGTCCTCCATAGAGCCACCGGTCATTGCCGACCCGGCCACATTTCCGGCGCCATAGCCCACGATGGGCGCTAATCCGATTAACGCGGCAGGCGCAGCAGCTCCAGTGACGACCGCTCCCGCACCGGCATACCCAGTTGCGCTTATGGCCATCCCCGCGCCCCCGACCAACATATAGGTTCCGCTCGCTGCCTGCGCGCCCGTGACGATTGTCTGGCCGGTCATCTGGCCAGGGGAAGACATCCCTCCACTCGATCCAATAAGAAGCATGGAGGACCCAGCACCATAGAGCTGCTCCGCTCCAAGCAACATGGGCCCTAACGCATCAACTACCGCGTACCAATTAGGATTCAACGGACGCGGACCAACGATGGCCCCCGTAGGCTTACTACCTATAGGCTTCGGCTTCGGCTTCGGTGGGTTCTTCATTATGTCTTCATACACCGACCAGTTATCCACAAAGGTCTGGATGATCTGACAATTAGGACATCGCGGTCGGGGACGAGGCTTGCCCGAGGGGAAGATCTGCACGGCGGGCGCCGGCTCGCATTGGCGTCCATTTTTCCAAGCATCGAAATCGAGAAGGGTTTCGGCGCAATGAGCGTTATTGCAGGTCGCTTCCAAGTTAGCCTTGAAGTTCGGGTCCAGCTTTTCCAACATCTCAACGTACTGCTTGAGAGGGCCAGGTAACGCTAGGCCGCTCGACGGATCGCGTTTATACCTACACATGCCGAGAATGGTTTGTCGCCACTGACACGCGCGCCCTTCCGGCACCTCCAAATCGCACATAGGAATCCCCGTAGCGTATCCTCCCTGGCCATCGACCGGGCGAGAACCCGGCTCGAGAATATCCAGTCGGTATACGCCATTCCCCGTAAAGGTGATCGCGCAGTTATTCTTCTTACAATACTCCACTAACTGCGACATGTACGTCGCAATCTCCTCCTGGGTCGCGCAATTCTTAATTATTTCAATTCGATCTTTTTCAGGCAGGCTGTAAATAAAATGCGGAATATAGCACCGAAGCGGATCAGGCACTCCCAGGTTCGTGTACACGTGCCCGTTACCAACGATGATCATCGGCACGATCCCCTGAGGAGGACGTGGCAGATTCCCTGGCTTTACCTCATCAGCGAACGTCGAGAGAGAGCTCGAAAGCGATACGGCACATACGAAGAAGTAGATCCGGGCAATCGTTCGGAACAATCTGAGTGTGTCTTGCATATCCGTCTCCCGCAGAGGGGTTCGGCATACCTGTAAGTTCGGTTTAGTATTCGCCGCTACAGGAAACACAAGAAACTCGTGGGGGAATCCCGGGATGGCGACCAGTAGGAGTTTCCTCTACCTCCATTTCAAATCTGGAAGCGACCAGGAATGTCCGCCCTCCCGAGGCGCGATCTTGAGATCTGGGAGGACGGTCAGCTCGTCCCTCGTAGCGTAGCGAAGTGGGATACTGACCGCCGCGTTGCGTAAGGCGAAATACAGGTGCCTCGCGCGATATCTCGGCGACCAGGCATGGTGGCCCTCCCTACGCTACGCGTTTACTTTCGGTGTGTAGGTGACCTTCAGCCACATCGAAGATGAATCATCACCGATTGAGATCTCTCCCCGGAACCCCTCGTTGGCCTGGATCTGTTCGATAACGCCGCCAAGGGAACCGGGCTCTTTTACTCGGAGTGCTCGGTTAAGAAAATTTTTAGCTCGTGAGAACTGCACAACGGACTTCACCCACTTCAGCCCTCCCGTTGCGAGAGGTGGTGCAACGAGCATGGCAGCCCCATAGCCGACCACAACTCCTAGGGCCGCAGCCGCCTCTCCAAAGGTGGCAAGGAGCAAATGATGCGTCGCCTGTCCCACCGCTATCGCGGTTGTGAAAAAACTGATCAGAAAACCAACAACTTGGCATGTCAGCTTCCATGCACTGGAAAAAATCGCACTCTCCGGCTGCGGAACCGTTCCGTGCTTCAGGTCATAGAAGTCGTAGAACACAGTGACCGATCCATCAGGAGATCTCTCGAAGCTCGCGCTGTCTTCCCTTCTATCGAACAACTTGCGGAGGTCTTTCTCCATTTTACCCACAAGCTCAATCATGTCGTCCACCGCTGCCCTGGAGGCGCGCGGTGAAAGTCCGAATTTAGCCCGATCACTTGCTTGCCGAGCCTCCTCAGCGAGGTTCTCTTGATGTTTCCTATCCAATGTCTCGGCTAGGGGGCTACGGGAGGGACGTGAAGAAACGGTGGCGGTTGCAGTAGCAGAAGGTGCCGATTGCTCTTGCCCGACTGGAGCAGCACTCAAATCAGCACGAACGCTCGCGCCGCTGAGCTCCTCAGATGGCCTACGGGGGAACTGAGTGTCCACTCCTCTCGCCACCGTCGCTCCATCCCCTCCGACGGCCTGTCTGCCCTTATCCTGATTGCTTGGCCCAGTTCCCTCTATGATCATATCCCCCGTACAATGTGGCACACCAACGTGTGTTTCCAAGTCCGACCAGAGGGTACGAGATTCCTCGGCGCTAGTTGCGCGATCCGCAACAATTGTCGCGTTTTTCTACTTTAAGTGGAACTTAGGGCCATGCGCCCCCCTACCTCACCCGCCGATACCCCAGCACCACGAGAAGGATAAACACCGGCCCACCAACGATCGCGGTGAAGACTCCGGCGGGAACCTCGAATGGTGGACGCACGATCCTTCCGAGGAGATCGCAGATTACGACGAGGATAGATCCTAAGAGGAATGAGAGTGGCACGACGACCTTGTGCCGAAGCCCAACTAACAAACGTGCACAGGCAGGGACCACGATGCCAACAAAGCCGATCACTCCACACTGCGCCACCACCCATCCAACGATGAGGGAGGAGAGGATGAAGGTGGTGTAGTACAACGGCGATACGGCCACCCCTTTGGTCGACGCGACGTCGTCACCGAAGAGTACGAGATCGAGCTCTCGGTGTTGCTTTAGAACGTAGATAAGGAACGCCGCGACTAACACCGAACCAACAGCGAGATCCATAGTGCTCACCGCGGGAATCCCACCCATCATCCACCGTGTCACACGAAAAAGCTGCGAGTAGTCGCTGATGTATTGAAGCATCGTTAAGATACTGGAGCAGAGAAAACTGAACACGACTCCAACCAGTAAGAGTGAGTCCCCTGCCCCATCGCCGAGACGTCGGCTGATCGTCATGATGAACATGATACTCGCGAGCGCGCCGAGCATAGCGCTGGAAGCGACACCAAGTGGGCTCGACACCGCCATAAGTGAAAGTGACGCACCGAGCGCGGCTCCGGAGGAGACCCCTAAGGTAAAGGGGCTCGCTAAGGGATTACGGAAAAGGGTTTGGTACACCGCGCCAACGCTCGCGAGCGCACCACCTACGAGCACCGCGAAGAGCACGCGAGGCACGCGCAGCTCAAGGATAACCAGGCGGGCGTCGGGCGAGGTGAAGAGATCGGCGAAGGGAACGCGCGACGCTCCGTACATCACGGCGAGGAGACACGTTATCGCTAAGGCGAGGGCGCTTGCAAAGAACCAGAGGGATGTTCGTCGTTCAGTGTTCATGCCTATCCCGGAATGATAATCGATTCACCGGTACTCGGATGGGCTACCTTCGTGAAGGGGCATCCGTAGACCTCTTTCAGCATTGCGGGCAGTGCCTCGTCGGTCACCGAGCCATCCCACACGATCGCTCCCTGGCGCATCATCACGATACGCTCAGCGAGACGAGTAGCGAGCGCCATGTCGTGCGTGACGAGAAGGTAGGAGATGCTCTTTTCACTATGATACCGCTGCAAGATCCGCTCAACCTCACTCCGTCCGGTCGGATCAAGGTGCGCTGTTGGCTCATCGAGGAGCACGAGCTTGGCTCGTTGGGCGATGGCCCCGACGAGAACGACCCGCTGCAACTCGCCGCCACTGAGGTCACAGAGGTGACGGTCAAGAAGTCCCGTAACCGTCAGGTCGAGATCACTTAGATCCCCAAGCTCACTAAGCTCAAGGAACTCCCGAACCGTAAAGCGGGGAACGAAGGGTAAGCGCTGCAACACCAAGCTTACGAGGCGCGAACGCTCCCGTGGTGAGAGAACCTTAATTTCTCGGCCCTCAATTTTTACCGATCCGGAGTACCGGGAATGGAGTCCCGCGATTACCTTGAGAAGGGAGCTCTTTCCGGCGCCGTTGGCGCCCACGAGCGCGACCTTTTCGCCATGCGAAATGGTAAGGTTGATATCACGGAGCAACGCGCGTCCACCAACGTTGAACGATACATCCTTAAGAGTGAGCAAGGGCTGCGTCATGACCGCTCCCGTTGTTCAAGAAGGTCGGCAAGCTTTTCCGCCAGATCGATATATCTTGGACCTGGAATACTCGCGAAGTCATCCGAGAGGGTAAAGATGCGAGAGTTCTTCACTGCGGGAACTTTTGGAAATCGATTCCACACCGCGGAGGGAGCCCCGTGAAGCGCGGGGTCATCAACATTGACGATTTCAACGATCGCCTCAGGCGCGAGCGCCATGAACCCCTCAGCAGAGAGCATCGGAACAGCGACGGTGGGGTCGGTATTAACGTTCTTCATTCCCAACAGTTCGATGACGCCGGTGTAGAATCCATCCTTTCCTGAGACGTAGATCCCTGAGAGGGACTCTCCCTCATGCATGCGCCCCACGACAACGAGGGTTCTGTAGGATGGCGCGTTCACTCGCCTCGCGCGGAGCGCGCGCTCTCGCTCCTCTAAGGTGGCGAGCTTGTCACGGGCTCGTGATCCAACACCACACAGCTCACCGACCATCGCGATGCTTCGCTTTATCCCTTCGACGGTTGTGTGGTCCACTTCGCTGGTCGAAA
>JBIJBE010000074.1:0-4758 GCA_044345405.1 Bdellovibrionota bacterium
CAGAGCAAAAGAGCGAATCAAATTTCTGAAAAAGAGGTAAAGAGGAGCAGGTCCGGAAGGGGTGCAGGGGCGAAGCCCCCTGCCCGTCATCCAAATCTTGGCGACAGCCAAGTTCGCATCGATACAAACCAAGCCACGCGATGAGCGACTTTTGCAAAGCAAAAGAGCGAATCAAATTTCTGAAAAAGAGGTAAAGAGGAGCAGGTCCGGAAGGGGTGCAGGGGCGCGGCCCCCTGCCCGTCATCCAAATCTTGGCGACAGCCAAGTTCGCATCGATACAAACCAAGCCACGCGATGAGCGACTTTTGCAGAGCAAAAGAGCGAATCAAATTTCTGAAAAAGAGGTAAAGAGGAGCAGGTCCGGAAGGGGTGCAGGGGCGAAGCCCCCTGCCCGTCATCCAAATCTTGGCGACAGCCAAGTTTGGATAGGTAAAAGATGGAGCGGGTGAAGAGATTCGAACTCTCGACCTCTTCCTTGGCAAGGAAGCGCTCTAGCCAACTGAGCTACACCCGCTTAACGATTTACCGTCAAGGAGGGCAAGATTTACTGCCTTTGGCGGAAAATGTCAACGGCCCGGCCCGTTTACTTCTCCAGGGGCCGATAACGATCATTGCTGGCATTCCTCCTTTAATTTAGGCAGGATAGGCTCCATAACGATGTAACTTCACAGATACAGGGATACGTATGACCGATTCATGGGATGAGCGACGCCAGGCACAGGAAGAGAGCTACTTCGACAGAGCAAACAAGGAGTCACTTGCTCGCCTCGCCCGCAAGCAAGAGCAACCCGCCCGCCTGAGTCCCGTTACCGGAAAACCGATGGAACAGATCGTTGCGTTCGGAGCTATCGTTGATCGATGCACTACCTCTGGCGGCATCTGGCTTGACGCCGGCGAGCTTGACCAGGTCCTGGCGGCGGCGAAGGATAGCTCACATTCTCTTAAGGATTTCATCGGAGCCCTCCCCTCACTTAAGCCCTCTGAGAGCCCCGTTCAGGAGGGACTCCCAAGCCCGATCAACGGCAAGCCGATGAACGTGGAGAAGGTTCTTGGCATCTCGATCGCGCGCTGCGCGGAGAGCGGAGGGATCTGGCTCGATGCTCGAGAACTCGATCGTCTGATCTCTTCCTCGCATCAATCGCTTGGAAGCTCAATCAAGGAGTTCTTCTCCCTCGTCCTCGGCAAGAAGTAATTCCACTCATGGGGCACACGGGGGATACCTCATGTGCCCCACGCACAGTTCTTTTCAATGTAATATCGGTAGAAGTGGTTTCAAACCCGCCCTGACTATGGCTTGCGTGCTCGCCATGCATAGTGAGGAGCGGTGTCGCTCCAGGTTTTCCGTGGAGAGGATCCAACCATGGTTTTTCTTACGACGAGTGAAGCGGCCAAGGCGTTGGGCGTCTGCCCACGCACGATCTGCAACTGGATAGACTCGAGAGAGCTCCCCGGATTCCGAGTTCCGGGCAGTCTCCATCGCAGAGTTTCCGAGGAGGAGATGTGGAGATTCATCGCTAAGCACAACATTCCAGCGGATGGCTTCCTGGCGGTGCTGTCGACGAAGACCGGCCCCAAAACGCCGCCCTCGTCACTCAATCCCGTGTATCAGGACGACCAGCTCTTGTAACGAACGACGCGAGAACGAACGGCTTCCTATCATGAACCGTTGGCGTATCTCGTGAAATGTTTTTTCACGCGACACCCTTCTCGCTCTTACCACGTCAGAAGAATCTTACCGACGTGACCACTCTGACGCATCAAGGTATGCGCGTCTTCGGCCTTATCAAAGGGAAACACAGAGTCCACTATCGGTGTAACGACCCCGCTCTCAAAAAGCGGGAGAAACCTCTCAGAGAACGCTCTTACTAACTCACCTTTCTCCGCGATACTTCGGCCTCGCAGAACGGATCCGATGACAGAGAGACGCTTACGCATCAATGCCGCGATATCAAGCTCCGCCTTCGCGCCACTCATCGTCGCGATGCACACCAAACGTCCACGGGGGGCGAGCGCGGAGAGGTTTCGCTCGAAGTACTCACGACCGATGATATCGAGAATGAGGGAAACGCCACTCGGGCTCCATCCTGCAATCTCCGCGGCGAAGTCCTGCCTCTTGTAGTTGATAACGAGCTCCGCTCCAAGCGCGCGACACCGGTCGATCTTCGCGTCATCACCCACCGTACACGCGACCCGTGCGCCGAGTGCGCGGGCGACCTGAATAGCGGCGGTTCCAACGCCACTCGCGCCGCCGTGAATGAGCACGAGTTCACCGGCGGCCAACCGCCCCTCCCCGACCAGATTGGCGTAGGCCGTGATAAACGCTTCAGGGATAGCAGCGGCGTCACGAAGGGATACGGACCGCGGTCGACGAAAAACCTGTACCGCCGGAACCGCAACCATTTCAGCGTACCCTCCCCCCGAGAGAAGGGCGCAGACCTCATCTCCTACCTGAAGCGAGGTCACATCAGGGGCTGTGCGCTCAACGACGCCAGAGACCTCTAACCCAAGCAGCTCCGAAGCCCCTGGTGGAGGAGGATATTTGCCAGCCCGCTGAAGAAGGTCGGCTCGATTGACACCAGCGGCGACGACACGCACCAGCACCTCACCCGCCGAAAGCGTTGGGTCTACGACATCTCGCACGAGCAACGAACTTTCGGGTCCAGGATTCACAATCTCAATCGCTTTCATCATGTAGCTCCAAGAGCCGCAGTGTGAAGCCACCCAGGCCGCAGCGCAAGGGGCAGCTCAAATCCGATCTGTCGCTGCGCATACGGATGGAAAAGTGATAACCCAAACGATACGAGTCGTAACTCCGAAGCCTCCGCGCCACCGTAGTACGGGTCCCCAACTATCGGATACCCGAGCGAAGCAAGGTGAACCCGAATCTGATGCGTCCTTCCAGTTTTGGGCTCCACCCGGAGAAACGTTCGCGTCTCTCCATCAATCACGTCCCATCCGAGCTTGGTTACCATCGTATACGCCTCTTCGCCACCCTCGGATACAACGCACCGAAGCATCGAATAGTGCGGGTGACGTCCGATCTGAGCGCGAACCTCGATCACGTCGTGCGGGAAATCACCCGAGACCTGTGCCACATAATACTTCTCAACGGCGTGCCGATCATACGCCCGTTGCAACGCCGCGTTCATTCGAGACGTGAAGGACACGAGCAGAATTCCAGCGACACCTGTATCGAGTCGTGAGGGAAGGTGGAATGGCTTGTCAAAATAGTCTCGCAGATAGGTCGAGAGGGCGAATCGTCGCTGATCGCGAGGTGGAATGGTGGGAAGTCCGGCGGGCTTTACGACAACCGCCATATCCTCATCTTGATAGAGCACCATATCCGAAGAGAAGCTCGGATAGAGCGAAGCGACATCCTTGAAATCGCCGAGAGGCTCGAAATACTCCACCGTCGCGGGTGGCACGACCTCGCTCTCAAGATGAGCGGGTCGTCTGTTAAGATAGACACCTCCCATCTCAGATCGCTCAGGCCAACTTGATGGATCGATGTGGGGCAAGTTCGCTACGAGGATATCGCGACAGGTCACCCTAGGGCGTTCAAGTTCGTCCACAGAGAACACCCATCGCTTGCTACGAAAGGTACTTTGAATTCGTTCTGTATCGAGTGGTCGCACGGCGTCGTATCCTCACACGTGGGGTGATTCCCCACGGCGAGAACAATAGCTGGATTTCCCACAAGAGTGTAGATGGAGACCGAACGAGAGCCTATTTCTATTTAGCGCTCTTTGAGCTCAATCGATTCGTCAACTCAAGGGCTCGATCCGCGTTCATAAGAGCGAGGATCTGACCGATGCGCTTCTCAGGCATACGCTGAATGAGCGAGTGCGCGATGTTGATATCGAGCTGCTCAAGAAGATGAGCCGCCTCGGGAGGGTTCATAGAGCCGTACACGTTAGCGAGCTGGTCGAGCTGCACGTTCCGTTGCTTCTCTCCCTTTTCGCGCTCAAGCTTGAGACGCTCCGAGAGCTCCTTCAACTCAGTCAATCGCGCGGCGAGATCTCGGTCACGGCTCGCGAACTCGTGCTCACGCTGCTCAAGCCGTCCGCTGCGCTCCTCAAGCTCAGATCGACGTTGATCAAGGGCGGTGAGGATCTTTACTTCTTCCTTGCTCCATTGAGGACCCGTTCGCACCGGAGCCACGACCGCCGCTTCTACGGGCTTTACCTCTCCTACACCAGCAGCCTCAAGCGCTGAGATGGAGATCTTCGCTACACAAAAGAGAACAACAAAGGCAACCGCTCCCATCTGTCCACTGAAAGAAAAGCGGGGAACCATGGAAGGCGTGGGCTTTGAGGCTGAGACCTCCTGAGAGTTCGTCCTTTTTCCCGCCGCGCGCGTGTAGGTTGTGGGCTGCGAGTTTGATGTCGCGGTGGTCGACGAGGACGAGGCGCTCTGCTGCGGAGCGGAGCGAACAGCTCCTACCTTTGAGGAGGACATGGCCGCATTTCGCTTCGCCATCATCTGTCCCATCGCGCGACTCAAATCATCGTACAACTCTTGAGCCTCTTCCTTCGTGAGCTTCTTCTCTGTCATATCCGTGTGCTACCTTGTTTCCCTCGAACTCGCCCGTTGCATGGCGACCTCATCGAGTTGATTAATCTCTTCCTTGAGAACCTCTTGGTCGTATTCAGCCTTCTTCTTATCCTTCAGCATCTCAAGGGCTCGAGCGTCCTTGTTCGCTTGGATATACATCTCTTGGGCTTGAACTACGGCTTTGCGTGCCTCTTCAACTTTGAC
>JBIJBE010000075.1:0-4567 GCA_044345405.1 Bdellovibrionota bacterium
AAAGTTATTGAGATGTTACTTGCGAGCAGTAAAAGCGCTGAGGTCGCGAAGTTCCACCGAAAGAGAGGAAGCAAGAGAGGAATGGCCCATGGCGGGTTCAAAAAAAACTGTGGGCTCTCAAGGTGTTGTACGACGGAGCGTTGGATGGTGATGAGGGTGCTGAGGTCGTACGGATTTTCACCCCGTATGAACGCTTGCACCGCGCTCCAGTAGGCGATGCTATCTCGAGATCCGACGTCTCCCAGGGACTGAAGCACTAAGGCTATACAGAGCGGAGCTAGGACAAAGATCGACAGGTTCCGAAAGTTCATGCCATGCACTGGAGTACGTCCGAGTAATCTTTCAGGCAGGAGAAAGGAGCATTATTGCCCCTGGTTAGCTAAAACCGCATGGTCTGTCATTATCGAATCAACCCCTCTTTCTCGAAAAAAATCCCACGTCTCTTTTGTGTCGTATCGCGGAGCGGCGATGTTAAGCACAACGGTGATGTTCGCCGCGTGACACTTTTCCACAGCTTCTCCCGTAATCCATCTCTCAAGTTCAATAAACTCTACTTTGGCGGCGATAGCTTTTTCTAACTGCTCCATGTCGCGCACACGAGCGAGGACTCGTACTCGAGGTTCCTGAGATCGAATGCGCTGAATGCGTTCAGGGTTTTTAAGTTGGATAACGGCGCGCGAGAGCTTCTTCTCCTGGATGAGAAGTTTCACAGCGGCGTCGAGCAGCTGGTCTGATTCACCTTTAAGATCGAGTTGAAGCGCGGCTGTTTTACTTACGTCGAGCGTCGAGAGCGCGTCTCGAAGAGTTGGTATTCCGATACGACCTGCGGCATCGAGCCTGACTTTTCCACGGTCACCTGTGGATAACTCTTGGACCCTTTCCCCAAGGAGCTCTCGAGGAGACGCGTAGTTGGATTCTTGAAGTGAGCCGTCATGAAAGAGGAAGAGTTTGCCATCAGACCCCTGACGCACATCTACTTCAAGAAATTGCACGCCTTTGGAGATAGACTCTCTGAGCGCGGGAATTGAGTTGTCGGGGAGCCCTTCGTGGAGTGAGCCGCGGTGCGCTATCGTCTCGTGGCGAAGTGGTTGTTGGAGTGGAACCGACTCGAAATCTTTAAGGTCGAGCGTTGGGACGCACCCATAAACGAAGAGCGTTAGGAGCGATACACACGTGTATCTACTGATGCTCTCTAACGCTCTCACCATATGGGTTACTTAACTTTAGCCCGGAGCTTCTCCATGAGGCCTGAGAACTTATCCTTGCGGATAATTCCGGAGAACTCGTTTCGGTAGTTGGCTACGAGTCCGATGTTCTCGATAACCACGTCATATACACGCCATCCATTGTCTCGGTACATCATCTTGTAATCGATCGGGAAGGTGTCACCCTGGCTAAGTACCACGGTCTTAACGACAGCCTTCGCGCCCTCTACCTGCTCGCTTTCAACTTTAACCATTCCTGGTTTTACCGTCTCAATTTTCGAGAGGTAGGTTCGAGCAAGGAGCTCTGAGAATACGGTGGTGAAATCTTTCTGCTCAGCCGGGGTTATCTCGGTCCAGTTAGAACCGAGAGAGCGACGTGACATCTCATCGAAGTCAAACTTTGGGTTGATAATCTCGCGAAGCTTCTGACGTCGAGCACCCTTCTCGACGTCTCCTGGGCTGGCTTGAACGGTTGCGATTATCTTGTCGATGGTTGCCTGGATCTCCGCCTTTGGAGAGGTCGTCTCAGCTAAGCACATAGAGCTCATGGAGAGTGTGAGGGCTACGAGCGCTGAAAAGATTCTGATTGCCATAAAGTTCTTCCCCGTTTCCTTGTTGCTAGAGAAATTGTCTTACTTATTTTTTAGCTTCTTCTGTCTTTGGCTCTTCGTCCTTGTCGCCGCCTAGGCTGTGGACAACTTTGCCGATTACATCCTCGATATCGATTACCGACTCTGTTTCGGTCATCGTTCCACCCTCAGGGATGTAGTCGGTTGAGGCGCCGCGAGAGATCTTCACGTACCGGTCACCGATTATTCCTTTGGTTCTGATTGAGGCGATATCGTCATCCTTTAACTTAATCGAGCGATTAAGTTTAAGGGTTACCCGAGCGACGGGATCTTTAAGGGAGATGTCAGAGACAGCACCGATTGGAACTCCCGCGATCTCGACAGACGCACCGTACTTTAAACCCGAGATATTATCGAATTCGGCGTAGACCAGGTACGTGTCCTTTGAGCTGAGCTCTAATCCCGCGAGTCCAACGGCGAGATAGGCCGCGGCAGCGACACCAGCAGCGGTGAAGAGCCCCACGAAGAACTCCAAGGAGAAGCTCCGCTTGGGGGCAACGAGTTGCGAGCCACCTTGAGGGTTATTGAATTTTGATTGGTCCATCCGTTCTCCCATTCAGGAATTGCTGCACCGCAGGATCAGTAGAAGCTATCATCTCAGCGGGAGTGCCCTCGGCGATAATTTTACCGCCAAGTATCATGGCTACTCGCTCCGATACCTGAAACACCTCAGGGAGCTCGTGGCTTATCACTAAGCCGGTGAATCCCCACTGATTCTTACATGCATTTATCAAATCATACACCTCTTGACCATCAAGAGGGTCCAGGCCCGTGTTCGGCTCGTCTACGAGTAGTACCTTTGGCTCAGTTATGAGGGCGCGAGCCATGCCGACCCGTTTTCGAATCCCGATGGATACCTGTTCCGGGTAGTTCGAGAGGTAGGGCCCAAGGCTGAGGGATTCGGCTATCGCGAGCACTTTTTTATGAGCTTTTGAGGCGCTCAGACGAGAACGCTCGAGGAGTGGGAAGGCGATATTGTCGTAGATCGTGAGGGAATCAAAGAGGGCGGCGGATTGAAAGAGCACCCCGAGTTGTTCGCGAATCTCGTTTTTAGACGCCTCTGATTTCGCTTTGGTGATGTTGTCTCCACCGATATAAATCTCGCCCGCGTCAGGGGTCATGATTCCCATGATGAGTTTTAAGAGAACCGACTTCCCGACTCCACTCGGTCCAACGACGGTCGTTGTTTTTCCAGGCTCGATCTCGATGCTAACGCCATCGAGAACAACCTGTGAACCAAACCGTTTGTAAACGTTCTGAACCGATATCATCGATTAGTCCATGAAGACCCGAGTGAGCACGCTCGTGAGGAAGTAGTCGACGATAAGAACAGCGACCGAAGCGGTAACTACGGATTGCGTTGTCGCTTTGTTAACTCCCTGAGCGCCGAATCCACAGGTGTATCCCTTGTAGCAGCTCACCCATCCGAAGATGAGGCCAAAGACGGCTGACTTAATGAATCCCGATTTAACGTCAACGAGACCGACCGCCGAGGTCATCTCGCTCATAAAGGTTCCTGAGCTAAGACCGAGGAGTCCAACCGCTACGCAGTAGCCGCCGAAGATACCGACGACGTTGAAGATAGCGCAAAGGAGTGGCATCGCGATAAGCCCCGCCGCGAGGCGTGGAGCCATGAGGTACTTGATAGGGTCAACGGCCATCGAGCGGAGCGCGTCGACCTGCTCGGTGATGCGCATGATGCCGAGCTCGGCGGTTACGGCGGAGCCCGCTCGACCAATCAACATAAGAGCGGTGAGTACGGGGCCAAGTTCTCGAATTAAGCTTAACGCGACAGCGGGTCCGGTGTACGCCGTTGCTCCAAACTTCGCCAGCGTATACTCACCTTGAACAGCTAACACCGCGCCGGTGAAGAGACCTATCAACGCGATAACGAGCGTGGAATTTACGCCTATCATCAACAACTGTTGGAGATAGAGGAACGGTCGATAGGGAGGCTTAATGAGCGCGACGAGGGTTCGATAAAGGAAGATCCACGAGCGCCCCCACTGTTCGGTTGTGGAGATTATGAAGTTACCAAAGCGCTCGGTGGTTGCGACGAGGTTCATGTGTCCTTCGATTGTTACCTGGTACCTTTAAATCCGAGGCCTATCACATAGAACTCGTTAGAGGTTGCTCGAGTCGATTTTAGCTCCGACCGAATCAACTTATTAAACATGGGCCTAGCGGATTTGACAAACCCCTCAACCTGTCCACCTTTAAATACCTTGACGACGAAGCTGCCACCTTTCTTCAAAAGTTGTTGCGCGACGTAGAGGGCAAGTTCGGCGCAAGCCACCGTTCCCGCTTGGTCGGCCTCTTTGATACCGGTTAGCTTGGGCGACATGTCGGAGATTACCGCGTCGAAGCATGGGCCGGGATGTCCGAGGATCTCCTCTAAATCCCGGGCGTCACCGGTGATACATTTGCATCGTGGGTCGCCGATAGATTCGATAGGAACGAGATCGATGGCGGTAACGGTTCCTTTCGGTCCAACGATATCGAGGGAGACCTGGGTCCACCCGCCTGGCCAGGCGCCGACATCTAGAACGTGGCTCCCTTGAGGAATGACCTTATACAGTTGCTGAATCTCAAGGAGCTTGTAGGCTGCGCGGGATTCGAAACCCTCCTCCTTGGCCTTATGGTAGAGATGGTCTTTGCGATTGTAGTCAGCCATAGGCGCTAACCTAGCACCTTGCCCCCCTGAAAGCACCGATACACCCTCGTTTTATTCAT
>JBIJBE010000024.1:0-49529 GCA_044345405.1 Bdellovibrionota bacterium
TTGAAGATAAGCCGATGCAGATTACGACCGGCAATCGGGTCGCGTGGAACCCTGAAAACTATGATCACGAGTTCCGCGGCGACGTTACCTTGAGATACGCCCTCGAGCACTCGCTCAACATGCCCGCACTCTACATCGCGGAGCGTATCGGCCTCTCCACTCTCAAGAAGACCCTGTCCGCGTTCAAGATCGCGCCAACCGTTCAAGAGGTCCCCTCCCTCGCGCTCGGGGCGCTCGACTCGAACCTTCTACGACTCACCGCCGCGTACGGCGCGCTCGCGAATGGGGGTGTGTACATCCAGCCCCGTCTCTTCACAGCCGCCGTAGATGGGTCGGGGGACCGAGTGGCGAACTCCGAGATCGTTGAGGAGCGCGTAGCGGATGAGGACGCGGCGTTTGTCCTAACCACCATCCTTCGTGGGGTGCTCGATCGGGGAACCGGAACCAAGGCGCGCGCAAAGGGATTTACCCGACCGGCGGCTGGAAAGACCGGAACTTCGGATAATGCCCGTGACGCCTGGTTCATCGGATATACACCCACCCTCGTCGCCGGAGTGTGGCTCGGGTACGACGACAACACCCCGATTACCATTACGGGTGGAGCTGCCGCGGCCCCCATCTGGGGGGATTTCATGAAATGCAGCTCTCCGTTCCTCCCTCTTGGGGACTTTTCACCGCCACCCGGGGTAGCATTCGCCGACGTAGATAGCCGAACCGGACAGATAGCAACACCTGATTGTCCTCGTGACCGGGTATTTTCGGAGGCGTTCGTGAAAGGAACCCAACCAACCGTTCGGTGTGGTGAACACGGCGGAGGTGGCCAGGAGTCCACAATAGAATCCTTCTCTGGACCCGCTCGTCGTGGAGACCGGCAGTCCGGATTCTGGAACTCGCTCTTCGGGCGATAGGTCTAGCGACCACAACCCAGAACCGGTAGAAATCGCCAACTTAGTGGGCAAGCCACTACAATGTAGTCTTGCTCCATCACGCTCTTACCGGGTATTTTTCCACCCATGCAGTGGATCCTCTCTATAGACTTAAGCGCCCAGCCTTGCGACCTCTCCCTCTCTTCAGTGGAAGGAAATCAAGTTGAGGTTGTGGCTGCTTCCACGGCTCGCCTTCCTATATTGGCGGAGCGAACTGAGCTTTGTAAGAGAGACCTCTCGAAATTGTTTGAGTCGATCGGGGAGTCCTTCAAAAAATCAGGGGGCAAAAAATCAGGGGGCCAAAAATCAGGGAGCAAACAATCAGGGAGCTCAGAGAACGAAAGGCCAGAAGGCACGGAAACAGCTGAGCTCGCCGCCGATGATTCCTCCGACGAAACTACCGAGCGAGATCCGCTGTATGAGGTTGCGCGCGACTCGATTACCACCATTCGCTCATCCCTCACAAGCTTCAGCGAATGGACGGCGGTAAGCGTCATCATTCCCCCCCACGATCACCTAGCTCTCAACCTCAATCTCCCGTTCGGTGACGCGCGTAACCTTGACCGAATCGTCGATCTCGAGGTGCAGGACGTTGTGCCATTTGAGTTGGATGATTTCCTCGTTCAGTACGCTCCTCTCGGCCCCATGTCGCACGGGAATGCGGCATTGGACAGTAAAGAGCAGAGTGCGACATCGTACGACGTCCACGTCGGCCTCATGCCGCGCATCTTCGTTAAAAACATCCTCCACCTGTGCAAAGCCGCCGGTATCGAACCGAATATCATAACAGTTCCATCGAGCGCCCTTGGGAGTGTGTACCATTTGGGCCGAGACTTCTTCTCCTCCAATTCCGCCGTGGTGTTCAACCGGGGCGACGAGTTCTCAATGGCGGTCTTTATCAACGGAGAGGTTCGCGTTGAGCGCGTTCTGTACGCCTCAAAGCTCATCGCCGCCGCGAACCAGGAAGCTGAGCATCCTCTGAAAGCGGTATTCACGGCGCTCAAGCTCATGCTCGCCGCGACCGAGCGTCGATACGGAACCCGTGTTGAGAACGTCTACCTGCTCGGACGTGAGGTGAAGGGGGCGAACCTGCAGCAACTCTTCGGCAGACCGATTCAGGGCATCCAGATGCGAGACTTCATTAAGAGCGATGGAGCGCTCGGCGGACTCTCACCGCTCGGAGCGCCGTTCGCCGCCGACGATTCGAACCTCGCCCCACTCTCTAACTTCCGTAGTCGAGAATTCTCATTTACCCCTAAGATAGGCGAATTTCTGCGCGCCTTCGTCGGAGCCACGAAGTACATCCGTATCGCGGCGGCGGCTTTCATCGTTGGCGTCCTGTGCACCTACCTCGTTAGAGCGTACACGATAAGCGCCATCGAAAGCTCCCTTACCAAGCAGGTCGCTACCGTCATAACGGGCTTCACCGCGCCACCATCGGAGATCCGTTCGGCGCTCATGAAGGCTGAGAGCAAGCTAACCGAGGAACTCGGCGTGCTCGCGTCTCCGGCAAAGGTCTCACCGCTCGACGCGCTCTTAGAGATACTCAAACTGCTGCCCCAGAATGAAACGGTGACTATCAACTCAATCAAGATCTCTGGTACGAAGGCGCAGATAACAGGAACCGCTCCACAGTTGAGTGCCATCGAGACGGTTGGCAAGGCCTTGAAGGCTAACAACGGCGTCTTTAGCAAGGTCACCGCAACACCCGGCACATCCGCCCAGGGCAAATTCAACTTCACCGTTGACCTCGTTCTAACGCAGTAGGAGACCCGACGTGAAAGAGAACTTCCTCAAATTTTGGTCGCAACGAAGCTCTCGAGAGCGGACGCTACTCGGTGGGCTGGCCGTCCTCTTCGTGTTCATGGTTATTTGGCCAGCGGTTGTTAAGCCGATCTCAGAGGCGTTCGCCCGTCAATCGCGGGAGCTTGAGGAGATAACCCTCACCTACACCGCCGCTCCAGATATCCTCGCCCGATACTCGAAGTTGACAGCCCGACGGAAAGAGCTCGAGAAGTTCTACAGTGGCGTGGACGTCTCCTCAGATCCACTCTCGTACCTTGAGCGATTACTCAGGGACACGGCAAAGGCCTCCGGCACCTACAACGTAACGCCCCGCGAGGGCACGCAACTCGGAGGAAAGTACGCGCACAAGCTGTTCATCGTAAACTTTCAATCCACCAGCCTTGAGAACGTGGCGGCGTTTCTTAAGGAGCTAACCACCGGTCCCCAACCGATGCTGATCTCGCAGATCAATCTGGACCGACGCGCGACCACGAGCACCCTCAACGTGCAACTGGAAGTAAGCGGCTTCGAGAGCATCTCCCCAAGCAAATGAGGCCCACGGCTCGAAAGCTTATCCTCCTTGGCCTCGTCGCCCTCGTAGCGACCCTGGTTGTGGCGTGGCCCTCCGTGATGAAACTACTCGCGCAACGAGGGCTTGAGCGGGCGCGTGAAAACGGCGTCAACCTCTCGTGGAACGGCCTCACAACGGGACACGCGTCGTTAGGTATAGAATCCCTTATCGTCTGGATCCCGGGCCCGAAGGTCAAAGGAACATTCGCGATACCGGTCTCGCTTGAGCTGCAACAGCTCTCACTCGCGCTCAGGCCAAGCTCCTTACTCACCCTCACTCCAAGCGGAACCTATGCCACTCAGATCTATGGCGGCACCCTCTCGGGTGATGCCACGACGGACATTGCGACGGCCCATATCAACGCAACCATAGATGGCGCGCAGCTCGGAAAGCATCCCCAACTTGCGAGCATAGGATTTCAAGGTGGTGTCACAAACGGCACTTTGCGCGAGGTCCTACTCACCCCTCGTGGTGTCGAGGGAGGAGCGGCCTCTCTCCAAATCAGAGAGTTCGCGATACCGGCGGTCGATGCGGTCCGAACCCTGCTGCGAACAGATAACATAGGAACCGTAGACATCGATGTGGAGGGCACGATCTCCCCCTCGATGTTGGATGCTAAAAGTATCCGCCTCTCGTCTCTGTTCGGCTCCCTGGTTGGTTCGCTTTCCATAACAGACCACCTTTCCCGGACTCCGTCCGTCAAAGGCTCCTTTATCGTCTCACTCTCCGAGAACGGAACGGCTTCCCTCGGACCGTGGTTACCACTGATTCCCAACGCGGGTTTCGACTCGTCAGCCTCGACCTTCGAGGTTTCGGCAATCAGCTCTCCCTGCTCGTCCCCCCGTTCATCCGGCGCCATCGTCCGCCTCGGCTCGGGGTGTCTCAAGCTTACCTTCGAAAAACGGTAGTCACGTTTCGCCGCGCCTCTGGCGATGCGTGAAACTCGCACGCCGGCCGAGAAATACCTCTCTACCCTCCCAATGGCTACCGATGATACTATCGAACCATGAACGATCTCATGCTTATTCCGGCACTACTCGCGTCGGTAACCCTACCGCTCGCGGGATTACTCCTGGGCAAACGACTCAGCGGCGGCGAGTCTAACGAAGAGATCGCTGCCCTTAGAGAAGAGTCTCGGGTCCTTGAGACAAAGATTATTGACCTTCTTGCCGGGGAGGAGGAGCTGATTTCCAAGGAACAACTCGCTTCAATTCAGGCAAAAACGGTGGATTACAAAGCAATGGTTGAGTCTCAACGGAAGGCTCGCGTCGAGATTGAGCAAAGACTGACCGGAGCTCACTCGGATGTGATCTCCCGAGAGGCGGCGCACCAGGAAATGAAAGCCGAAAAACACGACGATGAGGTCGCGCTCCAGTCCGTCATGTCAAACTACAGCGACATCTCCACAGAATCAGTGTCGCTTGAACGACGACTCGCCGAGTCATTAAAGACCATCGATAAGATGTCCACTGAGATATCGATGACAGAGGACCAGCGCGCGATCTTTGAGGCGCTCTCAAACGCTCTCACCAACGCGAGCGCGCAGCTCCGCGATGTAATCGTCGCTCATCAAAACGTCTATGAACGACTTGAGGCCCTTCGCTCTCAATATACGGACCTGGAATCGGAGTACATAAAGCTTGTAGAGCTTCAGTTGGAGTCGTAGGCAAATAGGGCAATCAACCTTTAGCGCCCTGCCCCTTACAGCATATCATCAAGTACCTTACCGAGATGTTCAAGTGATGCCGTCTTGACCGACTCATCAACTAAGGTGAACACCTCCTGAATCAGAAACGGGTCTCTGCATTGCCACACAAGCCCCGAGCGTCCAACCGTCATAGAATACGCTGTACTGATATCGTTCCTCATGCACGCCACGGTAACCGTGAGGTTGTTGATCTCTGTGCGATATCCCCGTACCCCAACGTCCCCCTCAACCACCTGCCAGTCAGCGGCGGTTGTCTCGCCAATCGCCTCTTTAATACTGGCGACCAAGCGGGCTACCGAGTCATTGAAATCTCGGCGCATACTCTCACGATACTGTTTCACGATAAGCTCAATCTCGAGGTAGAGCTGTTCGGCGATATCCCCCTCGGCGAGCACCTGAGCGGGCTTCTCGATTCCGCCCGCGCCCCGGAATGCCGGGTCGAGCAGGGCCTTGGGCGACCACCCTCTTCCTCGAAGCTCAATCAGGAAGCGCGAAGGTCCGGCAGCGCTGAAGCTGTAGCCACCTCCAAAAAAGTTGTTAGACACCGGAGTCGAAGACCGTAACACGAGCGTTCCACTCTTTGTGTCCGTGAAGAATACCTGCTCCCACGTTTCCTGGGAGCGAGGAAAGCGACGAGTTGTATCGAGAGCCTCTCCGCCCTGCTCCCACCGTTCCGGAGCTGTATTAGAGAGCGTATTGCGAATCTTATCGAGGAGCGAGATCGCCCCCTTACTCTGAGCCGCATCCGCCCCGTCGGCCTCGCCCGCGCTTTGATATTTTTTGTCGTCGTTCATGGGAAACCCTATCCCTCAATTCTAATGCTCATGGGGGCGTAAGTTCAACGAATACCATGCCCACCCTTGTCGTACCGATGGGTTATGCCCCCTCGAGGGAGGGGTGTGGCATTAGCCCATGCGCTCAAAGCCATCCGCGATTAGACGGCATCTCGAGCTGGATGTGGGGCTAACACCTCTCGTGGCTTAACGCCATCCATCTTCCCTACTACCCCTTCACGTTCCATCATCTCGATAATCCGAGCGGCTCGATTGTACCCAATACGGAAGGTGCGCTGAATCATCGAGGTCGAAGCCTGTCCCTTCTCAAGAACAAGTTCAACGGCTTTGTCGTAGAACGGGTCGAACTCCTCGTCCTCTCCACCCTCGCCGTTACCACCTTGTCCATTTGCGCTACTCTCCTCAGCAAGAGCCTTCTCACACGCGGCGATAATCGCCTCGTCGTACTGCGGAGGGCACTGAGACTTCAGTGAGGTAACCACCTTCTGAACCTCGTGGTCGGACACAAACGCTCCGTGCACACGCTTCAACGGCACAGCTCCCGGAAGCATGAAGAGCATATCTCCTTTTCCGAGGAGCTTCTCAGCTCCCATCGAATCCAGGATCGTACGTGAGTCGATACGGCTCGTTACCCGGAACGACAACCGGGCCGGGAAGTTCGCTTTGATCAATCCCGTGATTACATCTACCGAGGGACGCTGGGTCGCTACGATAAGGTGGATACCGGCAGCTCGAGCTTTTTGAGCAAGTCGGGTAATCAACTCCTCGATCTCACGACCTACCGTAAGCATGAGGTCCGCGAGCTCGTCGATAACGATAATCAGCTTCGGCATCGGCCGGAGCTGCTCAGGCGCGGTCGGCTCGACCGGTGTGACACCTTCGCCCTCGGTCGCGGCTACTCCCTCCTTCACCTCAGGTGTTGGCTGTGAGAACATCTCTGTTTGAGCCATCGAAGGATGATCACCGGAGACTATCTGGTTGTATCCATCGATGTTACGGACCCCGAACTTTTGCATGTAGCGATACCGTCGCTCCATCTCCTTGACGGCCCATCCAAGAACGGCCTTCGCCTGACGAGCATCAGTTACCACAGGGACGCGGAGATGAGGAATACCATCGTAGATGCTCAACTCAAGAACCTTCGGGTCGATCAGTATCAGCCCCAATTCCGCCGGATGCGCCCGATAGAGCAGGCTTAAGAGAATCGCGTTAATCGACACCGACTTACCAGTTCCCGTCGCTCCCGCCATGAGAAGGTGAGGCATCGAGGCGATATCCACTACTACGGCCTCTCCGTAGGTATCCTTCCCAAGCGGCACGCTCAGGATCGACTCGCTCTCAGCCAACGACTCACTCTCAAGACAATCACGGAGGCGCACGACCGCGCGATGTTTGTTTGGAACCTCAATCCCAACGGTGCCACGCTTTGGAATCGGCGCGATAATTCGAATACTGCTCGCGCGAAGACTCATGGCGAGATCATCCTGCAACGCGGCGATCCGCCCTACCTTCACACCGGCAGCGGGCTCAAACTCGAATAATGTAATCACCGGACCCGGATGCACCTGCGTGACGCGCCCGGCGATATTGAAATCTCGCAACTTCGACTCGATCTGCTCCGCCTTTTCGCGAAGTTCCTCGTCATCATCTCCGAGCTCCTGCTCCTCCTCCTGAACGAGAAGCTTGAGGTCTGGGGCGATGTAATCGTCGAAAGCTGGCGGAGGAGCCTCCCCCTCACGCTCAACCACCTTCTTTTTCTTTTCGGCACCTACCCGAAGAGGCTTCGGAGAAGCTGAAGGCTCAGGAGCCTTCGGTTTTACAATTATCGGATCGGCGCGCTCGTACACAGGTTCACTCGGCGCACCCTTTTCAAACGCCGGACTCTGCTCTCTCTCTTCGTCGACGACCTCTTCCCCATCATCATCGCCAAGGGTCCATCCATCATCCTCAACGACCTCCTCTTCGTCCTCCTCCACCGCGTCCTCGGTCGGTGTTTGGTTCTTGCGCAGCTTGGGTTTCGGCATGGCAGCTTCCTCATTATCGCCCTCATACGGGCCGGAGGCGAAGAAGAGCTTCCCCAGCACAGGAACTCCCATCTTGAGCAGGGCGGCGAGGAGGCCGACAACTACCAAACCAGCGCGAGCCACGACGATCGGAAGCTCCACGAAAAGAAACGTCACACCCGAGCGAACAAGCCACCGAACGCCTGAGGCGATATCACCGAGCGAGCGCTGCAGAACTACCGCGCAGCAGATGGCGCAGAGCAGTGCGGTTACCACAAAGGTTCCACCCACTCCAAGATGCCCCTGTCCGAAGGTGGCGATCGAGGCGCCGATCGAGCCGGCCCACGATGGGGTAACCACCGCCGCTACCAACGCCGACACTCCGAAGACAAGCGCGATCCCCGCTCCCACTACGACTGGGGTAGAATAGAGACGGGCACGGTCTTCGTCAGACTTGATCGTGCGAAAAAACGCTAACCACATCAAGCCGGCGACAGGCAAAAGGGAAACAGCTCCAAGGCTACCCACGAGCAAGGTGGCGACAATGTGCCCCGCGGGTCCCATGATGTTCCGAGTAGGGTTACTCGCCTGCCCCTGCGCGGTGATGTAAACGTACGACAGGATACTTGAGAGCAGGAAGAGTCCACTGGCGAGGAGCAGCAACGACACAAAATCGCGAACCCAGCCCCGTGGCCTTAGAGGCGCTTTCGCTCCAGCGGCCGCCACCTTGGCTGACTTTTGAGTTTTGGCACGGCTTGTTGTCCGTCGCTTCTGTGGTGCTGTCATGGTAACTGCTCTAGCATGAGGAATAAGCAAACACGGGTGGATCGTACCACTAAGATGCCGCTCTACCCAGAGGGAATCTGCGCTAAACAGAACATCTTTTTAGGGATCGGCGCGAGGTTTCTACTTGCCAAAACGCTCGGTTTGAAACTGAATATCCCTGCGACTATTTAAGTCCTGCAGGGATTGCGTAACGCCTCGCCGGAATATCTCCTGTGCGGAGATCCATCCAGCCCCACTCCCATCACGTCCGAGACGCTCCCGTAGCTTGAGCCAGTTCTCAGCCATCGCCTCCTGCTGATAGGCGTACTGAGCCTGCCATACCGGCTGGGAGTTTGTCCCGGTATACACGGCCATACGGAAGGCAACCCGCGCCGGAGTACCACCAACGGCGGACCCTTTAAGTTCATCCATCGTCACGATCTCGGTCTTGAGAACGCTGTCAGCGGCCCCGCCTCCTTTGGCCCCATCCACTACCTTCATCGATAGGGTTTCGTTAGCGACCTCTCGAACGATGGTGAGTAGCCCATCCTCCGAAATTGTCGATTTGGTCACACCCAGAAACACCGGCTTTTCGATCCGCAAGGAATTGACAGAGAGGAGCCGTTTAGGATCATCAACTTGGGCGGCCAGAGGAGAGACGACGATTCCGCGGCTTGAGGATGAGGAGCTCGAGGTATGGCGACTTCCCTTCGAGGCGCATCCGGTGGTCACAAGCACGAAAGCGCTCAGTACCGCGCAACTCAACCGCACAAAAACCCTCACCTGCCTACCTTTCATAAACACCACGCTCCTCTTCAGCTCTACCGGCGGAACAATATCCACCTCCGTGACCACCGTCCAGTGATGAGGACGATAACCCACAAAGCTCTCCTTCGACACCTCAAAACAGCCGCTGAAAGTCAAGCAATCCGGCCAAAAATTGGGGAGAATCGTTTGGCCCTGATAAGTAATCCTAAGGCGCAGAGATTGCGTGCGAATTCGACTCGTATATGTGCATCCTCATACCCTCCCGATGGCTCGAAGAGGCGATATACTTGTTCCGATGTTCCCTCTTGATCTCACTAGGGAAAAGGCTTTAGGCTTCCCCCCACAAATACAAAACAGAACACGGGCTCGCTCACTCAGAAAGCGGCTCTTTACTTGGAAAGATGTACTATGACCACCAAAGCTACAGAAAAAATCATCGAAGCTCTCACGCAACTCGTTGAGGGGTTCGCGGAGCTTCAAGAGAAGCTTGAAGAGGACTACGATCCAGATGTGGAGAGTGAGTCTGACGATGATGAAACTGAAAGCGAGGAGGAGGAAGGCGCGACCGGCATTGAAGAGGCGATCGTAACCGAGCTCAAAGCGGCTGTTGAGTCAGTCATCGAGAACGAGGACTGCGCGCCAGAGGATCTCGCCTCCATCGTTTCCGCCCTCACCGGAGCTCTTGAGGAGATCGATCCAGAGGTTTTCAGTCACGGCGAGGTTGAGGAAGAAGAGGACGAGGACGAAGAGGAATACGAGGAGGTCGACGACGACGACTTCGACGAGGACTACGACGAAGATGAGGACGAGGACGAAGACGAGGAAGATGAGGACGAAGACGAGGATGAGGACGAAGATGAAGAGGACGATGACGACTAGTTCGTAACGTTTCTCCCTCGAGATAGAAAAGCCGGGTAGCGTTAGCTCCCGGCTTTTTTATTAGACGCCGTGCACGTTTACGTTCACGGGGACGTAAGACGTGAGACGTGAGACGTGGACGTGAGACGTGAGACGTGAGACGTGAGACGTGAGACGTGGGACGTGAGACGTGGGACGTGGGACGTGAAACGTGAGACGTGAGACGTGAGACGTGAGACGTGAGACGTGAGACGTGAGACGTGAGACGTGAGACGTGAGACGTGAGACGTGAGACGTGAGACGTGAGACGTGAGACGTGAGACGTGAGACGTGAGACGTTCCCTTAGTGAGTTCGGTGGGTCAAGACCTCTTCATGACTCGGAGCAGAAAGTTAGAAGCCTAGAGCAACCTACTCCGGCAGCAACCGATACTCAGACCAATCGTTCATCGGAAACTTCTCGAGCGCCCGCGCGATATCCTCGCGTGATATGGAACGCACCTTAGCGATCGTCTCCGAGAGCGGAGTCGTCGTCTTTCGATAGTTCCACTCCAGACCGAGCGACATAAGGCGCCCCATCGGTAACTCACCATCGAGAACGATGCGGGCCACGATCTTCGCCTTCGCTCGCTCAAGATCCGCGTCACTAAAATCCAACGGACGGGCCACAATTCCCTTCGCTATCTTCACCACCTCGTCAAGCTTTGAAGGCGAGGTGCTCACGTACACCATAACGCATCCTGTGCCATCGCGCTCATCGCTGTCGAAGCTGGCGGAATCCGCCAAACCTTTATCGACAAGCTCCCAGTAAATCTTTGAGCCCGAGGAATCTCCGAGAATATTGGAGAGGATCGAGAACGCGTAGCGCTCCTCATCCTGCGCGCTTGCCCCCTTCGTGAGGAGCACCGCATGTGAGTGGCTAAGGTTTTTTCGGCGAAACTCCTTGTACACACTCTTGCTCTCATGTCGCGATACATCACGACTCACCTTGAAGTCTGTCCATCCACCACACAACGCGCGCGCGTCCATCAGGAACTCGTCGACGGAAAAGTTACCAGAGGCGGCCAGCACGATATTCGATGGCGAGTAACGCCGATCGAAATACGCCTTCATCTCGTCCCGTGTTACCGCCGACACCGACTCGTCGCTTCCGAGGACCGAGTTCCCCGCGGGATGGGCGCCGAAGTAATCCTTGAACGCGTTCTCAAAAAGAAAGAAATGTGGACGGTCTCGATAGAGCGCGATCTCCTCTAGGATCACCTTCTTCTCCATCGCGAACTCCTCAGTATCAAGCGCTGGGCGCATCATATCGGAGAGAAGCTCCTGCATCGCCTTAAATTTCTCCGGGATGACAGTGGCGTAGTAGACCGTATTCTCCTCAGAGGTGAAGGCGTTGGCCTGCGCGCCGAGATTTCCTAACTCAAGATTAATATCGAGAGCTGAGCGGGTCGGGGTTCCCTTAAACAACATATGCTCAAGGAAATGCGAGACACCGGACTCGCGCGCGGTCTCATCTCGAGCGCCCGTGCGAACAAAGAATCCGATACCAGCGCTCACGTTAGCGGGATTACTCTCCGCCAAGATCGTCAAGCCGTTAGGAAGAACTTCTTTATGAACTTTAATAGCCATCTTATCGCCCCTCTCCAGTGAGTCCCGTTGGAACGCTCAACGCGTGTTTTCCAAGCGTCAATATGCTGCACGGTTTAAACGGATACGTCGAAAGGAACTCGTCGACGCTCGATACCGTAACCTTATCGATCGCGGCGTTAATCTCTGAGAGCGGACGTATCCTCTTAATCAGCCACCAATCCTGAGCGTTTGAACCCGCTCGAGCGCCAGGCGACTCCTCTCCCATAATCAGCGATGCCTTGAGGTTCGTCCGGGCTCGTTCGAGCTCGTCCTCGGTCACCGCTCCCTTGAGACCATGAAGCTCCTTCAGCAGCACATCAAGGCTCTCCTGCGCTCGCTCTGGCGTAGTGCCCACGTAGGCGGTGATGGTGCCATAATCGATCGTCGAACCGTGTCGCGCGTACACAGAATAGCAAAGACCTCGCTTCTCACGCACCTCAACGAAGAGGCGGCCGAACATCGAGGCTCCCAGAACGCTCACCGCGAGCTTTCCATCGTAGTATCCCTCCTGATTAAATCGGACAGAGGGGGACGCGAACACGATCTGCATCTGCGAGGAGTCCGAGTCGATGTGGAAGTAATCGTTCCGCGGCATCGCGCCGAATTGAGGGATCTCAACATCCCCGCCAGCCCAGTCCCCGAAGAGTTTTTCGACCGTTTTAATCACCTCGGTGGCCTTTACCTTACCAGCGATGGACAGGATAGCTTTTCGTGGGCTAAAGAGCTTTTGCCACAGGGCGCTTACGGTAGAACGGGTCGCTCCCCGAATTCCATCCGCCTCTCCAAGCGACGGGCGATTGTAGGGCGCTGGATAGTACCGTTTCGAGAGCTCGACCATCGACCGACGGGCCGGGTTGTCGTTCAGGGAATCGATATCCTGCAACAAGACGCTCTGAATGTTTGGAATCTCCTCCTCATTCAGGTGCGGCTCACGCACCATGTAGGACACGAGCTCCAACGCGCGCGGAAGGGAGTCACTCACCAAAGAACCACTAAAGGCGTACCGATCGCTTCCGACACCCTCGCCATGCCGAATGCCGAGGTCGTCGAAGGCCTCCGAGAGCTGTCGCGAAGAGAGAGGACCGGCGCCTCTCCCGATCAGCTCCCCTAAAATAAGACCAGCGCCAACGGTGTCCGCTGGATCGCACACCAGACCTCCCGGTATGAGGAGGTCGTACGACGCCGACTCAACATGAGGCATCTCCTCGATAATAACAGAAAGGCCATTAGCTAATTGGTGCGTTGTAATCATCTCTTATTCGTATCCCCAACTATATCCACCAGCGTCATCTTCCTTGGCTCGCTCGAACCGGAGAAGCTGCGATACATCCTCTCCAACTCGTCACCGAGAAATAATCCGGTTCGCTTCTTAAACACCGCTTCCTTAATATCCGCCATAGTAATCGTATCGGGCGCGCGCATCAGGAGGAGAGGCATGTCACGCCCCTCGCCACGCATGATCATGCCGGCCTGCTCGAGCGCGTCAAGACTCGCCTTGAGAACAACGGAGCTGCACCCAAGCTTCTCAGCGAGTTCAAGTTCATTGGGCACCTCCTCACCCCGTTGGAACGCTCTCACGATCAGGATCAGGGATTGAACCGCCAGAATCATAGCCCCATCCCCTACCGCCATAAGCGAGCGCTTCCACAAGCTTCCCGATCGGGGAAGATGCTGCGCTTGATAGGACACCTCAGCCCCGAAGAGCACGATCGTCCACGAGATATACAACCAGAACAGAAATATCGGAACGAAGGCGAACGCGACATACACTCGCTCGTAACTAGCGAATCGAACGAGATACACGGCGAACCAGTGCTTCGCCGCGCCGAAGAGTAACGCCGCCATAAAGGCGCCAAAGCATGCGGGAACAACCTTAACGGGAGCCTTGGGGACGAGATAGTAGAGCGCCAAAAACGCCAAGAAGTCGATAAAGATCGGGAGCATCTCCTCGTACGCTCGGTTGATGGCGCCAAGGCCAGCAAAGAAGGTATCGACCTTGGTTGATGTGTAGTACCCCGAGATGGCGAAGAAGGGGATGAGAACGATAATGGCGCAAAAAATGGCGAGACGATCCGTGAACGGTCTCGGCTGATACACCTGCCACACCTGGTTCAAGGTGTACTCGATCGAGTTGAGCAACAACACCGATGTTACGACTAGGGTTATCAAAACTAAAAAGTTCAACGAGCGCATGTTCTCGCTGAAAGCCTGAACGTACGGAAGGATTTTCTGCAATTCCGAAGTGCCCGGAACGAACTGTTTGAAGAGAAACTTCTGCACCTCCGCCATGCGGTCCGGATCCTGAAGAAAGACCGCGAGAACTCCGAAGCACAGGGCGGTGAGAGGAACCAGTGAAAGCAGCGATGAGTACGCAAGGGATGCCGCGCGAGAAAACCCATTATCCCAGTAGAAACGGTCACACGAGGAGATACACACTCGAGTCAGCCAACGAACCTCGCCGAACAACGCCACGACCCGCGAGCGGACAGAGGCGATAACGGACATTGAGGGATCAGAGATAGGTGGATTCATCGAAATATCTGCCATGAGCCTTACTATCCTAGACTACCCTAGCAAAGCTCAATACACTCACTTACGATGCTGACATCCCAGCATTTTTCCCGGTATTCCTTCAAATTCATCGAAGATATCACCAAACATCGTTCCCTTTTTGCGATTTGGGAGTTGTGAGCTCGACGGGAGCATGCGAAAACCGGGGGCTATTCGCCGTTCTGGAGGTAGGTAAACTCATGGAAATCCGGTGCTCTCACTGTAAAAAATCCTCTCCTATCGAGCTCGTCAGCGGACGAGCCGTGGTGTCGTTCCGAGCCACCTGCCCCCACTGCTCCTCAGACCTTCACACCTGCCAAAACTGCTCGCTCTTCGATCCAGGGGCCTACCACGAATGTCGCGAATCGTCGGCGGAGTGGGTCAAAGACAAGGAGCGAGGTAATAAGTGTGAGTACTACACCCCCCAAGGCTCTTCCGGTAACGATGCGGGTGACGCCACGAGCAAAGCGAAGTCTGCACTCGACGATCTGTTCAAATAGGATTCGGACCTCGGACTCGTTGGAAACCTTTTGCGCGTAAAGATAACCGCTCCCATCCGAGCTGTTGTTTGGGCACCGCCCGTTACAAGGGGACCCGTTAGCTATCTTGAGAAGATGGCTCCGAAAGGACTTCGCCCCGCTCATTTATCTTAAGCTTATCCATCTTGTACTTGAGGATTCGACGGCTGATGCCGAGCATCTCAGCCGCGCGCACCTGAACGAAATTGGCTCGCCTGAGCGCCTTCAAGATCATCTCAGTCTCGAACATCCGCTCAGCCTCCTCAAAGGCCAAACCGGAAACGAAGCTTGGTGACGCCGAGGCGGAACCGGCGCCCCGCTCACGCACCTTCTTTGGAAGATCGGTCTCGCTAACAACCTCGTTAGGACACAACGCGAGGATACTCTCGACGACGTTACCGAGCTCACGAACGTTTCCTGGCCAGTCGTACGAGATTAATCTCTCCTTTGCCTCGGGCGTGAACAACAACTCTCGACCGCCATATTGTCGGGAGAGTCGCGCCACGAAATTGTTGATAAGTGGCTCAACATCCTCGTGCCGATCCCGGAGAGGCGCTAACGAGAGGTTGATCACATTAATTCGGTAGAAGAGATCCTGCCGAAAGGTCCCCTCACGAACAAGTTGCTCAAGATCTTTGTTCGTCGCGGTCACGATCCGCACATCAACCCGAATCGGCTTAGAGCGGCCTACTCGGTAGAACTCCTGCTCCTGAAGGAATCGCAGTAATTTCACCTGCACGGCGGGACTTAATTCCCCGATCTCATCCAGGAAGAGCGTGCCACCATTCGCCAACTCAAACTGTCCAAGTCTCCGTTCGACCGCGTGAGTAAAGGCGCCCTTCTCATGCCCAAACAGCTCTGACTCGATCAGCGATTCAGGAATGGAGGCGCAGTTAAGCGCGATGAACGGTCCGTTCCTGCGAGAGCTTCGCGCGTGAATCTGACGAGCAACGAGCTCCTTGCCCGTGCCCGATTCCCCCGTTATCAGTACCGTGCTGTCACGGGAGGCGATCGTATCGACCTGATTGAAGAGGTTGATCATCGCGGCTGATTTACCCACCATCGGTCCGAAGTCAGCGTCAACCGTGAGGATGCGGGTCGAGGACACCTCCACCTCCTTCCCTTCGCGTTGCGTCGCGACCGCGACAGCCAAGACCTCTTTCAGTTCCTTGATATCGAACGGCTTGTTGAGGTAATTGATCGCCCCGTCCTGCATCGCCTGAACTGCCCCACGCACACTTCCCGCGCCGGTCAACATGATGACGGAGATCTTTGAATCGAGCTCTTTTATCTGTTTCAAAAGGGAGAAACCGTCCCCACCTGGAAGGAGCACATCGAGCAGCACACCGTCCGGGTGTGGCTCTCGATGCGCGAGGGCGAGCGCCTCCTCGGCGTTCGCAGCGGTATCTACGTGGTACATATCTTTGAGAAGTAACGTGAGCGATGTACGTACAGACTCTTCATCATCGATGATCAGGATCCGTTTAAGACTACCTTCCATGCGCTCCCGTTGGTGTTAAGAAATATAACCTTTGTGCTGCGTGGACCCATCCACTGAGCGGAATAGGTCCATTCATAGGATGCCAAGGCAACCACGCGAGAATCGCGGTTGGAGCGAAGAACGAGAAGCGATTAAATATCGATTAGTTCCGGATAGTTAAACAGAGCCACCCAAGGCGGATCACGGGTCGTAGCAAAGAGAGTTTAAACGGGCCAGCTAAATCGCCTAAGGTAAAATTTTTCGATCAAAGGACCAAGGATCAATGGATCCAACCCCTCCTTCGGAGGGGATCAAAAAACAAATGGTCAAAGATCAAATTATTTTAATTCCGGGGGGGACCAAAACGAGCAGCACCAAAACGGTTGCTGCCGACGGGACCCCAGTAGTCGAAGCGAAGGACGTAGATGCGGGCAGCGCACGAACCAACCACCGTTCCAGTTTCGGTCGTAAATGCCCACTTCTTCTCGCAACCCTTAGGTTGTCGCCCACCGTCAAGCCTTGCGTAGGCGATAGCGGAGAACCAGTCCTCGGGAGTTGGAGCTGGCTTATCGGTGGTGACCACATCTCTCTTTGGACTACCCAGAGTTTTGCTATCAATGTGGGATTGAACGACAATCCACTCGGGTTTTGAAACCTTTTTTTTGTAGTGGTGCTGCTGTGCTACTCCCCCAAAATATACATCTCCCCCAAAATATACATCACGGCGGGCTGCCCGAAGGGCATCAGCTTTCTCGCTGACCGAAGAGCACTTTAGGACCACACGACCGCCCTTCTCATATGCTTCCTGAATCACAGCATCGGGGATCGTAGGAACGTCCTTGGCTCCGAGCTGCTTCCAGATCTGCTCGTTATCGTAGAGGCAATCCGCGTCTCGAAGAACGTTCTTCATTTTTGCTATCGAAAGCTTCGGGGCCGCCTTACGCTCGGGGAGCGTGGCGGAGGCGGTTGCGAGCGCCTCGGGTGATATCGCTGCGAGCTCACCACGTTGAGCGGCCTCCGCTAGCGCCACCAATATCCCCCTCACCGTAGGGTTAGTTCTCATTACGTCGAGAACGGTCTGCTCATCTTTGGTTGCTGTGACTGGTTCCACTTTACTCCTCCCCCTCTAATGCCTGAAAGAATCTCCGTGCGATCGCTTCCTTCTCTTCAACCGTATACTCATCGGTAGAGAGAAGGTAGGCAACCTTGCGCTGAATCTCTGCGATCAGCTCCTCTTTGCTCGGTGTATTCTCTGTATCGGTCATAGCTTCGTATCCTCTTGTGCGCGACAACGATCCATCGGCACGTGCACCATGGTACCAAAGCGTAGGCGCAAAGCTTGTCATGGCGGGAAGGCGCCTTGCGCACTTAGGGGAGAGGATGGGTTAAAAGCCCGAATTAACGACACAATGTTACGGGAAGTTTTTTTCGCAGCGGCTCTACTAAAAGTGGAATTGGCTCGATGGGGAATCAGCTTGCCCGCCCTAGCCAAGCGAAGGCGGGCCCTCAGTCGCCATATCATCGCATATCAAAAACCAACCTCGTCGAACGCAACCACGTGGCGCGCAGGAATGCGCGCCCGCCGGGATCAAAGGTCGAAATATTTGGGATATTGATTTCATTCGAAATCACTCATCGGAGGGCGACCTACCCCGTCGTTCGGAGCCCACCCGCGATAGCGTTGGTAACCAGAAGAAGTTCCTCAAGGGTCCCCTGCGCCCCACCACTTCGCCACTCCTTGAGAAGCTCAACCTGACGCCGATGAAGATCCACAAGTGGCGGCTCTCGCAGGGAGAGTGTCTTGAACATACGCGGGCGCCGCTCGGAGAACGCCCCTCCGAGAAGGTCAGCTACGAGTTCCCGACTTCGACGAAACTCCGAAAGGATATCGTTCATAAATGACTCCCGAAGGGATACATCCGCGCACAACGACGCATAGAGGGTCATGACATCCTCGTGCGCGCTGTGCAGCGAGGTTTCGATATTCAGGAAGAGGTAGGCGATAGCTCCGCGAGCCTCGACCTCACGCCGCAAGGTGTTCCACCCTTCCGGGTCGTTCAAACAGAGATGGTCGAGAGCCTTTCCAACACCGTACCACCCTGAGAGAAGAAAGCGAGACTGATTCCACGCGAATACCCACGGAATAGCGCGGAGATCCTCCAGCGATGAGGCCCCTGACCTCCTCGTGGGACGTGAGCCGATCTTACTTTGCTCGATCACATCGACCGGCGTGACCGCGCGGAAGAATGGGACGAAGTCTTTTCGGGTAATCAGGTCCCGATAGGCCGAGAAACTAATATCCGAGATCGTTCGAACAACTCGACGAGCCCCCTCTGATATCTCCTTCTCCTCGTGAAGCGCGCCGTGTTTGAGCGTTCCCGCCACAAGGACCTCAAGGTTGTACGATGCAGTGAGAAGGTTGGCGTATTTCTGAGAGATCGTCTCCCCCTGCTCCGTTAACTTCATTCCGTGCGCGAGAGCGCCATGGGGTAGCGAGGCGAGGAAGCGATCGGTAGGGCCCGCGCCACGGCTAATAGTGCCACCACGTCCGTGGAAGAACCGAATCGGTTGTTCGAGCTCCGCCGACAGAGCGAGAAGCCTCTCCTGCGCGCATTGAAGCGCCCAGAAGCTCGCGAGAATTCCGCCATCTTTATTGCTGTCGCTGTACCCGATCATGACATCCTGAACCCCCTTCTTGGCGCTCAGGGATCGCGCGACAACCGGGTGCCGAACAAATGCGCCGAGCACCTCGTGGCTTCGCTCAAGATCATCAATGGTCTCAAAGAGAGGTACGATCTGAAGGGGCGTAAGCACCTCTCCATCAAGGAACTCAATCAACTCACCCTCTCTCGCGAGGAGACACACCGTGAAGAGGTCCTCCGGCGAGCGGGTCATACTGACGATAAAGGAACCGATGCCGTTCGCTCCGAAGCTCCGAACGTGGTCGGCGAGCACGGCGAAGAGTTTTCGTATCTCATCACCCTCGGGGCCCACCGATTGCGAATGGGGAACGAAGGGACGGGGTCTAGATAACTCAGATGAGATAAAGGCAGAGCGCTCCTCAGCTGAAATGTCACACCAGGGACGATCGAACAACTTCGCGCTCGTGATGAACTGGTCGAGCGCTTTCTCAAGAACCGCGCTGTTCTGGCGGATATCGAGGCGCGCGAGATGAAAACCAAAGGTGTGCGCGATCTGGATCGCTGGCAGAAGATCCTCTTGCGCCAACCGGCCGGCGCCGATCGCGTGCAATGCCCGCGCAAGGAGCGCGAGATCCTCGACCAACTCATCGGATGTAGTGTAGCTGTGCGACTCCGCTCCAGACGCGCTGTTTGGAATTCGCAAGGCCACCAAGTTGAGAAATTGACGGAACGGCTCCCCGGGATTTCTATTCACCGCGCTCTCGGCTAGGGCACCACACACCTTCTTGAGCGAATCCAATCGCTCCACAAATTCCGCGGGCAGTGAGAGAGAGGCACCAGAGAGGCTCAACCCCGCGGCGAGTCGCCGAACCTCACTTCGCTGAAGGTCGAGCGCGTGCTGCCGAAGAGAGAGAAGGGTCGCACGGGTAACATCGGCGGTCACGAATGGATGACCATCACGGTCGCCACCAACCCAGTTCCCAAAGGAGAGCCCCGGGAAAACGGGCTTGTCGGAAAAGGTCTTCCCATCAAGCCCCTCTCGTCGCCACGCGATGACGAAGCGCTTGACCATCAAGGTAATCACACGGGGGAACACCTCTGAGAGGTAGTGGATGACGTTCTGCAATTCGGAGAACACATCGGGTCGATGAATAAACACCTCACCGGTGCGGTAGATACGCTCAAGGTGAGCCTTCACCTCCTCCCGCATCAGATCACGCTCAGATGATGAGTACATCTGGTTTTCCAGTCGAACCTGCAAGAGGTAGAGATTTCGGTAGTGCTCAAGCACCGTCGAGCGCTTCGCCTCAGTTGGATGAGCGGTCAATGTGGGACACACGCGCACCCGTTCAAAGAGCTCACGGATCTCTGAGCTTGAGAGATGAGACTTGAGAGCGGGTAACACCTCGCGCCAGCGGCCCCTCTCAACACGACGTCCTCTCTCAGCGTCATCACGACGCCGGGCCTGATTCGCGGTATTCTCCTCGACCGTATTGAGTATCTGAAACGCAAGGGAGTAGACACGGACTCCGTCGCGGGTAAGGTGCTCCGCCTCCGACCTTGCGGAGGACCAGGGAACGATTTTGGCGAGGTCAGGCTCACCAAGCTCTTTGAGGGTCTCCGTAAGACACTCAATAAGAAATGAGAGGTCTTTATCCCACTTAACGAATTCGAACCCGTAATCAGCCATACGTTACCTAAACCTTGTGAGTACAGGGTGCCATACGTTGGGGGTTGGAGAAACCGAAAAGAGTTGGGTTCGGGGTACTAGCCTTCGTAAACGTGCTCGTAAACGTGAACGTGCACGAACGAAGTTACCGGCTTTTTAAGCTTGAGAGGTTACGCTCACCCCTCGGGTATGTTCACGTTCACGTTCACGCTCACGTGCACGAGCACGTTCACGGGCGAGAGACCTACGCGCCCGCGAGGGAGTCAAACCAATATCGGTAGGTATCCTCAAGGGACCGTCGAAGTGGTATCTCAGGGATCCACCCACACACGTCCCGCACGTGGTCAATTGAACCGTACAACTCCGGGACCTCAGGCCCACGCATGCGCTGGGGATCCTGCCGGATCTCGACCTTGCATCCTGATATCTCAATCAGAGTCATGAGCAGCTCATGGATAGAGACCGCTCGACCCGACCC
This sequence comes from Bdellovibrionota bacterium, assembly GCA_044345405.1. Classification (GTDB taxonomy): domain Bacteria; phylum Bdellovibrionota_C; class UBA2361; order UBA2361; family OMII01; genus OMII01. The sequence goes on from JBIJBE010000024.1 coordinate 21,143, forward strand.
AAGGTTAAAGATACCTTGATGAGAGGTCGCTATCCGACGGTACCCTCGCACGATATCCCGAACATCGGAGAAGTCCCGCCGAGCCTCTAGATTTCCTACCTCCAACACAGGAGGGGTCAATCCTCGGGCGACTCGGGCCAACTGGAGGGCGAAATTCGACGCCACAAAACGGGGATCCTGTCTCGGTCCGATATGATTGAACGGTCGGGCGATGGCGCAGCGGAGATTCCCCTGACGCCCGTAGCGTTCGACGACAAGCTCCGCCATTCGCTTGCTCAAGCTATAGTTGTTCGCTGGCCTCAGCGCGTTATCCTCACGGATAGGGAGCTCGTTCGGCTGAACATGCCCGTAGACCTCCGCTGAGCTCACGAAAAGCAATGCTGGCTTTGACTCTAACGACGCGCAATAGCGCGCGACGTTCGCGGTTCCGGCGACGTTTACGTTAAGGGTCTTCTCGAAGTTACTCTCAGCCTCGGGAACAAACGCGATACCAGCGAGGTGATAGACGACCTCAGGCCTGACCCGCTGCAACAGCGCCCCAACCTCAGGGCCATTGGTAATATCGAGCGCATGAAACAAACCGTCTCCTTGAGATTGCGCGGAAAGATTGCAGGTACCCACTACCTCATCACCACATTCTCGGAGGTGATCGACAAGGTAGCGGCCAACGAATCCACCAGCGCCAATGACAAGAGCTCGCATCGTTTCCGTACTGAGAAAGGTTCGCCTTAGGCGGAGAGTCGCTCGATATCCGAGTCAACCATCATCTTCACAAGTTGCTCGAAGCTCACCTTCGGGGTCCATCCAAGGTTTTTCTTCGCCTTAGCCGGATCTCCGATGAGAAGGTCTACCTCAGCTGGTCGAATGAACGCTGGGTCGAGCTTCACATGCTTCTCCCAATCGAGACCTGCGTGATCAAAAGCTACCTGCACCAACTCCTTCACGGTGTGAGTCTCTCCGGTCGCGATAACATAATCGTCTGGAGTGTCCTGCTGAAGCATGAGCCACATAGCCTCTACGTAATCACCGGCGAAGCCCCAGTCACGACGAGCGTCAAGGTTGCCCAATCGAAGCTCCGAAGAAAGACCGAGCTTTATACGCGCTACAGCATCGGTTACCTTGCGAGTAACGAACTCAAGCCCGCGTCGTGGAGACTCGTGATTGAACAGGATTCCCGACACGGCGAAGAGGTCATAACTCTCACGGTAGTTAACCGTGATGTAGTGGCCGTACACCTTCGCCACACCGTATGGTGAACGAGGATAGAACGGGGTCGTCTCGCTCTGAGGGGTCTCAAGTACCTTGCCGTACATCTCGGAGCTTGAAGCCTGATAGAAGCGGATCTTCGGGTCAACAAGGCGAATAGACTCAAGCATCCGAGTAACACCAATGGCCGTGAATTCGGAGGTCAAGACAGGCTGCGCCCAGCTCGTTGGAACGAAGCTCTGCGCGGCGAGGTTATACACCTCTGTTGGTTGTGCCTTCTTAAGAGCGGAGATAAGGGAGTACTGATCGAGAAGGTCTCCCTGAATCAACTCCACCTTGTCCATGATGTGCGAGATACGCTCGAACTTATCAACGGAGGCGCGTCGCACCATTCCGTATACCTTGTACCCTTTGCTCAAAAGGAGCTCAGCGAGGTACGATCCATCCTGACCTGTGATACCGGTAATAAACGCTACTTTTCTGTCCATATCTCCTCACCTATCCGGTTACTAAAAATGATTATATCAAATCCTTGCGCTCACGACGCTTCAGCTCTTCAACTACTTTGCGCACCTCTTGCACACTATCTCGGGCGACAACGAGAAGAGCGTCACCAGCGTCGATGACCACGACATCTTTTAATCCCACAGCGGCGATGAGACGCCCCTCCGACCTGATAACACATCTCGTACTATCGATGACAACGGCGTCTCCTCGCACGAGATTTCCATCAGCGTCAGTTGAGAAGTTCTCGGCCCACTGGTCCCACGAGCCGACATCATTCCATCCGAATTCCTGGGCCTCAATCACAACACAGTTTCGAGCGTGCTCAAGCACACCGAAATCGATAGAGGTGGATTGAAGGGTCGAAAAGATCTCCGCCACTTGAGCGTCTACGTCTCCCTTTCCCCCCTCAAGGAGCCCCTTAATCTTCATGAGCCCAGCGTGCATATCCGGGAGATACTCCTCGAAGGCTTTAAGGATGACCCCGGCTCGCCAAACGAACATGCCGGAGTTCCAGGAGAAACAACCCTCTTCGAGATACTTCTCAGCTCGCTCAAGGCTTGGCTTCTCAAAGAAACGCTCGACGCGATACGCTCGCCCAGAAAGGACCGCGCCCCGCTTAATATACCCGTAGCCGGTGTGTGGGCTTGTTGGAGGTATGCCGATAGTCACCAGAACATCGTGAGCTGCAGCGTTAGCGGCGGCCTCCTGAAGCGCTTCACGCAGGCGATTTTCATCTTTCACCGCGTGATCGGCGGGCAAGGCCACCATAACGGGGTCACCATCTGGGGACTCGACTAACGCGTGGACAGCGGCGAGACCGATGCAGGCGGCCGTATTACGTGCGGAGGGCTCGCGAATAATCTTCACCGCGGGAACGTGCTCTTGGATCAAAGGATGCAATCCGCTGTGCGCTATTACCCGAATGTCATCGGCCTCAACGAGGGGCTGAATGCGACGAACGGTCGATTGAATGAGGCTCTCGCCATTCTCACTCATTGAGAGAAACTGCTTGGGCTTCGCGCTACGACTCAACGGCCAAAAGCGGCTTCCTTGTCCGCCAGCGAGAATAACTACTAACGTTTTTGTGCCGCTCATCTTATCGGGCCCCTAGTACGTGAATCTCTCGCAAAAAAGCCTCGAGAGCATCGCTCCACCGCATCGGTGGTCGACCGAGCGCCGAGGTGATCCGAGCTGTGTCGAAGGCAGAGAAGGTAGGACGGGGAGCGGGCCTCTTAAGGGCCGCCGCGGTCGTGCGTTCAACCTTGGCGACAGGTCGTCCCTCGAAATGAGGAAGCGCTTGGCGACGTATCTCGGAGGCGAAATCATACCACGACACGGTTCCCTCACATGACGCGTGGAGGGTTCCGCCTACCGTATTTCGGGCGCAATCAAGCAACACCTCGCCGAGCCAGCCTGCCCATGTCGGAGATACCCATTGGTCATCGACGACGTTGACGACCTCGCGTTCGGCGAAGAGCTTAAGCATGGTATATACGAAGTTTACACCCTTCTGACCGTAGAGAGACTGGGTTCGAACGATCAAAGCGTCGTCACCAAGAACCCCACGAATGCGCTCCTCCCCTTCCCACTTCGAGCGTCCGTACACACTCAATGGGTTGGTTCGGTCGTCCTCTTTGAGCGGCCGACCTAAAGATCCATCGAAGACGTAATCCGTAGAAACATGAATACATCGAGCCTTCGTGAGCGCGCACGCGTCAGCGATATTAAAGGCGCCATCTCGGTTGATTCGAAACGCTTGCTCAACCTCCTCCTCCGCTTTATCGACCGCGGTGTAGGCTGCGCAATTAATTACGACATCGGGGTTAGCCGAGCGAGTTACCTTCACGACCTGATCGTGGTCCGTAATATCGACCTCCGTCGCCACTGGAGACACTACCTCAAACTCCAGATCCGCGGCACGCGAACGAAGCTCATAGCCAAGTTGTCCCGCGCCGCCAAAAAGAAGGATCTTCACGCAATCACCTTATCCACGGTTTGAGTAATTACTCTCGTAGTACGAGCGATACGCCCCGCTCTTGATCTCCTCCCACCATGGACGATTTGCTTTGTACCACTCAACGGTCTTCACGAGACCATCACGGAACGGAGTCTTAGCCTCCCAGCCCAACTCAGTTCGAATCTTTGTGGTATCGACCGCGTAGCGGCGATCATGAGCTGGCCGATCACCAACGGGCTGAATGAGGTCTTTAGACTTTCCGAGCATCTCAAGGATCATGAAGGTAACATCTCGGTTCGGCAACTCGCAGTCACTCGTACCGCCGATGTTATACACCTCTCCAGCGCGGCCCTTCTCCGCTACGCGAAGAAGTCCATCACAGTGGTCCTCAACGAAGAGCCAACTGCGCACGTTCATCCCATCTCCGTAAAGCGGCACCTTCTTATCCTCCATCGCGTTGGTGATGAAGAGTGGGATGAGCTTCTCTGGGAAGTGGTAGAAGCCGTAGTTGTTCGTGCATCGAGTAACCGACGCGTTGAATTTGTGGGTCTTGCAGAATGAGAGGACCATGAGATCGGACGCTGCCTTTGACGCGGCGTACGGACTCGTCGGATCCAGCGGTGTCGTCTCAACGAAGTGTCCCGTTGGTCCAAGAGAACCGTACACTTCATCGGTGGAGATATGAACGAACTTGGTAACCTTATGTTTGTACGCTGCGTCGAGAAGAACCTGGGTCCCCATGACGTTAGTGCTCACGAACTCGCTAGCCGACATGATCGATCGATCTACGTGGCTCTCAGCGGCTAGGTGAAACACAAGGTCGAATTTCTCGCGTTCGAAGAGGGTGGAGATACCCGTTTGGTCTGTAATGTCCGCACGCTCAAAAGAGACACGCCCTTCATCAACCAAGGTAGCGATATTTTTAAGGTTGCCCGCATAGGTCAGAAGGTCGAGCGCAGTGATTTTCCACGAAGGACGCTCTCTGCACAAAAAGTGCACCAAATTACTGCCGATAAAGCCTGCGGCTCCGGTTACGAGAACCTTCATGGAAACTCCCCAAACAAGAGAAATTAAACAGTCACAACAGCTAGTTAGTGTCGGACGCGGTCATACCTACGCCCTGTCTCATACCCCCTAACCCTCCAAAAGTAAAGCCTAGGAGAACCTGGCTTTGGTCAGGGTTATTGGTCTGCCCGAAGCCCAAATCGGCGCTCCAGCAACGACAGGAGTTGATGAATCGTAGGAGTGCCCTACTCTCGATAACCTCCCCCTCCTGAGCGTCAAGTCGGAGGTATCCACCAGCACGAAGGCGTTGGTGCAAGGCGATCTCGATATTCCCCTCGAACTGCCCAGTGCCGTTGTCCACGTTAGGATCCTCGTCGGTGTCGTCGATGAAGATGTATCGTGCCCGAATCATATCCTCCCGGTCATCCATGAATCCGAGGGAGAGCGAGTAGCTATGAAAGAGCGCGTCTTCGATACCGTAGTTTGTCTGGGCACCGGTCGCGAAATACTTTGAGGGGGAAAGCGAGAGTCCCACGTTCACATCGGAGAACTGATCCAATCCATCGTTGTTGTCGTCAGAGGAGGGATCGTCCTGCTCCCCCTGCGTATTGTTTATGAAATCATAGGTCTGCCGCACGGTGAACAACGCCAACTGCCGAATCTCCCCGCTTCGAAGATCGATATTTTGAGCCGGAGCCACAAGCATGTTCCGTCCAAAATCCAAGACGGAGCTACCTAAATCGACCATCGGGATCGATTGGCCCTGAGGTGAAAGCTCCTCAATATCCCGGACCCGCTCATACGGCTCCATGAACCGCCCATAGAGCCGAGAACTAAACCCGTACGAGACCATACTCCGCTGACGATATCGGTCGATCTGATCGAAGAAAGGATTGTATTCCTGATCAACGTCGGGGATGTAGGTGTACCGCACATCGGGCTCGATCGTGTGCTTGAGGCGAGCGAGCTCTGACCGTTCGTTCTGAGCGCCGAGATTGACCAAACGCGAGAAAGTGCCTCCGCGATCGACGTCGAACACCCGCTCGACACCGGTATTCATACCGTAGCTAAGAATTGGAAGGGTTCGATTACTCGATGAAGCAAGCTCGGTCGACCCATCAGGTAACGGCGTTCCTGTCGACGGCAACATCGTTTCCCGGAGGCTATACTCTGTTTGATGAAGCTCAGCCGAGAACTGCCCCCTCATATAATTTGAGATGTGGAACGGAATCGACGCCTTGGGAACGATGTCGGTTCGCCACCCGTCATACCCGTCATCACGAACAAAATTGGTTCCCGTAACACCAGCTCCGGTGACGAGCTTCAACCCGTAGGGGTTGAACCCGAACGGACGGAAGGTCGTTCCCGTATTCGCGGTCAACTCAGGAAGTCGCTGGGTTTGAACTTCCGGGTCGGTAAGGAGCATCTGGTTGTATTCAGCGCGGGCCTCGGCGTTGACAGCTTCCAACACACGCCCTCGAAGTACGGCGGTCGAGGTTAGGAATTGGGACTGCTTTTCGCCGATTTGAGGGGCGGGAATCTCTCGCAGAAAGAGATTGTCACTCGTATATCGACCGTCGGCGACGAACTCGAGAGGGATGCCTGATTTTGGATCTGGCACCCAACGTTGCTTGTAGTACCCACCGGTTCGATTCGTATCGATAGTTGGATCGTAGGTATCCTCGACATCCAGACCGCGCAAACTATCCCCACGCAACGACTCATTCGAGTAGATGAACCCTCCGGTTAGGTTATGGGTTCGGGAGAAGATCCGCTCAACGTCGAGCGCGGATCCAACACGTGTCTTGGTGGCGATAAATGGGGAGACCGTGAAGTCTGTGGATCCGTCGACGATACCAAGGATCGGTTGTCGATAGAGGATACCGTTCTGATTACTAACGCCCCACTGCGGAGGTAGTAACCCAGAGGCGCGTTCGTTCTTCACCGGAAAAGCGAGGTAGGGGGTGTAGAAGATCGGAAGCCCCTCAAAATATACGCTCGAATCGTACGAGTGCGCGTACCCTTCTTGTGTCAGCTTACATGAGTCGGAGCGAATCTCCCAAGGCTTCGCGCCATCCGGGCAGTGACATGAGGTCACCGAAGAGTCCTCTAGTTCGAAATCAAATTCCGAGACTTTACGTGCCTTGGCGGATTCAACATCGAAACCACCCTCCTCAACTTCGAACTTCAGATTCGTAAACTCACCCGTTTCATTGGGAACGTTCAAGTTGGCTGAATCCGCGGCGAGGAGGCCCGCACTTGAGCTTACGACCACATTGCCAGCCACTATCCCTTGGCGGGTCTGCGTATTGAAGGTCCCCTCGTCGGCTTGAACCTGCACACCACTATCCGAGATGGTAACCCCACCTTTGCCAACGATCTCATTCTTGTTTCGGTCAAACTCAATAACGGGCGCTTGAAAGTCCACTCCGGGGGCTGGGGCGGTAACACCCCCGGTTGCTTTCTTCATGCGGAGGGACTCCTGCTGCTTGGTCTTCTTGGAATCCTCCGCAAACCAAGATTGTCGATCAGGGGGTGGCACCTGCGCGGCTGCCCTACCGGCGACGGCGAACATCAAAGCACCGACCATAACGGTCGCCAACACTACGCGCTGAACAGGAACTACCTTCATTAAACCAAGAAACCCCTTAAGACATTATCCCCCTCACACTAGCCAGGAGAGAGGCTCGGCGAAAGGGGTTGAGTGAGGACTTTTGCTTTTCGACCGTGCCCGTTGATGGGGCTCTAAGAACACCCTCTCCCACATGCGTGACGCAACCATAAAGAAAGGGGCCCGAGCCGCGTACCGCCGCTCGAGCCCCTGATAGTGCCGATAGACACCCTCCTGGAATTATATTCCGAAGCCGAAGTTTCGAAGGATAAGCCCTAACTCCTCTCGCATCGCGGTTCGCGATACGATTCGATCGAGCATTCCGTGCTCAAGGAGGAACTCAGAACGCTGGAACCCTTCGGGAAGCTTCTGCTTAATCGTTCCCTCAATAACGCGAGGTCCAGCGAACCCGATGAGAGCGTCCGGCTCAGCGATAATCACATCACCAAGCATCGCGAACGACGCCGCGACACCACCAGTGGTTGGGTCCGTAAGAACAGAGATATAGGGAATATGCGCCTGACCAAGCTGCGCGAGCGCGGCGCTCACCTTAGCCATCTGCATCAAGGAGAAAACGCCCTCTTGCATTCGAGCACCACCCGAAGCGGAGACGATAATAACAGGCCGCTTCTCATCACGACCAAGCTCCACGAGTCGAGCGAGCTTTTCGCCAACTACAGACCCCATGCTTCCACCCATGAAGGAGGAATCGAACACGCCGAGCATGACCGGGATGTTGAGAATGCGGGCCCGTCCCGTGATGATAGCCTCGATCGATCCGGTCTTCTTCTCGGTATCACGAAGCCTATCCTTATACTTCTTCTTATCCTTGAAGTTGAGCGGATCGGTGGAGCGAAGGTTAGCGTCGAGCTCCAAGAACGAGTGCCGATCAACCAGGAGAGGAATTCGCTGACGCGCGGTCAGTCGGAAGTGGTGTGTACACTTTGGACACACACCGAACGCTCGGCGAAGATCCTTCGTATACAGGATCGCCTCGCACTTAGGACACTTAGTCCAAATATCATCTGGCAATTGCACCGGTTCAGCAACGTCACCGGTCTGCTTAGGAGCCTTACTTCGTGTAAACCAACCCATGGTTCCCCAAAAGAATCAAAACAGCATCATACAGGACGTAGCATCTCATCGGAGACACCTCGCCTTGAAGGGGGTAAGGTACCAGACAACGTGACTCAGAGGCAACCTTGCGACACCGCCTAAAAAAGTGTGAGACTCGGGGGGCTTAGAGTGAACTCGGGCACACGCTCCGTGATGGCCACTACGTGAGAGCTCTGAGAGTCCAGGTATACTGAGTACGAAAGTCAGCACAACTATGACGACCACATCCGTTCACGCCATCGCCGCACACCTCAACAACCTGCTTGAGATAGGGCGGTACGCGGACATGGCCGTTAATGGCCTTCAAGTTGAGAGTCCAAACGCTAGTGTCCGAAAGGTAGGATTCGCGGTCGACGCCGGGTACTCCGTCATCGAGGCGGCGGCTGATGCTCACTGCGACCTCCTCGTTGTTCACCACGGAATTTTGTGGGGCGGCTGCCCTCCGATCGTTGGACCGCTCGCGCGAAAGCTCCAACTCTGCATGAGTCGAGGGATTTCACTGTACGCCGCTCATCTTCCCCTTGATGGACACCTTGAATACGGAAACGCCGCGCAAATCGCCCATCTTCTCGGTATAGCAGACGCGACTCCTGCCTTTGCGCACAAAGGGTCGACTATCGGAGTGCGGGGCACGCTGCCCGCTCCGCGCACTCCCCATGAAATAGCCTCCCAGGTCTGCCACTGTGAGGGGGCCCTCCAACCACCCCTCACCCTCCCGTTCGGCCCGAACCAGGTTCGCGCGATCGGTATCGCCACAGGAGCCGCTACCTCGGTCATTCCCGAGTGCGCGGAGATGGGGATAGACCTGCTCATCACTGGGGAGTCTAAGCAGGAGGCCTATCACTCCGCCAAGGAACATCAGGTTAATGTAATCTGCATGGGTCACTACGCCAGTGAAACCTTCGGTGTTCGCGCCTTGGAGCGTGTACTCAATCGTGATTTTCGTGTAGAAACGAGCTGGATAAGTGAACCAACAGGAATCTAGAAGTATGCGTCAATTAAAAGACTTAGATGTAACAGGAAAACGAGTTCTCATTCGCGCGGACCTCAATGTCCCTCTCAACGATGCGCAAGAGATCACCGACGACAACCGTATCAAGGAATTCTTACCAACCCTTCAGCACGTTCTTGCGCACGGTGGTCGAGCGGTTCTCATGTCTCATCTTGGAGAGCCGAACGGACGCGAAGCGAACTTCTCACTCAAGCCGGTGAGCCGTCGCTTAGCTGAGCTCCTGAACACCGATGTGATGATGGCGCCTGATTGCGTTGGACCAGAGGTAACCAAGCTCGCGAGCGAACTTAAGGATGGACAGGTACTCCTCCTTGAGAACCTCCGCTTCAACCCGGGCGAGAAGAAGAACGATCCTGAGTTCTCACAACAACTCGCCAAGCTCGGAGAGGTGTTCGTCGGCGACGCTTTCGCGACGGCTCATCGGTCGCACGCTTCGATGGTAGGAGTTCCGAAGCTCTTCAAAGAGAAGGCCGCCGGCCTCCTCATGCAGAAAGAGGTTGATTACTACAACCAGGCTATGGAGAAGCCGAAGAAGCCACTCTGCGTGGTCATCGGTGGCTCCAAGGTTTCGAGCAAGCTTAATGCCCTCGTAAATCTCGCCTCTAAAGCTGACAAGCTTATCATCGGCGGCGCTATGGCGAACACCTTCCTCGCCGCTCAGGGATTGCAGGTTGGACGCTCACTCTTTGAGCCAGATCTTGCCCCGAAGTGCCTTGAACTTCTCGGAACACTCGCTCGTCGCGACTGCAAAGTTTACCTTCCGGTGGATGTTGTGGTGGCACCTTCGCTCTCCAGCAAGGGACTCGGACGAGCTGTGCCAGTTCAGGAGATCCCAGCTGACACGATGGCTCTCGACGTGGGTCCAGCGACAAGCCTCCTCTATCGTGAGGCGCTCCACTCCGCCGAGACGATCGTATGGAACGGCCCGATGGGAGCGTTCGAAAACGAGGATTTCTCGAAGGGAACACACGACATGTGTGAGTCTATCGCCAACTCTCATGGCCTCACGGTAGTGGGTGGTGGTGACACCGACGCGGCTATCCATCAGATGCAGCTTGGACATAAGTTCAGCTTCATCTCCACAGCTGGTGGCGCGTTCCTCGCCCTGCTTGAGGGGAATTCCCTTCCAGGCATTAAGGCTCTTGAGTCGTAAGCTCAACGAGTAATCCTTATCAGATACACAGACAGAGAGGCCCGGCGATGAAGATCGTCGGGCCTCTCTGCCTATGCTTACGTGAATCGGTCCCTACGACGGGGCGGGGAGGGTCTTTATATTCAACAAAGCAAAGACAAGCACCATCCCCCTCACGTGGTAGCCATTAAAAGAGTAGCCGCCCTCCCGAGGCACCGCTATACTGTCCTCATGCGAAAGTTCATCACTACATTCATGGTCTCCCTCGTTGTAGCTTCCACAACCGTGGACGCTCGTAGCCAAGAGGTTTCAGCACTCGGCAACATGGCTGACTGCAAAGCTCTCCCTCGCACGGTCCAGATAGTAGATCGCTCGAAAGCGTGCGGAAACAACCCGGCAGTAATCCTAAGCGGTCCCTATAAAAGGGTATTTAGCGCCGCGTTTCGGTGGGACGACGGAAGCTCCGCTGGTCAAGATAGACATCCCTCAAGATTGAACGATGCAAGCGCTTCCTCGAGTCCCTACAAAACGCAACGCCGAATCAGAGGTAGCAAGCAGCACGTTCTGTGCTACGGACAATTTTTGACGCCGAACCTCCCCGCCCCCGAACAACTGACGATTAAAAGGACCGCATCTCCCAAGCTCGATAGGTTCTGTGTAAACTTCTCCGATTGAAAAGTCGTAACTCTCACGACTTTTTGGCCGGGAGGATGGTCCCGACGACCTCACCAAAGCCAACCCTATACCCATCGCCTTCACACCACCCGCGCATGCGAACGGAATCTCCATCGGCGAGGTAGCGTCGCTCCTCGCCGGTCGGAAGCTTCACAGGTTCCTTTCCTCCCTTCGTGATCTCAAGCAGACATCCAAGTGAGTCAGGGGTCGGTCCGCTGATCGTGCCTGTGGCGTAGAGGTCTCCAGCGAAGACAGGACATCCATTAACCGTGTGGTGCGCAAGCTGTTGAGTGTTATCCCAATACAAAAATTTAGCGTTTGAGGTAGTGGTAACGTATTCCTCTCCGGGCCCCATCTTCGCCGTACGAATCGCGACCTGAAGGTGCATATCGAACACCCGTCGCCCGGACCGGAGATACTCGAGCGGCTGCGGCTCCTGCGGCTGCGCCTCGACCGTGAAGGGAGCGAGCGCGTCTAAGGTAACGACCCACGGCGAGATCGAGGTACCGAAGTTTTTCCCAAGAAACGGTCCAAGGGGTTGATACTCCCACTTCTGAATGTCTCGAGCACTCCAGTCATTCAGGAGCACAACCCCAAAGACATGATCGTCGACCTTATCGCATGATATCGACTCGCCAAGCTCTGAACCCACTCCAACGACAAACGCCAGCTCCAACTCAAAATCGAGCGCCTTTGAGGGACCAAACACCGGTGGCTCGTCCTCTACTGGTCTTGTCTGCCCATGCGGCCGATGGAGATTGGTGCCGGAAAGCACGATCGATCCGGCCCGCCCATCGTAGGCGATCGGGATATGCCGCCAATTGGGATTGAGCGCGTTCGCGGGATCACGAAGGAGCGCTCCTACGTTACGCGCATGATCAATTGAGGAGTAAAAATCGGTATAGCCGCCAACTCGAATCGGCATCGAGAGTGTCACGCTATGGCGTGGATACAGCGCGCGAGCACAAAGATCAGCGTTGTCGCGAAGGGTAGGACAATCCTTACTCAAAAGCTCAGTTATACGCTGCCGGGTTGAGCGCCATACTGAACGACCTCGTTCCATATAGCGATTCAGCACCGCGTCAGAGAAATACCGCTCTGCTCGAGCCTCATCTCCAAGAAGACCAGCCTCCGCGATCTCAGAGAGATCAAGAACGAAATCCCCGATTGCGACGCCGATGCGAGCGGTGTTTGCGTTCGGAGGCATGAAAGATCCATACGGCAGGTTCTGAATCGGAAAATCACTATCCGGACGCACGTCGATGAAAGAGCGAAGGTGCGGAGGTGTAACGCCGGTGTCAGGATTCGTGGAGGAATGTGCCATAGGATTAGTATAGAGCGATCTGGCGTTGTGGTAGACCAGAAAACGCTAGCATGGGGTAAATGAGGGGGACAATTCAAATTTATGGTGGGCGGACCTTTGGCCACCTGGTGCGGCCACCTGGCGGCCACCTGGTGCAGCCCAACTATCTCCCGGCCACCTGATGCAGCCCAACTATCTCGCCTCAAACTTCACACTGGGTAATCATACCAATTCCAGCCACCTGGTGCAGCCCAACTATCTCGCCTCAAACTTCACACTAGGTAATCATACGAATTCCGCTCTTTTTCTGAGAACCACTTGCCCCCAAGGTGTTATTGTTTTGCCAAGAGGAACGGGTTTGCCGACATGAAAGCTCGAAAAGGTTTGTTTTCTCGGCTTCTATAAATACACTAATCGCGTTAGCGCTTCAGCTTCATGAGATAGCGGACCTTAGAAAGCGTTACACAATCGCGGTATGGGAGGTTTAAAACACCCTGGCGGCCACGGGACGTCGGTATATCCCTGCTTCATTAGGAGATAGCATTCCCTGCACTTACGGATGAAGCTGTGAAACGTCTCCAGGAATGCAAGCCTAAGCTCCTTGGAGGAGGCAAACATGAAGATCTTTCGGCTCTTCTTTTTGGGAACGTAAGCATCTGTTACGACGAACCCCTCTATCCGTCGTAGGGGGGCTTTCTTTGGAGCCAGTCGAGCTTCCTCCTCTCGGACTTCCTTGATGATCCGCTGTCGTACCTTCTCAATCTCAATCGGGTCTACAATCTTAAACGCATGAAGCCATTTAAGGGGCATAACGCGAACTGTGTTACGTTCTCGACTGGATGCCTTGTCCTGAATTCTGTTAACAAGAGCACGCTCCTCGGAGAGCGATGGATTCTCCTGAGAGAGTGGTCCTACATCCGGAAGAAGGACCCACGGCACTTCCTTCTCAACACTTGCGTTGACATCAGCAGGAACCGACAGGAATTCTTTCCATGTGTTGCATCCGGTATACTCATCAATCGTTCGGACGAGTCCCGCACGGACCGGATTAAGGTAGGCATAGACAACTCGACCAATCGCGGCTTCAAGGTCTAGGACCTCTCCGATGTTGGTTCTCTTATCCCACAGGTTTAATTGGGAAAGGTTCAAAAGACGCTTAAGAAAGTCCGTCAGTTGCTTCTTTAGTCGCTCGTGGAAATGGGTAAGCGCTTGGCAGTCCAGGGAGAATACCTGCATGTGGACATGGTTACTCATCCACACATAACTACAGACGATGATGGCTTCCGTGCGCAGCAAGCGTCCCATGATGCTTTCAATTAAAAGCGTTGTCAGAGCGCGAGCTGGCAGAGGCAGTCCCCTAAGGGACCGAAAGCACAGATCATACATCTTCTTACTTCGAGGCATTCTTCGTTTGCGCATAGTGCCTCCTACATCGAGAGGCGTGCGCAAATGTTGCATCTTTAATTCAAGAAAGTTGGGCTGCACCAGAGAAGAGCACCAGAGAAGAGCAGGGCTACGCCGCAACGCTCTTTCCAGCAAACACGATAGGCTCAGGCATTTCCGTTCCCTTACCTCGTGAGATAGAGATAGACGGCGCTCCCTTCAACTGCTCCTCAATCTTCTCAGCGATCTTAATTGCGAGCTGACTCGGCGAAAGGAATCTGAGAAACATAGAGGCGCCCGGCCCAGCGAAACGCTCCGCTATCGTTGAAGAGAACACCGGATCAACTTCACCGCTTCTGAAGACAGCCGCGATCGCTCCGCCAAGGTCACTTCGCTTCAAGAGCGTGCTCTCACCCGTGGAGTCGAAGCGCATAAAGTCGTTCAGAGCCAGAAGCGCTCGTTCCACCGATACGAGATAGGCTGGAGCGACACCATCGTGTTCACGTCGCTCCCGAATAATAGAGTGAGCGCGCTCAAGGAGACCAGTCTTTCCTTGAAGGTATCCCTCAACGAGATCACAGAGCACGGTCGCAAGTTGCCGCTTCTCCGCATCGGTTGGAGCTGTCAACGCCATACACCCGTGATCAAACAACCCGATCGTATGTGTCCCGTTGCCCCTCACAATCTTTGATTGCGAACCGTGACGATCGTGGTCGAACCGCTCGCCCGATAGGATATTCACCAGCTCGGCCGTAATATGCGCCAGCGCCGCTTTTCGAGTAAACGGATCCTGCGCTCCATCACGCTCAAAGATATCGAGGAAATGTTCCCCATCAACCTTCTGCTGGTGTCTGAATTCAGGCCCACACCCCTTCCACGCCGCGGTATTGAAAGAGAAGGTGTCGTCATCGACACCGATTGACAGTCCCTCGTAGCGCTTCCATGCGTTCACCTGTTGAACAACACCCTTCTCGTGGTCGGTCTCAAGAGCGATCATCTCGCGCGCCTGTTGAATACTTTCGACGAAGGGACCAGCAACATGCTTTAATTCAGGATCATTCGAGAGCCGAATAGCTATCGCCTCCATCCGGTCGAGCCCGGTACGAGCGAGCTCTCGGGCGTGGGGACGGAGTATGGAGAGCACTGAGTCATCGCAGTCCACGGCGATGTAGTACGAGGCGGCTCCTAAGGTACTTCCAATACGGGGCAGCGCGGCGTCTCTGTAGGATTCCGGAACAGCCTCAGCGATTCGTTCAAGGAGGTCCCATCGAGGCAGGGGGTCGCTCATCGATTTAATGCTCTTAGTATCGCTTCGAAGGTCCTCAGGGGTGAGCGGGTGGCTATTGATAGCCTGTCCAAGCTTCTTCTCGGCGGGCCCAAGCATCGAGAGGATCATCGCGAGACGCTTACCCGCTGAATACTCCTCGGGTGCTCCGGCGACCTTCTCACTCGCCGCCATCAACGCGGCGAGCATAAACCCACGCAGCGATGGATCGGTCTCCTCCAGGAAGATTTTCAGGATCTTCTTTGAGTCAGCGCCGTACCGCATGCCCTCGGGGAATATCTGCTCCGCCACAAAATCGAACGCTTTGTAGAAATGGTCGTGGGTACCCGACTTGCGATCCTGATACTCCGCCTCGGGCGGAATAAGCAGCAACTTCAACGCCACCGCCCGCACCTCCGCGCTCTGCGACCAAAAGAGCTCGTAGAATTGTCGAGCATGCTGCTCCTCAAGGGGAGTAACAGCGAGCTTCGATTCCCGCCGAACTCGAGGGTATTCCCTATCGAATTCACGAAGGACATCCTCCACGAATGATAAACCTTCCTCTCCATACTCTCCCATCCCTCCCGCACCAAGTGGCTGGGCCGCCTCCTCAATGACCGTACTCACCGGTATCGGCGTTCGCTTGAGTGTGCCGGCTTCACGAGAGACTCTATCCTCCATCTCGGAGAGCTGCTGTACCCGTCCCTCGAGGGCACGATGCCGTTCAACAAGGTCCTCCTGCGCCAGCTGCAAGTGCTCAAGGGCTACCTCCAGTTCGGCAGACACAGAGGCCTCGTCATTCTCGTCGAATGAGGAAGAGAGCTCCTCAAGGGGGGTCTCCATCACTCGATAAAGATGAGGAAACTTAGACCGGGGTAGCAAGTCCCCGAACGTGGTTAGAACCGAACACAACTCGGCGTGAAAACCCCGAAGAAATGGCGGGCGTTCTTTTATGAGTTTATCAATCCTCGCTTGCTTTTGATCGCTCTCGCGCGTCAGCTTCGCTACCTCCTTATCGAAGCGAGACTCCTCGCGACGCCGCTCTCGCTCAAAGCTCTTCGAGAGCCCCTCTCGCGACTTCGTGATCACGGAATCGAGGGCTGCTTGGGTACGAGCCGCGCTAATTCGATCCTCCAAAGCGCTAACGAATTCATACTCAGGAAGGTTCGCGAGCCGCGTGAGCAACGCGCGCCGAACCCGGTCTAGCTCGGGTTGCGCGGCGGCGGGATTGAGAGCTTTCACCTCAACGCTTCCCTGTTCGAGAACCGCGTCGAACATCGCCTTTTCGCTATCGATTGCCGCTTGAAGCGCGGCCTTACATTCGGCGGCGTGGCAGCGCAAAAGCTCGGTCGCTCGGGCCGGACTCACAAAATCGTCAAGATCCGTCAGCGGCGCGAGAAGCTTCTTACGCGTATCGTCCGCTATCGCTTCAGGCATTATATTTTCAAGGGACTCGGCTAGGTCATCCGTGGGATAGTCAGCGCCGTCCACCTTGTCTAAGTATTCAAGAAGATCCGTGCTCGCTTGATGAAACAACCGACCCACCCAGCCCCGCTCGTCCGTCATTCGCCCAATCGCTTGCATACGTGTCTGTGTGTCCGCAAGCTGCTTTTCATGACGGACTAGGATCCCCTCCACCGTTTCGGTGAGAGCCGAGATCTCTCGATTCCGGGAGATATCCACGCGGCGGGCGAACTCCTCAAGGTTTCGCGGTGTAAACGGTTGCGAGAGGAACCTCACAACGGCATCACGCCTCCACGCATCCTGGTTGATAAACTCAAACCCCGCCTCGGCGGATCGAAAGTACTCATGAGCATCAGCGACCGTCGCGCGAGAGTGCTCGGTGATAGAGTCCCTAAGGTAAAGCGCTAGGGTATCCTGAAGCTCAAGGGTATCCGCGAGGACACCGAGAAGCTCTCGCCGCTCCTGCACCGGCAATCGCCTGCGAATGGTAGAGACGATCCTAGCGAGGTGAGGCTTCGTAGCCGAGATATACTGAGCAGACCCGTCGTCACGCCCCTGAGCGGTTCCTGAGATATCACGACTGACAAGCTCCCGTACCGACTCCGCCCATATCCCTGTAACCGCGCTTCTAACAACCGGATCCTTGAGGGAGAGCAGCGCGGAGGATTGATTGAGCATCTCTTGACGCTTGCTCGCGGCGTCGTGAGAGGATGCGCCCGTCTCACTCGGCATCCCCACCTCTGATATACGCTGGGTCTCGGACACAGGAGAGAGAAGCGATCGCTCCGCTAATCCCTTCCGCTCCTCGGGATCTAAGATAGCTTGAATGCCAGAGATTATCTTCGTTCGAAGCAGCTCCCGCACACCGGTCTCCGCTGGAGGGAACAGCTTAGCCTGCTCAAGGGCCCAGAATGAGTCGATAAGGTCAGTCAGCGGCGCCTCCCATATCGTAACTGACTCAATTTGATCTAATATCGCTTGCCGAACGTCATCATCCAGGTTTCGCAGCGCGGGGAAGAACCCCTTATGCTCAGCGAGAAATGGAATCACGGAAGTTGGAGCTACAGGCGCCTTTTCAAACTCCTGGGCGATGAGACTAGCTCCCGCCCGAAGAGCAGATTCCTGATGAGGGGCGACCGATTGGAGGTGCCGCAACTTCTCACGATTCGTCGTCAGTTCGTAGCCTGTGAAATAGGCCTTGTTCCACATGACGGGCGAAAGCTGATGCTCAAGCCCCCGCAAAAAGTCCACCCGCTCCTTCGCGGAGAGAGCCGTACAGGTCGCGACAAAGGTGACCAGTGGATGCTTGCACCCCTTTTCCGTCGATATGCCATCCAGTGGAAATCTGCCGACGAGTGTCTCAAAACACGGCCCTTCGGAATTGAGATAGAACGCCCGAATTCCGGCGGAGGCGTCTCGACGAATGGCTGGGTCAGGGTGCGAAAGCATCGCGTCGAATATCTTTGCGAGCTCCGTCGCCTGCTTGTAATGGCCCTCAAGGTCCTCAGATATCTGCAATGATAGGGACTCATCAACCTGCTCCGGGGAGTTTTCTTCATGGGAGAGATCTTCATCCTCTTGCATCCTCTCCTTGAGTGCGTTCCGCATCACCGGGGAACCACTATAGAACTGAACTTTAGCCGGATGAACGATCTCGTCAGCAAAGAGGTTTATGATACCCGTGACATCTCCGGCAAAATTCTCCAAAGGCACCGACGCGAGATTCGCGAACCGCCGCCGATCGTGAGTTATAGTACCGTTCGAAAGAGAGCGCTTATGTCCTCGCGCGTTAATCTCCGCGTCCACGAGTTCCCCATACGACTCACGGGCGACCAGAAGGGGATCACGTTGAAGGCTCCGCATAGGATTAGCCCGCCACTCTCCAGCTGGATCGATCACGTAGTTCTCTGCGTTCTTGCACGCTGTAAGCTGTGGGCGGTCTCGAAAGGATGCGAGAACGGCATCCGGCGCGAAGCTTAGAGCGCGCGCGTCGTAGGCGCCAAGCGCCCACAGCGCCTCAATCATGGCGGAATCACCACGACCCGCGGCGGACCGAGCGAGGTTGATGTGACGATCCCAGGGAGGGGTTTCACTATCTATGTCGCGTACATCGAAGGAACCCTTGATAGCCGCTCGTAGCACAGGATCTCCGTTGGCCCATTCCCTCGCGAATGCGGATATCTTTCGCGCGCTCGCGAGAAGCTGTTGATCAGAGGTAGACGACACGAAGGATTTAATCTCTTGAGCCATCTGCCGAATCTCCGCCGGCGGCAGGGGCTTATTTCCCTGTTTCGAGCTCGCTCGATAAGCCTCCTCGAGGATCTTGGTTTTGCCGCTGAGCTTGTTCTCCTTTAGCGCGCCATAGATCTCCTCGATTACGAGAGAAGTGACGGGCAGTTCCTTCAAGGTTTCCCTGAATTCCGTGAGGCACTCCCCTAATCGTCCGGAGGTCGCGCGGGAGATCGCTTTCACCTCGTCGATGAGGCGTTTATATCTCTCCTCGATCGTCGCGTTGGCGTAAGAAGGATCTCCCTTCAGCTTCTCGAAGTAGGTCACATGCCGAGCCCCTTTAAGCGCCATTTTCGTCTCGCCGCTGAACGGGGTGATATCTACCGGCACCGAGCCCTTCTCCGTAAGCTCCTTGGCGATCAATCCGGAGATCGCTTGCGCACGATTCTCAAGGAGTCCGTGCACATCTGAGTAGGCCACCCACGGTCGAAGCACCCGCATATCTTTGCCAGCATGCTCTTTCAAGGCGTCAAATACCGCGACCGACTCACGTGGCGCGTAGCCCGCCTTAATGACCCATGTCGCGCACGCGGCGACATCGGCGATATACTCCTCGACCTTGGTGGTCGCGATCTGTCCGCTCTCAGTGCCAAAGTGCTCCTTAAATCGAACATGCATCAATTCATGCGCCAGGATAGTCGCGAGTTGATCCTCATTTTTTATGAGCGAGAAAAGTCCCTTCGAAATAACAATGCGGGCACTTCCCTCATGGAGGTGAACGAACGCCTCCGGTTCCTTTGAATCCGAAAGATGATACGACACAGCATGCGCGAGCTTCGTTCCATCTGCGGCGAGAAGACGCTCACCGATACCCCGCAACCACGCGGTTATCTGAGCACCTTGGCGCGAGTCAGTGTCGACCAGGCGCATTCGTTCGGCGAAATGCCTCACGAGTTCATGGTGAGCTAGGTCAGAGGCGGGAGATGATGAGGACGTGGCGGCGGCGGTGGACGGCGCATGGCGTGGAAGTGACGCGGCGAGATTAACCATAGAAAAAACCTCTCAAACGAGCATAGGTGTTATTCACCACGAGGGAGCAGAGGTGCTATAACCGACCCCTCGTGACGAGCTGAAACCGCTAAGGATAGGAAGTCGGTTATTTTCGTAGCCCGGGCTCAGCCACCGCCCGTTCATTGCGGGGTGGCAACGCAAATCCGGTTTCATAGTTATCCGACCGGCAAATGTCACGTGCTCCCCCCCCCCCACGGACCAACAACATTGAGGGATAACCCCCCGAAAGCTCTCGTTCGTCAGGGGACGTGGCGCCCAGCCTTACGAAGAAACCCTCCCAGCCCTCTGAGAGATGGATTCAGCGCCAGGCGTGATTTTTCTCTCGCCCTTGTGAAAGTGTGTTATAGCTCGATCGTCTTGACCGCTCGGATAGGATACGGCCGTTCGCTCTCGCGAGCGCCGACTCATCCCGGTCGTCGGACCACTTCGCGTGAGGGCATGATGCGTAAAGGACGACCGCATCCCACAGCGAGCGACACTCCCCCAGTGGACGCACCCGTCCCACGTGGTGGTCGCTCTCAAGCCAGTCGGCTTCTCCGATCCTCACGGCGCGGCGAATCACGTTTTGAGTCTCCCCTCAACGACGACCTAACCCTCTCAGACTTCACGAACCTACTGCGACATAGCTCCGCGAGTATCTGCCTCGTGACCTTCGCGTCTCCCGTTCCGTGCGACACCAATGAGTGGCGATTTGTGGATTCGCTCTATGCCACTCCATCGAAGTGCCTGCAAGCGAACGTGAGCTTCGCGCGAGCGCGAGCAGCGGAGAATCCTGAGGAGTTACTTGGTCAGGACCTTACGAGCCTCTTCCCCGAATCCCAAGGCTTTCGCGAGATGTTTCAGGCGTGGCACAACCACCACCTCTCTCGTGATGGATTTGAGTCACAGATCGCTGACAGGGCCGGCAAACCAACCAACGTACACGTCGCGTGTTACGGTCATATCGTGGGCAACGGACTTCATCGCGCATGGATTATCACCAGAGAGATAGCGAGAAAGGCGCAACCACCACGAACCGCGACAACGTCTGAGCATCATCTGCGCTCCCTACTCAACGTGCCCGGGGTCCTGTTCATGCGAACCTACCCAGACGGGACCGTTTCATTCTGCACAGAGGAAACGAGTCAAAGCTTGGGAATAGACCACGGCTTCACGCAAACTGCGGATACCACTCTCGGACCTCGATGTCATCCGAGTGACCGTCAAGCTCTCGAGAGCCTCGCCTATCAACGCCATCTTAGGTCATTAACACCGGCAGCCGTTACAGCACGGCTCATAACAACGAATCGAGGACTACGAAACTACTCCCTGCGGCAAATCCCAGCGTGTCTCGGTGATGAGATCCTCTACTATGATATCATCGCCGTTGAGCCTCCCGTCGTGGTCGCCAAGCCCGCTCCTTTTTTGGCCTCCGGGTTTGCCCACGACGCTAACAACCACCTTCTGATAGCCTCGGCCAACGTGCAACACGCTGAGCGCATCCTCGGGGCAGAGCACCCAGCACTCGCGCCGCTTAAAGCGGCCCTCGCGGCTATAAGCCAGACAAGCGAGATCTACAGTCAGGCCCGAAAGCTTGAGTACGGTATTAATCCAGAGCCCACCAATGTTGATGTGGGCCTGGTCTTTCAGGAGATCATAGCGCAATGCCAAGCTCTCATCCCCGCCACCGTGAAGATCTCTTCGCCAGTGCAGCCGGGAGAGATCTTTGTTCGAATCGATACGACACACTTGCGCCAAATCTTGACGAACCTCATCCTGAACGCACGCGAGGCGCTTACAGACGGTGGCACGATACTCCTCTCTGCCACTCCTAAAGGAAAGGATCCCGCCCAACGGTGTCCGAGATACGGTCACGAGGTCGTGTGTATCTCTGTGTCGGACAACGGTCCGGGAATCGAGCTACCGATCCTTGAAACCATATTCACACCGTTTGTATCAACCAAGACGTCAGCAAATCCGCGCGGTCTGGGGCTCGCGATGGTGAAGACCCTGGTTGAACGAAACAACGGCGAGGTATCAGCGACGAGCGCGCAGGGGATAGGGACTACCTTCACCATAAGCCTCCCCTCAGGCATGGAAAAGGATTCACCAAACGAGTCTCTTCCCACCATCTCCCCACGAGCGTCCCGCCCGCTCACCGTGCTCGTCGCTGACGACGAAGCGAGCGTGCGAGAGATTATTCAAGGGGCTCTCATCGCGCGGGGGCACATCCCTACCATCTGCCGTAACACCGACTCACTCCTGACAACGCTCAAAGACGGTAAAGCGCGCTTCGACGCTCTGATCGTTGACGACGGAATGGACGCATCGTCGAGCGTTAAACTTGTGAGAGCGATTCGCGAGATCTCTCCAACGCTCCCGATTATCGTGGTAAGCGGAGATCCGATCGCCGCGCACCGAGTCGTCGAGAGTGGTGCAGGAGCGACCTTCTTGGCTAAACCGTTTACCTTTGAGAAGTTGTACGCTGAGCTCGAAACCGCGACCGCAGCATCTGTATCGTCCGGGCCGTTAGTGGCGCGGCGACGCCGACGGGTCGTCGCCTCTACCGAATAACCTCGATCTGATCCTCAAGCGCGGCGGGGGCGGCACCCTTTGGGGGAGCCGGGACGGAGTTTACTTTTCCACCCCGAACGCGCTGGTCACGCTCTAGGGAGCGCCTTACCCGCTCGATTTCACGCTTCTTCGCTTCGATCTGGCGCTGTCGCTCCTTCGCCTCACGTTCCTTGCGGTTCTGAAGTTCCTTCCGCTGACGGGCGTCGAGGACAGGTGTCGGCGTTGGCGGAACGATCTGCTCGCGATACTCTCGTGGAATGTCACCCAACGAATCAACAAAGTGAATATTTCCGGATGAATCCATGTAGCGATATCTTTGAGCGTGCGACTCGCTGGTGAAAAGGAGCGTTAGAGCGAAAACCACAAGAGAAAGGGAGAGAAAACGTTTCATAGGAGTAATGTACCCACTACCTAGCGCCCGGTCATCACGAAAAAACAATTGTTGTGAGATCCCGGATAGACCCTTTATTCGATTACTCTTTGCGAATCGCCTCTACAAGCTTCTTAGCCAACGAAAGCGGCATCCGTCCAGCCCGAGCTACCTCAGCGGGGTCAGCCTTGCCTATCGTATCGACGCTCTTGAAATGCCGAATAAGGCGATTACGGTGCTCAGGGGAGACACCCGCGACGGTATCCATGACGGATTGAAAGACCCGTCGCGAACGCTTCTGCCGATGGAAGGTGATGACGAAGCGGTGAACCTCATCGCGCAACCGCGAAAGGAACCGTGTCACTATCGCCCCCTCATCAAGCGCTATCGACTCAGCGGCGCCGGGTAAGTAAACACGCTCCGGCTTACGAGCCACATCGCGCGCCTCAACAGCACTTTCGGTGCGCATCTTCGCGAGTGAGATAATATCGACGTTCAGTTTGAGATCCTCACGAGCCTCAACCGCCTTCTGAAGTTGCGCGGCACCTCCATCTATCACGAGCAGATCAGGGAGGTTCCCCTCCTCCATGCCACGCTTCAGTCTGCGGTACACCACCTCGTAGATGGCGGCGAAGTCATCGGGCTTCCCTTGTTGACTGATGTTGTATTTGCGATATGAGCCCTTATCAGGCACACCGTCGAAGAACACCACAACCGCTCCCACGATATCAGAGCCCTGGAAGTTCGAAATATCGACGCACTCCACTCGTCTAGGCTGTTGCGTAAGGCCCGCTAATGAGACGAGCCCTTGAGCCACACCGGACCAACCGGCGTCCTGATTGTACGATCCGGCGAAGGCGTGACGGGCGTTTAACTCCGCGATAGCGATTAAGCGCGCCTTTGAGCCACGTTGTGGAGCGTGTACAGTGACCTTCGCGCCGCGCTTCGCGCTGAGTCCCGCCTCAAGCATCGAGGCGTTCTCAAGATCTTTCTGCGTTAATATCTCTGGAGGGATCTCACGTTTCCCCTCATAGAACTGTTGGATACCGCTCTCAAGGAGCTCCTCGTCTGAGACACCGACCTCCTCCAAATTGAAGGTCTTCGTCTCGGCGAGACGACCGCCGCGAACAAGGATAACGCACAACACAGCGGTATCCCCCTCTCGCACGAGCGCGAAGACGTCGCGATCCTCATCTCGAAAGGAAACCAACGAGTAGCCCGCTTGATACGCCTTCAGCACATCGACCCGATCACGCCACGCCGCGGCCTCCTCAAAACGGAGATCTTCAGCGGCTTGCTCCATCTTCTCGGAGAGCTCTTTGATCGTGTTAGCGGTCTTTCCCTCAAGGATCCCGATCGCTTGACGAACGAGCCCCCGGTACTCCTCATGCGCAATCTTCAAGCAGCACGGACCGGAGCACCGTTTAATCTGATACTCAAGACACGGTCGTTGTCGGTTATACAGCACCGTGTCGGCGCACGACCTCAGCGGCACCACTTTTTTGATAACCTCAAGGAGGTTTCTGAGCTCGCTGCTGAAGGCGTACGGACCGAAGTACCGTGCGCCATCGTCACTTCGTTTTCGAATCAATTCAATTCGGGGCCACTCAGCATTCTCATCCACTCGCAACGATAAGTACGCCTTATCGTCCTTCAGGCGGATGTTGTAGCGCGGTTTATACTTGGTGATGAGATCCCGCTCGAGAAGGAACGCCTGCTCCTCGGTCTGGGTTACGATGGTCTCAAAACGTACCACTCGGCTCAGGAGATATTCGATCTGGTAGCGGCCATCGCCTCCCGTGAAGTATGTCCGCACACGGGCTTTCAGATCCTTGGCTTTGCCGACGTAAATTACCTCATCGTGCTCATCGCGCATCAGATACACGCCCGGCATCGTCGCGACCTGCGACACCTGCCGACGAAGCGATTCTAACCGCTCTGTATCTGAACGAGTTGCCATACCTGTTTAGTTTTGCGAGCGATTTCGAACTGATCGAAGAACGGAATTCATAAACTCCTCTGAGGGTACTACCGTAAGTCGTACACGGAACTCCGCGAAGGCTCTTCGCACCCGCTCGCTCATCTCCCGTAGTTTAACACCATCCTTCTCTGTGCACACGAAAAGGGCGCCAGGATTGGCGTCGATGAGCTTAATAACCTCCGCTTCGGTAAAGGGGTGGTGGTCAGGAAAGGAATGAGCGCGCTCAACCGTATACCCAACCCGCGCTAACGACTCAAAGAAACCGTGTGGATTCGCTATCCCCGCGAAGGCTTGCACCGCGCAGGTCGGTATCGACCGCTCACCGTCAAGGGAGCGAACCTCTACGAACTCATAGTACGCCCGGACCACCGGCATACCCGCTGGAAGTATCCGCCGAAGCCGTTCATCAACCGTTCCCAAATCCGTTCCAGGGGCGAGTACGCTTCGATACGACGCTACTACGAGTGAGGCTCGACGGAGCCCCGCATCTCGATCCTCTCTAAAGCGACCCAGAGGGAGAAGATCACCTCGCACAAAATCTTCGACCGATTCATCACTCCCCGCGAACACGGCGATGATATCGAGGTCACGCTGTAGCTTACGGTGTTGAAAACCATCATCGAGTACGATTAGATCCCCGAGCCCCTCTCGCTCGATAAACCGAGCGCCCTCGGCGCGAGCACGCGCAATCACCACGGGCACTCCACTTGAGCGCGCCATTAAGAGAGGCTCATCACCCACCGTGCTCGGCGAATCGTTTTCCTGCACACGGTGCGGACCCGAGAGAGTGCCGCCATATCCGCGAGAGAGGATCACCGGCTTGTATCCCCCCTCCTTCAACTGTTCGACGAGGTAAAGACAGAGAGGGGTCTTGCCGTTTCCACCGACGGTAAGATTTCCGACGCTGATGACGGGGAGCGAACTAGTGTACGAGGCGAGGAAGCCTCGGTCGTAGAGAACATTACGAACACCAGTGACCACTCGAAACAGCGCAGCGAGTGGGGCGAGAACGGGCCACGCGAGGAGATGAGCCTTAGCCATGTTCGATCACCGATACGACACGGTGTGCCGCTCCTCTATGGTGAGACCAGATCTTTCGTCCACGCTCTCCCGCCTCACGCAATGCGGGGTCTCCGCTCACGACATGCTCAAGCAAACCCCGAACGCTCTCGCCAACTTGGATTTCGGTAAGCGCGTTGGCTGCTCGCATATCATCGAGCACCTCTGAGATAACCGAGGTATGCGGGCCGACAACAACGGGAACCCCATACATCGCGGCCTCAAGTGGATTGTGTCCACCGATATCAACCAGAGTAGCTCCGATGAAGGCGAGGCTCGCAATCGCGTACCCCTCTTCGAGCCGTCCCATCACATCAAGGAGGAGCACATCATACTCAGACCGCTCGCGACGCTCTGACCATCGGGCCCACGGGAGCCCCGTCTTTTGAAGAGCGTCGATAAAGTAGGGAACTCTCTCCATGTGACGTGGAGCGAGAACGATCTTTACGCGCTTCCCTTCACGACGAATAGCCTGAACGGCTTGAAGCCACACGGTCTCCTCTCCGGGATGAACGCTACCGAGGGTTACAATGGGAGTGGAATCATCGATCCCTGGAAAGAGGTCGCTTCGAAGCTGGCCACGAGAAATTGTCTCGCTGACCTTAGGAGCCGAGTCGTACTTTGTGTGCCCGGTGACATGAATAACCTCAGAGCGAACTCCGAGTTCACGGTAGCGATCGGCCTGCATTTGAGAAGCGACGCATACGGTTGAAATCTGCTCAAGGAGAGGAGCAAAGATACTTCGCGTCATCTGGTAGCGACGAAGGGTGTAATCGGAGATCCGTCCGTTCACGATGTGGCACGGGATCCCACGCATCATGAGTTCACGCAAAAAGATCGGCCACAGCTCCGTTTCAGACAACACGAACCTCTCGGTCCTGACTGAAGAGAGCGCCCGACGGACACACCACGGGACGTCGATGGGAAGAAGCCGCTTCGTCGTAACGGAATCCCCCGCTCTGTCGAGCCCGGTCGGAGAGGTAGAGGTAAGGAGGATTGATTGCTCAGAGTGACGGGTTCGCACCTCACCGATAAGGGGAAGGAGCCCCTGCACCTCGCCAACGGACGCGCCGTGCATCCACCATCCGCTTGGGGGAACATCACCCCATACACCGAATCGCTCGGCGTAGCGCCTCCGCCCCCGCGCGCTGCACGCCAGCCCCGCCGCCACAAAGGGCGCGGCCGCGGTCACGCCGAGCGCGTACACCCTACTTAGAATCCCAGTAGGTATCTGCTTGTTCTGTGATTCCATGGAGCGCTTCCTGAATTCTGACCCGGGCGTTGTTGCGGTCCTCATCGGGCGGTATCGCGATCGGCTCTGAGAAGACGATCACTCCCCGAGAGAAGGGTCTCGGAACGATCATCCGATCCCAAGAGGGGATCACAAACCGCTCTTCAACCGAATAGGTCACCGGTTGTACGGTGATACCCGCTTGCTGAGCTAACGTCACCACACCTTTTTTGCACACATGTCGAGGACCTTTAGGCCCATCGGGGGTAATCCCGATACTCGCCCCCTCCTCAAGCCTCCGCATAAGCTCAAGGGTCGCGGCGACCCCCCGTCGAGAGGAGGAACCGGCTACCGATCTAATACCGAGCAACTTGATGGCGAAGGCGATGAGACGACCATCCCCGTGTTGGCTGATAAGCATATAGAGAGGTCGCTTCTCCCGTTTGGTGTACCACCGGGGCAACATCAACATCCGGCCGTGCCAGAAGGCGTAGATATTTTGCCCAGAGAGCGATACCCCATTCGGCATGACACACTCCCACCGGATCGTTGCGTAGAGAAGACGGATTAACCCTGCGGCGAGCCCGCCGAAGAGGTAGATCTGTACCGTTTTGAGAATGCCAGCCCGTGCCATCGGGGGTAGTCTACCTGGGCAACGGACAAGAGGTCAAAACCCTACCTTCTACAAGTTGAACAGGTAGTTAGGGCGTGACCTCGAAGCGTTACACCGGAGGGAACTCGCACCGTCGAAACGTAGACAGCTCTCGCGCGAGGCCCAAGCTTCTTGGGGCCTCGAAGCGGAAATGAGAGGCCCTGCGCGGCTGGGAGGGAAACAACGATATCCTTCGCCGGCACGTCCCCAATGTTCGTCACTTGAACAGACACGTACCTAACCTCCCGCTGTCCACTCTTGCCACTGACAACGTATGAGGGAACTTCTGCTCGAAGGGTCGTGACCACCTCACGGTGTCGTGCCGGCTCCTCAGCGGGGGCCTTCCTCTTCGCGGCAGCCGCCTCGTGGACTACAGACAGGATCATAAGGATTGAGAACAGACGATAAAGAGCCATACGCTCCTATCGATGTTCGGATGAAAAAGTTGCTACACAACCGAGAGAGGGAACGCGCATCAAGGTTCCCTACGGGTAGTGGAGGGATGCCCCATGCTCTGGTCCAATCCTCTGGTACTCCAATTCTCTGGTACACCCTACTCTTCTTTCCCCATACCCGGGCTACTTTCTCACGACCTCTCCCGAAACT
>JBIJBE010000021.1:0-62341 GCA_044345405.1 Bdellovibrionota bacterium
TCCCCTGCCCGTCCCCTACCTTTCAAAATGAGGCGAAGCTGTTGATATCGCGGGGTGGCTGAAACTATTTCTGATATGCGCTGCGGCGCTTGGGCGGCTTAGATAAGTTGGGGTGTACCAGAGGATTCGTGACATCAACCACTTACGTTCCACTGGTGCCAGGCTACTCTGGCGGTCGCTAGAAAGTAGCCTGACACTAGTGGTTAAGGCGGACGGCATCAAGATGATCAAGCGTCTTGAGGATGGGCAGCAGTTCGGAAAGATCGTGCTGAAGCCGTAAGCATGCGCCTTGATGGAGCCTTTCCGGAGAGACAGGCCTGAGACTGTCCCTTTTTGCTCGTCCCTCTCGATGAGATTACTACATCGAGAGAGGCAAGCCTTAGGCCCCCCCCTAGCCGATAAGGGTTGGTTGTTAAGCCACCGGCGCGGATGGACCCCTCTCTGGTACAGCCCAACTATCTCCCCTCAAACTTCAAACTAAGTAATCATACGAATTCCGCTCTTGTTATGAGAACCAGGTTGGCCCAAGGAATTGTTGTCTCGCCAAGAAGAACGAGTTTGTCCACATGAAGGCTCGAAAAGGCTTGGTTTTTCGCCCTCCATAAATACCGCCTCCCTGGTACAGCCCAACTATCGTCCACCATTTCTCTCAGAGACCGCGCGGGATTTGAAATACAGCAATAATCTACACAGTTTCGATATCTTACCTCTATCGCCCTGGCACAAGGAGGGGCCTACAGCCTCAGCCTACATGCTTTCAAAACATCTAAAGCTCGCATTCTAATCGCGCGCGCTCCCTGAGAGAAAGAGCAGGGAGCAGGAGAGGAAGACTTCCGGCGTGAGCAAGGTGCCCCTCCTTCGGCCCGTCTAATGGAGCAAAGTTCAACGGAAGATCCCGTCAGTCACGACTATCGCTATGTATTTACCAAAGGGTTTCGATCCGAAAAGAAAAAAAGGGGAAAGTCATGACTGACACGAGTTCTCAGGTTCGCCTGCCTTTCCAAGGTAGTGTGCACCATTCGGGACTAGGCAACGCCGGCATCGAACTCGTCCTGCGCATACACGTGTTCAACAACAGGCACGTCATCCCGAGGCGCACCAACGACATCAGCGCTCTCTGCGTTGATCGGTCGTCTCTCTGCTCCACTCGCGAGTCGCTGCCACGGCGACGATACTTTCTCTTGCTTAGGATAATACAGCTTATGCAGGTCGTTCATGCTTGGCTCTCCCGGTATGCAGGAGACCCCGATTCGTTTTTCCTCAGCGAGAAACGCGTTGGCTTCCTGAATTGCGTTACTGATGAAGCTCCTTACATCGTGCATGACGGACTCGATCTTGTTGCACAGAGAGCTCTTTCGCGCGGCATCTAACTGTGGAGCGGCCGTAATATAGTCCTGCAGCTGGCCTTCGAGGGTAGCGATAAAGCTAGTCATATCATGCATGTCAAAGCGGGTGGTCTCCCGTATCGTTCGGGCAAGAACCGCGACTAAGTTTGAACTTACATCGCTCAGTACTGGATAGAGCCCGTTCAACGGAGACACCATCTTCCGGAACTCAGCGGAGTAAAGAGCATCTACGACCCGGCCTACAGACCGAATGTGGCTGTTGCTGACGAGATCCAGCGGCGTGGGATTGAACGTAAACCCGACCCACCGATCAAAGTGAGCGCTGTTTACCATCTTACTCCACTCGCTTGAACCTTTTGAATCAGGTTCCACGCACACACTCCTAATCCCGGCAGCGTTGAGAACCGCGATACCTCTGAACGGCTCGCCCGAGGGCAGCTTTAGATCCTGAAGCGCCAACCGGTCCGGTGACCTGTCCCCCAGGGGCTTGAGTTCGATTCCCGCGCGCACTTGGAGAATCTCCGGAAGCGCGAGGAACGCTTTTAGGTTAGCGCCCGGCGATAGCTCCGCGGTGTACACAACCGATGCGGCTCGCGAAAACGCCGGCTGCTCTTGGCTAAGGCGGATGCCAAGCTCCGCAAGGTGTTTCTGTTGTTCCTCGTTGAGCGGGCCCGCCGTTCTAATCCAGATCGCCTGGGCCTCGCCGTGGTATATCCCTCCCCTATCGGTATTTGGAGCCGCTGACATCGCCAGGTTCGGGCATAGCTTTTTCGTAAGAAGCGGTTCGTTTGTGCTGAAACTCATAAAGGTTCTCCGTAAACAGCTAGTCTTTGTTGCTCAATCCAAGTCCCTTTGCCATCTGCTCTAATCCCAGCGCGACTGCACCGAGAGACATCGCGAGGGCTACGTTGTTGAGGCTGAATAAGCTGACGCTCTCACCCAGTGAGGAGCTGAACACCAACGCTCCGGCGATCGTAGCGGCCGCTCCACCAACGGTTTGAACGATGTGCGAAAGAGCCGAACGATTCCTTGATGCGCCACTAACTGCCGCAATACCGACAGCGCCGAGAGCCGCTGCGTCGACACCCAGGCGAGCTATGGTGCGTGACGAGTCAACTTTGCTCATCACCTCAACCAGTTCTGCGGACTTAGACGGAGGGAGATCAAGCTGATTTTCACTCTTATTCAATTCGTCCATAAAGCCCAGATGTGGTTTTTGTCCGCTCATCACGGACTGGGCGCAGAATTTCTCGAAGGACTCTGTATCGAGGGTCGCAAAGGCTCTCAAAATCCCAACGCGGGCGGCGTCAGGGTAAACTTCACGGACGGTTCGAGCTACTCGCTGAGCGTCCTCAACTTTTCCTTGGAGCATGAGATCCTTCACAACCTTTTCAACAACAGAGGCCATCTCCTTTTCAACTACCTCTGGGCGGACATCCTTGAGCCCCGAACCTTCGATGATCTTGAAGGCATCCCTCGCCGTTCCGTGAATAAGAGCGTTCTCAACGTGCGAGAGGCTTGAGGCGCTCGGCGAACTAAGGTGGTCGGCTCCTTCCGCAGCGGGAAGAGCAGGCGCTTGCAACAACGAGAGCGCCAGAGCTGTGGTCGCTGCGGTGGTTGAGGGTGAGGGGCACATGGTGTTTTTCATATGAGGTCTCCTTCCCATCAATCCTACGAGGAGCACGGCGGTAGCCAAGGGTGGGAGGACCTCTTTGGTGTTTGTCCACTGGGAAGACCTGACTATGGACATTTGCCATCCAGCTTCCGTAGCAATCGCAGGTGAGCCAAGCTGTTGATGCGACCCTAGTTTTTGAGAGGAATACGTATGTTTGCCGATAAAGCCAAAGCTCCCACCCCCAACCTTACCCTGGCTGACTGCAGGGTTAGTCCTGAGCAACCGTATCGCGGTTCAGCTTTCGATCACCTTGGGGCTGCCGGACATGAAAAGGAGTATCTCGGCTATCGTGAGGCACGCACGTTTGCGGGTTATGGAATCTCTCTCCTCGACTCCGATCGGACCCCCCTTCCCCTCTATCGTGATCAGGACGGAACGCTGTGGGTAGCGATCGAGGATGGGGCGTCGTTTGTGGCTGAATTACACCTGCAAGGCTGGAGTCGGCGTGGAGATAGGTGGGCAGCGGCTCTCCGCGTGAACGATACGCAGGCGTCAACTTCTCCGAGCGAGAAGGTCGATGAGGCGTTCGTGATCGTGACTCAACCACGTCACAAGGGCGACAATATACTTACAGGCATTACCCAACCATCGGGAGAAGTACAGCAGTTTGTAGCGCGTTCCGAGGAGCACCCACATCACTCACCTAACGGACCCGCTCGCTACGGTAGTGTAACGTGCACCTTCTACTCTGAGTGGCATCCCCAACGCTTTATGAGCCCAAGCCTTCGAGGGCCGGTGGTGAGTGGATATAGTGTCGGTTCGAATCGTGAGGGAGTCGCTCAAGCGCAACGCGAAACGTTTACCGTAAGCAGAGATTTAAATACGAAAGTTGAGATTCGCTATGCACCACAAGCTGAGATCTCCCGGCTGGGGCTTGAACCCGTTGAGCCTGTAAAGCCGACTGATGGTATGGATTTCCAGTGGCAGGGACTCTACATGCCTCGAAGAGCGGCCCATACGTGAACGTAGAGAATCACTCAGCCCTCTCGACAGGCGCACAAAACGGATAACACGCCACCTTCATCCGTTCCTCGCGCTTGAGAATGCCCACGACCTTGAGAAGCTTGCCAAAACGTTGCGAGAGCTTCGCCGTGATAGTGTCGACGCATTCTCTTGAGGGTGCCTCTACTCCAACCTCAAAGTCCCAAGCGCCAAAGCTTTCTAGGAATACGGTAACTCTCGACTCACTTTGACAGAATTCGAACAGCTCCTTCCGCAGATCCGGATGGAGGGTGCACGCTTTCAGTGTGACGGTATAAACATCCATCCCCAACGCGGTGGCATTCGGAAGGTAGACAAATCGCTCAATCACTCCATCGGCTTTCAAGGAATTCACCCTTTCGCTCACAGAGGAGTGAGGAAGTTCTAACTGGCGAGCGAGATCCCGAATGGAGCTGTACGTGTTGGTGAGCAGCCCGGAAAGGATGACCCGATCGGTATCATCTAACTGAACCACGCCTCCCTCGGCTGTTAATGTGAGGTATTCCTGGCCTGGTCGACTTGGCGCGAGGTATTTCGGGCTAAACATGGTGAGCGCGGTCTGGATCTGAGTGGTGCTTGAGTAAAAGGAAGCTCCGTGTGCTCGACCGAGCTCCTGAAGTGCTCGTTGATATTCCAGCGGGGTCTTGCATACGAACGAAGCGCAGTAACGGAACTCATCAGAGGCGTATCGAGCGAGCCAAGAAACCTTATCGCTCGCTTGGAGTGTGGCGACGAGCGCATCCTCGTGCGCCTTTACCGGATTAAAGTAAAAGAGAAAAACCGAGTAGCCGAGTCGGAATACGTTCACGAAGGGATAGAAGCGAATGAGCTTTCTCTCTTCAAGCTTTGCGAGAGAAGCTCGGAGCGTCGAAACACTCTTTCCGAGAGTGTCGGCGATCTCTTTCAGCGAAACGTCTCCGTCAAGCTTTACGGCATGGATGACGGCCGCCTCGAATTCGGTAAGCTCCTTTGACTCCACTCGCTCTCCCCAAGATATGAACTACTCGAAGTATCGAAACGATTGAGCGCGCAGTTAACAATTCGCGCCGCCATAGTCATCGGTACACGGGCACCTCTCTGCTCAAACGCATAGGAGAAACTCGTAGCATGGGACACCTAGGTGCCGCAACGGAGAGGTTTTTTAAGCGCTTTTCCGCGCAACTATCAGGAGACGCAAGAAGACCGGCCGCAGCCGTGCTACACGGCACGCTCTCGGAAGCATATCAAATGGGGGGGGGGGCAAGGAGTGAGTTGATATGGCAGAAATTGCTGCAAGAT
Organism: Bdellovibrionota bacterium; assembly: GCA_044345405.1. Lineage (GTDB taxonomy): Bacteria > Bdellovibrionota_C > UBA2361 > UBA2361 > OMII01 > OMII01. Next base: position 5,281 of record JBIJBE010000021.1, read on the forward strand.
CGTCCCCAACCGTTGTTGACCACACATCCGACGATACCTCTCTCACGAGCGATGCTCCGGAAATCGCTACCATTCAAACTTCACCCGCCGAGTTCATCAGCGCTCTGAAGCGATTGGCGCAGGGCGAGCCTGTGGAGGCGATCCTCCCCGGCGACAAATTTCATGATTACGGGAGGTTTATAACCCACTTCGTCGAAGCCACTCCCCTTCCGGAGTTGATGACCCCGCAAGAACGCAGTGACTACGATGCCCGGCGAGCTCTCATCCGCAACGAGTTACTGGTAGAGCTTAAGAGGGACCTCAATGACATACTACGCGCGTCTCCCCCGCCGTCGGCGTCGAAGGAGGCACACGCGAACGCGATCGTCGCAAAGCAACTGGCTACCGAACTCACCGTTGCTCTTCGCATGGACTTGGAGCCACTTTCCCGAAGGGGTGACAAAGACGTATGGAGCACACTCATTGAGGGGCTTCGCGATAGGTCACAGGAAAACCACCTCGTTTCCCGCGGACACACGAGCGAGAGTATCATCCTCGCGCTTACCGAGCTAGAGACCGCCTGTCGAGAGATGAACTCTAACAAGGAGCACATCGGTGTAAAAGCCATTGAGGGAGGTCTCCAACACTCGCCAAACGGCGGTGAGAGGATCTCCAAGCTTGGCTCCGCCTTCTTCAAGGCTGTTAGAAATGACGTACTGCACGCGCGTGAGGAGGGCCGTCCAACCCTTCCTGATGACCTCGTGAGAAACTGCGTCGATTATCTGATTACGCGAGCAAGCCCAGTTGGAGCATTAGCGGGGATTAATAGCCCCCTCTCCATTTTAAGAGATGGGGGTGGGCTCAGTGTCGAAGAAGCAGAAAAGCGGCAGCTTAGTTTCCTCAACGAGCCACTCTACCAACGGGTATCAGAGCGTTTTGTTGAGACGCAATGGGACTCCTTGGACTTCGAAGGCCCGCATGGGTTCCTCATCTGTTCCGACCCGGTCGCGCGGTACGATCTTGAGATCAAGTTAGCAGTAGAATTTCTGCGAGAGGACGCGACTAAAGCCCTGCAAGCTGCGGGGATCACCCTAAAAAAGGGGGAGGATCCACTTGCGGTGCTGAAAACCAAGACCGCGGAGCGAATCTTTGGAGACTCTCCAACCCGCGCGGAGGGATGGCAGGAGATCATATGGATACTCCTCAAACACGAGAAGGCCTATTTCTCCGCAGACCCCAAAGCAACCGAAGAGGCGGCAAGAGCGGAGTCCCTTGACGAGCCGATAACCAAAGAAATTCGGGATATGGGCGTCAGGAGCGAGGGGCATTTTATACTCTCTCTGTGCTGTCTGTTATCAAGAACTATCGACCGCGCCCAGGCCCTACCGGGCAAAAACCCGGCGGAAGCTCTTACAAACCTTGAGAGCGATGTTGTATCCGCCCTCCAAGAGGGAGCCCCGCGTCCTACCATTCAGTTTTTCAAATACGCGCTCACCATTGAGCGACTGTTCAAGGACATCGCTGATAGGACATCTCCTACCTGGAAGGAGACGTGGAATAAAAAGGTCTCTCTTGAGCAGCACGCCAGGAACACCATATTCACCTCCGATAAGACCAAGGCGCTTTTGAACGAAATGGGGGTATCTCAGAGCGATGCCCCTAAAATAGTTGGACTCGTGTCATCCCTCTTCGACACCCTCAGAAATCGTTGGGCGCACAACACAAGAGAGTGCCCCACGAAAGCAGAGGTCGCTGAACTTTTGCACACCGCAGCTCTTCTTTCGACGCTCACCGACCTGACCGACGGCCGACTTCCACAGTACACCTCAACCCGCACCCACTTTGAGGTCAGAGATGTGGCACTGGCGGCGTCGCTCCACTCGAGCGTGTTCGAGTGCATCTCTTCTACTATAGCGGGAACGACATCGACTCAGGAGGCGGCAGCCTCGCTCAAACGGCTTGTCTCTGAATGTGCCAAGGAGTCCCCTTCGGGTGACCCGTTATCCTCTGACGACAAATTTCGCCAAGGGGCCGTGCGGGAGCTTAGCGAGGGAATTACGGCGATATGGGAAAGTAAGATCCTACCGCCAGAGGAAACTACTGAGGGACTTATGTCGAGGGCCGCTCTTGTGAGCGCGTTACTCCGGTGGACTAAGGAGCCTTCTCTTCATGAGCCGACCTTTCCGTTGTGGCAGGTATACGGTACAGCAGCGCCGTCACCGGGCTCGGTGTGAGCAACGCAGGCATCCTCAAATCGTCCCAAAAGGATCTACCGGTGGTTGGGGGTGAGTAGGCGAGATGGCGAAATACCCTGGCGTAACAATCGGCGATCTCTCGAGGTGTAGGCGTTACCTGGGTAGGCGTGGGCGGTCCTTGTGTCGGCTTATTGTATTGAGACGATAGCATTCCTTCTCCTACGTTCTTTTGTACTTCCGTGCGTGAGCGAGTGCGCCTAGATGCACCTCTGGTGATACTCTAGCGAGATCCGCCTCATCCCTTTTGTAACGTGAACGAATACCGGGGCTTCGGCATCGGTGTATGACGTTAATTGCGGGTCTTGAGACTCTCGGTAGTGTGGCGGGTATGAAAGAGGGAATTTGGTAACTGGAAAACATCCAGTCTGCTCAGGACAGGAGAAGCCGCCGTTTGTTGCGGTGTCGCGATTACACTGCTTCATTCCGAACGCTTCATTCATAACGCCGTACGCGTATGTCCCTCCAACACCTATCTCGTAACGCCCGGGCTGAAGCCGAACAGACAAAACTCCACGTCGATTAGTGTTCGCGAGTCGGACAGTAGAGCTGTACAGCGTTCTTACATAGACCTTTGCGCCGATGAGAAACGAAGAGCGGCAGAGGACGAGAGTTCCCTGATATCCACATGTGTTACGTGGCTTTTTCATGATAACCACGGCGCCCCTGTTTGAAGACTCGGCGTAGCTCTCCGAAGAGAGCGCGATACTCGTCATGAGAATCAAGGCACTGATTACTGATTTCATAATTGAAACTCCCTCTCTCCTAGAACTTTCGAGAACTGGTGTCGAAACACTAGCCCTCTACCACCCTCCAAGCCAGTTGATTGGGGTTTGCCCGAAAGATTGGTCTTGGTATGGACAAAAAACACTGGGCGTTGCGCACCCTCTCAGCGGCCGGCGTCTTGCCTGAAGCGAAACACCCTCCCTTTGCGTAACGTATCGGCGGCCGACACCCTCCTACGCTGCGCTACGGCGAGGTAGGCCGGCCGCCCTCCCAGGGTGCGAACTCGAAACACGGGAGCGCCGGTCAGCCTGCCTCGCCGTAGCGCAGCGAATGAAAACGTTGCTACACAACCGAGAGAGGGAACGCGCATCGAGGTTCCCTACTGGTAGTGGAGGGATGCCCCATGCTCTGGTCCAATGCTCTGGTACTCCAATTCTCTGGTACACCCTACTCTTCTTTCCCCATACCCGGGCTACTTTCTCACGACCTCTCCCGAAACTTCCCCTGCCCGTCCCCTACCTTTCAAAATGAGGCGAAGCTGTTGATATCGCGGGGTGGCTGAAACTATTTCTGATATGCGCTGCGGCGCTTGGGCGGCTTAGATAAGTTGGGGTGTACCAGAGGATTGGGCATTCTTCGTTTGCGCATAGTGCCTCCTACATCGAGAGGCGTGCACAAATGTTGCATCTTTAATTCACGAAAGTTGGGCTGCACCAGAGAAGGGGGGGTCTCATAAGTTCAAAAATACTGTCCACTCCGATCCTCCGTAGCCCAGAAGGCTGATATCTAGGTGCTGGTGCCACTCACCTTAGGTAGGTACTGGTTGTCGCCTACTACAGATCGTAATAGTCAGCTTTAGCCACAACCACTTATTGTAAAAGGTGGACTGGCACAAGATTTAATACCACCGTTGCGTACCTACAGCTACACCTCCAGTGGTACCACACCAGATATTTTATTTAGAGAGGCACATCATTGCACCTGAGCTGCTTTTTCATCAATGATTTTACGTTCGTGATCATTGAGAATCTCTCGCGTACATCCCTCTGGAGGAACACCATTTCGGAGAGGATTCTCACACAGTAATGCGTTTGAAGGATCGTTAGCAAGAAATGTTTCAGAGGATGACCGGTAGTACGTTAAATCATCATCTTTGATTTGTTTTCGTTCTTCAGTTGCGAACTCTCGTACCTGCAACGTTCCTTTATAGTTGGCCCAAATAGAATGTTTTATCTCAGTCCTACAGTTCATAGTTATGTACTTTGAGCCAGGCTCGTAGTGTTCTCGACTTTGAGGGCCAACCGGAGAGCATTTTTTGGATATCTTTTTTTCATAGAGATCTTGTGACACGCCCATGAAGCTAAAAATATGATTGTCTTCTCGATAACCACTCAAATAGCTGTAATGATAAAGACCATCCTTCGATTTTAGAGTTTCTACGGTGGTCGTAAACTCTTGGTACTCTTGAGGGACGAGAAACCACCAGTTTTTTAGGCTAGGAACTACTGCTGATTGATTAAATTCTATGCAGGCAGCTCTACGAGTTCGCTTCTTGGTAAATAGAACCTTTTGTTGTCGGGTAGCCTCTAATTCGCCTACACCAACGCCATTACTCCACGTGGTAGCCGATAGTTGGCGTGCTCGAAAATCGCAATCTTCCTTACGTCTATACATTGCATCAGCAAGGTTGGACCCTAAAGTAACCGGTTGGCGTCCTGTATACGCAGGTGAAGATGACCGAATCGGTGCGGTCTCTGATATAGCTGAAGAACTATCGAGAAAACTTATGATAGTCACTAAGAATCGTAGTGAGGAGTTGGCTATTTTGAGAGCTCCACGGTTTACATTACTAGTAGTTGTCACACTGCTCGATAGTGTCGACACTTCGACAAGTCTTCTTTAGTGGAATTTCTTAACTTCTGGCTTGATAGCCTGCTCCCCACGGCATTTTCCTCCAGCAGCATTGGTACAGGGCAACTCCCGAGGCATGAGATTACATGAGTACCGGGCGGCAAAACGATTGAGATTTCAGCATAGTGAATAGTTGCCCTGTACCAGCGACAGCGATTAGATGAGTATCAAGTGATGACTTGATCATCGTTAAAGAAGGTGCCAGTTACCGCACGCCCGAAAAACAATCCTGCGGCGATAGCAAAGAACACTAACGCTAGGACGAGTAGTTTTTTCGACGATTTGTATTTGGCCCCCAATCCTCTGGTACATCCTACTTTTCTTTCCCCATACCCGGGCTACTTTCTCACGACCTCTCCCGAAACTTCCCCTACCCGTCCCCTACCTTTCAAAATTAGGCGAAGCTGTTGTGATATCGCGGGGTAGCTGAAACTATTTCTGATATGCCCTGCGGCGCTTGGGCGGCTTAGATAAGTTAGGGTGTACCAGAGGATTGGACCAGTGGGCTCTTGGCGGAGAGCGATACCGAATCGCGATCGGCTCCCTCATGATAACGTGTGTGGCGAGCGACCTGGCTCCGCCTCAATCAAAAAAGGGACGCTCTTATTCACCATCGCAACCTCTCCGGTCGTCCCCTTCCCCTCGCCCCCCGCAGTCCCTCGACCTTCACGGCCTCACTGTCGATGAGGCGATCCGAAAGTTGGACTCTTGGCTCGATGCCGTCATCCTGTCAGACCTCTACCACGTGAAGGTCGTCCACGGCCTGGGAACGGGGAGGGTTCAGCGAGCGGTGCACGAACGACTACAGAACTTCAAAGCGGTTAGGAGGTTCGCGATCAATCAGCACAACGCAGGAGAAACGGATGTGTATCTGTAGGGAGAAGAACCACAACCCAACCTCTTACCGCGTAACAGGCCGGACACAGGCGGCCTATTGGGGATCCTTCGTAGTCCAACAAATCGCTTAAGAGCGACCTGTTTCATAAAGTCCTAACCGGAAGTCGTCGACTGAGGCCGTGGACCAAATAACCTTCAGGAGGGAAGTCATGAAGCGCAAACTAAAATCGACAACAATCGCACTAGGTCTCACTCTACTTGGACAAGCGACAACAAGCACCGCGGAACCAACTGGATATACATCTTTCAAGGACGACCTCCTCACTGGACGTGCAGTTCAGACCTCCCTCACCGGAACCAGCCAATTTCTTCTGCCTCGGGGGAAGTTTTTTGTGACCCAGATCTTTTGCAACTTCACCGCTTCGACATTTATTGTGGGCCAAGGAGTCCGTTCCATTCCATTGTCGATTGAGTCTACCGATCCAAAAATCACTCTCAACAATTTCAAGGTCGAAATACCATTTGACCTTACGGAGCAAACACAACACACCTCCGCCGGCTACGGCCTCGGAACTTTCTTCTACACTCCTGAGACACCCCTGTTTATCAACAACCTTTCCGGCAAGATGCGCCTTAAAGCGCAAGTAGAGGAAGCCTCCGATACTGCCATGGAGCCGCCGGCCTGCAACGTAGTAGTGATAGCCTACCGATCATAGGCTCCCAGCACCTTCGCGAGGTGGGTCAGCCCAATCCTCTGGTACACCCTACTTTATCGAGGACGCCCGAGCGCCGCAGCGCATATCATAAATAGTTTCAGCTATCCCGCCATATCAACAACTTCGCCTACTTTTGAAAGTTGGGGTGTACCAGGAGCCAGGCTCCTATCCTTTACCTGAGGAATCTACTTGTGTCGAAGATACACGAGCCCCATCAAGCTTACAGCCCAGTTTTTTGACACAGCAAAATACTCACAAGTCGTACCAGTATAACCAATACATCCGACTAAAGAAGCATAGCGGGAATCGCTGTGTTAGGAGCCACTCTGAGGACCGTGAAATAATCGCGTCGAGTACTCGCTCGCACGAGAGACGACAAGCTCCGGGGCCATCGGTGAATTTCAAGGACGAGACGAATATAAACGGGGACTTGAGAAACGAAAGCCAGAAGACTTTCACCTAGACTCTCACGAGCTTCCGCCTTGGCGAACGCTTCGGCGGACAGGGCGGTGGACAGGTAAGCGGCTTGCCCGCCATAGCTCGCTAGAGCGTAGGCGGGAACGCCTCAAACCTCAGACTGAAAACTGAAATCATAAGCCTCGTATGAAAGTGATAAGTCGCTACATGCGCAGAAGTAGTACGAGGTCCCGAATATCGGTAGCGCTTTACTCACAAGTAAGTGTTCCTTGTTGTAGCCGCGGCTCGTGGTTGGGCGACCTCGACCCCATCTTCCTCCTACTCTGAATCGTTAGCAGAGTAGTTGCCTCTTCAACCTTACCTACAATCACGGTCAGCGACGATAGTGGGATTGGGGGATCTCAATTCCATCTTTGTTTATGGCTGGTCTGGTGAGGAGCAACGAAACATCGATGGGTATTTCCTATACCAACAATCCTAATGAGGAGGGCGTTACGTCTCACGGTCCTTCTGGGTCTTCTCTATCCGCGGGTCTTTATGGGCCCTCCGTGGAGAGGCTCAAGATAATCCTGGAGACCGAGCGCGACGGATGTGTGCGGTCCCTCTGTGATGCTTCGCCGGACCTCAATTCCCTCGTTCATCAGTACGTCTCACGATTGTTTACCGCGATTGAGCGCCGTATTGATGAGCAGCATGTGAGCGATGATGAGAACTTCGAGGGGGCGGTAAAGGCTGCGATCGCGAGGGAAGGAACACAGCTGTACTATACTGCCGGGCGGGATGTGCTCGGTCCCCTCGTGGTTAGGTTTGTGGAGAACGTTCTTGCACACGCACCCAGGGGAGCCACCGTCGCGTTCCTCGCGCGGGATGCGGAGCCGTACTACCGAGCCGCCAAGATAATTGGCCAGATGCCGGAGTTTTTGGATAAGGATCTCCAGCTTCGCTACGTCACGCTGAATCGACGGCATTTTAAGATATTCGATGAGAACTTTAATCGGGCACAGCCGACCGATGTAGATACGGAACAGGAGGAACTAAAGGAGGTCTATCTACGGCAGGAGCGTTTCGACAACCCTAACGGCGTGGTGATTGTCGACACTGGGTGTTGGGGAACGATGGTCGAGAAACTGTTTGCTGCGATGGCTGTCAAGGGACGGGAGTCGCTTAATCTTCAGCAGGTGCATTTCATGTATAGTCACAATCCGGGTGTTTACGGTTTCGTGAACGATGTGGCGATTAAAGGGGGTGCTCCTGATCTGGCTAAGGAAGGGGTTTTCGTGGCGGATACCTTCGAGTGTCTTCCGAAGCGGAATGAGAGCTCTACGCGCTTTCGTTGTGGAGAAAAAGGCACGGTAGAGCCGGTGCTCGTGCCGATTGACTCACCGTACCTTCCGGTGTGGCAGTGAGGTGTGCTGACGGGTATCGACGCGTCGGCGAGGACATTTGTTGAAAAGCGAGCGACATTCCCAACCGCACTCGAGGCTGTCCATAGTATGGAGCGAAAGCGGATTGAGGCTCGATCTGAATTCACTGGAGTTTTGCATGAGGCTACGCCAAAGTGGTCACAGGGAGATGCCTACCTTGCGCGGTGGTCTATACCGCCGATATCTCCGCAACGATAAACGCCTGACACGTGACGATCGATATGAGTACAAGTTCACCCTTTAATCTTACCGGAGTTGTTCACCTCCCGCCCATGCCTGGTTACGAGAGCTCCCCTGGGATAGAGCGCGTTATTGAATTCGCAATCCAGGAAACGCGCACGTTAGAGCGGGCCGGATTCACGGGGATCCTGCTTGAGAATGAGGGAGATCGTCCGCACGCCCTTCACGTTTCCGATGAGTATATCGAGAATACGGCCCAATTGATTAAGGCCGTCAAAGCAGCCACTGCGCTCCCGGTTGGCTTCGAGATCCTCTATGACATGGTGGGGACTATTCGAGCGGGGATCGATGGCAGGGCTGATTTTGTTCGGCTGGATGTCTTCACGGATGACACCGAGGTGCGGTGGGGCATCGTGCGGGAGTGTACCAACGAGGTTGCAGATCTCCGTCGACGCTCTCCTGAGTTCTTCCCGCAGATCTGGGCTGATATTCATGTCAAACACGGTAGGAATCTGTCGGGCCGCTCCCTGGCTGAATCCACCCGTTTAGCAATCGACCACGGCGCACGTGCTCTCATCGTAACCGGCACCGTCACTGGTGAGCCCCCGACAATTGCTGACTGTCAGGAGATGCGTAGGTACGCCAATGGGGTGCCCCTCTTGGTTGGAAGTGGCTTTTCAGCTGAAAACGCCTCGAGATTAGGTGTCGTATGCGATGGAACGGTCGTCGCGAGTTCTGTGCAGGTGGATGGGCGGTTCGACCTAGAGAGGTGTCAGAGGCTAGTCGAGGCAGTTATTCGACGACAGGAGGGGGCTGTATGTTCTCATTAGCCTGTATCGGGGACGTGGCCGTAGACAATTATGTCACTATCGCGCGGAGGTATGTGGGCGGGATCAGTTTCAACGTGGCGTGGAATGCCAGGGCGTACGGCGTTGATGCTCGTGTATGTTCCGCTGTTGGCACCGACCCGGATGGCGTGGCAGTGCTGGAAACGCTCGCTCAAAGAGGTGTTCCGTGCGATCAGATTAGGGTGCGGGATGGACGTACGGCAGAACAACGCATCCTCATCAAACCAGATGGTGAGCGTGTCTTTGATGGGTATCGAACGGGTGTGCTTTCCTCCCTTTCGGTTCAGGATCTTGCAGAGTGGAATCTTTATCAGTTTGATGCTCTCCATATTCCGCTCTCCGATGGCCTTGAGGCGCTCTTTGATTCTATCGCGCACGACGTGCGTGGAGTGATCAAGATAGCCGACCTCTCGGTTGATGGACCGAATCAGGGAGGTCTACACGCAGCTGTCCAACGGTACGCGGAGTGTTTTGATCTCATCTTTGTCGGGGGGCGAAGGGAGGATCTGCTGTATGTTCGTGAGATCTCCCGAATCCATCCGCAGACCCTTTTCGTACTCACACTTGGAAGTAAAGGGGTCGTCGCGTTTCACGGCGGTGAGCCGTATGAGCAAGGGGCGCTGCCGGTTGATCAAGTTGTTGACACAACCGGATGCGGGGACGGATTTCAGGGGGCGTGTATCGCACGGTGGCTAGCACAGAGAGGTGACATTCGGGGAGCCCTTGAAGCTGGTGTCGCTCAGGGTGCAAAGGTGGCGTCGTTTTTGGGCGCTACTAAGTGTGAGATGTAATCAAGTTGGGAGCGCTTCACATGCGTAGCACCCTCGACAATGTTCTTCCCGACGTGGCCTTTCGACGGCTTTCCGTAGCATCCGCATTCATCTTCGATGTGGACCGAACGCTTGCAGATCCCCATGAGCGGATGGAGGAAGGTATCTTGTCGGAGCTCGCGCGGCTTCGGGTCCCCGCTGGTGTTGCGACAGCACGAACGCTCTCGGAGCTTGAGGAATCATTGCCCTCTGGAAAGGAACACTTACTTGTGAGTAAAGCGCTACCCATATTCAGGACGTCATACTACTTCTGCGCATGTAGCGACTTATCACTTTCATACGAGGCTTATGAGTTCAGTTCTCAGTCTGAGGTTTGAGGCGTTCCCGCCTACGCTCTAGCGAGCTATGGCGGGCAAGCCGCTTACCTGTCCACCGCCCTGTCCGCCGAAGCGTTCGCGAAGGCGGAAGCTCGTGAGCGTGTAGGTGAAAGTCTTCTGGCTTTCGTTTCTCAAGTCTCCGTTGATATTCGTCTCTTCCTTGAATTTCACCGATGGCCCCGGACCTTGTCGTCTCTCGTGCGAGCGAGCACTCGACGCTATTATTTCACGGGCCTCAGAGTGGATCGTAACACAGCGATTAACGCTACGCTTCTTTAGTCGGATGTATTGGTTATACTGGTACGACTTGTGAGTATTTTGATGTCTCAAACTGGGCTGTAAGCTTGATGGGGCTCGTGTATCTTCGGCACAAGTAGATTCCCCTCCTTGTCAGAGAGACCATGCGGGCCGACAAACTACGCAACGGAGGTAGCGACCGCAGCGTCCTCACTCTCCCGAAACTGCAACGCATGGAGCCGCGAGTACTCTCCCCCCTTATCCAGAAGCTGCGCATGGGTGCCCTGCTCTACGATCCGGCCCTTGCTCATCACAACGATAAGGTCAGCATCCTGAACAGTTGAAAGTCGGTGCGCAATCACAACAGTGGTGCGCCCCTGCTCTAACGCCTGAATCGCCGATTGCACCTCCCGCTCCGCTCGATTGTCGAGTGAGGCGGTCGCCTCATCGAGGATAAGGATCGGCGCGTTCTTCAAGATAGCGCGCGCGATCGCGAGACGTTGTCGCTCTCCACCAGAAAGGGTCATACCACCCTCTCCAACGAGGCTCTCAAAGCCGGAAGGTAGTTGCATGATAAAGTCGTAGGCAAAGGCAGCCTTAGCCGCGGCTTCAACCTCTGCGCGTGTGGCTAAGGGGTTACCGTAGGCGATATTGTTGTAGATCGTGTCGTTGAAGAGGAAGGTGTGCTGACCCACCATCGCCATCCGTCCACGGAGTCCGCTGAGCGAGAGCTCCCGAAGATCAACTCCACCGAGCAAAACCCCACCCTTCGAAGGATCAATGAAGCGAGGAATGAGATCCACCATCGTACTCTTTCCGGCGCCAGAGAAGCCAACAAGCGCGACCTTCTTCCCCTCGGGAATGACGAGTGAGATCCCATCAAGGGCGAGGCTCAGCTCATCCCCACCGTTTCGAGCGGGATACTCATAGGCCACATTCTTTAATTCGATATCGTACCGAGTAGGGAGGGGCTTACATACCGCCGGCTCAGTGACAGAGGGTTTGGTATCCAAGATCTCAAAGATACGCTGAGCGCCCGCGATCCCTTGTTGAATCGTGGCGTTCACACGGGTGAGCTTCTTGAACGGTTCGTACATAAGGAACACGGAGACGAGGAAGGCCATAAATTCGCCCGATGAGCGAACACCCGAGATAACGGTGTAGCCTCCGTACATCAACACGCCAGAGATGGCGAAGCTCGCAAGCACCTCGTTGATCGGCCCAGCGGCGGCACGCATCCGCTCCGATTTAATGAAGGTCCGAGTGAGCTCGTGGTTCCCCTTCTCAAAGCGTGCCTGCTCATAATCCTCACGACAGAAGATCTTCACGACCCGATGACCCTGCATACTCTCTTGAAAGAGCGCAGAGAGCTGACCGATAGCGTCCTGACCCCGCTTCGAGAGTCGACGGATCTTTTTGCCGATCTTCGCGATCGGAACGCCCGCCATCGGGAAGAAGATGATCGCGATAGCTGAGAGCGTTGGATCAAGGTAGAAGCACGACCCCATCAGCGCGATGAGACGGATGAGATCACGAATGATCGTTGCCGACGAGTCGGTGAGAAGGGTTCGAATAAGGAGCACATCACTCGTCACACGTGAGAGAAGCTCTCCGGTGGAGTGGCGCACGAAGAAATCGGGAGAGAGGGAGAGTACGTGTCGGTTGACATCGTTTCGAATATCCTCGGTTACCTGATGTCCTACCCGAGCCATCAGGAACTGCTGCCCGAAATCGCTCGCAGCGCGAATGATCGCGAAGCCCATGAGAACGCCGGGAAGAATCCAAAGAAGCTTCTCATCCCGATTGGTGAATACCCCATCAAGGATGTACTTCACAAGGAACGGAACGACGCCGTCCGTACCACCAAAGATAACCATGCAGATAAGGGCGCTGAAGAATCCAGCTTTGTGGGCTTTGAGATACTGTAAAACACGTCTGTACATTACCCGTTCTCCGCTCCTCGCTCTTCGCTCACCTGAGCGCTCCTGTCACCCCGCGCCACCGACTCAATGACGTAAGCCAATCGCTCAGCAGCCGTTCCCGCGTGGGTCATTCCTGGCGGAACATCGAAACTCATTAACATCGTACGAACCTCTCCGAGAGCCGCAACCATCGCCTCTCGACGGGGACCATCATCAAGGATCTCGATGACAGCGTGCTCAAGGGCATCCTCATCGATTCGAACGCCGAATACCTCGCGAGCCGTTCCGGAGCGCATAATGTTCACCGGAGAGTACTCTTTGAGTCGCACGAGAAAGAAGGTTATCACCTTGCTCACCCACGAGCCACTGTACACCGACACGAACGGAATACCCGCCACAGCGCCTTCGAGGTTACAGGTGCCGGACTTTAGGATACCCGCGCGCGCCTTTCGCATCTCCTGCACGGCATCATCGTGCGTCCATGAGAGGTGTTCGATAGTATCCTCTGATACGACGCTCCGCGCTAACGCCGCAAGCTTCTCCGGATCCATATTAGGAGCCGCAACGACCCGCCCCTTCAGCGCTGGTCGTTCACGACGGAGTCGCTCGAATACTCGAAGCATCGGGGGCAAAATGAGTTCAACCTCAAACTTCCGGCTTCCCGGTAACATGAGCAGCGTGTTGTAGCGCTCTGGCCACTCGTTCGTAACCTTGTCACCGAGGGGATTCCCTACGTAGGTAACGTGAGAATAGCCGCGGTCCGCGTAGAACTTTTTCTCAAAGGGAAAGATAGCGGCGACCTGCGTGACGAACTCTTTAATGAGTTCGACCCGTCCGGGGCGCCATGCCCACGCCTTTGGCGGAATAAAGTAGACCACTCGAACACCAGCTCGGTACGCGACCTTAGCGAGCCGCATATTGAAGTCAGGGTAATCGGTGAGAACGAGCACATCGGGCTTCCACTCTCGGATAAGCTTCGACATCGTCTTAAAGGAGGCGAAGATCTTGGTGATCGACTTGAGGATCTCAGCGAAGCCCATGGTCGCCCCACTTCGGTAGCAATCAACCAGGAGCTCGGCTCCGGCCTGCTCACACTCGCGACCCGCCATCCCCCGAATCTCACACTCGGGATATCGAGCCTTGAGGGCAGCGACCGCCTTTGAGAGGTGTCGATCCCCTGAAACCTCTCCAGCGCTGATAACGATTCGTAATGACATCCTATGGTTACTCCCTCGTGGCAGATGGGTTGTACCTTATATATGCCGAGACGTATAGGTAGAGGGGGTAGATATCTGGAATTACACTGTTTAACACCCGGTTGTTCGGGCTTTTTCTCAAACTGCCTCGATACCGCTCCGTCGTTGTCAGGCCCCACGTTACCGTGAACGTGCTCGTTAACGTAAACGTACCCGATATTGCCCTACTAAATTAGCTTCAGACATAAGCGAAGCATCGTTCGGGCACGTTCACGTTCACGTTTACGAGCACGTTCACGTGCCCGCGACTCGAACGGAGACCACCACTTTAACCCTTGGCTCCTCCCCCCAAAGCCGCCACTATGTCTTGAACGTAGGCCCCACGATGTCCCATATATCCATCACACCACTTCAAGGAACATTCGCCGGGATAATTTCATGCCTCATCTGGAGTATGGCGATCCTCCTGATGAACGTTCTTGGGGAGGCGTTCGGGCCACTCCGCGCCGCCGGACTCGAACTCGGAATCGCGGGAGCGATCCTCACTCTCTCCGCATACATGCGGGGAGACCTCAAACGAATTGGACTACACTCTCCCACGTGTCACCTCGTGTGCGGAACATTTTGGATCCTTAATCTCTCCCTCTCGTGGCTAGCGGTCTCATTGGTTCACTCGAAGGGGGAGCTTTTAGTGACGGGTCTCCTCAACTACCTGTGGCCATCCCTTACCCTTCTCCTCTCGATCCCTATCCTGCATAAGCGCGCCACCTGGTGGCTCTTTCCAGGGATGTTCGCGGTCCTCGTAGGAGTACTGTTGGTGAAACTGGCTACCGCTCCGGCGGGCGCCACACACGATCTCTTTACCCACCTCAATCCATGGGCCTACTCATGTGCGGTCTTGGACGCGATTGCGTGGGCACTGTATAGTAACTTCTCCCGCAAACTCTCGAACCCCGACGGCGCATCTGCGGTTCCGTTCTATATGCTTGTCGGGAGCGTTATCCTTATCGTCGCGAATCTCTCGTTCGCCGACGAAGCGCGAGAGCCTCACATGCTGGATTGGCTGCTCCTCGTTGGATGGTCATGCGCGGCGGCCGTCGCGTACCTCTTCTGGGACGTCGGTATGAGATTCGGTAACGTCGTAACTATCTCAACCACGTCGATGCTTATTCCCCTCCTCTCCACTATAATTACCGCCTACATGTCGGGGCATGGAATCTCAACCATGTTACTCATCTCCGCCGGCTTGGTGGTTATCGGTTCTCGGGTCTGTCGTCGTGGAGTTGTATGAGGCGGACCTCAAGAGCGATTCGAGCGTTAGTGCTCATAACGATACTGGCGTTCAGCGCAGGCTGTTGCGATGAGAAAGCGCTCCCCGCCGCCTTTCGAGCGCTCAACAGCGAGAAGGCGAGCGAACGTAATCAAGCGCTCCTCCTGATAGCCAAGTGTGGGGAACGAGCGGAGGGAGCTGTGCCACGCATTATCCAGCTCATGTACGATGAGAACGTCGGCGTCGCGAGCTCCGCGGCGTATGCATTACGCTGCATCGATTCCAAGAGAGCTAGACAGGCTCTGAAAGCCGCTGAAGACGCGCGAGCGGCGCGGAGGGCGAAGAGGTAGCGAAGAGCAAACTCCCCCCCTTGATCCTTGTCGTACGGGAAAAAGATTACGACTCGATTGCTCCCTTCGGCTCAACGTTCGGGCGCCCCTTTGTGACCAAGCCATACAGATACTCAGTATCAATCGACCACAGCAACAAAGCGAACCATGCGACTCCAGTTCAACCGAGGGTCACATTAATAAATGTTATCAACCCCGCTCGTTCGTGATGAAGGCCAACAGCGAGGAGAGTCGGCAACATATAGGTCGCCACAAGCGAGACAGCGATAAGGACCCAAAAGATTAGCTCGAGAGGTTGTGTTTGCATTGAGCCCCCTCAGGAAAAGTTTATCCAATAGTAATCCCAAATTTCTGAGAGATGCATGGGCCCCCTCATCCCCGTTGATGACGAGCAATACTACGCGATGGTAGCCCAACAAGATGGAAGAGCTCGAGATTAACGAGACCGATGGATCTCAACCCCAACGAATTCAACTCCGGGGAGGATGAACTTCTCAATAACGAGGTGAATCTCCGTGATGAGAGAGAAACGCTCAAAGAGCCGCTCGGCGCACACCTCAGCCAACTCCTCCACGAGAACCCATGGCTGAGCGGCCCCGATCTCACGAATCATCTGACATACGGTCGCATAACACACCGAATCAGAGAGATTTTTTGAGAGCGCCGAGCGCCGCGCGTCAACACCCAGACGGGTCGAGATGAGGAGACGTTGAGGAAATGAGCGCTCGGCCTCGGAACAACCGATGCGGCAGAAGGTCTCAATTTTGTGAGCGAGGATAAAATCTGTCATAGGTGGCTATCTCTACCATAAGAGCCATGCGGCCACGAGCTTCAAGGATCTGACAAACACCGCCACCAAGGGTGAGCCACCACCTTGCGGCGTACGCGACCACGCCCTATGATCCCCCCACTATGAAGAAAAAGATCCTGCTCTCCTTCCTCTCCCTCTTCATCATTGTCGCTGCCGGCGCAGGGGTTGCCCTCTACAAACTTAATGATATCGTCTCGACCTTCAGGCCTCAAATTGAGCAACAACTTTCGACCGCTCTCGGCGCGCGAGTACAACTCGGTGAGATCTCAGCATCGATCTTTCCGACCTGCCACCTCTCCGTGAAAGAGGTGAAGGTGCTCGCGGCAGACGGTAAGGCAGCCGCGCTCTCCCTGGGAGGGCTCACAGCCTCGGTCGCTCTGCGTCCTCTGCTCAGCAAGAAGCTCGATATCTCCAATCTTGAGATCGAGCGACCTCGGATTACCCTTATTAAGGATGCCTCTGGCACCACGGTGCAAGGACTCACTCCAGCGAAATCCGCAGGCCAACCCTCCCAGCAACCTCAGACATCTCCCTCGCCATCTCAGGCGAATGCATCCTCAGCACCGATCGACGTAACGGTCTCTCGCATCACTATCTCAGATGGCGAACTCACTCTCGACGACCGAACAACCAATAAGCGCACACCGGTTCGAGCTATCAATCTCGATGCCGGCGTCGCGGTACAAGGCAAGGAGATCCAGATTCCAACCCTCTCTCTCTCGTTTGCAGCATCCCCTCTTCCACCGGTCCGATTCACCGGTTCAAGGCTTTCGTACGGTCAGGACTCGGGCAAAGTTTCGATCGGCTCCTTCGACGCGGCATCAGATGTGGGATCCATTCACGCCGATGGAATCCTCGATGCGACGACTCAGAGCGGAAACCTCAACGTAACGTCGAACGGGATAGACCTTAAGAAGGTCGCCACACTCCTCAAGGACGCCGCACCCGCTCTCATGGCGCTCAATCCGAGCGGATCTATCACTACATCGCTCGCGGTTACCCTTGCCGGAGGACAGCCGTCAATCAAGGGACCGTTCAACCTTCGAGAGATCAATATGGACCTCCCCGGGCCTCAGAAGGTTCGGGGCCTCGCAGGTGAAATCGCAGTTCAGGGAGCGCTCTCAGATCTCTCGCTCTCCGCTCCGAAACTCCAACTCTCATTCCAAGACACACCGCTCCGCGTGGCGACCGCGGCCCGCATTACCTCCTCCAACGTTACGGTGCAGTCCTTAACGATTAACGGTTTCGGGGGAGAAGCGCGATTGCCGGCGACCTTACAACTCGTGGCACCAAAAAATTTCTCGGCACAACCGAACCTCTCCGGAATCTCGATCGGAGAACTGCTCAAGGTAACGAAGCCATCACTCGCGAGCATGGTCTCAGGAACGATAGTATCATCCAAAGGGAACTTCTCCGGTTCGACGATGGGGGATATCGCCCGCTCAGTTAACGGTTCAGGGGACATCACCGTGAAGGATGCCGTCCTCAAAGGTGTGAATCTTCCCGCGCTCATCCTCTCGAAGGTCTCGAACATCCCGCTTCTTGAAGGGTCACTTCGGTCAAATATCCCACCTGAGCATCAGAAGTATTTTAACGACCCAGACACCAAGATCTCGGAGCTCAAGAGCGAGTTCTCGCTAGGTGGTGGCGTTATCAACCTTAAGTTACTTCGGGCCACAAGCGTGGCGTTTACCCTTGAGAGTAGCGGCACCATGTCGATGGACGGAGACCTAAACCTCTCATCAAACTTCATCCTCGCGCCTGACATCTCCGCGTCGCTCGCGAAGCGTTCGAAGACGGTAGAGAAGATGCTCAACAAGAATAAGCTCCTCGAGATCCCGGTCGTGATCAAAGGAAGGAGCCCTGCGCTCGTAGTCGCTCCAGACATCTCCAAACTTCTTCAGGGCGCTGGCGGAAAGATCCTTGAGGAGAAGGCGGGAAGCCTCCTTGAAAAGGCGCTCGGGGGCAAAAAGGGCGCGGATGGAAAGCAGAAGAATCCACTCGGCGGGCTCTTTGGCATTAAGTAGCCCGGACATCGGCTGGTACACCAGCTGGTGCAACCCACCAATTTTAACTGCGGCATCTGATTTGTTTGATCTTACCGATTGCGCACACCAGCTGGTGCCCAGCTGGTTGCCCAGCTGGTGCAACCCACCAATTTTCCCAGCCACCAGCTGGTGCAACCCACCAATTTTCCACCAGCTGGTGCAACCCACCAATTTTAACTGCGGCATCTGATTTGTTTGATCTTACCGATTGCGCTCGTTCTCGCGCGATAGAAATAGACTACCGCACTGTGATGTCACCAAAAGGAATGATTTTTAGCCCATGAAGGCTCAAAAGATGTCAGTTCTGTCGGTATGCGGATACACGGGTGCCTCCAGTTTAACCTGGGATGCGTTGGGGCTATCAGAGAGCGTTACATAATTGGGGGATCGGAGGTTTGAAACACCCTGGCGGCCACGGGACGTCCCTATGTCCCTGCTTCATAAGGAGATAACATTCCTTGCACTGACGAATGAAGCTGTGGAAGGTCTCCAGAAATTCCAACCGAAGCTCTTTACATGAGGCATACATGAATATCTTCCGACTCTTCTTTCGGGGAACATAGGCATCTGTAACGACAAACCCCTCAATTCTGCGTACGGTGACTTTCTTAGTAGCCAGCCGAGCTTCCTCTTGTCGAACTTGATTGATGATTTGCTGTCGTATCTTCTCAATCTCAATCGGATCTACGATGTTAAATGCCTGAAGCCATTTAAGGGGCATAACACGTACGATGTTACGTGTGCGGGAGGACGCTTTCTCCGTAATCGTATTTATAAGACCACGCTCCTCAGAGAGCCCTGGATTCTCCTGAGAGAGCGGGTCAACATCGGTAAGAACAACCCACGGAACCTCTTTTGCAACGCTTGCATTAACATCTGCAGGCACCGAGAGAAACTCTTTCCAGGTATTGCAACCGCTATACTCATCAATGGATCGAACAAGTCCTGCACGGACCGGATTGAGGTAGGTATAGACGACCCGGGCTATGGCGGCTTCAAGATCGAGAACCTCTCCGATGTTCGTTCGGCGGTCCCACAGATTTAGTTGCCGGAGACTTAGAAGACGCTTTAGAAAGTCCGTTAGCCGTTTCTTGAGTCGCTCGTGGAAATGGGTAAGTGCCGCACAATCAAGAGAAAACACCTGCATGTGGACATGGTTACTCATCCATACATAACCACATACGATGATAGCTTCAGAGCAAAGCAAGCGTCCGATGATACTCTCAATCAAAAGCTTCGTCAGAGCGCGCGCTGGCAGCGGCAACCCCCTGATGGACCGAAAACACATATCGTACATTTTTTTACTTCGAGGCATTCTTGGTTTACGCATAGTGCCTCTTACATCGAGAGGCTTACGGAAGTGTTGCGTATGGAATTCACAAAAGTTGGCCTGTACCAGTGAATTCGTCAAAAGTTGGCCTGTACCAGTGAACTTAAATTCACAAAAGTTGGCCTGTACCAGTGAATTTAGCCAGTGAATTCGTCAAAAGTTGGCCTGTACCAGTGAATTTCACTTTGGTTTCTACTATTAGTAGAAAGGTCACGGTGCGCCCCGTCCGAATCAGTCAATTCCTATCCTCATTCATATCCCACGCATGACTAGCGGCGGCGATACAGGTAGTAATTATTATCTACATACGGGAATTCTCAGTGCGCAACTGAGGTGAATTCTTGCCGAGTGCGCCTTGTCGGTGCCTCAGGCGCGGTTGTTTGATTGGTTTTTTTGGAGAATAAATGTGAGAACCGCTGCAGCAATTTCTGCAGCATGGATGCTGATGGTGATTTTGGGCGGGACGGCTCCAGGGCAGGAGAGTCCCGCGTTTCCCGGCTTCCGAATGGAGGCTGTTGGGCCAGTCGGTGTGAGCTATCAGAACCGACCCGGCGAGTGGACGGTGATTAACTTGGGGAACGGCCCCAAGACCGTGTTCGTCGACGGGGGCGGTAATCTGATAGAGCATCGGCTCGTCTCCTGGGAGCTCGGCGTTCCCACGGAGACGTACATCACGGCCGGACAGCTCTTTGTCCGGCACGGGGGAAGAACCTACCGGTTCGCCCCGCAGGGGATGAACGTTCCGGGGGTCGGAGTCGCTGCGGTGACTCGGCCGTGTCAGGGAATCTTCGTCACCTGGATGGTAACAAGGACCGAGACTGTTCCCACTACCCAATGGGTGCCGATGACTCAATGGGTGGAGGTGCCGTCCTCCGGCCCGCTGCCGATCGCTCCCACAGCATCCCCTCCCGGCGGTGCTAGTGTTGGCGGTCGGCGTCCCAACACCACGTAAAGCCCAAGTGTCTCGCGAGACACTTTTCAACTCCTCCTAGGGTTCTTATCTCGCGCACTGAGAACCCACCTTTTCCCCCTGTCTGTCCCCCAAGCCGTTAGAACACCCTGCTGTATGGAAGCCGTCCGATACCTGGCTCCACACGAACACAAAAATCTCGGTTTACCAAATCTCAGCTCTGCGGGTATCCTAAATGAACCGCTCATGGCAGACACGTTCGAACACCACGACGAAGATGATTCCCAACCTCAGGCAGAAAGCGCTGAGAAGCAGGATCTCGTCGGCGGCTTCGCGTTCTACCTCTCCCTCGCCGCGCTCTTGCCAACAGGCCTCATGTTCACCACCCTCACTTTTCTCCGGCTTGAGACCGCCAACTCAACTACCACGATGAACTTTATCTTCGCCACACTCGCTGGCGCCGCCATCGCGCAGATGTTTATTAGAGGACACCTCTCCGTGTTCATCCACGAGTTCAAACACTCTCTGGTCTCAAACCTCGTAGGCAATCGTCATAAAGGGATGAAGATCGGAGAACGATCGGGGCACTACCAGTACTCGTATACAAAGAGCACCGCACACTACAACGCCTTCATCTCACTCGCGCCCTACATCACTCCGGTGTTCACCTTTATTGCTGTCGTGCTCGCCTTGATCTTCCTTCGAGAGGACCGAGAGATTGCGGCGATCGTCGTTGGCGTGGGTTATGGGATCGACATCCTACTCAATGTGCGAGACATCTCCCCCATTCAAACAGACATCTCCTTGATTCGAGGGGGGTACAATATGGGACTCGCCTACATCGCGGCGTGGAATCTTCTCATCGCCGGGCTCGTCTTCGCGTGGGCATTCCATGGCGTAACCGGACTTTCGATGTTGCTGGAGGACATCTCATCGTGCTTCATCCAGCTCTACATCGCGCTATTTGGCGACCCTCGAGCGTGAGGTGTGAGCGCGGCTTTCTTATGCCCCCACCTCGAATCAGCTACTTACGGCAAAAATTCCCCGCCACTAGCGTAATAAAGTGACCTTTTCAATCGACGTACGCCCTCGTCTCGTGTGACTCTATAGGCCGGACTCTTTTCCAAGCTAATGAAAGCTTGAACGGTCCTTTCAGGAAACATATGGGAAATAAATTATACGTAGGAAACCTTTCCTACGACGTACAGGATCGCGATCTGCAAGAGCTTTTCGCTCAACATGGAACAGTATCATCCGCTCGGGTGGTTACGGACCGAGATACGGGACGATCTAAGGGATTTGGATTTGTCGAGATGGGCACCGATGGCGAGGCTGAAGCCGCGATATCGGCACTCAATGGTCAGGAGGTCGCCGGACGAGCTTTGACCGTTAATGAAGCACGTCCGAAAGAAGCCGGCGGCGGAGATCGACGTGGTGGCGGCGGTCGTGGCTTCGGCGGCGGCGGCGGCGGCGGATACAGCGGCGGCGGCGGAGGCTACGGCGGTGGTCGTGGTGGAGACCGTGGCGGTCGCGGCGGCGGCGGCCGACGTGGTGGCGGAGATCGCTACTAATATCACCTCTTCAATCCAGAAGAGGTTGAGCCCCTAGCTCTGTAGCTCTGCCGCAGAGCCAGGGGCTTTCTAACTACTCACCATCCCTCAATCCTCGGAGCGGGGTTTCAGTTCATCTGAAGGCTTACGTTCTGTGGCGGCTCGATACGTATCGGGTGGGGGCTTCCATGCCCTATTCCGGGCTTAATGCCCTTCGTCGAACACGCTCTAGCAAGTACTCCGGAACGGGATCATAGGAGACCCACTCCATGCATAAACCATGCGGTGGAGCGGTCACGCCCGCGCGGCGCCGATCTCGCGACGCGAGGATCTCTGGCATGGCATCACGCGCTAGGTGACCCCGCCCTATATCCACCAGGGTGCCCACGATGTTGCGCACCATCTGTTTGAGGAAGCCGGAGCCGATAACCTGGATCTCAATAAGATCATCCGTTCGCTCCACCGAGAGGGAATAGATCGTCTTCACCGGCGTTCTCGCGCAACACTCGGAATCGCGAAAACCAGAGAAGTCGTGCGTTCCAACGAGGCACTGGGATATCTCGTTAAGAAACGCCGCGTCGAGTGGTCGGTGCATGTGCCACACGAACCGCGACTCAAGGATCGCCGGCGAGGGGCGGTTCATAATGCGATAGGTGTACTGCTTATGTGTGCTGTCGTGTCCGGGATGAAACTTTTCCGGAATGATCTCCGCGGAGATAACCGCAAGCTCCCCCTTCATCAGATGACTTACCCCGTTTACGATCTTAAGGAGCTCAGGGGGATTCGAAGCCCGAAAAGTTACTACCTGGCCTCGCGCATGCACACCGGAATCGGTACGCCCCGCGGCATGGAGGGGGCCGACCTCTTCGCGACACACTACCGAGAGAGCCTTCTCAAGCTCAGACTGCACGGTCTTAAGATTCGGCTGCTTTTGCCATCCGAAGAAGCAACTCCCGTCGTACTCCACTATGAGCTTGATGTGCTTCACAACCACAGCTTCCTATTCGGAACAAAGTCTCTCAGCGATCTGAACAGCGTTAAGCGCCGCGCCCTTTCGAACGTTATCGGCCACGATCCACATCGACAGCCCATTCGGGACGGAGGGATCCGTACGAAGGCGACCAACATGAATATCGTCGGTGCCAGCCACATCGAGCTGCATCGGATACTCCTCAGGGGTCGTGTGCACGACAACGCCTGACATCTTGGAGAGTTTCTCGGTTACCGCCTCTGGCGTGATCGGTCGCTCGGTCTCAACGAACACGCTCTCAGCGTGACTGTAGAAGACCGGTACTCGAACAGCGGTCGCGGTGATCCGAAGATCAGGAATACCGAGGATCTTTCGACTCTCGTTGATAATCTTGTACTCCTCTTTGGTGAACCCGTTCTCCATCAAGACATCGATCTGCGGTATGCAGTTGAAGGCGATTTGATGCTGGAACGCCTCATGAGTCATCTCGGATTGATTGAAAACAGCGATACTTTGTCCCCACAACTCATCGAGCGCCGCTTTGCCAGCGCCTGACACGGATTGATAGGTTGAGACGACGACGTGCTTCAACCCAGCGACCTCATGAATGGCCTTCAACACCGGAACCAACTGAATCGTTGAGCAGTTCGGATTAGCGATGACCTTCTTTCCACGCGCGCTCTCGAAGTTCACCTCCGGCACTACGAGCGGCACATCCGGGCTCATGCGGAAGTGACTTGAGTTATCAATAGCGATCGCTCCAGCCTTAACGGCGAGAGGAACGAACTTGGCCGCGAGCTCTCCCGAGGTCGCAAAGAGCGCGATATCCACCCCTTCGAAGGAGTCCTCCTCAAGGAGCCGCACAGCGACCTCATCATCCCTGAATTTGTACACCTCACCCACCGAGTCCTGCGAGGCGAAGAGCCGCACCTCAGCGACGGGAAGTTTACGCTCCTCAAGAATGACAAGCATCTCATTTCCAACGAGCCCGGTGGCTCCTACGATGGCGATTACGGGGGTTTTTGTGGTTGTAGTCATAGTCCATCATTTGTACGACACATCGAGCCTTGAAGCCACTCCACGGCCGTATAACCGCCAGGTTTGTCCCCTTCTCCTCGGCTTTTAAGCTGCGATCAGCTTCGGCGGGAGCAAAAGCACCTCTCCGGGCATAGAAAAACCCCCTTACAGCTTGTGGAGGAGCCATAAGGGGGTCAGCTTCGAAACGTATGCCTGGAGATTGGCTACGCCTCTGAAATCTCGCGCCGACGCTTATCGCGGAGGAGCTTCTCGATGGTCAACGAAGCGAGGGCGTACCCTTCTGCCTCTGTCTTTCCAGCTTGAAGAGCGATGTCGGTTACTGCCTCAACCAACTCACCAAGTGTTGTTGTTATCGTCGATGTCTCTTCCTTAAGGACCTGCTCGTTTCGGTTATCCATAACTCACTCCTAAAACCTGGGAAATTCAACCTGCGTTGACCCAGTATACCTCACGCTCAAAGCGGGCCCGAAACAAATTGTTTCACACCTGCAACTTTCACCTATCTTTGAGATGCGAGGGGGCATTGAGGGATGTTCAAATTATTGACACCCCCCGAAAAAGGTTACGATTTTGGTACAAATACGTGGCTGACGAGGAGGGCGAGAAAAAGCTTGACCAGGGGGTGGAACGTGGGACGTAGCGCATCGGACGTTAGAACTCGACGTGAGACGTGAGACGTGAGACGTGAGACGTGACCGTAGGACGTAAGACGATGGACGTCTACGTAGACGTGGGACGTAAACGTCCGCCGCTACAACGCACTTCTTAATGCCGCGGCGTTATTCCGTACAGCGTCCAGGTATACCCCTCGGGGAGAGAACCACCGGTTAATACGAGGATCCATCCCGGCTTTGGCGTCGACTGCATCGCAGAGCTCCGAAGGGTAAGGATTTCACCACCGTCAATGCGAACCACATCCTTTCCGGGCCGTCGCTCGTCCCACAGGAGCGGGCGCTCAGCATCACGTCCCCCACCATATCGGGAGGACACGACCTCGGCGACACTCACCTTTGCATGAAGATGAATGGATCTCTGACCGTCGTTCTGATGCGCTGAGTTCATGGACATTTCTCCTTGGGGAACCTTCTATCAGACCTTAAAAACAAAAGAGCCGCCTCACAAGGGGCGGCTCTCCATCACATGACCCTTTCGAGCCCCGTGAACCTCGTAGCGGGGACTAGCGTCCCTCGCCCTCGATCTTGTCGATACGCTCCTTGAGCTCCTTACCGACCTTGAAGAATGGGAGTTTCTTTGGGGGAACTGGAATCTTCTCACCGGTCTTTGGGTTACGGCCTTCGTATGCGCCGTACTCCTTAACCACGAAGCTACCGAAGCCTCGGATCTCGATTCGGCCACCATTAACGAGTGTGTCTCGCATCTTGCGGTACACAAGGTTAACAACTTCTTCAGCTTGAACGACGTTGATGCCACAGCGTTGAGCCAATTTTTCGATGAGTTCTGACTTGTTCACACGGACCCCTATAAACAAAGAGCTTTACGGCTAACTGAGCGGTGTGTGTCTCGGAAACGCTCCATTCGACACCTGCGGTACTGCTCAGTCAGATAACCTAACCCGCTAACAACACAAGAGAGGATATAATCACTATGATGAATATCTGTCAAAAGTGATTGCAACTATTAGCAAAAATTTCGGCAGATTACCCCTCCTGTTCTATTGATTATCACACGGGTTTGGCCGGAGGGGTAAAAACCACCACTTTGGGCCCTTTGACCACCCCCTCGAAGTGATTTACCCTCCCCTCGTTGTAACAAAGTCTCCACCATTCATGTCGACCTCTACCCCCTCCACCCCTCGCCGCCGCCCAACAACCCTCGAGGTTCGTAAGAGGGACAACCTCTTTCAGCGTGCCGAGGTCATCAAGAGAAACCGCGAAAAGCGCCACCAGCACGGGGAGTTCCTCGTTGAGGGGGTCGCTCAGATTAACCTCGCCGTAAAGTACCAATGGAAGGTCCGTGCCCTCCTCTTCGCGGTCGACAAGCCGCTCTCCTCATGGGCTCAGGAGCTCGTATCCTCAGGCGTGGCCTCAGAGCATTGGGAGATCGCTCCGGAACTAATGGCCGAACTGAGCGATAAGGACGACACCTCGGAGATCCTGGCCATCGTTGAGCAGAAGCGGCTCGATCCATCGATTATACCCGCTCAGCCAGGGGGGCTCGTGGTCGTATTCGACCGACCAGCAAGCCCCGGTAATCTCGGTTCCTCTATCCGCTCAGCGGACGCGCTCGGTGCCCAGGGGGTAATCATCTCAGGGCACGCGGTCGATATCTACGACCCGTTCGTCGTGCGAGGAAGTATGGGGGCGGTCTTCGCCCTTCCCGTCACCACCACCGCCTCACACACCGGTGTGAAGGAGTGGGTCGACAACGCGCGTGCGCAAGGGTTTGACTACCAAATCATCGGCAGTAGCGGCAAAGCTACTGACCTCGTTTACGGCGTCGATTTTAATAAGCCAACTGTGCTCATCCTCGGCAACGAAACCGTGGGGATGTCGCGGGGCTACTGGGATATTTGCGACTCTACGGTGAAGATCCCGATCGGCGGCGCGATATCCTCTATCAATGTGAGCTGCGCGGCTTCGATCCTGTTGTACGAGATCGCTCGGCAGCGTGCGGTAAGGGCGTAGCCGGCTTCCGCCGCTCGGCGTTTTTTGCGCCGCGCAGCGAGGATTAAAATCAGTCGGCATTCTCGTTTTCATCGGAGGCTGAGGGCCGCGTCGAAGCTGATGCGTATCTTAACCGAAAGGTTTTTTAACCCCCTTTCCTCTTCTCTCATTGTCCCTCCCCCTTTTCGGTGTAAGCTCACGATCACATCAACTCAGGAAATTCCATGAAAGCAACATCAATACTCGACACTATCGGACACACCCCACACGTTCGCGTGAACAAGCTCTTTCCTGGGCAGAGCTCAATCTATATCAAGCTCGAGCGAGCAAACCCGGGAGGAAGTATCAAGGATCGCATCGCGCTCGCCATGATCGGTGACGCGGAGAGCCGCGGAGCGTTGAAGCCTGGCGGCACAATCATCGAGCCGACCTCGGGGAATACCGGAGTGGGATTGGCAATGGTCGCCGCGGTGAAGGGATATCGACTCATCCTCGTTATGCCCGAGTCGATGTCCGTAGAGCGACGACGCCTCATGTTGGCGTACGGCGCCGAGTTCGTCCTCACACCTCGCGAAAAGGGGATGAAGGGAGCGATCGAGAAAGCGAATGAGCTTCTCGCCTCAATGCCCGACGCATGGATGCCTCAACAATTTGAGAACGAGTCAAACATCGAGGTTCATCGACGAACGACCGCCAAGGAGATCCTTACCGACTTCCCGCAAGGAATCGACTACCTCATAACCGGCGTCGGAACGGGTGGGCACATCACCGCGTGCGCGGAGATCCTCAAAGAGCGTTTTCCAAAGCTCAAAGTATTCGCCGTTGAGCCAGCGGCATCACCCGTGATCAGCGGAGGCTCCCCATCCCCCCATCCGATCCAGGGAATCGGCGCTGGCTTTATCCCGAAGAATCTCAACAAGGAGTTGCTGGATGGCGTCATCCAAGTAACGAACGACGAGGCCTTCGAGTTCGCCCGTCGAGCGGCGCGTGAGGAGGGAATCTTCATCGGAACCTCTTCGGGAGCGTCCCTCGCCGCCGTGGCGAAAAAACTCCCCGAAATTCCAAAGGGCTCCACAGTTCTCACCTTCTGCTACGACACCGGAGAGCGATACCTTTCGGTGCCGAACCTCTTTCCAACCGAGTAGGAGCGGCCCCGGGGCTCGCATACGTCTACGACGACATTAGACGCACTACGCAACCCATCGACGTCTAACGGTTTACGTTTATCGTCGTCGGAGGACGTCGTCGATTCCAAGGTAGGGTGTACCAAGGGGAAGGCAATATCAACGACACCTGCCCGGCTCCGTCTCCATCGAGGCACGCTTTGGTCAGGAGGGTCCGTGGGAGCGAGATAGTGTTGCACCGTGAAAGTTCATCGATAGTCTCCCCTTGGTAACTATGTAACACTCGTCGGGCATGTCTAGGTTTCTAGTAGCCCCATGAAACGTTTCTCTATCTTTCTCCTCTTGTTTTGCGTTGGCCTGGTCGGAAATGCGTCTGCTCAGACGTTCGTGGCCTGCGTACACAAAAAAACCGACAAGCTCGTGTTCAGGGCTCGGTGTCGCGCCGGCGAGACAAAAATATCGACTCGAGCCGCACTCCAAGGTGTCGCGGGCACCAATGGAAGTAATGGTGCTGATGGCGCACCGGGCGCGACCGGGCAAGATGGCTCGATCCGAGTTTATGGTGACGGATCTGCGGGCGCTCTCTCACTTACAAGCTCTACGTCCTTTACCGACCAGCATGTTAAACAGTGGACCGATTGCTCAATTGACTCCGGGATAATCATCACCGTGCCGTCAGGGACGGTGTTGCGCTGCAGTGGCACTTTCACCAACAACGGCTCTATCTCAGTGTTATCCTCCACCGCCACGCAGTTCGGTTCCCTGCAGGCTTTGTCTTACTCCTTCCCCTCGATTAAACCGGCTGGGATCCTCGGTATCGGGTGGAGCGTTAGCCAGGCCTCAAACGGGCAGGCCGGTAGCAACTCCTCAGTTCTATCTGGCGGTAGCGGCGGTGGCTCCATGACCGCGGCCATGGCTCGCACAATTTTACGCCCGGGCCCGATCGGGGGCGGTGCGGGCGGCACCGGGCTTGGGGCGTTTGGAGGGGGCGGTGGAGGATCGCTGACGATTCTGGCAGCCGGGGCATTCGTTAATAATGGAGCTATTGTGGCAGATGGCTCCGACGCAAGCGCTACCGGCGGCGGTGGAGGCGCTGGTGGGGTCATTATCTTGGCGTCAAAGACCTCCTTCTCCCAGTCTGCCAGTGGTTTCATATCCGCCAACGGAGGCGACGGTGGCACATTCAGCGTGAGCCGCGGTCCTGGAGGAGGCGGTGGTGGTGGTATAATCCATGTGTTAGCCCCGAGCATAAATGACCTAGGCTCTCGCTCCGTAGCTGGCGGCTCCGGGGGAGCCGCCGGGGGTACTGGTAGCGTCAGCGCAGCTTCCCGAAGTGGAGGAGGAAGTGGTGGCTCGTGTGCTGGCGGCGGCGGAGCTGGCGGGGCAGTCAACAGCGATGACTCAACAGGCACGGCATCCGCCGGCAGCTCTGGGCAGTCGCTGTCGACGGTCAGTGACCCCACGTCCTTGCTTTAGCGTGAGCCCCCTCGTCGATCACGAGACGCAGGGTGGGCATAGCAGACACTGAATCCCACCTCCGCTCGGGAGGCTTTGGAGCATGTCCGTTTCCGATTGAGCAGGAACACTCGACTCGGTCGGGACTCTAATACCGCACAGCGGCGACGAGACGCGACTAAAAAAGACCCGTATGTGGGTTTCGAGAGCTTTTACCTTGCCGCGATGAGGGTGTACTATCCAAGCGATGTCACCTTCGACCACACCATCACACCAAGGCACCCCTCGTGGGGTCCTTTTCGATTTCGACGGCACCCTCGGTGTGACTCTTCCCTCGTGGACAAGCGCGTTCGGCGCCGCCATGCGAGATCACGGCATCACTCCATCCGAGGAAGAGCTTATTCACTACTGCTTCCACAGCTGCACCGATGAGGTGATCCGAAATCATGGTATCGGAGACGGTGCTCGCTTCAAGGAGCAGGTGTGGGCGACCGTCGTCGAACGCATGGGTAGCGTCGACCACTATCCCCTTATCCCCGAAACCCTCCATGCCCTTCGCGACGAAGGGTTTAAGATGGCTGTGGTAACGAACTCACGCAGGGCCGCCGTCGAGCCCGTTCTACGTCGCTGGAACCTTCACCACCACTTTGACGAGATCATCACTATCGACGATGTGTCCCACGGCAAACCGGATCCCGAGATGATCCACCACGCCCTAAACCGCCTCAACCTCTCCCCATCGCACACCTACATCATCGGAGACTCACGGGCAGACGTGAACGCTGGAAAGCGCGCTGGAATTCGGACCATCGGGTTCTCACCGGAAGAGAACCGGAAATACCTCGCTTTTGACGCGCTCAGGAACCTCGAGCCGTCGCACCTTATCCACTCCTATCAGGACCTCTGGGAGATCTTAGGACTCTCCAAAAACCGGTAACACGGGCAAAGGTTGTGGTAAGGCTTTGAAATGACGCCGGGCGCCCAGCGGCCGATAACACCCTGTTGCGTAAGACCCCGAAGTCTCTTAAAATTTTTTCACTCGGGATCAAGGATTCTGGTGTACCGGCCGATAGTACTGTGTTCAAGCAGGTGGCTGGATTCCCCTTTCCTCTCGAGGTGGAGGTCTCTGTGACCAGACTGCCACAGCGCATACGCCGCGTACGCGCGAACGTGATACGTAACAACTTTAGTAGATAAGGTTCCTATGAAACCGATGCCCCATATCGACTCGATGATGACCCCCTTCCCTCACTCCATTGAGGCATCGATTACGATTCATGACGCTCAAGCGATCATGGCATCGGAGGGAATTCGACACCTTCCAGTTACCTCAGAGGGACGCCTCGTGGGAATCATCTCCGACCGCGATCTCAAGCTCGCTTACGCGCTCGCCGGCGCCTCACATTCAGATGAAACCCTTCACGTTGGTGATGTGTGCAATCTTGAAGCCTATATCGTTGAGTACAACACCCCAGTGGATGACGTCGTCATGCACATGGCCGAGATCAGAGTTGGAACAGCGATGATTACACGAAATGGAAAACTCGTTGGAATCTTTACAACGACCGACGTGTGCCGAAACTACGCTGAGCTCCTCAAGATAGCGTACCCAGACGCGTAAGCGGCATATCAACGGCCGCGTTATTCTTGTTTGAACGACAACGTCCCACGTGTCAGGGCGCGAGACGTTCAACCTACGCCTTAGTGAAGGCTTCCTTTCAATTTATAGATCGTCTCCTGACCGTCCCCGGTGGTAACAACCGTGCCGGCTTTTACGAGCTCGCGAAGCGCTTCGACAACATCGCTCTCCTCACCTCGCACGATCGGACGCTCCTCCTCCTCATGCACGATGATCAGGTTATTGAAATACAAACCGTCCTCGGCCTCTGGATGACTAAGCGCCGCGAGGATCTCTCGTTTAATATCGGTGTTACTCATGAGCTCCTCACTCATACAGGTTGAAGCGCTACGCGCATAGGCCATGGGAAGGCCTTCTGTCTCCTCCAGGTTAGCGCACATGAGAGGCTCCCCGATAGGTATTTTATACAGCCTCAAGGTGACTATCTCCCTAACACGACGTGAAACATTCAGGGGGAACTCTCATTTGTCGGGGTGCCCGATTGAGGGTATTCTCCGGCCGTATGGAATTTCTCAAATCCCCAAACGCGGCCCTGATCCTGGCGCTGGTCTACTTCGTCTTCCCCCTCGATCTCATTCCGGACCTCTTCGGCCCCTTCGGGCGACTCGACGACGTCATCATCTTCGGACTCGCGGTGTGGCGGGTCATGAAAGATAGAAAGGAGCGCGAAAAGGAGCGGGCGCGCGCCGGCGCGCAGCAAACGGAATCCTCTCCCGAGCGACGAACCACCGAGAAGAAGAGCGACCCGTACGCCCTCTTCAAACTCTCACCAGGTGCCACCCAAGAGGAGATCGACGCGCGATACAAGGAGCTCGCGAGGGACTATCATCCCGACCGCGTAGCGCATCTCGGAGAGGAGCTTCGAAAGGTCGCGCATGAGAAGATGATTGAGATCCAACGGGCGTACGAAACGCTCAGTCACAAGGCTTCCGCGCGCTGAGAAAAACGAGAGCTTTCCTTACTCACCAAGCCCGATCCACCGCTTCTCGCGACTACTATGAAGACACGCCTCGATGATGCGGATCACGGTGACCGCGTCATCCGCGGGAACCGGAGCGGGAGAACCGCTCGTAATCGCGGCATGCAACTCTGCGTAAAATCGATGGTAGCTTCCAGGAATAGTAGCGATCGGCACCTGTGTTCTTGCGCCATCGGCACTCAACGCGAAAAGTCGCGCGCTATCACTGTCGAGCCCCCACGGCTCCGAGTTCTCGGGCGTTTTTCCAGCCTTGAGCGCATCCTCCTGCGGATCAAGCTCCTGCTTTATAAAGGTGCCCTTATCCCCGTGCGCAACTAATACCGGCCCTGGCACTCCAACAACACACCCTGAGCGCAGCACGACCCTGAGCGCGTCATAGTCCAGAAGCACCGTAAAGTAATCATCAACTACCGCTCCGGGCCGCTGAGCAACGAGGTCGCAGTATACCCCCCGTGGCTTACCAAACAGACATACCGCTTGATCGATAAGGTGAGAGCCAAGATCGTAGAGAACACCCGAACCGCCCCTCTCCTGCTCACGCCACCGCTCGCCCTTTACAGCGGGACGAAAGCGCTCGAAACGCGCTTCGTATCCGTAGACCGTACCGAGATGTCCGGATTCAAGAGCCTCTCGTAGCGTCAAGAAACCGTTATCCCACCGACGATTGTGATACACCGAAAGAACCCGGTTAGCCCGCTTTGCGCAGTCCACCACACCCTGACCCTCACTCGCGGTAACTGAGAACGGCTTCTCCACCACGACATGCTTTCCCGCCTCAAGCGCTCGCATAGCGAGTGGCGCGTGTAATTCGTTCGGCGTGGTGATGACGACGAGGTCGATGTTCGGGTCCTGAAAAACCTCTTCCTCGGAAGCAACCACGCGCGCCTGCGGCAACTCATCCTCAACCTCCCGCGCTCGGGAAGAGACGACCGTAGAGATCTCAAAACCAGGAACGGACTTCATCACCCGGGCGTGAAATATCCTTCCTGAGAGGCCGAAGCCGATAATTGCGGTGCGAATTTCCTTCATAACGTCACTCTACTACGCCCATCGGCAAATTCCTACGCGCCAGTTACTTGGACCGAGATGGTAACCAATGAGAGGAGTTTTTCCTTTCGGACCAGGTCCCCCCTGCGGTATATCTTATCCGAAGCCTACCAAAAGCGTCCTATGGCACACTCCGTCCTCGACCTCATCGGCAATACCCCTATCATTAAAATCACTCGCTTCGACACCGGTCCATGCGAGCTCTATGTGAAGCTTGAGAGCCAGAACCCGACCGGCTCGATTAAGGATCGCATCGCGCTCGCCATGATCGAGGAGGCGGAGCGTCAGGGATTGCTCAAGCCAGGGGGAACAATCATAGAGGGAACCTCAGGAAATACAGGGCTTGGGCTTGCGCTTGTCGCGGCGTTAAAAGGTTACCGGCTCGTGCTGGTCATCCCGGACAAGATGAGCCAAGAGAAGATCCGCACGGTCAGAGCTCTGGGCGCCGAGGTTGTCATCACCCGCTCCGATGTCGGGAAAGGACACCCCGCGTACTATCAGGACATGGCGGAACGCCTGGCTCAGGAGATCCCCAACTCATTTTACACCAATCAATTTGGGAACGACGCAAATCCCGCCGCGCATGAAGCAACGACCGGTCCTGAGATCTGGAAACAGATGGACCATAAGGTAGACGCAATCATCGCCGGTGTTGGATCAGGCGGAACGATGACCGGACTCGCTCGCTACTTCGCGAAGGTGTCCCCATTAACTGAGATGGTCCTCGCCGATCCGATCGGCAGTATCCTTGACCACTACATTAAGACGGGGGTGGTTCTCAAAGAGTCCGGCTCCTGGCTCGTTGAGGGACTCGGAGAGGACTTTATTCCGCCGGTATCTGACCTGTCGTACGTCAAAAAGAGCTATTCGGTCAGCGACGCCGAAAGCTTCGACGTCGCTCGAGACCTCTTCCGCAAAGAGGGCATCCTCGCCGGCACATCCGCCGGACTCCTCGTCGCGACTGCCCTGCGCTACTGCAAGGAACAAACCACTCCGAAGAGAGTCCTAACGTTTATTTGCGACACCGGAGCTCGATATCTCACGAAGATGTTCGATGACACCTGGATGCGAGACCAGGGACTCCTCACCGGCGAACACTACGGCGACCTGCGTGATTACATCACTCAAAAGGTTCCCATCACCGTAGAGCCGACCGACACCCTCCTCATCGCCTACACCCGAATGCGAGCACACGGAGTCTCTCAACTCCCCGTATTGGATGGCGATAGGATTATTGGACTCCTCGATGAGTGGGATCTCTTGCGGGCGGTAACACCGAACCGAGATCAATTCTCCCGTCAGGTTCAGGATTTCATGACGACAAATCTCGAGACACTGCCACCAAGCGCCGATGCATCCGAGCTGCTCGCCCTCTTTGAACGAGAGCGGGTACCCATCATCGTGGATAACGGACGGTTCCTCGGACTGATCACCAAGATCGATTACCTCAATTATCTCCGGAGAAAAAACCATGGCTAAGGACGAAGCAGGATTCTCAACCAAGGCGCTCCACGTCGGACAGGAGCCTGAGGGGATGACCGGCGCGATCATTCCGCCGATCTTCGCCACATCGACCTACGTTCAAGAGAGCCCTGGGGTACACAAGGGCTTTGATTACGCACGTTCGCACAACCCGACCCGGTACGCCTATGAGCGCTGCGTAGCGGCCCTTGAGAGTGGCGGGGCGGGGTTTGGATTCTCAAGTGGCATGGCCGCGAGCTCTACCGTTCTCGAGCTCCTTCCCGCGAACTCACACCTTATCGCCGGAGACGATCTCTACGGCGGAACGTATCGACTCTTTGAGCGGGTCCGTAAAAATTCGATGGGACTTGAGGTATCGTACGTAGACCTCTCAAATCCAAAGACGGCGCGAGCCAATCTCGAAGCCGCTCGGCGTCCGAACACAAAGATGGTGTGGGTAGAGACCCCAACGAACCCCCTCCTCAAAGTGGTGGACTTGGCTCAGGTCGCCGAGTTCGCCAACAAGGAGGGATACATCTCGGTGTGCGATAACACCTTCGCCTCTCCTTATCTTCAGCGACCGCTTGAGTATGGGTTCTCTCTCGTCGTGCACTCCGCGACGAAGTACCTCAACGGTCACTCCGATGTCGTAGGCGGCATCGTCATCACCGGCGATAACAAAGAGGTCACTGAGCGGATGGGCTTCCTCCAAAACGCTATCGGTTCGGTACCGAGCCCCTTCGACTGTTTCCTTATCTTACGGGGCGTGAAGACCCTCGCGGTACGAATGGACCGAAGCTCATCAAACGCTCTCGAGATCGCCTCATTCCTCGAAAGCCACCCTCAAGTTGAGCGTGTAATCTACCCCGGGCTTAAGAGTCACCCTCAGTACGAGGTAGCGCACCGCCAGATGCGCGCGGGTGGTGGCATGATCTCCATGATTATCAAAGGCGGGCTCGACGCCTCTCGGAAGTTCCTTGAAACGGTTCGGGTCTTCTCACTCGCGGAGAGCTTAGGTGGCGTTGAGAGCCTTATTGAGCATCCCGCGATTATGACTCACGCCTCGATCCCTAAGGAGATTAGGGAGAAGAGCGGTATCGTTGATGGCTTTATCAGGCTCTCGGTGGGTATTGAGGACCTTGCCGACCTCCGAGCCGACCTTGAGGCCGGATTCAAGGCTGCCGCGCGCTAGCAACCGCCGCCTTGCGGTCGAACGTAACGGGCGCGAAACGATTGCATCGAAGGGGCGGGACGGTTACCCTGTGACGGGTCTTTATATCGCTTCTATCCAATGAAACGGATCGCTAATCGCCTCGTTATTACTACATGCGCGCTCATCATAGCTGTAGCGGGCGCTACCTATTTCGGCACCCAAGCGCTCTTAGAGCGATATCGCCCCCAAATCATGGCTGAGATATCCGACGCCGTTGGGTGCCCGGTCACCTATGGACGGGCAACCCTCAAACTGATCCCCGCGCTTGAGATCGTACTGTATGACGTGGAGGTCATGGGCACCGACCTCGGATTCGAGGTGACCTCCCCATACTTCAGCGCCGAGGTAAAACTTGGGGCGCTTCTCAAGCGTCACCTCGACTTTGATCAAATAACACTCCGCTCCCCGTCTGTCGTTCTGATCACCGGCACGCGGGCGAACGGCTCTTTACCGACAGCCCCTGCTCCGGCCCCTTCCTCCACGGCAACGACTCCTCAGCGCAAGGCACCACTCACCGGCATCGACATTATCAGTATCGATTCCGGCCGGCTCTCCAAACGGAGT
Source organism: Bdellovibrionota bacterium (assembly GCA_044345405.1). Taxonomy (GTDB): domain Bacteria; phylum Bdellovibrionota_C; class UBA2361; order UBA2361; family OMII01; genus OMII01. The sequence goes on from JBIJBE010000021.1 coordinate 41,456, forward strand.
CCGGGTGGCGCGCAGTCCGTCCTCCTTGAGGATCTTCACATTACCAGCGGCGTAACCACGCAAGGCACTACCATCTCAATCTCCCCTTCAGAGGCTTCGTTTATCCTTCCCATTCGGATTAAAGGAGACAAACGACTCCCCTTCTCGGCGACCCTTGATAACCTCAGTTACTCGACCAATCCAAAGACCCTATCCGTCACCACCGCGCACCTCGTAACCGGAACGTCGAACCTTACGATCTCGGGCTCTATGGATATCGACGCGGGAACCGTAACCGCGAACGTCACCGGCGCAAAGGTAGGAATAGGCATCATTCAACAGATCCTTGGCACCTCGGGTCTCGCTGGAACCGCGGATCTTCAAGCGACCCTCACAATCGATGAGCAATCCTTTCGAGCGACCGGAACAGCAGGGGTAACGAACGCGCAAGCTATCGGGTCGACGGGGGAGCGATACGGCGTCAGCTCACTCTCGGGTCCCTTCTCGCTGACGACGATTACAGGCCAAGGAACGAAGGTTCAGAGCGATAAAATAAACGTTCAAGGGTTCTCGTATGGAGATCCAAACGTGACCCTTAGCCACGTGAACGGCACACTCTCATCAGTGTCCGGGACGATAGCCGAAAATGGAGCGGCGTCTTTTACGGTTGGCGTGAAGAGCACCGGCCTCGATCTTTCCTCAGGGCCTTTCCTGATTAAAAAGATCAGCTCGGTAGATGCGCCCCTTACCATTACGATCCCAGCTCAATCGGGGTACTCAGTAACGGGCCCCGTTAAAGCCACTGGTGTGGATATGGCGTTTCATGGACGTCCAATGATCGGCTCATCAGGTTCTGTCGACATGATCGTCTCGAATACTACGCTCCGATTCACCTCCCCAAATATAAAGACGGAGAGCAACGGGGTTCCGGTCGCCCTGAGCGGCACGGTCGACATAACTAACGACGCCTACAAGGTTTCGAACATAACTGGTTCCGTAGCGGGGGGATCCCTCGCGGCGACACTGAATATACAACGCGCACCAGGTCAGGACGTAGAAAGCGAAATACTGGCTAAGGGACTCGATATATCATCGGTGAAGGCATTGGCCCTCGGTAACACCAAGGAGGCTTTTAGCGGGCACGTCACTCACCTTTCAGTAAAAGCTAAGGCAAAAAGGAGCGACCTCCTCGCGAGCGCTCACGGTGAGGGTGTGATCGAGATTACAGATGGAACGGTTCGTAACGCCACTTACGATAAAAAGGTCGTGGGACTCATCAAAGCGATCCCCGTTGTGGGTGAAGCCGTTTCTTTCACATCGACCGCCACGAATGCCTCGACCTACCAGATGCAGGGGGCCATGCTAAAGGAGCTCACCGCCGACTTCACCATCGGCGGAGGAAAATTCTCAAGCAAGAACATTAAGGGCCAGGGGCGGTTCACAACCATCCAAGCGTCCGGCGACCTCTCCTTTGACGGAGCTTTGAATGTAACAGCCTCCGCTGTCTATCTTGAGCAAAATCTCAAGGCTCTCGCCGGCCCAATCACGCCACTCGGTTCTCTGTTCGGAACGATTGGAAAGATCGAGATCCCGCTACTCATAACAGGCAGCGTTAACAACCCACAGGTAAACGCGGATCTCTCGCGACTACAGGACATCACCGTTCCCGGGCGAGCGATATCGCCAATTCTGCGGGGGCTTGGTCTGTAACGGAGGGTTTAAGGGCAATTGATTTCGACGTGGGCGCGCCCCGTACGGAACGCGCCCACATGAGGGAATCTTATCGCTTACAAACTATATTCGCTTCACGCGGCGTATAGAGCCCGTAGGTGAACACACTCACCAAACCCGTTAGAAATGAATTCTCCGTCTCGACGGCATCCCATCCCTTCTCGCAACGAGCCTTGAGATTAATCGGCTCGCTAAACTCAACGAGACCCAACACCCCATCGTGATGCCAATCATTGTACTGAGCGGCTGCCTTGTTGGCGACCGCTTGGCCGCCGTTGTGATAGTAAATCTTGTGACAACCAGACGCTGCGATGGCGACTAGAAAAATTGCAAATTTGAGATACTTTTTCATAAGCCTCCAATCTATTACTTACACCAAACTCTAGCGGACTCGGGGGCATAAATACCAAGCGTAATGAGTCCAAGAAGACCATCGACGAACGTACGCTGAGACTGGAGCTGCGCTGGCTGTCCTTTACAAATCTGCGCGGTATTGATGTGCGCCTCGCCGACTAATCCCCAAAGATAAAAGTCTTGGCGTTGTTCGAACGTCGGGGGTGTCGCCGTCTTAAATCCACCGTCCGGTCTAGTGGTCACGCTGTAGCAGCCGGCGAAAAAAAACAGGCTCGCACAGAGAATTCCCCGTTTAATTGGTCGGGTAAGAGTGTCTTTCATGATTCCAAGCTCCAGAAATATGCCCGAGAGGGGCTGATCGCCCAGCATTAGAGCGTCGACGGACGTGTCCGTCAATACGAGAATCAGAACCTCGAACCGCCTAGCGGCACACATCACTCAAGGGACTGGTGACGTAGAGCCCTGGCGAATTCCTATGATTCAGGCTTAGGGACAGCCTCCACTATTGGCTGTCACCCACATCTTGGCCTAGTCACGTGTGCGTAGAGGAGATACTGCGCTCGCCAGGGATCGAACTCCCGATCTTGCTTAGCCTGAGGGACGAGGCGCTCGGGCGAATTGCTCGCTAGCTCGCTATTCAGATCGATCACTCGCAGGTTCGTCCCCTGCGATGCGCATCTCGCCTCTTCCGAAGGAAGAGGCGGATTGCGCTCGGCAGGGATCGAACTCCCGATCTATCCTGTTCCGCTTTTGCTATTCCCTCGCCCCAGGCTCGGGGCAAAATCGGCGCAAGGCTGCGCTAGCTCGCCTTGCATATTGATCACTCGGGAGTTTGATCCCTCTCAGACCGATCTCGTCTCTTCTTTCAGAAGAGACGAGAGTGCGCTCGGAGAGGATCGAACTCCCGACCCCAAGTTTAGGAAACTTGTGCTCTATCCAACTGAGCTACGAGCGCGTTCCTTTGAGGATAGCAAAAGAAACAGGGCGCGCCAATGTCGATGAATACTTCGTTAAGACCCTGCAATCCCCGGACTTTACTGGGTCATGCCGGGCGCATCCCTTAGGACCCCTCGCCCATCTTCACAAAAAAGATGTAGGGATCCACGGCGGCGTATTTACCGTTAGAATCAAGGATTCGCGTCTCAAAGTGGAGGTGAGGACCGGTTGCTCTCCCCGTCTGTCCTACATCAGCGATGTGCTCTCCCTTGAAGACCTTATCCCCAACAGAGACGTGGTTACCGCTCGTGTGCCCATACGCCGTGAGCAGCTTGTCTCCCTGTATCACAACGATCCCACCGTAGTGTCCGTGGGAGCGACTTTCGAGAACGACGACACCATCGTGAGCGGCGTAGATCGGGGTGCCCTCTGGCGCGCCGAAGTCAGTGCCCTCGTGGAAGCGCTTGCCGCGCCATCCGAACTTTGAGGTGTAGAGGGCTCCGTGCACCGGAAAAGCAAATGCGCCAACGTAGCCGCGGACATGCGAGATACTTATTTTTCGAGCACCTGTATCACGCAACGCCGCCCGCATGAGCGATTCCTGATCGAGGGGCCCAACCGCGGGGATCTTTACTATCTGACCGATTTTGAGGGATTTAGGATTTCGTATCTCATTATACTCTGAGATCTCTTCAACCGAGAGCCCCGCCCGAGTCGCAATACGCTCAAGGGTGTCTCCTTTGGCGACGGTGTAGATTCGCTCCTGCTCCGACGTCGGGACACTTCGCTTCGCGAAACATCCCGTCGTTACGACGAGCAGCAGTACTAAGAGAGTCCGAGCAATCATCTGACCTCCTACCTGTCTCGTCCAACATCGACGAGTGAGAGAAACCTATCGAAACTCAACCTCTTCAAAAACAACTCGACGCGCTGTATCGCCTGAACGTGTCCACACCGCGAGATTTGTAATTCCGTGCGAAGCGATTGGCGCGACAAGAACTCCGCCATCGGCAAGCTGATTGAGGGGCAACTCACTCTCAAGAAGCACAGGATACGAAACAACGATTGCGTCGAATGGAGCGGCGTCGGCCCATCCCTTGCGGCCCTCTCCACGACGAACGATAACGCCGTGATGCTTGAGAGCATCGAGAACCTTACGGGAACTCTGCGCGAGGGTACCGATCGTATCGACACCGAAAACTTGAGCGCCAGCTGCCGACATAACCGCGCAGAGGTACCCGCTTCCGAATCCGAGTTCGAGAACGCGCATGCGCTTATCGAGATTGATCAGTCCCATCATACGAATGAGGATCGATGGGCGAGTAAGCCACTGACCTTCCTCGATCGGAAGATCGACATCCTTGATAGCGTGATGGATGTACATCGGCTCAATGAAGTGATGTCGAGGAACCGCGGTGAAACTCTCTTGCACGCGACGCTCAACCTCTTCATCGAGGATACCGGCATCAGCGACCCATTGCTCAACACACTGAGCCCATAGGGATTCATCCGGTACTGCGTTCGCGCTCTGCATAGAAAAAGACCTGAAAGTGCGCTCGGCTTGGCGCACGGTGATTAGATATCTAATTCACCATGAAGAGGGTTTTTTGGAAAGGTGGAAAAAGAGTTTTGCGGAATGTAACGCGGCGGTCAGGCTTGTCCCCCGTAGCTTTAGCGTAGGAGGGAATGGTCGCCCTCCGATATCACGGGTCGGAGTGAAAGCTATCCAGCCTTCACCACTCCCATCTTCTGAAACAAGATCGGCGGCTGGGAAAGCGGATTTCCAAAGAGTTCGAAATTGACCGCATCTGTCCACGACACCGTATCGGCATCACGACCGAACGCGGAGAGGATCTTCCCTGCGGCGGTCGGTATGAACGGCGACAACATTATTCCAAGCGCATGAATGGCGCGAAGTGAGTACGCGAGGGTAACCTTCGTTCCCTCCATATCGGTCTTGCGCATCGTCCACGGCGCCTTCTCATCGACGTATCGGTTACACTGACGGCTGAATTCCATCACAGCCTCCAGCGCCCCCTTGAAGGAATGCCCCTCAAGCTCCTTGGTGACGCTCTCAAACGAGGCGTTGAGCGCATCATCAAAGGCCTTATCGGTTGCGGTGAGAAGCTGCTTATCAAAGAGCGGCACGTTAGGACCACAGTGCTTGATCGTGAACGAGGTAATGCGATTGACGAAGTTGCCCACCGAATCGGCGAGCTCTGAGTTGAAGCGCTGCTCAAGGTCCTCTGGCTTGTAGACCGTTCGCGCCTTCTCTGAAGCAATAGAGGTAAGGTAGTACCGCAACGCGTCCGGGTCCTTCCCTTCCGCCAGGTAATCGCCAACCCAAACCGCGGTGCCTCGAGACTTCGAGATCTTCTCAACCTCTTTCCCAGGGAACTGGATATTAAAGTAGTGATTCACGATGACACCCTTTGGAAGCTTCATCGTTCCAACGGCGCTCAACATCGCTATCCAGATAACACAATGGAAGACGGTATTGTCCTCACCGATGAAGTGGACGATCTCGGTATCGTCCCCTGTGCTCCACATGCGCTCCGCGACGGCGACATCACGCCCCCGTTTAGCCTCAAGCTCATAGGTGTTCGAGATGTATCCGATAGGAGCGTCGAACCACACGTAGAGAACCTTGCCCTGAGCCTCTGGGTCATCCAGAGGCACCGGAATTCCCCACGTGAGATCACGGGTCATCGCGCGCTTCACGAGCCCCGTTCCGAGCAAGCCCCGAACGTACGCCTTCGTCTGATCGCGAAGCTCAGCGGTATCCAACCACTCCGTTACCTCCTTCTCGAAACGCGAGAGGTCGAGGAACCAGTGCACAGTTTCGCGAATCGTCGCTGGCTGTCCTGAAACTGTGCTCTTTGGATTCTTGAGCGTATCGATATCGAGCATCTTGCCGCAGTTCTCGCACTGATCGGAGTTCTGCTCGACCGTTCCGCAATATCCGCAGGTGCCCTTCACATATCGGTCGGGAAGGAACGCCGCTCTCGCCTCATCGTAAAACTGCCGAGAGCTCTGTTTCTCGAAGTATCCCTTATCGTGAATCGCTTTGAAGAAATCCTGACTCACCTTCGCGTGGTACGGATTGATGCTCGTTCCACTGTAGATGTCGAAGCTGATACCCATCCCCGCGAAGTCCTGCGCCTGCAACTTCTGGTAGTGTTGCGCCACCTCGGCCGGGGTCTTCCCCTCCTGCTCGGCGGTGATCATGATCGCCACACCGTGATCGTCTGACCCACAGATGAACCGAACGTCAGCACCCGTCATTCGAAGGTAGCGCACGTAGATATCGGCAGGGATATACGCGCCGCCGAGATGCCCAACGTGCAGTCGTCCATTCGAGTACGGGAGACCTGCGGTGACGAGAACCTTACGGGGCGTTGTCCCCTTTTGAGCAGCATTCATGGCGAAATTCCAAACAACCCCCTCTGCGGGGGATAGACACGGGAGAAACCGACCTAAACGGTAAATTTCATTGGGATATTAACCACCTAGCCATCTCAAAGTAAAGCCGTTACCGGCACAGCTGGTGCCCAGAGATACGGGGAACGGAGGCCGCTCTCCCTAAATATCGCGTTTACGGCGCCCCGCGGGCGAAATTCCTCATCTAGGACTACAGGGAAGCTCTATTCAGGTCGGTGACTTAGCCCCGCCCTGGCCCCCGGCTACGGGGCTGGTAGACGCCCCAAGCGAAGCTATGCACGACCATTATAAAATACTCGGGCTCTCATCAGCCGCGACGCGCGAGGAGATACGCCGCGCCTATAGGGTCCTTGCGCGGCGCTACCATCCTGACGTCAACCCAGGGAACGCCACGGCCGAGAAGTTTAGGCAGATATCCAGAGCCTACGAGGTTCTCTCCGATCCCGAAAAGCGCAAGCAGTACGACAGTGAGCGAGAAACGGAGGAGACCTTCTCATCCGCCTTCGATCGCGCGCATCAAGCATACCGAAAACAACAGGCGGCGGCGACCAAGGGCCCTCGCGCCACTCCTCGACAACAGCCACCGAATCAACAACAGACCCGTCAACAAGCCTCCACGCCACCACCTCGCGAGGAACCAAAATCACCACCGAAGCCGCAACAACCGCCACCGAAGCCAGAGCCAAAAATAGTTCGCACCACCACGAAGGCGCCACCATCGCGCGTCTCAGGTCTCCGAAAAACCCTTGAGGCCTCACTCTCTCGCGCGAAGAACATTCTCGCTAAGCCTCAACCACCCAAGCCTTCCCGCCCAACGATCTCATCGATCGCGTTGATGGAGGTTTCGATCTCCGTCTTTGAGGCGATCGCCGGAGTTCGCAAAACGATCGAGGTCGCCGAGAAAGATGGCGAGATGAAAAAACTCTCCATCTCGATCCCGGCGGGAGTAAGGCAAGGAAGTATCGTGCGCCTCCGCAGCAAGGAGAACGAGTCCGAGGAGATCATCGTTGTCGTACGGGTGGCGCACCATCCGTGGCTCTCGATCTCGCACCGTGGCCTCACGATTGATGTTCCGATAACGATTTCGGAGGCTATCGCCGGAGCGAAGGTACAGATCCCATCCCTCCAAGACCCACTCCTGATTACCGTTGAACCAGGAACGCAGAGCGGCAGAGAGGTTCGACTCAAAGGACAAGGCATCCCACTCCCCGATGGTACACGCGGAGATCTCTTCGCGAGGTTCCTCATTAAGGTTCCGACACCCTCTGAGGCACCCGAGAGCGCAGCGAAGCTCGTCGAAATTGAATCGCTCTATCACGGTTCGGTGCGGGAGCACCTTCCCAAATCACTCATGGATGGGGAGACGACCGCGTGACACAGCCATCCTCCACAGCGCCGCTCCTCTTCTCACTGTATACAGTAGCCGCGCAGGTGATCAGCGCCGTAGTGGCCGTGGTGACGTGGGAGGCGACAGGCAGCATCACGGTAGCTCTTGCGGTGGCGACAATTACCGCATTCGTCGTGCCCCACTTTCTCCGTCTCTCGGCGCCCTGGAAGGCCATGAACTGTGTACTTCCGATCTCAATCGCCAGCTCACTCGCCGTGCCTCTTCCAAGTTGGGTGTTTATGACCCCGTTTCTAGCGCTCTTCGCAATCTACGCCCCAGCTCTATGGACAAGAGTGCCGTACTATCCAACCAGTAGAGCCGCGTATCCGCTGATACTCGCCGAGCTTCCACCCGATCGCCCCTTCACCTTCATCGATATCGGGTGCGGTATGGGGGACCTTCTACTTTTCCTGAAACAGCACCGCTCAAACGGACACTACGTTGGGATCGAGATCGGAGTTGTTCCGTATCTCGTATCGAAGGCGAAAGCGTTGCTATACGGACAAGGTCGCGTGACGGTGCGATTCGAGAGCGTCTACAAAACTGACCTTCGCGAGTTTGATTTCGTATACGCTTTTCTCTCCCCGGCAGCGATGACGCAGGTGTGGCAGAAAGCCTGCCGAGAGATGAAGGCCGACAGCACCTTTATCACCAACTCATTTGAGGCACCCGTAGCCGCCTCGTATCAGGTGAACATCAAAGACCACCGCAAGGGGGTTTTGTTTGTGCATAGGATGGAGGAGCGGGCGAGCGACAATGAGCGCCCGCACTGCGTCGTTCGATAGCTCACATACCCCATCCACGAAGTCGAAGACCCGGAGGGCGACCATTCCTGGTCGCCATACTATCGCGCATCGCAAATGACTATCACTGCACGCAACCGCTCGGCGCGCAGGCTTGTCCCCCATAGCGAAGCGACGGGGGGAATGACCGCCCTCCCGATTCAAGGGTCGTGACGAAGACGCCCCCTACGCCCCCGAAGCCTTAGCCGCCTTCGGTGCTTTAGCGACAGGCTCAGCTGACTTCCTGCCCTCAAGCATAATCACCACCGACGATACGATGAAGATCGTTGAGTACGAGCCGAGCAAGATTCCCGCGCAAAGGTAAAGACTCAAATCCTTAATGTCCCCATCCGCGAAGACGTAGAGAGCCAACGCGGAGAAGAACGTGAGAAGATGCGTAATAACTGTTCGCGAAAGGGTGAAGTTAAGGGCCTCGTTGACGATATCCACGAGCTTTGCGCCCTTCTTCTTATTTCGCTGCTCGCGCACCCGGTCAAATACCACAACGGTATCGTTTACCGAGTAACCCACAATCGTAAGAGCGCCCGCGAGGGTTGCCATGCCGATGATGTGCCCTGAGAGAAGATAGATGCCTGTCGCAATCACGACGTCATGTACCAACGCCACGATCGTTCCGACGCCCACCGCGAATTCAAACCGAATAGCGATGTAGACCAGCATCCCAAGGATACCGAGACTAACCGCCCAAAGAGCGCTCGTACGAAGTTCACGACCAACCGTTGGACCGACGTAGTCCGTCTTTTGAATGGTGAACGCGTCGCCGAAGGACGCTTTGAGGGCACCTTCAACTTTTCCTCTCACCGCGTCCGCGTCACCAGCCTCACCAAGGCGGATGGAGTACTCGTTCTTCGCTCCCTGGAAGGCCTGAACGCGCGCGCCCTCAATATTCTGCGCGGCGAGTCCACTTCGAATCTTCTCGCTATCAAAATCCCCGTTGAAAGACACAAGAAACTCGTGCCCACCGAGGAAATCGGTGCCGTATTTCTCGTCTCCACTTTGAGCGAAAATATAGACCGAAGCGATAAATGCCACCAACGACAGAAGCATGCACACGAAGCGCTTGCCCATGAAGTCGATCTTGGCGTTAGTTGGAATCAGCTCTTTCATGACTACTATCCTCTCACTTAGATCGACAATCCCTGCTTACCCTTCAACTCGAAGTAATCGAAGAAGAGCCGCGCCACGAACACCGCGCAGAACACCGTAGTAACCACACCAACCGATAAGGTGACCGCGAAACCTCGAATGGCTCCCGTTCCGAAATAGTACAGAAGGACACCAGCCAGAAGGGTTGTCACGTTAGCGTCGAAGATTGCGCCGAACGCCTTATCGAAGCCGCTCGATACGGCTACATCACGACCAGCGCCGTTTCGTATCTCGTCGCGAATACGCTCAAAGATAATAACGTTAGAGTCGACCGCCATACCAATCGTTAGCGCAAGACCCGCAAGACCCGGTAAAGTGAGGGTAGCTCCAAAGAACGACAAGCACGCCATCATGATGACTGCGTTCAAGATAAGAGTCACCACAGCGACCACACCGGACTTGGCGTAATACACCATCATAAAGAGCGAGATCGCCACGAATCCGATCGCCATGGCGACAACTCCCTTTTTGACCGACTCGAGACCGAGCGTTGGCCCAACGGTACGTTCCTCAAGAACCGTAAGGGGAGCCGGAAGAGCTCCCGCCTTGAGGACGACCTTGAGCTGACGAGCCTCATCCATCGTAAAGCCACCGGAGATACTAGCCTGCCCCCCAGTGATAGCGTCCCGAATCACGGGAGCTGAATAAACCACGCCATCAAGAATGATCGCGAGCTGACGGCCCACGTTCTCCGAGGTAATTCGAGCGAAGGTTTGTTGCCCGAGCGAGGAGAGTCGAAGAGAGACCTCAACCTGCCCCTGCTGATCGAAGTCGACTCGCGCATCAGACACGGCGTCTCCGGTCATGAGCGCTTGGTCCTCAACGACAACCGGCTGCCCCTCTTTATTCTTGAAGGTTACGGTGCCAACGCCCTGAGGCGTGTTTGGTCCGGGCACAAGGCGAAACTCAAGCTTAGCGACGGAACCTACAACCTTCTTAACGGCGTTGATGTCCGATACACCAGGCATCTGCAAGATGATCCGGTCTTCCCCTGAGCGCTGAATCAACGGCTCGCTCACACCGAACTGGTCAACCCGGTTACGAAGTGTCTCAACGGCCTGCTCAATCGCGTCGGTTTCGATCTTCTTCGCGGCCATCTCGCCCAACTGATACCGGAGTCGGGGCCGAGAACCATCCATCTCGGTCGACACAAGCGTGAGCTCGGGAGCCTTTTCCTGAATCGTTGTCTTGGCGGCCTCTAAGGAGGCGTCACTCAAGAGGGTTATTTGGAGCGATTTGTCAGAGCTCACCGTCGACTGAGCTACGGCGATCTTCTTGCCACGAAGGTCCGACCGTAACCCAGCAAGAAGCGCTTGAAGCCGACTCGTCACCGCCTCACTCGCCTTCACCCCGTACACGAGGTGAACACCACCACTGATGTCGAGTCCGAGGGCCATCGGCCGCGTAAACCACTTCTGTGTGAAATTGTCTCTCAGCACGGTCGGCAAAAGCGACAATACCGACAGAACAACAACCGCGACGAAAACAATCGTTCTTTGTTGAATATCCCTGACCATATCGACTCGCGAATATAAATTAAGCGGCCTCAGCCTTTGACTCACCCTTCTCAAGCCCAGAGATATGGGATTGAGCGAACTTCACCTTAACGTTCGGCGCGATCTCAACGAACACCCCGTCCTTCTCAACGCTCGCGACACGACCGATGATGCCTCCGGTAGTCATGACGGAATCGCCACGCTTGAGCGAATCAAGCAACGCTTTGTGCTTCTTGACCTTCGACTCCTGAGGACGAATCACCATCACCCAAAAGATGAGGTAACAGACCGCCAACATCGGCAACATGCTAATGAGGGACTGCATGAAGCTTGGTTGCTGATCGGCGGCAGCTGGTGCGGTCGAAAATACCTGACCACCATCCTGGGCGAGCACGTCACCAGCCACAAAGAATACTCCGACAACAAGAGCGGACCACGCCGCAAGACAAACGATTCTCTTACTCATAATTAAACACCTGTTTAAACACGAACTTCTGATACCATGAATAGTCCCGGCGCGCACTAGGCCAAGAACTCCTTAACAACCGGCGGCGGAGCTACTGGAATGGTGGCCTCTCGCCCTGGCCCTACACTCACGAAGCTGACAGGACACTCAAGAAGCCTCGTAAGGGTCTCAACGAATCCATGAACGGTCTTCGGCAGCCCCTCCCACGTTCGAACCCCGCTAATATCCTCGGCCCATCCCGGAACCTCGAAGTATACCGCCTCAAGCCCCTCATAGTCCTCGCTCGATGGAGGGAGGTCGTCAACGAGCTCATCGCCACGCTTGTATCCCGTACCCAACTTGAGGGTCGGCAACCCACTGAGCACATCTAGTTTGGTGAGGATTACGGAGTCGATACCTGAAGTTCGGATAGCACGCTTCATCGCGACCACATCGAACCATCCACACCGACGCGCGCGTCCAGTGACAGTGCCAAATTCATGTCCCCTCTTACGGACCTCATCCCCGAGCTCTCCGAGCATCTCGGTCGGGAACGGTCCCTCACCTACTCGTGTGCAGTACGCCTTCGCGATACCCAACACCGAGTCGATCATCTTAGGCCCGATACCCACACCGATCGTGGCGGAGCCAGCGATGGTGGATGAAGAGGTAACAAACGGATAGGTACCGTGTACCTGATCGAGAAGAACTCCCTGCGCCCCTTCAAAGATAACCTTTTCGTTACGACGAAGCGCGTCAAAGATGAGTCGACTTCCGTTCCCCACGAATGGCGCGAGGATCTCGGCCTCCCGCTCAAGTTGAGCCCACAACTGATCGAAATCAACGTGTGCCTTACTCTCAAGAACGTATTTGAGGAGTTTATTCTTCTCGTCAACATGAGCCCGCACACGCTCCCGCATGCGGTGCGGAGTCAGAAGATCAGCGCAACGAATACCGGACCGCTGACTTCGATCCTCGTACGCTGGCCCGATACCGCGACCGGTGGTCCCGATCTTGCTGGCTCCACGCGCGAGCTCGCGCGCCTTATCGACGAGGATGTGGTAGTCGAGAACGAGGTGCGCGTCACGGTCAATCACGAGACGTCCTGGGTTAATCTCAGCCCCAGCGGCGCGAACACGATCGATCTCTGAGAGAAGCACACTTGGATTAAGCACAACTCCCGCGCCCAAAAGACACTTCACATGTGGACGAAGGATCCCGCTCGGAAGGAGGCTCAAGGCCGTCTTCACTCCATTAACAACGATCGTGTGTCCCGCGTTGTTTCCACCTTGGAAGCGAACGACCCAGTCAGCGCGTTCGGTAAGTACATCAACGATCTTTCCCTTACCTTCATCACCCCACTGAGCGCCAACGATCACAATGCTCGACATACCTTCTCCTCAAGGGATTTCACCCTTGTTTTCACGACGTCATCCTATACCGAAGTGGCTCAGAGAGCAGCCTATTTTTGCCCCGGATATCGACCTAAATTTATCGCTACCTCCAGCTCCCCCGAACCGAGGACCTTCAACAAACCGATAGTCTCCCGGTCTTCGATGCTGGCATAGGCAAAGATCGAAAACCTCGGAAGGGAGGCAACCTCCGGAAGCTGCGCTACCTTCCTCAAGGTAAGCTGATGCCCGTTACGGATCGCGGCCGCCATCTCCTCTGGGATCTCTATTCGTGGAATGTGCGGAATAAGCAAGGACCAGTCCTTGAGCTGTCCCCACGATATCTCTTCCAAGGTGAGCGCGCCGTCTACTGATAATGGACCTGATTTTTCACGGCGAATTGATTCCACCGCCCCACCACATCCAAGCGCCTCACCAAGGTCCCTGGCCAACGAACGAACATAGGTACCTGGACTACACTCAACCACATAGCGAAAGGAGTGGTCCGAAACCCTCTCGATATCGAACCGTGAAACCGTAACCTCACGAGCGTTCAGTTCGAATTCCTGACCTTCTCGGGTGAGCTTGTGAGCCCGTTTACCTTGCACCTTTATAGCGCTCACCTTCGGTGGCACCTGCTGAATAGGGCCGATGAACTGGCGAGAGGCCTCAAGCACCTTTTCGAACGCTGGGATATCAGACGATTCGGAAAGGATCTCTCCGGCCATATCATCCGTCGAGGTTATCACCCCTAAGCGCATGATTCCCGAGTACCGCTTCGTACCGTCAGCGGCGTAGGACGCGACCCTAGTGGCGCCGTTAACCAGAACAACGAGAAGCCCCGTAGCGTCAGGATCGAGGGTACCAGCATGCCCCACTCGCTCAGCCCCAAGGATCCGTTTTACCCGGCCAACAACACCAGCGGAGGTAATCCCCGCGGGCTTGTCGACAAGAAGAATTCCACTATGCATGCGTCGTTGCTAACGCCTCTGAAATTTTCGAGCGCAATTCACGCTGAAGGGTCTCTAAATCTTTACGCCATCGAAAGGCGGCCGCCGGCTTATGCCCGCCCCCACCGAACTGCTGCGCTACCCACGCGACATCAACGGCGCCCTGACGAGAGCGCAGACTCACTCTCCACATATCGACATCTTGCTTGAAGAGCGCCGATACGCGAACACCCTCGATATCTCTCGCACGCTCAGCGAGCGAGTCAGCGTCGAGAAGATCGGCCCCGAGACGCTTAAGCATCTCTTGCGTCACCGTAACCTCGGCGAACTTTCCACCTTCGTGAAGCGCTACACCGGACATCGCCTCCGCTTGCAAACGGACAGCGGCGAGGGAGTGATTCGCGAAGAGCTCCTGCGTAAGGATATCGGGACGAGCTCCACGGTCAACCAACTCTCCCGCGACACGGAAGGTGGTAGCTGTGGTGCTTGGGTAACGGAACGATCCCGTGTCACCGATGATACCGGCGAGCAAACACTTCGCGCTCTCGGTCGTAATGATGTCGTTGCGGCCCGTTCGAGCCTCAAGGCCGCGCAGAATATTGAAGATCAACTCCGAGGTGCTGCTCGCCCCGTCGACAACGTAGTTCGCGTGACCGAAGAGGGAATTGCCGGTGTGATGATCGATATTCACAACCTTAGGAGCGGATCTGATAATGGGAAGATAGGTATCGCCCACCCGCTCCGCGGCGCCGCAGTCACAAATGACGACAACCTCGTCCTCGGCGAAGGTCGTTGGTAGATCCTTCGCTACGGAGGAGGCGCCCGGGATTACAGCGTATCGGGGGATATACCCGCTCTCGTTAAAGACCCGAACCGAAAGTCCGAACGCCTTCAACCCCTGGGCGAGACCGCACGAAGAACCGTACGCGTCAGCGTCTGGATTCACGTGGGAAACGATAACTACTCGCTTAGCTGCCTGAAGAACATCCAACACCTCATCACATCGTGAGTCGAGTGTCATGAGTTCTCCTTGGGACGAATTTTGGCCATGAGCTGCTCGACGTGCTCGACCGTATCAAGCGTATCATCGTAATAGAAGCGAAGCTCTGGGGTGAATCGGATACCGAGTTGCTTCGAGCACATCTTACGGAAAAATCCCGCCGCGCTCTCGAAAGCTTCTTGAACCTCAGCGATTCGCTCGCTACGGTCCGCCTCTCCGAGAAGCGAAACAACCCAGTAGACCTTGGCGTTGCGCAGGTCCGGCGATACCATCACTGAGGTGATAGTAACCAAGCTGAAGCGCGGGTCAGCAACTCGATTGAGATGCTCCGCGATCAGCTCCTTGATCCGTTCACCAACTTGGAAAACTCTTCTTTGTCCGGACATACGTAAACTACCCGTTGGCCCCCTAGTCGAGAGTTGGCGCGATCTCCTTGAACTCGTACACCTCGATCACGTCCCCGATCTTCACATCGTTGAAGCTCTCAAGTCCGATACCACACTCGAATCCAGCCTGAACTTCACGAGCGTCATCCTTGAATCGACGGAGGCTCGACATCTTGCCTTCGTGAATAACTCGGTTGTCTCGCAACAAGCGCGCGTTAGCGTTTCGTCGAACAAGTCCGTTCGTGATGTAACAGCCAGCGATCGTTCCGATCTTCGGAATCGTGAAGGTATCACGCACCTCAGCGCGGCCGAGGCTCGACTCCTCACGGACCGGCTCAAGCAATCCGACCATCGCGTTCTTCACATCATCAAGGAGTTCGTAAATAACTCGATAGAAGCGGATCTGAATGCCCAAATTCTCGGCATCAGCGAGCGCTCGTGGCTCTCCACGAACGTTGAATCCGACGATAATAGCGCGGGAAGCGACAGCGAGTTGAACGTCGCTCTCGTTGATTCCGCCCACGGCCGAGTGAAGCACTCGTACCTTGACCTTCTCTCCGGAGAGCTTCTCGATAGATTGCTTAACCGCCTCTTCCGAGCCCTGCACATCCGTTTTGAGGATGACGTTGAGCTCTTCAGCAGCCTTGGTACCCGCGCGCTTCGCGAACTCCTCAAGGCTGATAGGACCAGACGCGAGCGATCGCTCCTTCTGGGCCTTCATCTCCTGACGATTTGACGAAACCTCTCGAGCGTCGGCCTCAGAATCCACCACCATGAAGTCATCACCTGACTCCGGCATGCCGTTAAGGCCTGTGATCTCAACCGGCATCGATGGGCCAGCTTCCGTAAGCTTCTCGCCTCGGTAGTCCGTCATCGTTCGGATACGACCATACTCCGCGCCGCTGATGAAGATATCCCCCATCTTAAGCGTTCCAGCCTGAACCAACACGGTAGCGACAACGCCACGTCCGCGATCGGTACGACTCTCGATGATCGTCCCCTTCGCGCGACGATCAGGATTGGCCTTCAATTCCTTGACGTCAGCGAGAACGAGGAGGCTCTCGAGGAGCTCCTTGATTCCATCTCCCTTGAGAGCGGAAACAGGCATGAACATTGTGTCACCACCCCAGTCCTCAGGCTGCAAACCGAACTCAGCGAGCTGGGTCTTGACCTTGTCAGGATTCGCGTCAGCCTTATCCATCTTGTTGATCGCGACGATGATTGGCACTTTCGCGGCTTGCGCGTGGTTGATAGCCTCTCTCGTTTGCGGCATCACGCCGTCATCAGCGGCAACCACAAGGATGACGATATCCGTAACCTGCGCTCCACGAGCTCGCATCGCGGTGAACGCGGCGTGGCCCGGAGTATCGATGAAGGTGATCGAACGACCATCTTCCGTGATAACTCGATACGCGCCGATATGCTGCGTAATTCCTCCAGCCTCCTTAGCGGCCACAGAGGTACTGCGGATTCTGTCGAGAAGAGAGGTCTTTCCGTGGTCTACGTGACCCATCACCGTCACAACTGGAGCGCGTGGCTGCAAGTTAGCGACATCCTCTTCGACAACATCTTGCAGAATATCTTGCTCGTTGAATTCAACGTGCTTGACCTCATAGCCCAACTCATCCGCTACGATCTGCGCGGTATCCTTGTCGATTGCTTGATTGATCGTCGCCATGACACCAAGACCGAGGAGCTTAGCGATCACCTCACCTGACTTGAGGCTCATCTGCTTCGCGAGCTCGCCCACCGTAATGGAATCTCCAAGCTCAATAACTCGCTTCGCGACCTTCTGCTTTTCATGTTCAGCTTGAAGCCCTCTTCGACGATCATCATCCCTACCCCTCGACTTACCGCGACGCATCTCACGACCGCCGTAATCGAGAAGGTCAACGCTACTAATCTCTCGCTTTCGGCCCTTCTTCGCCGCGCCCTTCTTCTTTCCGCCATCGTCATCACTTTCGAAGACCTCGCGTGGAGCCTCCTTCCCAACTCCGGGGACTGGTCGTCGAGAATCAGGAGCGGGCTTAACGACCGGCTTGCGCGCGACGGGAAGTTCAATTCGACCCAGAATGCGAGGACCAACACCAGGACGGGTCTCTGTGGTTGCCGGAGGTGGCGTGGTTGCCTGTGGCCCCGCCTCTGCCTGCGCGGGAGCCGTCTCTATAACCTCAGCGACCTCAGTAACTTCCTCTTCAACTGGCTCAGCTTGACGAACCTCCTCAACCTCTTCAACCAACTCGGGCGCTGGAGGCGCCACCATTTCACGAGCGGCCCCACCATCAGAGGAAAGACTCGCGGAGGAAGAGAGCGCTGTAGGAACGACGTATTCCTCACCAGCGGATGATGCCGGCTGCGCCATCGAAGGGCCGGACGGAGCCGCCTCTGGTCCGTCATTTGAGCGACGACGACGAATGACGTTACCTGACCGCTTCTCAACAACAGCCTCGGTCGCGCCCGTCACCTTATCGACGCGGGTGGTCACCACCTCAGAGTTGATCTCTTTCGGCGTTCCCATCGCCTGACGAATAATCGCGCGACGAACCGCATCGGCCTCGTCGGCGTCAAGGGAGTGGGAGTGAGAGCTCTTTCCTCGGAAACCGAGTTCTTGCGCCTTGGAGAGAACGATTTTGTTATCCACTCCGAGCTCTTTAGCTAATTCGTAAATTCTGATCTTTGACATGTGCCTTTTGTAATCGCCGCCGAGAACTCTCCCGATCCGCGAATTCAGTTTTTATTTCCCTCGGAACCCCATTCCTCTATTCAGCTCCGTCAGAGCCGAATCTTTTTGGAGCGTCCCTTTCCAGAGCCCCTGTCCTCAGACGGAGCCACCGAACCTCCCACGCGCGTCATTAACTCCATGACAACCCGCGAAACCTGCGAGGCTTCCAACGAAGCCCCTTTGAGTCGTAACGCCCGCTCCCACCGCTGTGGTTGCCCCATACGGGACAAGCACTCGATAGAGGCGTGAACGTAACCACCCCGCCCGGGAAGTCGTTGGTGTTCATCAACAACCAACGAACCTCCCTGAGCGACGAGCCTGATGAGGGTTCGCTTGTCCCCTTTCGAGCGGCAGATACAACACGTGCGCTCAATCGTTCTCAAGGGAGCCCCCATCGGCCTCCGACACTACACCGGAGACGCGGCGCGCGCGGAACCACTGCGCAAGAACGCGTCAACTGCTTGACGGATCTGCTCAATGTCTCCTTCATCGAGACCGCTAACCTGTCGAAGAGCCTCATCATCAGCCTCAACCAGGTTCTGAATGGTCTTGAATCCACCACTCATGAGCATCTCTCGAACATCAGCCGTGAGCGCCAATCGGGAAAGATCCGAAGAACCATCTCCATCAACCGGGCCAAGGCTATCAGCCTCATCACCAAGCTTCTCAGCGAGGTCTTTGGCGTTCTTAAGGATCTCCGAAACCTGCTCCTGTGTGAGTCCCTCGATCTCCATGAGATCCTCGAGTGTCGCGTCAGCGACCTCACGAACAGTTCTGTATCCTTGCTGGAACAACAACTCGGCGTGCATGAAGTCGATACCAGGGATGCTTGCGAGAGCGGCGCGAGCGCGACGAGCTTCCTCTTCAGCGACCGATACGCTTCGAACATCAATTCTCCATCCGGAGAGCTTGCTTGCGAGCTTCACGTTCTGACCACGACGACCGATAGCGAGAGAGAGCTGGTCGTCTGGAACGATAACTTCCATCGAGTGCTGCTCCTCGTCTACGACCACACGGCTCACCTCAGCTGGAGCGAGAGCGCGAGCAACGAACGAAGGCTCATCTGGTGTCCAGGTGATAATGTCGATTCGCTCTCCTCTGAGCTCCTGCACAACCGCCTGAACGCGAGAACCCTTGATACCAACGCACGCACCAACTGGATCCACGCTTGGATCGTTCGAGTACACCGCGATCTTAGCGCGTTCACCAGGCTCACGAGCGACAGCCTTAAGCTCGATTACTTTGTCCGCGATCTCAGGAACCTCAAGCTCGAAGAGCTTCTTGATGAGGTCTGGATGGCTTCGAGTAAGAATAATCTGTGGTCCACGAGCTGAACGGTCTACGTCGAGAACCATTCCACGAAGACGATCGCCAGGGCGGTAACGCTCACGAGTGATCTGCTCACGCTTCGGAAGGATCGCCTCGGTACGACCGAGGTTCACGATGATGTTTCCTCGCTCAAGACGGAGAACGATTCCGTTGATGAGGTCACCCTTACAATCTTTGTACTCTTCGTAGATAACGCCACGCTCAGCGTCACGCACCTTTTGCATGATCACCTGCTTCGCGGTTTGCGCGGCGATACGACCAAGAACATCGGTGTCCAACTTCTTACCGAGCTCGTCGCCCACCATCGCGTCAGGGTCTACCTCTTTACGAGCGTCCGCTGCCGAGATCTGCGTATCTGGATCTTCTACGTTATCAACCACGACCTTGAACTGAACGACCTCGATCTCTCCGGTCTCTTCGTTGAATTTCGTCTCAAGGTTCAAATTATGACCATAGTGCTTGCGCGCCGCTGACAGCATAGCTGACTCAACCGCTTCGATAAGCACCTGCTTATCAATCCCCTTATCTCGCCCCATCTGGCTCAGGATTGCGTTAAGGTCAAAGTTCGATGACATACCTACTTACCTCTTCCTTTACTACCGGCGAACATCCGCGCCGTACGCGCGGCGGTCTCCGTTAAAATTTGAAGTCAACTCTCGCTTCCTTCACTTCCGCGAGGGGAATAGAGAGCGTCTCTTTGAGCTTCTTCTCCTCCACCTCAACCTCAAGGATACCGTCGGTGACTGCTCGCAGCTGGCCCGTTACGACCTGATACGAACTCTGAGCGTTTCGAAACTTAAGTCGAACTCGCTCTCCAACAGCCCCACTGAAATGCACTGGCAACCGAAGCGTTCTGTTGACCCCCGGACTGGAGACCTCCAAAACACAACTAGCTGGAACGAACGCGTTCTGTTCGTCGATGTCTAAGAGTCTCTTCGTGACTCGCACACAATCGTCGAATGTCACACTGTTACGACGCTCAGGACTCTCTTCAGAGCCTTCAGGGATCGCCGCAGCCGACTTCGTGATATATACCCGCACAACGCCACTCCTGCCCGAGGCGCCTCCATCACGAGGGAACTCGATATCAAAGAGCTCTACGCCCTCTGACACGGCGACCTCAGTGATCATGCGCCACATCGGAGTGTTCTCAATTCCTTCAGCGACCTCCCCTACGGAGAGCTCATCAGAAGACATGTTGTCAGACACTTCACTATTCATTCGTTACGCCAAACATCTCTCTCTCGTCACCCAGTCCCTGTCTTCGAAGCGCAGCCAGTAGCCAACGCTCCGCTTGTGTAGCGCGACCCAACGACACAGACGTGCATCGGAGTTACGTTGATGAGTGTGAGAGACACACCCAAAATGGCAGGGACCTGCCGAGAGATGC
>JBIJBE010000076.1:0-4504 GCA_044345405.1 Bdellovibrionota bacterium
GCGTTGCACAATCGCGGTATCGGCGGTTTGAAACACCCGGGCGGCCACGGCACATCCGTATATCCCTGCTTCATAGGGAGATAGCATTCTGTGCACTGATTGATGAACCTCCGAAACGTCGCAAGGAATGCCCAGCGAAGCTCTTTACAGGAAGCATACATGAAGACCTTCCTTCCTTTCTTTCGCGGAACATAGGCATCCGTCACCACAAATCCTTCAATGCGGCGTAGTGGGGTTTTCTTCGGAGCTAATCTCGCCTCTTCCTTCCGCACCTGAGCGATGATTCTCTGGCGAATCTTCTCAATCTCAATCGGGTCTATAATCTTAAACGCCTCAAGCCACTTAAGGGGCATAACACGAACTGTGTTGCGTTCGCGGGAAGAGGCTCGCTCAAGAACTGAATTGATAAGAGTACCCTCCTCGGAGAG
Organism: Bdellovibrionota bacterium; assembly: GCA_044345405.1. Taxonomy (GTDB): domain Bacteria; phylum Bdellovibrionota_C; class UBA2361; order UBA2361; family OMII01; genus OMII01. The sequence continues at coordinate 429 of JBIJBE010000076.1, forward strand.
TGATGGGTTCTCCCTTGAAAGGGGCTCCATGTCAGTCAAAAGCACCCAGGGAACCTCCTTCTCGACGCTTGCGTTAACATCTGCAGGAACCGAGAGGAACTCTCTCCAAGTGTTGCACCCGCTGTACTCATCAATCGAACGAACGAGCCCTGCACGGACTGGATTCAGGTAGGTGTAGACAACACGAGCGATAGCGGCTTCAGTGACGAATACATCGACAAACCGAAGCCAATGTTGCCTCTCAGACGCAAAAAAGTTGGCCTGCACCAGGGAAGAAGCGACTTGATTTGAAGCTCTCGAAGGTTCGATATTTCACTCATGTTTTTAATCCCTTACAAAGGTTCGGCAACATGAGTTTTGAGTCATCGAATCATCAAACAGCTTCCCTTTGGTAACATTGAATTTGAGGCACTACGATCCCACAAACGCTAGGAAACACGGCGCGCCGTTCGCATCATATCTCTGGCTGTGTATCAGCTGTAAGTGAGGAGTTATGCGAAGTAATAGCCAAAGTGGGCGTGACGACCACCCCGCTGGAGCAGCGGGAGCGGCTGTTGCTGGTCTTCAAGACGCCCCGAGCAAAGCTGATAGCCGAGGACCGTTCCCCGTTCCGGAATCCTTTTCGCGTATTCGAGAGTCGCTGGACCGCTCTAACGCTTCGCTCAATGGAGTGCAGTCGCCGATTGTGCCAACAGAACTCGACCTCCGACGAGATAAGGACTACGCCGAGAAATACTACGAGGGCAAGGACCCGCAGCATTTTGTCCGGGACGAGGGCAGACTCTACGCCATCCCTGTCTTTGATAGGAAGGACCTGCATCGCTGCCTTGATCTGCTGGAAGAAAAGAAGCATCTGAACGAGGAGCAAGTAGAGGCTCTCAAGGACATCATATACAAGCGGGCGTACGGAGAGTTCCCCTGGCAGGAGTGGATCAAGTTGGGGCGGGATGGCGGGGTTACCCAGTCGGATGCATTCTCAGAGATTGTGCAGAGCGTTCCAAAGGAGCGTATCGATTGGGCGATCACCAAGGCGACTAGCCTCAATGAGCGCGCCGGCATCCGTGTGATGCTGGCCCGGAAGTCCGGGGAGAGCGGGTTTATCAACCCTGAGTTAGTCCCAAGCGGTCCTGTGGTCTTTATCAAAGGGAATCCGGTGCTAGACCCGAAGGTCGAGACTCCGTATTTTCGTGAGCACGTAGAGAAGCTCCTAACAGTTCCCGACGGTGCTCAGACCTCCCGAGCCACGATCTTTCTCTCCGACATTCACATCAAAGGAAGCTGGGGGGAGGAGCGTAATTTCAGCGCAGCGCTTGAGACCTTAGCCAAGAGCCCGCCGCAGCGCCTCATTATCGGCGGGGATATAATAGACGCCCTAGGCTTCAAAGCCGTCTGCGATCGAATCGGCCGAGCCATTGCCGATCCGCGAGAATACCTGAAGTCACTCGAAAAAAATGAGCGCGACCTCTTTTTGTCGGTTGCAGCATCACGCCTACGCTCGAAGATTGACGGGAGCCTGACTCCAGTCGAGGTCTCCTCACTGCGGAGGCAGATGATAATCGACCGCATGCAAGACATTCAAAAGAAGCTGCCCGACACTAAGCTATTGCTCCTGCTCGGCAACCACGACATGCCGAGACTCGAAACCGCTTTACCCATGAGGCAGGATGCTCAGCAGCGCGGAGTCCACACCATCCTCGGCGTGAGACTAGAGGCGACAAATGTTCCAGCGATCAGCCTTCGCAACGGGCAACTAGCTGATGGCTGGCTTCGTTCGTTCCGGAGTGACCTCCGCGTGGCGCTTGAGTCCAACGGGGCAATCGAGCAGAGCTTGACGAACTTTGACACGCTCACAGACATGCAGATACTCAAGGTCGCTCGCATCTTCTACCCGATTAAAGGTGAACAGCTTGAGAGGCTCCATGAATTCTTCTATTACGACGAAAGCTGGGCCAATGAGCTACAGAAAGATCTTACGTGCTTGGGCATCAACACGCTAAACAAGCGCTCCGACAAGTACTACGAAGTAGAGCTCGGTACGACTGCGAAGCCGCAGAAGGGGTTGTTGTCGCATCAGCCCCTAGAGAGCGGAGATAACCTCAATCGCGTCATTCTTGAGAAGGCGATGATCTCTGGTGGGCAGACCAAGTGGCCTGACGGAACCCGCTTCGTCGTCGCGTTCGATCAGCATGCCGCGTGCAGCGTCATCATGGACCGCGACGGCAGCTCGGTGTCGGTGCACCAGGTGGGCAGCCTCACTCCGAATTCAAACCCGGGGCAGCGATTCATGTGCGCGGTGATGGACCCCGACACCGGGAGCCTTTTCCACCTGACCTTCGCTGACGAAGATGGCAACTTGTCGGGGCTGCGCTTAGCTGACTATCGCCAGCTTCAGTACATCCTGCCGCAAGTAGACCCGAACGCACCAGCGTCGCTCGCGTCGACCACGGGCAAGTTGCCTACGGCACCGCTTACTGCGGCCTAATGGTAATAACCGCACTCGGGCGCGGCTTCTTGTAGGTGTGCGCTCCTTCCTTCTGGTACAGACCAACTCCCCCCCTAGCGGGGCTACCACTCAACATGAGGGCGGTTGATGAATAGTTGCAAACTTGACCCCTAAAAGAATCCATCTCATTCCGTTACTTATAAAGGTGATTCCAATGAGTAATTTACTATGACAGGAGAGGGATATGAGAACACCTAGCCACGAAGGTAAGCAGGAACAGGATGGGGTCTATCTGCGCAGACTTTTACTGGTGCTTGACTGAAGAAGGAGATGATTCGCATCTGCGCTCCATACTTGGGGCACTCAGGAGATCTTTACCTTGTCCCGCTCAACACTTGGCCTATATGTGTCAGCAAGATCGCTAGCAGCTACGAGGTCTACCCTAAACGGCAAATTGCTCTCCTCAAGTTTCTCGGAAATGGAGGAAAGTAGCGATGAATTGGGAGCCCCCTCTATTAGTATATCCAGGTCCGAAAACGGCTGGAAGTCTCCGCGCGCACGTGAGCCAAAGATGAATACGGAGCAGCCGGATTCTGTTAAGGGTCGCAGGAGGATAGTACGAAGGATCGACCAATGCGCATCCTCTAAACCGAACTTGACTGTCACCATCAAGCCCCGCGCTCAATCGATTGCACAAGCTCCTCAGCATACGGTGGTATGGCACGAGCGGATGCGTAAACCTCCTCGGCTAGGGACTCTTTATAGGTATGGCTGGATAAATTGCGCGCGTCAACGAAGCGGAGCCAAGCCTCGGCGTCAGTAACAATCCCGAGTTTGGCACCTTCTCGAAAGGTATTCTTCGGAGATAATGTTTCGGTGACCCCCGAAGCTTTTAAGAACCTTTGCAGAACCTTCCAACTTAACTCAACCGTAAATTCAAATCGCTGAATCACGGAATCCCGCACTATATCGTCCTTCGGTAGGCTTAACGCTTCCTTAAGGCGAGTGATGGCTCGCTTCAGTTCTCCCAGCTGAATATCTGACTTTTCCATGAGGCCGTTTGTAGCACACATTCTGACTACGTGTCCTTATGCTTCATTGAGGATAGTTGCTCTGTAGACCTATAGAAGAATCCCTCTCCGTCCGTAAGTAATCGAAGTGATGGAATTTCTCTGCACTGAGGCTTCCCTGTACCGAGGTTGCTACTCAAAAAAAGCACTCCTTCTGGCTCTGCCTCTGGTGGCTCTGCCTCTGGTACAGACCAACTCAGCCCTAGCTCTGGTGCCCTAGCTCTGGTGCAGCCCAACTACGCCCTAGAATTCGCAGACTGGTGCGTTACGGGATTATCACCGTCTCGTCATAAAAAACACCCGCCTGGAAACGTCGATATCATCGACAACGGTATGGGGCTGGGACCGTAAAGGGTGAAAAGATGGTAGTCCTTTGGGGATTTAGACACACCAACGCCCTCAGTAGCGCAGCTACTTCACATGCAGTTTTTACAGTGCGTTGCACAATCGCGGTATCGGCGGTTTGAAACACCCGGGCGGCCACGGCACATCCGTATATCCCTGCTTCATAGGGAGATAGCATTCTGTGCACTGATTGATGAACCTCCGAAACGTCGCAAGGA
>JBIJBE010000083.1:0-15114 GCA_044345405.1 Bdellovibrionota bacterium
GACTACACCAACTGAGACTCCACCCGCGACACCGACAACGACCCCGACGGAGACACCAACAACGACTCCAACAGAGACGCCGACCACGACGCCAACTGAGACGCCAACGACCACCCCAACTGAGACGCCGACGACCACACCGACCGAAACACCGACAACGACCCCGACGGAAACGCCGACGACGACGCCAACTGAGACTCCGACAACGACACCGACCCAGACGCCTACTGAGACCCCGACAACTACACCGACGGAGACGCCGACAAGCACTCCAACCGAAACGCCGACAACGACTCCAACTGAGACGCCGACGACCACACCTACCGAAACACCGACGGCGACGCCAACGGAGACACCGACAACGACTCCTACCGAGACGCCGACAACGACTCCAACCGAAACGCCGACGACAACGCCAACCGAGACGCCGACAACGACCCCGACAGAGACGCCGACGGCGACGCCAACGGAAACGCCGACAACGACGCCAACGGAGACGCCGACCACTACGCCTACCGAGACGCCGACGACCACACCGACCGCTACGCCAACGGAAACGCCGACAACGACTCCTACCGAGACGCCGACAACCACTCCAACCGAAACACCGACAACGACTCCTACCGAGACGCCGACAACCACACCTACGGAAACGCCGACCACGACGCCAACCGAGACGCCGACAACAACGCCAACAGAAACGCCAACCACGACGCCAACCGAGACGCCAACTACAACGCCAACTGAGACTCCAACCCAGACTCCAACGACTACACCTACAGAGACGCCGACCACAACGCCGACCGAAACGCCGACAACTACGCCAACCGAAACGCCGACAACGACACCTACGGAAACGCCGACCACGACGCCAACAGAGACGCCGACGACAACGCCAACCGAAACTCCAACCACGACGCCAACTCAGACGCCGACGACGACGCCGACCGAGACGCCAACTGAGACGCCGACAACTACACCGACAGAGACGCCGACGACAACGCCGACAGAGACACCAACAACGACGCCTACCGAGACGCCGACAACCACACCGACAGAGACGCCAACGTCCACGCCAACATAAACGCCGACAAATACGCATACTGAAACGCCAACCACTACGCCGACGGAGACGCCGACCACGACGCCAACAGAGACGCCGACAACGACACCAACTGAGACGCCGACTCAGACGCCAACAGAAACGCCGACGACCACACCAACGGAAACGCCGACCACGACCCCAACCGAGACGCCGACGACGACACCAACTGAGACTCCAACAGAGACTCCGACAACGACGCCTACAGAGACGCCGACGACAACGCCAACCGAAACACCGACGACGACGCCAACTGAGACGCCGACAACGACACCTACGGAGACACCGACTCAGACGCCAACAGAAACGCCGACGACCACACCTACGGAAACGCCGACCACGACGCCAACCGAGACGCCGACAACGACTCCAACTGAGACGTCAACGGAGACTCCGACCACGACGCCTACCGAGACGCCGACGACAACGCCAACCGAAACACCGACGACGACGCCAACCGAGACGCCGACAACGACACCTACCGAGACACCGACCACAACGCCTACTGAGACGCCAACCACGACGCCAACCGAGACGCCGACCACGACGCCTACAGAGACGCCGACCACGACGCCAACTGAGACTCCAACGGAGACTCCAACCACCACACCTACAGAAACGCCGACGACGACGCCAACCGAAACACCGACCACGACACCGACCGAGACGCCGACGACAACACCTACGGAGACGCCGACAACAACGCCGACAGAGACGCCAACGACGACGCCGACCGAGACGCCGACAACGACACCGACTGAAACGCCAACGGCGACACCAACTGAGACGCCAACTGAGACGCCTACGACAACGCCTACAGAGACGCCAACAACGACGCCAACCGAAACGCCGACAACAACGCCAACTGAGACGCCAACGGAAACACCGACAACGACTCCAACTGAGACGCCGACGACGACGCCAACCGAGACGCCGACGACGACGCCAACCGAAACCGCGACCTCAACGCCGACTGAGACGCCAACCACAACGCCGACGGAAACGCCGACGACGACGCCAACTGAGACACCGACAACGACGCCGACTGAAACGCCGACGATGACGCCAACTGAGACGCCAACGGAGACTCCAACCACCACACCTACAGAGACACCGACCACGACGCCAACTGAGACGCCGACAACGACGCCGACGGAAACCCCGACCGCCACGCCAACTGAGACGCCAACCACGACACCAACGGAAACGCCGACAACGACTCCGACCGAGACGCCGACGACGACCCCAACTGAAACGCCGACAATGACGCCTACCGAGACGGCGACAACAACACCTACCGAAACACCGACAACAACGCCGACTGAAACGCCGACGACGACGCCAACTGAGACGCCGACAACAACACCTACTGAGACACCGACGACGACACCAACCGCGACTAGCACGGAGACGCCAACAACGACTCCAACTGAGACGCCGACAACGACGCCGACAACAACTCCAACCGAAACACCTACAACTACCCCAACCCTGACGGCGACGAATACTCCAACTGAAACTCCGACGACGACGCCGAGCGAGACGGCTACAGCCACACCGACGGAGACGGCGACAACGACGCCAACGGAGACCCCGACCGCCACGCCGACTGAGACGCCAACCACGACACCGACTGAGACGGCGACCACAACGCCTACCGAAACTCCGACGGTCACTCCTACCGAGACGGCTACTCAGACCGCCACGACAACGGCCACTGAGACCGCTACCGCGACGCCGACTGAAACGCCAACCGAGACACCGACGACGACACCAACAGAGACCCCAACGAATACCCCAACGGAAACGGCGACCACCACACCGACCGAGACCGCGACCTCGACTCCAACAGAGACGGCGACCGCTACGCATACTGAAACATCGACGGCGACTCCGACGGAAACTCCGACAACGACACCAACTGAAACCGCGACGATGACGCCTACGGAGACGGCAACGGTAACTCCAACCGAGACTCCGACTACGACACCAACCGAAACGCCAACGACTACCCCAACAGAGACGCCAACGAGCACGCCAACGGAAACACCTACAGAGACCGCGACGAGTACCGGAACGGCAACTCCGACAGAGACCGCGACCGAGACAGCGACGGTGACCCCAACGGAGACTCCAACGTCGACGCCAACTGAGACCGCGACCGCCACCGCCACGGAAACGCCGACACATACACCGACGGAGACCTCAACGAGTACACCAACTGAAACAGCGACGGTAACACCAACTGAGACCGCGTCGATGACGCCAACCGAGACCCCAACCGCGACGCCAACCGAGACGGCGACTCAGACGGCTACCGAGACAGCTACTGAGACACCCACCGAGACGCCGACTGAAACCGCGACGGCAACATCGACGCATACGCCTACGACTACTCCTACGGAAACACCAACCGAGACCGCGACGACGACGCCAACGCCAACGGCGACTGAAACCGCGACAGAGACACCAACGCAAACCCCAACGGAGACCGCGACCGCGACACCGACAGAGACAGCTACGGCTTCACCGACCGCTACCGCGACTGAGACAGCGACAGCGACCGCGACCGAAACCGCGACGATGACACCGACTGAGACGGCAACGGCCACACCGACCGAGACGGCGACAACAACGCCAACAACAACGCCGACTCACACACCGACCGAGACCTCAACCTCGACCGCAACACCGACCGTCACGCCTACAACGACGCCAACCCAGACGCCGACCGAGACCGCGACGCAAACAGCCACCGCCACGGCGACAAGTACGCCAACGGAGACGCCAACGAGCACACCAACCGCGACCGCGACGCAGACCGCGACGCACACCTCAACAAGTTCACCGACGGTAACACCAACGCCGACAGAGACCGCGACAGCAACCGTAACACCGACGATGACCAATACCCCAACCGTAACGAACACCCCAACGGTGACCAACACCGCGACCGTTACCCCAACAGCTACTCCAACGCCGCCGGTCAATGATGTGACCTTCAAGCTCTCGATCCTCAATACACCGATAGCCGGGGCGCCGGTGCAAGTTAACGCTGAGACGAAGATCACGGATAGTGAAGGAGAGTTCGTCGCCTCGCTTGATAACGCAACCCTCTACACCATCTCAACGGGACTTGCGGCGGTCTCCTTCGATCCGATACTTGAGACGGGCGCGGCGCTCACCGCTCGAAGCCCAGTAACGATTGAAGCTCAACGGCTCATCACACCGGCTGAGGACCCATGTCGAATCCTCATCAACGGTGTGCCGCACGTCTACTTCTCATCGAATAACGTGACCGACCAAGCGCTCACCGTGCCACTTGCCTACACATCCCTTAACCAGATGTTGTCGGTGACGGGTCAAGCGACCCCAGCGGAGAACTTCGCTCCGGGCACCTCAGGATTCTCTCTGCCAGAGTCGTACTTCACCTCCGGAACAACGCTCATGGGTGTTTGGAAGTTCCTCGGACTTGATGTGACGATTACTCCAGATCTTCAGGTCTGCGCTGATAGAGGAGTACCGGGGCAGTGTGAGGCGATCGATCCAACCGTTCTCAGAAGTCCATTCGAATATACGCGATCGACGATTCTCAAACTCACCAACCTATCCTTGGCCGCGGCTCGCTCCGGTAAGTGGAGAGGAACCAACGGTCGATACAGTGTGCCATTCATGTCTCGCGGCGCTAAAGCGTTGGCGTACATGGAACAGGTCTTCCGAAGTAGCAATGGACAAAACTTCAGCTGTGAAGTGGTTCCGATGTCCTGCTCTGTGCAACGAGTACCGAAGAAGGAGCTCGCTAAATCGTTCGCGAAGATATTCGAGGGACGTGTACCGAGAGGACTCGAGGATGTCACGCGCAGGTCCAAGAAAGAGATCGCCGCGTTCGAGCGATTGATGCGTAAGGTTCCAAACACCTACGTGAAGTGTGACTAAAGCTCCCATTTTTTCTCGCACCGCAGCGATCCCCGTGATTGTTACCGAAGCATTGTTTAAGTCGTTTAAAGCAAGGTCGTGACGGAATCCGCTACGCAAACCGAGTGCGAAAGGGGATTCCTCAAAGATCTTGGTACATCTTTGGTACAAATTCGTAGAGGGTAACTCATCGAAGTTCCCGGCTATTTTTCAGCCTCAAAAAACACTTTTGGGTTTGGCGCTATTTTGCTCAGAAACCCGCAGACTTTGCCCGCTTAGAACGATCTCAACCTATGGATGAATTGCGCAAACTGGCCCCTAGGGCCACCCGAACCAGTTGCCTTGAGAACTGGCGGACTCGTCCAAAGATCAAGGCATTACCTCCTCGCGATCGCGTTGATGGGGGTAGTGTATCTACTGTTCGACCCTCACCCCGTTTTTTCTTCAACCAAGAATGAGTTGCGAGCTACGAGTGTATCGGTTGATCAACGACCGAATACGCACGGCTACGCGGCAACATCGCTGGGGGTGCATTATCATCCCGGCGATGCACCGAGCGATACACCGAGCGATGCGAAGCGCATAGCGGAGCAGGGAACAACCTTTGCTGATTGGGAGCAAAGCGCCGGCGTCGGTGCCGTGTTGTTCGGACTCCTCTCTTGGTTCGTGGTAGCGCTTCGTCGTGTTCCGCGAGCGAAGAACAGCTCTCTTGCATCCACGGCATCTTATCGCGCCGTCAACGTGGCAGCGCTACTCGTGTACCTCGTATCGTTATGCGCGCTCCTCGCTCCGCAAACCGTTAACGCGCAGTCTGTTGTTGGAGCTTCAACGTCAACGAGCTCTACGACCTCTGGGGGAAGAAAAACGTTCTTCGACTCTGGTTCAGCTAATCACTGGGTCTTTTGGTACACAGGTTCACAGATCGATTACGCCTCGTCGTCTGACGCTTCAACGTGGACGACACGCGGAAACCTTGCGTACAACACCGCTAACTTCTCAGTCGCCTTTAAAGTTATCTCAGGAACCTCCTATGTGTTTCTCGTCTCTGAGGCGAATACACACGACGTAGTGATGAGGCGCGGAACGATCTCGGGAACTACGATCACCTTTGATAGTGAAGTGACGGTGCTCGATGGGACGTCAGCGAGTGACAAATACATCCTCCCCTCAGTTGCGCTTGATACGAACGATAAGGTGTGGACCGTAGCGTTTAAGGATTTAGGGGCTGTGGGAGATCGGTATCACGCCACAGCGAGGAGGACGACAAACGCAGGTTCTTCGACCCTCACCTTTGATACCGCTAGTAGCTTTGGCAAGCCAGCGATATCTGCTTCGAGTATAGCCGCTGTTCCCCTCGCATCGGGCAAGATGCTCGCGGCCGTGTCAGGCGAGAGCGGGGTGAACACCATCGCGTATGAGTACGACGGGACGTCGTGGAGTAACGCGGGTGGTGGCGGTGATGTGGGTGCCATCCAGTTCGGTACGTTTAATAGCACTGTGTACGCCGTCGCCCGTGATTCAAGCGGCAACCTCTATGCGGGGGGACTTTTCACCACAGCAGGAGGCACAACGGCTAACTACATCGCCAAATGGAACGGCACCTCGTGGTCTGCGCTGGGGACGGGGATGGATAGCACAGTGAACGCCCTCACCATTGACGCAAGCGGCAACCTGTATGCGGGGGGAGCTTTCGCCACCGCAGGTGGCACAACGGTTAACTATATCGCCAAATGGAACGGTACCTCGTGGTCTGCGCTGGGGACGGGGATGGATAGCACAGTGAACGCCCTCACCGTTGACGCAAGCGGCAACCTGTATGCGGGGGGAGCTTTCGCCGCCGCAGGTGGCACAACGGCTAACTACATCGCCAAATGGAACGGAACCTCGTGGTCTGCGCTGGGGACGGGGATGGATAGCACAGTGAGCGCCCTCACCGTTGACGCAAGCGGCAACCTCTATGCGGGGGGAGAATTCACCACCGCAGGGGGTACATCGGCTGACCGCATCGCCAAATGGAACGGCACCTCGTGGTCTGCGCTGGGAACGGGGATCGATAACTCAGTGTACGCCCTCACCGTTGACGCTAGCGGCAACCTCTATGCTGGGGGATGGTTCGTCACCGCAGGTGGCACAACGGTTAACTTCATCGCCAAATGGAACGGTACCTCGTGGTCTGCGCTGGGGACGGGGATGGATCAGATAGTGTACGCCCTGACCGTTGACGCAAGCGGCAACCTCTATGCTGGGGGATGGTTCGCCACCGCAGGTGGCACAACGGCTTACTACATCGCCAAATGGAACGGCACCTCGTGGGCTGCGCTTGGGACGGGGGTAGCTGGTATAGGTTACGCCCTCACCCTTGATTCAAGCTCCAATCTCTACGTGGGGTATGCAGACGGCCTCTCCTACACCCAACCCGTCGCCGTAAACAACCAACTCTCTGGCTCGGTAGGATCCCTCGTTTCAGGCCCAAGTAACGTGCCTTATCTTTTCTACATCGATGGCAACAACGATGTACAAATGAAGAGCTACTCAGGCTCTCCTGCATCGTGGAGCTCGGCAGCTACGGTCTACGCCGGAGCTGCATCGTCTCTTGGGGCCGGTTACTACTCCGTTACATCAAAGATGGTGAGCTGGTTTCTTGAGAGCGGAGCCATTAAGTACACTGAAGCGAGCAGCCCGTATTCCTCGTGGTCATCTCCCACCACGGTAAGCTCGGCGAACTCTCCACAGTCGGTAGCTGTATCGCTATCGTCTGATGGTAATCCGCAGATCCTTGGTACGTGGAACCGAAACGGTAGCTCGGCAGGCGAGGTTGTGAGTTCGCTGAGTGGACCTACCCCTACACCAACCGTTACCCCCACAGCGACCTCCACCAGTACTCCTACAGAGACTCCAACGATCACGCCAACTGGAACAGCTACAGAAACGGGAACCGCGACACCTACAGAGACACCGACTACGACGCCAACCGAAACATCGACGACAACACCTACGCAAACGGCGACCACGACACCTACGGAGACTCCGACCTCGACGCCTACCGTAACCGCAACGACCACGCCGACGGAGACTCCAACAACGACGGCAACTCAAACACCGACAATCACGGCAACGGAGACCACAACGGTAACCCCGACCACGACTCCGACACAAACTCAAACGAGTACGCCGACAGCAACTCCCACACCCACCAATACGCACACACCCACATCAGTGACGACGGCTCAAGCGTTTGCGCATGGAGATGGAGACTACTCAGTCTTCGGTCCAACTCCGACCCCAACCGCAACGGCAACCGCGACGGCGACCCAAACATCAACGAGCACTTCGACGGAGACGCCAACGGAGACACCAACAGCTACCAGCACGCTAACTCCGACCACGACGCCAACGCAGAGCCCAACGGCGACGCCAACTGCTACCAGCACTCTAACTCCGACAACCACCGCAACGCAGACGCCAACGTCGACACCAACCGCTACCACAACTGAAACCCCAACCACGACTCCAACCCAGAGCCCAACGGCGACGCCGAGTTCTACTGCGACTCCAACAGAGACACCGACCACCACTCCTACCGAGACCCTAACTGCTACGGCGACGGAAACCGCGACTGAGACTCCGACCAGTACCGCCACTCAGACAGTGACGATAACTCCAACTCAGACGCCAACGACGACTCCAACCCAGACTCTCACAATAACCCCGTCGACAACCCCAACAACGACGCCGACTGAAACGGCGACAAGCACCGCGACAAGCTCTCCAACGGGCTCTCCGACGACAACGCCAACGGTGACCCTCACCGCGACCCCGACAACCACCCCAACCGCTACCCGAACGTTTCTCCCAACACCAAGTTGCGGCAGCGGGGCATCGAGGAGCGCGGTGAGCTTCGACGGAGTTAATGACTCCGTCGACTTCACAGGAGGGGCGACGTTCACCGATTTCACCATCTCCGCTTGGGTTAAGTTTGACACCGTGAGCACCGCGCAGACGGTTGTTGTTCATTCGGCGGGTAATCCCCAACTGAACTTCACGAATGCAATCTTCCTTCAGAACGGACGGATCACGGCCTACGTACACGATGGCGCCACCACCTTCTTGAATGGTCCCTTCGCTTCCGCGGGCGCGTGGTACCACGTCGTGCTAACAGGTAAGAGCGGTAATACAGCTAGGCTCTACGTAAACGGAACCCTTGAAGTGAGTCAGAGTATCGGAACGTTATGGGCATCAGGTAGCTCATGGCATCTTGGACCGCAGGCATCAAACTCGTCGTGGGGATTCCTTGATGGTACGGTGGATGATTTCCGCGTGTGGCAGACGGTGCTCTCCGCACCGCAGGTAGGCAACCTCTATGCATCGGGTTCCGCCTCGTGCGCCGCGGTTGATATTCCCTATCTCTGGTGGGCGCTAGATGACGGCACGGGAACCACCGCCAGTGATAGCGGCGGAAACTCCCGCACTGGAACATTAACGAACGGAGCCACGTGGACGAGCGACGCGTTTGTATGCTGCACCGCGGCGAATATAGCTTCTCCGACGCCAACAAACACTAATACCCCAACGGCAACGACAACCTCCACGGTGACCACAACGCCCACGACCACCCCTACCGCTACCTCCACGACGACGCCCACGGTATCACCGACCGCTTCTGCCACTCAGACACCGACGGCAACTCCGACCGAGACACCTACGGAAACTCCAACCCTGACGCCGACGATGACGCCGACGGAGACTCCGACCCAATCCGCCACTCCTACCTCTTCACCGACCGTCACCGCAACGAGCACGGCGACCAGTACTCCAACGGAAACACCGACAGAGACCCCGACAGTTACGCCAACAGAGACCCCGACGACTACGCCGACTGAGACACCGACCACCACCCCGACTCAGACCCCAACGACCACGCCGACAGAGACCCCAACAACGACCCCGACTGAAACGCCGACGACGACGCCGACGGAGACCCCAACGACGACGCCGACCGAGACGCCGACAAGAACACCCACGGAAACCCCTACATCAACGCCAACGGAAACGCCGACGACCACGCCAACCGAAACGCCAACGAGTACGCCGACGGAGACTCCGACAACAACTCCTACCCAGACTCCAACGACAACCACAACGCCAACCGAAACGCCAACAACGACGCCAACGGAAACGCCAACAACCACCCCAACTGAGACGCCAACAACAACCCCGACGCAAACACCAACGACCACGCCGACGGAAACTCCAACGACGACGCCAACAGCAACACCAACCGCGACGCCGACCGAGACGCCAACAACCACGCCGACCGAGACCCCAACGACGACGCCGACGGAGACTCCGACCACGACCCCAACGGAAACGCCGACGATGACGCCGACTGAGACTCCGACCACCACTCCAACGGAAACTCCGACGACAACGCCAACTGAGACCCCGACGACCACGCCGACAGAGACTCCGACGACGACACCAACTGAAACCCCGACCACGACTCCAACTGAGACACCGACGACGACGCCAACGGAGACCCCGACGACGACGCCGACGGAGACTCCGACGACGACACCAACTGAAACGCCGACAACGACGCCGACCGAGACGCCGACGACTACGCCCACTGAAACGCCGACGACGACCCCAACGGAGACACCTACCACGACTCCGACGGAGACCCCGACGACGACGCCAACGGAGACACCAACGACTACGCCGACGGAGACCCCGACCACGACCCCAACAGAGACGCCGACTACGACTCCAACGGAAACGCCAACGACAACACCAACTGAGACTCCGACGACCACGCCGACGGAGACCCCGACCACGACACCAACTGAGACGCCGACGACGACGCCAACTGAGACCCCTACGACGACGCCAACGGAGACACCGACCGAGACTCCAACGGAGACTCCGACAACCACACCGACGGAGACACCAACTACTACGCCAACCGAAACGCCGACGACGACGCCGACTGAGACGCCGACAACAACACCTACCGAAACACCGACCACAACGCCAACGGAGACTCCGACAACCACACCGACGGAGACACCAACTACTACGCCAACCGAAACGCCGACGACGACGCCGACTGAGACGCCGACAACAACACCTACCGAAACACCGACCACAACGCCGACAGAGACGCCGACGACAACGCCAACGGAAACTCCAACTACGACGCCCACTGAGACGCCGACAACGACACCGACGGAGACACCAACTACTACGCCAACCGAAACGCCGACGACGACGCCGACCGAGACGCCGACAACAACACCTACCGAAACACCGACCACAACTCCAACGGAGACCCCGACGACTACGCCGACCGAGACACCGACCACGACACCGACAGAAACGCCTACAACCACGCCAACTGAGACTCCGACGACGACTCCAACGGAAACGCCGACAACGACCCCAACGGAGACCCCGACGACTACGCCGACTGAAACACCGACAACGACGCCAACGGAAACGCCTACGACTACGCCGACCGAGACACCGACCACCACACCAACAGAAACGCCGACGACTACGCCGACGGAGACTCCGACGACTACGCCGACTGAAACGCCGACCACGACGCCAACGGAAACGCCTACAACTACGCCGACTGAGACTCCGACAACGACTCCAACGGAAACGCCGACAACGACGCCAACCGAGACCCCGACGACCACGCCGACTGAAACGCCGACAACGACCCCAACGGAGACCCCGACGACTACGCCGACCGAGACACCGACCACGACACCGACAGAAACGCCTACAACCACGCCGACTGAGACTCCGACGACGACTCCAACGGAAACGCCGACAACGACGCCAACCGAGACCCCGACGACTACGCCGACTGAAACACCGACAACGACGCCGACGGAAACGCCTACAACTACGCCGACTGAGACACCGACTACGACGCCAACCGAGACTCCGACGACCACTCCAACTGAGACTCCGACGACTACGCCGACCGAGACACCGACCACGACTCCAACGGAAACGCCTACGACGACGCCAACAGAGACCCCGACCACGACCCCGACGGAAACCCCAACGACGACGCCAACGGAAACACCGACGACCACACCAACGGAGACCCCGACCACGACTCCAACGGAAACGCCTACGACGACGCCAACAGAGACCCCGACAACGACCCCGACGGAAACCCCAACGACGACGCCAACTGAAACGCCGACGACCACACCAACGGAGACCCCGACCACAACTCCAACGGAGACTCCAACTGAAACTCCAACTGAGACTCCGACAACGACCCCGACGGAAACCCCAACGACGACGCCAACTGAAACTCCGACGACGACGCCGACAGAGACACCGACCACAACCCCAACGGAGACTCCAACTGAAACTCCAACTGAGACTCCAACGACTACGCCGACCGAAACCCCGACCACCACGCCAACGGAAACTCCGACGACGACGCCGACCGAGACACCGACCACGACACCAACAGAAACTCCGACGACGACGCCGACTGAAACTCCGACGACGACGCCAACTGAGACACCAACCACGACTCCAACTGAAACGCCGACGACGACCCCGACGGAGACTCCGACCACCACTCCAACGGAGACTCCAACGCAAACTCCAACTGAGACACCGACGACGACGCCGACCGAAACACCGACAACCACGCCGACGGAAACGCCGACGACGACGCCGACCGAGACCCCGACCACAACTCCAACGGAGACTCCAACTCAAACCCCAACGACGACTCCAACTGAAACGCCGACGACGACGCCGACGGAGACTCCGACCACCACTCCAACGGAGACTCCAACGCAAACTCCAACTGAGACCCCGACGACGACGCCGACCGAAACACCGACAACCACGCCAACGGAAACGCCGACGACGACGCCAACAGAGACCCCGACCACAACTCCAACGGAGACTCCAACGCAAACTCCAACTGAGACTCCGACGACGACGCCGACCGAAACACCGACAACCACGCCAACGGAAACGCCGACGACTACGCCGACTGAGACCCCGACCACAACACCAACGGAGACTCCAACGCAAACTCCAACTGAGACTCCGACGACGACGCCAACTGAGACACCAACCACGACTCCAACTGAAACGCCGACGACGACGCCGACCGAGACCCCGACAACTACTCCAACGGAAACACCTACGCAGACCCCATCTGAGACGCCGACGACCACACCGACGACAACACCTACGGAGACACCAACGACCACGCCGACTGAGACGCCGACCTCGACGCCAACGGAGACGCCGACTGCGACACCGACGACCACGCCGACGACCACTCCTACCGAGACTCCGACAGAAACGCCGACGGAAACGGCAACGGTAACGCCGACGGAGACCCCGACGGACACGCCGACTGAGACTCCAACCGTCACTCCAACGGAGACGCCGACAACAACGCCGACAAGCACGCCTACCGTAACCCCGACGGAGACACCGACGGTTACGCCAACCGAAACGTCGACCGCGACCCCAACTCAGACCCCGACAACTACTCCGACAGAGACCTCAACAGCTACGCCGACCGAGACGCCGACCCATACTCCCACTGAAACACCAACGAACACCCCAACGGAGACAGCTACCACTACGCCAACGAACACACCTTCGACCACTCCGACTGAGACCGCCACGGCAACTCCGACGGATACTCCGACCTCCACTCCAACGGAGACGCCAACCTCGACCCCGACCGAGACGGCGACGACGACTCCAACCGAAACGCCAACAACTACCCCAACGGTTACGCCAACAAGTACGCCGAGCGAGACTCCGACCGATACGCCGACGGAGACCCCGACTACGACGCCTACCGAAACGCCGACGAATACCCCAACTGAGACGGCCACGCAGACCGCCACGACCACGCCGACTAGCACGACAACAAACACTCCGACCGCCACAGCCTCAGAGACACCGACAACCACACCAACGGAGACGCCAACCACGACTCCGACGGAAACACCAACCAATACCCCTACAGAGACGGCGACGGTAACTACAACAGCCACGCCAACTACCACGCCGACAGAGACGCCGACGAGTACTCCGACCTCTACCAGCACAACGACACCAACAGAGACGGCAACCGCTACACCAACGGCGACACCAACCGTTACAGCTACCGCGACCGCTACGCTCACTCCGACAGAAACAGCTACGGTCACGAGTACCGCCACGGTAACGGTTACCCCGACCGAAACTCCGACCCGAACGCCGACCACGACCCCAACCGAGACCGCGACGGAGACGCCTACAAGAACGCCAACAACAACCCCGACCGAGACCGAAACCGCGACCCCGACCTCGAGCCCCACAAGCACTCCGACCCAAACACCGACGGCGACCGTGACGGAAACAGCAACGACCACGCCGACCGAGACGCCAACGACAACACCAACCGAGACGCCGACTACGACCCCGACTGAAACCCCAACAACGACCCCGACTGAGACGCCAACGGCAACGCCGACCGAGACCCCAACGACGACGCCAACCGAGACGCCAACATCGACTCCAAGCGAGACACCGACTACGACGCCGACGGAAACGCCGACTACCACGCCGACGGAGACCCCAACGACGACGCCGACAGAGACCCCAACTACCACTCCGACTGAGACTCCGACGGAAACACCTACTACCACGCCGACCGAGACCCCAACGACGACGCCGACGGAGACTCCAACTACGACTCCGACAGAGACGCCGACACAAACACCTACTACCACTCCGACCGAGACCCCAACGACGACGCCGACGGAGACTCCAACTACGACTCCGACTGAGACGCCGACGGAAACACCTACTACTACACCGACCGAGACCCCAACGACGACTCCGACGGAGACTCCAACTACGACTCCGACAGAGACACCGACGCAAACGCCGACTACCACGCCGACCGAGACCCCAACGACGACGCCGACGGAGACTCCAACTACGACTCCGACTGAGACGCCGACTGAAACGCCGACTACCACTCCGACCGAGACCCCAACGACGACGCCGACGGAGACTCCAACTACGACTCCGACTGAGAC
>JBIJBE010000029.1:0-44101 GCA_044345405.1 Bdellovibrionota bacterium
GGAAATTTCCACACGGAGACCAACACACAGCGCGATCCGCGCGGTGATCCTCGGTGAGCTGGACTAAGTGAGTGCCGTCGCGATTGGATACGTAAACGTCCCCATCATCTTGAAACGCCTTCATCAGTTGCATCGCTTTTCGGGCCTGCGCGTTGTTTCCGTTCCGAACGATCTCACGATACTGTTCAAAGACCTCCTGATATTCTTCCGGAGTCTTTCCATTCCGGTGAGAGGTAAAGGCTATCCGCTCACCGTCAGGCGAATAGACCGGACCAGAATCGTGCGCCGGATGAGAGTGAATAGCCCTGATGCGCGCATCGGAGAATCGATACTCCATAATATCGGTCACGCCGATGGGGCTAAACCGTCCCCCGTCCTGTCGCGCCGCCGCGAAGATAACGGACTCGCCATCGGGTGAGAGCCTCGGTGTCGACTCGATCCCCGGGGCGTCGAAGAGGGTTTTCAACCCCGACCCGTCGATTGAAACCGAACAAACACTTAAATCTCTGCGATCTCCGCCGTTACCGGAGAAGATTATACTCGTTCCGTCGGGATGCCATGAGGGAAACTGGCACGCTATGTTGTGCGTAAGTTTTCTTTGATTTTTGCCGTCAGGCTCCATTAACCACAGCGAGGAAATACCATCCTCCTCAACGCGCGTGAAAGCTATCAAAGCTCCGTCTGGTGACCACCGGGGGTGGTCGTTGAGGTGAACTCCACGCGTCAACTGCGACAACTTTCCGGTCTCAAGGTCGAGGGACCATATATCAAAATCGACCGCTCTGCCGGATGAAAAAACAACTTTCCCTTTGAGTCCCATACGCTTCCCCACTTTTGTCTCCATAGGAGCTTCGGCTCAACGATGTCTGCCCTTAATCCTTGGGAGCGATGAAGGGATGGTCTAGGTGTTTCTCGTAGGGGACGTCCAGAGGTCAAGAACTCGCGAGCCGAGCGAGCGCTGCGAGCGCGACCCTAACGGCGTCAGAGACCTGGGAAGAGATCGCCGTTGAAAAGGTATCGAGCTCGCGATGAGCCGCTGCCACGCAGATAGCGCCCGCCCGATATCCGAACGCTCGGCAGAGGTGAAGAACAAAGGCGGTCTCCATGTCCATATTGAGGAAGCGAGGATCCCGCGCGAGCAGACGATCGATATCCGGGACTGCGGGGCGCACAAGGCTCACATCCCGGCCTTGAGGCGCGAAGAATCCGCTCGCGGTAACCGTTGCCCCAACCTGATAGGCTATACCTAAGGCGTCCGCGCTTGCACGGAGCGCGTCAACAACCGCGATATCCGCGACTGACCCGTAGGGATGAATCTTTCCGTGCGCGACATGGTGAGGCTCCAGCGCTCCCTCAATCACCGAACGCGCACCCGCAGCGAGTTCCCTCGCGGTCGCGTCATCCGTCATCCCGTCCCCGTAGAACCAAGCGGTACTATCGATCCCAACAGCGTGAGAGGATATCACGGCGGTGCCCAATGGCGTCGAACGTTGCAACGCTCCCGATGTCCCGACACGGATAATCGTCAAGGCCGAGGGGCTTGACGACCGTCGGATACGCGTAGCCGTGTCGATCTCAGACAATGCCGAGATCTCGTTCAGCACTATCTCGGTCGAGGGAGCGCCCATTCCGGTCGTAGTGACGGTCACTCGCTGCCTGGTCTCGCGAACGATCCCGGTGCATGTCGTTAATCCACGGTGCGAAACGCGACACTCGTGCGATTCGAAGAAGGTATCGGCAATCAAATCAACCCGCTCGGGATCTCCCACAATCACGATCGACGGAGCGAGCTGCTCAGCGGAGATACCGAGGTGATACGCGATCCCCCCGGCCAACGGCAGGTCGCTCATGGAATATGGGGTCGCGCGAGGAGAGGTCATACGGAAACTCTACAGAGCCATGGCTCGCGACGACAGCCCTGTTATGGAGATCGCTTCCGCGCTAGGACGACATCGCCACGGCGCTCAATGAGCTCAAAACCGAGACACTCAGCGATCCACTCGAAGGTGCGCTCGGAATAAAATACGACGTGGGTCGGATCGCGGTGATACCACCACCCCTCGAAATCGTCGGGCACCCTCCTCGTAACCACACCGAGTACCCCTTTCGGTTTCAACATCGCGCCGAGCCGCGAAAACTCTGCCCCAGGCTCTTGAAAATGCTCCGAAACCTCGCAACACGAGATATAGTCGTAGGTATCGGTGGTCAGGAGATCCCGCCGAGGAAAGAAGATCAGATCGTACGAAACGCACCGTATACCCCGCTCCCGCATCAGCGGCTCAATAGAGAGCACGGGACCGCATCCGTAATCGAGACCAACCGCGTCACGTGGCAGAAGCGACACAAGAGGTTCCACGAGCCGGAGGAGGTGCGCCCGATATCCCTCATCCTCAAGATCGTTGTTGTGTTTTTCGTAGTGCGCGCGCTCCTGCGCGCGGTTCGCGCGAACCATCGGGTCTTTGATGACGAGCGAGCACTCCTCGCACCGATAAAAGCGTAATCCATTCCCCATCCGCGAATGGGGAGCGTAGAGATGCCATGGAACGCCATGAGTAACGACCCAATAAAGCGGCACTCGGTCCCCCGCGCAGAGCGGACATCGGTATAAGGAAGGAGCTGGCGCTGTCTCGAGACTCAACACCCCTCTACCCAACCACAAAAAGATACCGCACGCGAGAGGGTTTAGCCGCTACTACAGAGGAGCGATCAGGCTTGACACCTCGGTCTCTCGGGGCGCAATCATCATCTTGCGCTCAATTCCCCACGCTCTATGGGAGATATCTCTACTCAGGTCGCATGGCCTCACACACGAGAGGACCTCGCCCGTCGAAAGGTCTCGCAAGACACATCCAAGACGCTCTGCTATCGCGAGCGGCGCCATAAGATCCCACAAGCGCTGCTTCCCGACCATCGAGCCACACAGCTCGCCGGTAGCGGTTTCCATAAAATCGTGGACGGATGAACCGCTCGATACCCACGGCAGCTTCATCTCAAAACCGTGCTTAGCGAGCCAACCACGATCGCTCGAATTAACAGATATCCGCCTCTCAAAAACAGCCCTTCGTTGAACCTTCTCTTCAGCTCCAGAGGCGAACACCTCTCGGACCACCTCATGTCCCGTTGTCCAGAAGATAACCCCAGCGAACGGGAGCGCGACAACGCTTGCGATCGGCCACACTCCATCACCTACGGAGCGCGTCAACGCGACCGCCACACAGAACGGCTTACCACCCTCAACGAAATTCTTGGTACCGTCGATAGGATCAAGGATGATCTGGTTGGGCGAACGAAGAAAAGAGGAGTACAGCCCCTCCGGATTCGCACTACCCTCCCCCTCTTGCGCCGTTGCCATTTCCTCGCCCAACACCGGAATACCAGGAAAAGCATGTGCGAACCCCTGACTGAGGTGCCGTTCAACCGCGGTATCGGTCTCCGTTACGAAACTACCATCGGGCTTAAGGGTCGGGGTGCGAGAGTCGGCCGCCGCCGCCGCAAGGATGACGGGCAGAACCTCCCGAACGAGTTGGCGCGCAGTTACAACGAAAGATTCTTCTAAAGCAGACACGGATTCCCCTTTAAGGAGCAACAACGTGCACTCCACCTCTAGCTACACCAGCGAGGATATCACAACCGCCATGTGGTCGGAACAGCGGCCTTCACCGATACCACCTAGCTTGGAAGGGGGGTAACCAGCGGAACTGCACCAGAACCTATCAGAACGCTCCCGAGCATAAGGGAAATGATAACCAACGCGACAATACTGAGCAGTATGGTTCCGATAAAGAACAAGGCTCGCTTTTCAGATCGCACGTCGACCATAGCGGGAATCCCCTGCCATGCCCAGTACAGCGTAGCCACAGAAGCGACGAGCCCCACCAACGCTCCGATAAACGGAACGATACCCGCCAACTGACCAACAAAACTTACCATGGACGCGTGGATTGCCCAGCTATAGGCCTTATCAAGACTTACGTTCCCTCCAACAAAAGATGCGACCTGGGTCGCGATAAACGCCACGACAAAGCCGGAGGCGCATCCCATAACGATAGCGGAGACAAACTGAAGCACGACGAGACGGGTCCCCACGACGGAAGCGAACCCCGACAGGAAAGCCCCTACTGCAATGACGAGGGCCGAAATGACCGCCATGGGAACCGCGAACTCTTTAAAGAGCGTTTTAGCGTCCCGGGAATCCGCGGATACCGTCGTCCAACATCCCGAAGGATCCGTAACGACCATCTTTACACGTTCAACGAGCGGGGCGATTGAGTAGGTTGTGTTAGTCATGCGGCAACGGTAATCCAAACAAAGCAGGGTCGACAACTAGCTTTATCATGCTGAAGCCCCCCAAATGGAATGACCTTCGAGCCGCATGGCGCCGCAATTTCGATAAAAACCAAAGATTTATGGCTCAGGTAGGCCGTGGGTCCATTACCTGACAGGCCCTAGCGGTCGTCGGAGGCGAGAAACTCCCTTGACCTGTCGGTCAACACGACATCAACACCCGCACCACACACCTGTCGCCACGTCACTGGCTGGTCGGTCCCAGGTTTGAGGGTCTTCACAACAACCCGAGCACCCTTCGCATGGATCAAGCCCACCGAACGTTCGAGCCCCCAGTCGTGATCTACCTGAACATACTCAGGGGAATGCTCAAGTAAGCTCTCAACCTCAGCCGGCGCGTGGGCCCGGGCGAGGACGGCGACCTTTGGATAGCGAGACCTCATGAACTGAAGGATCGCCTTCGTTGGACATTGCACCACAACGTGAGACTCCGCACCCACCTCCTCCACCTCACCCATGACCCGTGTATAGTCACGGGGCGAGGCGGACTTAATATCAAGCATCAACATTCCGGAGCCCCCCTGAACCTCACGCAGGACCATTCGTAATTTCGGAATCCTCGAACCATCTGGAAGTCGAATTAGGTTGAGCTCCTCACGGGAGAGCGATGATATCGGCTGTCCAAGAAGGCGATCACCGCCTCGAACGTTTGTCGACGAAAGGCGCCGGTCGTGAAAGAGAACGAGTTCATTATCCGCGGTCCCCCGAATATCTATCTCGATGTACGGGATCCCCGCCGCCGCACGGATAGCTTCGATGCTGTTACCCGAAGCCCTTGTATGTTCCCCCCGATGCGCGCTCGGAACACACCGATGCTCGGCCCGGGCAGGCACAGCGATATAGCAGCACGCCATGATCGCCACCCAGAAAAGAGGCAATAGCCATCTCACGAACACGATGGAGCAATGGTAGTAATTCATATAATCGAGAGGGGTGTATTCCTCCAGTCTACCCCGCGGGTGAACCAAGCCCAAAGGTTTTCCG
The DNA here is from genome assembly GCA_044345405.1 of Bdellovibrionota bacterium. Classification (GTDB taxonomy): domain Bacteria; phylum Bdellovibrionota_C; class UBA2361; order UBA2361; family OMII01; genus OMII01. The sequence continues at coordinate 5,329 of JBIJBE010000029.1, forward strand.
CGAGCCGTGAGCTATCAGGATATAGCCCTCTCCGATCGCTGAGGCGGGTCAACGCTAAAGCCCCATCTCCATCAGTTGGTTAGCGGTCAAATGTATGAGATACTCCCAACGGTCCGTTGTAGGGATCACTGTTTAATCTGACTACCCCTAAAGAGAAGTCGCAGTATGTCCACAGCTCGCTCCGCGTCGTTCGACAAATACGAAGCTTACGCCCGTTCCGTGCAATCTCCTCGCGAGGACGCTCGCTTCATGCGTCTCGTCTACCGAAACCTCAACAAGAGCGAACCGACGATTATGCGGGAGGATTTCTGCGGCACATTCGCGCTGTGCTGCGAATGGGTCAAGCTCGATGAGACAAAGAGAGCTATCGGGCTCGACATCGATCCGGAACCACTGGCGTACGGCACGGAGACCTACCTTTCTGAGCTCACGCCATCCCAACAAAAACGGGTAAGAACCCTTGAACGGGATGTGCTTGTTCGCTACGCGAGCAAGTCGGACATCATCTGCGCTCTTAATTTTAGCTACTTCTGCTTCCAGGAGCGGGCGACCCTCCTCCGCTATTTCAAAGCGTGCCGACAATCGCTTCGCCCTGACGGACTCTTCGTCGTCGACGCCTTCGGCGGACCACAGTGCGGAGAGCCATCAACCGACAAGAAGCGCCTTCCTGGACTCACCTACTACTTTGAGCAGGAAAACTTCGATCCGATAAACAACCGTACGCGGTTCAGCATTCACTTCAAACCCAAAGATGGGAAGACACGCAAACGGGCCTTCACCTACGACTGGCGCATGTGGAGCATTCCTGAGATTCGAGATGTGATGCTCGACGCCGGATTTAAAGAGGTCGAGGTCTACTGGGAAGGCACCTCCCGTGACGGTCGTGGAAGTGGGCGATTCAATCGAAAAGCCAAGGGCGAGCCGTGTCAGGTATGGGTCGCCTACGTAGTGGGCCGAGTCTAAAGCCTCCCTTACGTCAACGAGCCTTTGGGGTCGCCTCTCGCAACACGGCGGCGACCTTTCCTGGATTGAACTCAATACCGGCGAAGTAGCGAAGTACTGTCCCGTTAGGAGCGACGAGAAATATAGCCGAGCTGTGTTCAAGCTCCTTGTCGGCGTACCGCACTCTAAATCCGAGCTCCTCGTTAATGGCGGCGATATCGCCTGGCTTAGTCGTGAGAAATCGGATCGCCTCAGGTGGCACCGGCTGTTTCTCAATCCGCCTCACCGTCTTCGCGCGCTTCTCCGTGGCGTCTGCACTCGTATCATCCGGGTTGAAACTATAAAACACGACAGAGTAGTCACGCCCCAGAGCAAGCGGAATCTGATTGATGAGAGCGACGACTCCAGACACCGTCAATCCGCACAGGCGTGGGCACTTATAAAAAACAGGGACGAGGATAAAGGGACGCTCCGGTAGCACGAGAGCACCGAGCGGAGCCGTCTCTCCATGTGCGTCGACGAACGAGCGAGTGAGGTCGACGCGAGCGTTAGGCTTGGTATAGATCCCCATGCGAGGAGATTCCGAATCAGCTAGCGCCCCGATGCTCGTGAGCGATAACAACAATCCGACGAGAGCACACACACGAAGGATCACGAGCACGGACGCCCCTGCACCATTCGGTTGTTATCAACGGCCCCGGGATTGCTCGGATCAACGACGACGATATTTTGCATCATCCCGCCATCCTCATGCTCAAGGATATGACAATGAAACACGAATCGACCAACCTGGCTCGGTCGATTAAACGGTATGATAATCTGGATGCTCTCTCCCGGACCAATGTCGACGGAATCCTGATAGCCAAGAAACTCAACCGCGCTTCCGTTCCGTCCTATCACCTGGAAGTCGGTCTGATGAATGTGAAAGGTGTGAACCTCTTGAGAATTGTTAACGAGGTCCCACCTTTCCACGGATCCGAGAGGTACGACGACGTCATCACGACTTGGGCTGTACATCTTGCCATTGATGAAGAACTGCCCCTGATCGTTATTTTCGCTGAACACGATACGACGACTTCCAGTTACGGCGAGTTTTCGAAGGTCAGGAACGTTGGAGAGGGTCTCTGGGATGATCACCGGGGTGTCTTGAGAACCAGACACCTCAAGGGTTCCGAGGGTATCCTCAGGAGTTGGGTCTCCATCTGGCCCCGTATTCACCGCGAGCGTCCGAAAGGTGTAGGTACCAGGCGCGCCCCCTGTGATCAGGAATTCGGTGCGGGCGCCCGGAGGAAGTATAGTCGTTTTCTGTCTAACGGGCTTCGTGTGAATATTCCCGTCTCGCGCGATCTCGACCATCTCGTGTCCATCTATGGAGAGCTTATAGAGAAGATTGGCGCCCATGTTACCTACTCGCCACAACTGCGTTTCACCGGGCCGAATCGCGATTGAGGGACGAACGATCCCGTTAATCGTTCGGAGCGTCGGCTTACTGTAGTCGGGAGTCGTCACCTTTCCATCACTCGACGCCTGCACATCCTTGAGAACCATGACCCGCTCCCGAATGCCATCGAGAAAGGGAAGCTGTTCCGTAACTCCGTCAATCAGAAGCCCTCCAGAGAGGCCATTAAAAACCTGGGTCTCAGCAAGTCCCATCATGTGCGAGTGATACCAGTAGAGTCCTGTACTTTGATCGCTCGGAATGTTGATCGTGTAGTCGTAGCAGTTTTCGGGCTCAACCTGCACAAAGATGCTATCACCGGGAGGTTTTGGTGAAACGTTGAGTCCGTGGTAGTGGACGTTTGAGGGCTTGCTGGGATCGAGGTTACGGAGACGAAGATTAATGGTGTCTCCTGGACGAACCCGGAGAAGTGGCGCGGCATAATCACCGTTGTAGACAGTAGAGGTAAAACGAAGATCGCCCGCCTTGTTCTCCTGAAACGAGATAGTGAGTTCCGTATGCAGCTTTCCCCCACTGCTGCGAATCTCCGATGGTGACTCAAAGGTCTCGGAAGAACCTCCACCTCCGTTACACCCCACGACGAAGAGAAGCGCCATCAGTGGCCCAGCGAGCGTTGCCGTCAGAGGCCGAGCCGAGCGCATGCCACCCACTATGAGCGTAAAAGAACCAACATCACTTCGCATAGAAAATTCCCCGTAGGTACTCTGTATGTGGACCGAAGATTTTCACCTCATCGGTAGAATCGCAATACTCTTTGATACTTTGGCGCCGACTCTCCCTCTCACCTCGGCGAGCCATGCTCTTAACGGGTAGTTAGCGCAGGGCTCGCGATCCTACTCCCCTCGCACCTTTCATCCGGCGTCACACGTTCACCAACTATGAGAGATCATCCCTCTCCGACGCGGACCTATCGAAAATAAGCTCAAACCATGGAGTTACAACCACCTTAAGGAGATTACGTATGAAGATGTCTGCGACAACACTTTTCGCCATCGGGGCGACGATGTTCGCTTTCAGCGATTGCCAAGCCCAACCCGCGACAGGAAGGATCCGACTTGAGATAGCCAACCTGACGTGCGCGGCGGTATCTCCCGAATCGGCGAGTTACGACAACCCGAATCCATCCGACCTTAACGATGGAGATCTCGATCGAGCCGAGACGACAGCGATTCAGCAGGGATGCACCCTGCGAGCGAGCGCTGTCGATGGCGCCGGTACTCCGCAATCGAACCTGCAACTCACGCTCGTTCAGGCTGCCGCCCCGAACGGTGAGTTCAGGCCGTTCGGCAATCCCCGACTGACCGACGCGCAGGGCAACGCGACTTGGAGATTCCAACCTAGCCCCAATACGGACTTTATATACGAAGCGGTTAGTTCGACTCCTGGTCAATCCGGAGTTCGTTCCAACTCAGTAGAGATTCAGCTCTGCACGGGGGAGAGCAGCGTGGGCGCAATCGAGGGAGCTCCTACCACAGATAGCGGTCAGGGATGTCAGGGAGAAAATGATTCAACTGGCGGAGATGACGTTGGAGATTCAGTGAGCGATTTTCTTCAAAACGGACCGAACAAGTAACAAGACAACTGGAGCGCACGCCCGCGGGCGTGCGCCACCGGAGACTCGTCGATTACCAACTTGCCCCCTTGGAGTCGTCAGCTGGCGAAGCACCAGCCCGAGCCACATCAGCGATGATCGCCTTGAGCGTGGTAACTGCCTCAACGAGCGCCCCATCCGAGATGACAATTGGAGGAACGAAACGAAGTACACTGTCCGAGGTCGCGTTCAGTACGAGACCTCGCTCAAGTCCCGCAGCTACCACAGAGAACGCGAGCGGGCTCTTGAGAACGGCGCCGATCATTAATCCAGCGCCACGAACCTCCTGAACCTCATCGATCGTCCGAAGGAGCTCTGAGAAGAGCTCCCCTTTTCGTCGAGCGTCCGCCATAAGCCCTCGCCGCTCAATCTCATCGAAGGTCGCGACCGCGGCGGCGCACACCACAGCCCCACCTCCGAACGTCGTCCCGTGATCGCCCGGTCCGTAGACTGACGCGTAGGGCTCATCCGCGATACACGCTCCGAGGGGGAGTCCGTTCGCGATTCCCTTCGCCGATGTCAGAATATCTGGCTTCACTCCGAGCGTTTGAAACGCCCACCACGATCCCGTTCGTCCAACACCGGTCTGAACCTCATCGAAGATTAAGGGAATCTTGGCGCGGTCGCACAGCTCTCGAAGCCCCTTCAGAAACGCTGGAGTCGCGGGGATAACACCACGCTCACCTTGAATCGGCTCAACAAATATTCCAGCCACCGAGTCATCAACGGCGGCGGCGAACGCTTCAAGATCGTTGTAGGGATTGTGTACGAACCCTTGAGGAAGGGGCTCAAATCCCCTCCATTTCTCCGGCTGTCCGGTCGCGGCGAGGGTCGCGAGGGTACGTCCATGAAAAGCGCCTTCAGCCGCGAGGATCTTGAAACGCTTTCCGCCGCCAGCCTTTCGCGCGAGCTTGATGGCGCACTCGTTGGCCTCAGCGCCAGAGTTACAAAAGAAAACGCGTCCCCACCCACCGGTCGACGCGTGCAAACGATCGGCGAGCTCTCTCATCGGGAGATTACCGAAGAGGTTTGAAACGTGAACAAGCTTCGAAGCTTGCTCACTGATCGCGCTGGCGACCCGTGGATTGGCGTGTCCAACCGACACGACCGCCACCCCAGAGAGAAGATCGATGTAGCGCTTCCCGGTAGTGTCGTAGAGGTATTCCCCCTCTCCGCGGACGAAATCAACCGCTGCTCGTTTGTAAGTGTTCATCAGGGGGGTCTGGTTCATAATCGACTCCATTGAGGAAAAGGCGTACAAGGACCTGGCGGTTTGAGAGCGCAAACAGGAGCAACTAGTATATACCGGAAACTCCTCGCAAAGACAGCGCCGAGAATTACCCCTCTAAACACAGAGACTACGGGTCCCCGGTGGGGTATCCTGAGAGGGATATCGTACGCCCACCCGGGCGGCGCCCCACGTATGAAACTTCCACGTCTCCGACCGTTATCTCCACCATCGCGCCCTCGAGGCCCGGCGCTGCTCAGCTACGCCAGACGCGATGATATCCAGGCGCTCTTCGAGCTGCTCGGCATGGTAGCCACCACAACAACATGGCACCCAAAGCCCGACATTCAACAACTCGATCGATTCATCTCGACTCACCTCCCCGCGTCGGAGCGGGAATTCGCAATCTCCTGTTTCCTCCAAGGAACAACGATCTCCAAGATGCGGGAAGCTGTTGTGAAACGGGCATTCCAGTTGTACGGATTCCGCGATCACAGCGAGCCCGATCGATGGCTTGATCCACTTCAAGTGCTCGATATCCTCCTGCGCGTGGCGCTGAGCGAGGGAGACTTTACAGTCGTGAAGCGTCACGTCATCGACTATACGCGCCAAGCGCTCGGAGTCCACAACCGCGCGTTTTGGATCATTCGCGATACGATAGCGCACCAGCTCGGGGTAAACGTCGAGCGAGAGAGCGTCTCTTTTTTTGACGCTACGGAGTCGGCCTCGTCAAAGACTGCGCACGGTACCGCGCAACGCGCCTCGCTTCCTCGCTCAGAGGCGCTGAAAAGACTGGGGCTCCCCGATAGCGCGACGCCCTCTGATATAAAAGCGAGGTACCGCGCCTCGGTGAAGGAGTGTCATCCCGATCTCGTCACCGCCAGAGGGGATGACCAGGCGATCAAAACCGCGGCCCTTCGGTTCTGCGAACTCCAGGAGGCGTATGAGGCGCTCTGCGACTCGCTAACTACCTAAAACCTCTCGCAAGATTTATCCCTTAGGAACCCTCAACATACCCTTTTGACGGAGACCCCATTTAAAGGGTTTAATCGGGCCCCATATGACAGACACTAACCCACACATCAAAGTTATCCCCGCTAAGACAAAAGGCTTTATCTCGATCAACAGCCACCCCGTTGGCTGTACCAAGAGCGTGACCGAGTGGTCAGAGCGAGCTAAGTCAAAGCCAACTATCACCGGCCTCGGATCAGAGCCAAAGGCGCTCATCCTCGGCGGCACAACCGGCTACGGACTCGCGACCCGCGTTATCCTCACCGAAAACCTTAACGCCTCGACGATCTCGGTGGGCTTCGACGCCGCCGCGTCCGAGAGCCGTCCTGGCACAGCGGGGTGGTACAACACCTACGCTTTCCATCAACGACACAAAGGTAGCGGCAAGCATTACAGCCTTAACGGCGATGCTTTCGCGCAAGAGACCCGAGAGAACGTCGTAAAGCTCATTAAGGAAAAGTTCGGCAAGATCGGCATCTTCGTTTACAGCATAGCGGCGCCTCGTCGTAAGGATCCAGCAACCGGTACGGTGTACAGCTCCGTTCTCAAGCCAGTTGGCGCTCCGTACTCAGGCCTCACCGTTGAGTTGGATGGTGGAAAGCTCTCGATGGCGAGCCTTCAGCCAGCCAGCGAAGAGGAGATCGCGAACACCACTAAGGTAATGGGTGGCGAGGATCTCATGCTCTGGATCGATTACCTCAAATCGCAGGGCGTTGTTGAGGACAACCTCAAGATTGTCGCCTACACCTACGAGGGACCATCCCTTAGCTGGCCTGTCTACAAAGACGGCACGATCGGCAAAGCGAAGGATGACGTGAAGGTGAAGTGCGAATCGCTTAACAAGGAACTCGCGAAGGGCGGCGGTATGGCTCGAGTAGCGTACCTGCAAGCGACCGTAACGCAGGCGAGCCTCGCGATCCCGACCGTTCCACTCTACGTGGCGGTATACTCAAAGATCATGAAGGAGCACGGGCTCTTCGAGGACAACCTCGATCACGTCTACCGCATGTTACAGATCCTCGGGCAGGAGAAGGCAGGAGCTGACACGAGCGTCTCCCTTCGCGCTGACGACCGAGAGCTCGACGCGAAGATCCAGAAGATCGTCACCGAGCGCATGAGCGTTCTTCAAGCCGGAACGGTTCTTGATGACACGCACTTCTCAGCGCTTCGCGGCGCGTTCCTCAACCTCTTCGGATTTGAGGTTCCAGGGATCGATTACTCCACCCCGGTAGATACCCTCTACGGCAAGGAGTGGGAGCTCTAAGAGCAAGCTCACTACGGAGCGTAGACGAGCCCCTTGACTCTCACGAGTCCGGGGGCTTTTTGATGTCGTAGACGCTCGCGAAAGCACGCGAAGCAAACAGATTGCGACACAGCACACTGACTGTTTATTCTCAACAACCTGGCCTTAAGGCCCCGGTCGGTTTACGATAGTTTCTCTTTAAACAGGAGCACACCTATGCGCATCGGCAACACACAGGACCTCTTAAACGCTACCAGAGCTCAAGCGGCGAGTCAGCTCGATTTCGCGTCATTAACATTCACACAGGACCGGAGAGAGCGGCTGCTCACCGTCGTAGGACACTCAATGGCTGAGCTCTCGTGGAGATCCGAGACATCCGCCAACGATCCAAAGCGATACAAAATAACCGCTCTAGCGCACGACTCAGCGAAAATTATCGTTGACGCCGCCACACAGCTTGAAGAGAAGCTCGGAGAAGGGATATCACTCAAAGAGCTCGTCGCCAGCCCACAGTTGCGAGAGATGGCGAGCGACACCCGACTTACGGTAGTGTCCTTGTGGGAGCGGCACGCGCGGGGAAGGTAGGCGCTCTGTCGTGAATGTCTGACCGATCACTTCAAAAATTTCAAAAACAGTGGGCGCTCGAAGAGAGCGCCCTCCCCGCTTTCCACGATACTCCGTTGAGCGAGCGCTTCGGCAGAGACGCGCAACTGCTCTGCGATCAAGCGTTCAACATACCCTCGGCGGATCTGCCAAGAGTGGTCTTGGCGGACCTCCTCGAATCAAAGGGCGAAGAAGCGCTCTCCCGGTACATCAGGGTCTCGATTGAGGGAACAGCCCCCACGGAATGCACGGAGCTCCTCAATACCCACCGAAGAGAATGGACCGCCCTCTTCGTGCCGGACACCTCACCCCTCGACGATGAACCAAAGATCCACTTCCAGCGCGGTCTTCCATCCACCATCGAAACCAACGGAAGCTTCATCTGGGAGGGGTGGTTCTCTCCCGTCACGATTCCTCTGCAGCGACTCTTGGTCCGATACGGGACGCCGCTCGACGAATCCCTGCGCAGCACACTGTCGAACCTTGCCCACTACGCTCGAGGGAGTCGTGAGGGGACCGGCCTTCATGAGACCGCGATCCTCCAGCACACGGCCGCGCCGGTTCTTGAGCGACTCGATCCCGTCGCTTCACACGAAGACCTCCTCGAAGCGGTGTCAAGGTCCATCATGTTTATGCGGGAGCTTCATGAGCGCGGCCTCGATACCGGTCGATGCCCGAGAAGTTGCCTTGGAACCGCGATTCGAGCGAGTCAACGAGTTCTGAAGGTATCGGATATCCACGACCTCGCCCTCAACATCCTCGTTACTGTAGACGCCTGCGAGGGCAAGGGGGCTATCCGCGGGGCGGTATGTGAGGGCCTTCTTCCGCTGATAGGAACGCTTGCCGATGTGAGAGCTCAAGAGCCACTACGCGCCTACCTTCCCGCACTATCCGAGTACGTTACCGGACTTGCGCGCATCGGAGTGCCTATTGAGCCGGTGATGCGCCACCACTTCTTAGGAATAGCCCAAGGTCTCGCGAGAGATCCCTCGCCCCACCACTTCGCCGAACTTACCGCCCAGGCCTTGCTCAGAACACACCGAGGGTAATAGGCACGACCGGAGGGGAGATCCCTTCGGTCGCGGCAACGACTAGGAGGCCCCCGATGTTGAGGTGACCTGCTCCATCACACGCTCCAAGTTGAAGCTACCCGGCTTCTGTCGTGGAGGGAACTCGCGGAAGCTCTGCAACCACTGACCAACGTACGCCGCGGCTGGAGCGATCACGAACATGTGCTCCAGGTACCACCGTTGCCAATCCATACCGATGTCGTGCGCAAGCTCAAACGGATCCATGCGAAGGTTCGTGATGAGCGGCGCTCGAAGCTCCTCAAACGGGGTCTGCCACACGTGCAAGCCGTGCGCGTTCTGTTTGAGGAAGGTGATCTTCCAATTCTCATACCGAAGCGCCGCTGGCTGTCCATCGTCTGTCCAGTAGATGAAGTCCCTACGTGGCCACTGCCCCTCGCCCTTCAGCGCGGGCATGAGGTTGTACCCATCGAGGTGTACCTTGTAGGAATTTCCGTTTATCTTGCGTCCCTTGAGAAGATCCTCTTTCGCGGTTGAGTCACCAGCGGCGGCGAGGAGGGTGGTCATCATATCCTCATGCGCCCCCACGTCGTTAACAACCGTGCCGGGTTTGATCACTCCGGGCCATTTGATGGCGCACGGAACGCGGTATCCACCCTCCCATTGGGTGTTCTTCTCACCACGGAACATCGTCGTTCCACCATCAGGCCAGGTAAACGCCTCGGCTCCGTTATCGGTTGAGTACATGACGATAGTGTCGTTCTCGATGCCAAGCTCTTTGAGCTTCGCGAGAAGCTCACCGATCTGGCGGTCGTGCTCGACCATTCCGTCAGCGTAGATACCAAGACCGGTCTTACCAGCTACGCCCTGTTTGAGGTGGGTGAAGATGTGCATCTTGGTTGAGTTCCACCAGAGGAAGAAAGGCGTATCGGATTGCTTCGCTCGCTGCATGAAGTCGAGAGCCTTAGCGTTAACCTCTTCATCGATCGTCTCCATCCGCTTCTTGGTAAGAGGTCCGGTATCCTCGACCTTACCGTCAGCGAAGCTATGAATGACACCACGGGGACCAAAACGCTTCTTGAAATCAGGATTCTTAGGATAATCCGGATTCTCCGGCTCCTCCTCCGCGTTGAGGTGGTAGAGATTTCCGAAGAACTCATCGAATCCGTGCTCGGTCGGAAGCATATCATCCCGATCGCCCAGGTGGTTCTTACCGAACTGTCCGGTCATGTATCCTTGGGCTTTCAACAGGGTCGCAATGGTGGGATCCTCTTTTTTCATTCCCTCGGGAGCGCCGGGCAACCCAACCTTAGTAAGACCAGTGCGGATCGGAGATTGTCCCGTAATGAACGCGGCCCGCCCCGCGGTGCAGCTCTGCTGACCGTACCAGTCAGTGAAGAGCGCTCCATCTTTGGCGATTTGGTCGATGTTGGGGGTCTTGTAGCCCATCATGCCGTTGTTATAGGCACTCACGTTGAACTGCCCGATATCATCTCCCCATATTACTAAGATGTTCGGCTTCTTCTTGCTCGGCTGAGCTACAGCCACCACCGGCACTACGCTCTGCGCAATCAACGCGGCGGACAAGATGATTTTGACAAAGAATAGTGTTCTCACAGGAAGCTCCTCCAACAATGAACGGCCGGCCGAATATCTGACATCTTGGGGGCGCAGACAAGGACTTTCTTCACCCCTGGACACCGTAAACACCCCCTTTTCAGCGGAGGATGATCGTGACATTAATTTTTACTGATAGTCCGGTCCATCAACAATCGTTCTACCCCCAGGCACCTATGCGTCCCCATCTCGCTTTGCTCCTTCTGATTGCGGTAATTCTACCAAGTACTCGTGAGTGTAGGTCTGACGACTGGAACTTCATCGTTGCCCCGTACGCGCTTATGCCGAACATATCGGGCGACGCCTCCGTCGGTCGAGTCGACAACGTCGATGTGGATGTAAGCACGAGCGACATCCTTGATTCATTAGACCTCGGCGCCATGCTTCAGCTTGAAGCGCGTCATTCATCAAACTTCGGCGCGATGGTGAACTACGCCTTTATGGATCTCGGACAGAGGGTCGACGGTCCGCTCGGCTTTACGCATGTGAAAGCGGATATCTTCCAGGGGATCCTTGAGGGCTTCGGAAGCTATCGCTTCACCTTCGAAAAGAGCACCCTCGACGCTTACGCAGGGGCGCGGTGGTGGGACATCAACCTTGGGGTCGACGCGGACACACCGTTCGGCTCTCGTGACTACAACCGCGACGAGGACTGGGTAGATCCGGTTCTGGGTGCGCGGTGGCTACCCCGAATCGCGGAGCAGTGGCGCCTCCTCATTCAAGGAGATGTCGGCGGATTCGGCGCGGCCTCACAGTTCTCTTGGTGCGCTCAGGCAGGAGTGCTATGGGATGCGTCGGAGATGACCTCCGTTACCGTCCTCTATAAAGCGCTCGGGGTCGACTACCATTCCGGCGCACGCCATACCCCTGGATACTTCGAGTACGATACGATTACGCAAGGGCCGCTGATCGGGGTGGTTTTCAGATTATGAAATCTCCACTCCTCGCCTCCCTTCTAACGACGACACTTTTCGCAGCCGTCTTCGGTACCGCGCTTACGGCTCGATGCGCTCCGGCGCCGTCGGGAAATTCGCTCCATGAGGCGATGGTCTGGATTCCGGGGGGCACCTTCACCATGGGAAGCCAAGATGAGAGCAGTCGCCGCAACGAGGGACCGCCTCATGAGGTCAAGGTTGATGGATTCTGGATCGACGAACACACGGTCACAAACGCGCAGTTTGATGCCTTCGTTCGAACCACAGGATACGTCACCACCGCCGAGCGCGCGCCGAGCTGGGAGGAGCTTCAAAAGCAGCTTCCACCGAATTCTCCAAGACCGGACGCGAGTCTGCTCGTCGCTGGGTCTATGGTTTTCACTCCCACCAACGGGCCCGTAGAGCGAGGCGATATGCGCAACTTTTGGCGGTGGGTACCGGGGGCAAACTGGAGACATCCGGAAGGCCCAACAAGCGACATCAAAAACAGGATGAATCACCCCGTTGTCCAGGTTTCGTGGGATGACGCGAACGCGTACGCGCAGTGGGCTGGCAAGCGCCTCCCAACGGAAGCGGAATGGGAAATCGCGGCGCGTGGTGGAAAAGAGAGGCAAAAGTTTCCATGGGGTAGCGAGTTCAGACCGGACGGAAAGTTCATGGCGAATACCTGGCAAGGCGATTTCCCGTATCGAAATACCGGAGAGGATGGATTCATCGGTACCGCCCCAGTTAAATCTTTTCCTCCAAACGGATACGGCCTCTATGATATGGTCGGGAATGTATGGCAGTGGTGTAGTGACTGGTACCGACCGGACACCTACGTTCGACGAGCGGAGAACGCTCCCAGCGAGGAGCACTCGTGTCACAATCCGAAAGGCCCCGACCAGAGCTTCAACCCAACGAATCCAGCCTCACCGGAGCGAGTAACGAAAGGAGGCAGCTTCCTCTGCCACGTCAGCTACTGTGAGAGCTATCGTCCAGCGGCGAGGCGAGGCACTCCCACAGACACCGGGATGTCTCATATCGGATTTCGGTGCGTGACCTCCAAATAACGTGTAAGCACCATGCACAGAGACGATAGCGAGTTTGTCCGGTCTTGGCTAAGCTGATGGCACAGGTGGGTCGTTAGAGGTCCATTCCGAATCCCGTTTATTTGAAAGACACTACGGCTATGAAACACTCAATTCGCATCGCCCTCCTCACCTCCTGCCTGGTCTCGCTCCCAGCGACCTCCTGGTCTGGCCCCCTTCGGGATGTGGCGAACGCTGTTGGCGACGCGGCGGGATACGTTGGTGAGACCGTTGGAGATACCGCGGTAGCGGTGGGCAAAGGGGTCTCAGGAACCGCCAAAGAGATCGCGGGCACAAACGACCCAGCCGCCACTCGTCGCGAGATAGATTCCGTCGCCGCCTCAACACTCTCAAAGGTTCTCGATTCAAGCGCTGGAGCCAAGGGGCTCTTCGAGAAAAGCTATGGCTACGCCGTATTCGATTCCCGAAAGGCGTCGTTCCTCATCACGACAGGGCGTGGCGTGGGCGTCGCGATTCGCAAATCAGACGGAAAGAAAACATATATGCACGTGGCGTCAGCGGGTGTGAACGTCGGAGCGGGGCTTCAGTTCTACCAAGGTCTCTTCCTTTTCGAGACCGAGGACGCCTTCAACCGCTTCATCAACCAGGGATGGCAGGCGGACGCCACCGCGGGAGCGACCCTCGGTAAGGCGAGCCTTGAGGCGCAGGCGAAGTTCACGAACGGTATGGCTTACTACCAGATATCGGAGACCGGCGTCATGCTAGACGCTGACATCACCGGCACCAAGTACTGGAAGAGCAAAGAGCTTAACTCCCTGAAGTAGCGGGTTAAGAAAAGGGGTCGCGGGTTTTCCGCGTCGTAGGGGCCCGGCGGGGTGCAGGTTTGGGATGAGCTTTTTGTTAGCTGAGAGGATCCCCTTCATGATATTCTTTACTAGCTCTCTTATTTTTCCTCTATGAAACGTGGAACACTCCCCTCTCTTTGGGTCTCGCTGATTGTGTTCGCTGTGGCGGGAGCCGCCTCGCTATGCCACGCCCAAACCATAACCAGGGGCCCTTACCTGCAACGTGGTTCCAAAGACTTCGTCATCCTTAAGTGGAGAACCAGCAGCTCGATAGCACCGACCGTGAAGATCGGAACGACCCCGGGGGCGGAAAATTTCTCATTCAGCGGCTCCGCCGCCACCAACCACCGTGTCGAGATATCGGGACTACAGCCATCCACGAAATACTACTACAAGGTCATGGCAGGAACCTTGCTTCTCGCGGGAGGAGATTCGTCTCACTACTTCGTGACATCACCCAACGATGGTGACGAGCCGTTCAACGTCTGGGCATTCGGTGACTCAGGCATTTCAGCAACACTCGCGTCCGGCGAGCATCCCCAACAGGCCGCCGTGAGAGATGGATTTCTCAACGTCACGCCGCTTCAGGATCTCTCGTTCCTTATGCACCTCGGAGATATCGCCTACTACGAGGGAACAGATACTCAATATCAGCGAGGGCTCTTCGATATCTACCCCTCCATTCTGCGAGCGCTCACAACCTGGCCGACGCAGGGCAACCACGACTTCACCGCAAACGCCTACTACGATATCTTTTCACTCCCCCGCTCCGCCGAGGCTGGAGGCGTTGCCTCTTCGACCGAGGGATACTACTCCTGGGATTTCGCAAACGCTCACTTCATATCCCTAAACTCTGAGGACACCTCCACGCGAGTTGCGATGGAGGCGTGGCTTCGAGACGACCTCAGCGCGAGCACAAAGACCTGGCGAATAGTTATCTTTCATCATCCGCCCTACACCAAAGGCTCTCATGATTCCGACAACGTCGGAGATAGTTACGGCAAGATGCAGTATATGAGAGAGACCATCCTCCCTATCCTCGAACAGCATGGAGTCGATCTCGTGATGTCAGGTCATAGCCACTCGTATGAGCGGTCCTTTCTTCTTAACGGCCACTACGGACTCTCCTCGACCTTCTCAAATTCGCACAAAGTATCATCGACTTCAGGTCGCGACGAAGAGGCATACACGAAGAACACGCTGACCCCACAAGCGAACTCAGGCACGGTCTATGTCGTGGCCGGAAGTGGTGGTATGCTTGACGGCTCCGGTCCGCTCAACCACCCGGCGATGTTCACCTCGAAGGCTACTCTGGGCTCTATGTTTCTCGCGTTCAACGCGAACGAACTCACGGTCAAGTTCATCACGGGGAGCGCTACAATCGATGATTACTTCACGATTCGAAAGTCGCCATCTCGTCCGAGAGCACCCTCCGCACTGAATGTTCAAGCAGGCTCTGGATGCGGCCTCTCCTTGGCGTGGGGCGCCGCGTCGGGAGCGACCTCGTATGAGGTGTACCGTTCAGAAAGTAGAGAGACACGAGGCGTATCCATCGCGGGCGGCATAACGACCACCTCCTACACCGATCCGGCTCCTACTCCGGGAACCTCTCATTACTATTCCGTTCGCGCGACCAATAGTGGTGGTAACGGACCATGGAGTGAACTCGATAGTGGAGTGGTCCCCACCTTGGATAGCGACGGCGACGGATCGCGGGATTGCGAGGACGAGTGCCCCAATTCCCCATCGATCTCACGTCGTGGCGAATGTGGGTGCGAACACTCGCCGCTCGGAACCTTCGCTAACGGCAGCACCAACTGTCGGGCGAGGCTCACTCCCAAAAGAGTGCCCTCTCCTCCGCTCGTCACCTCCGCTGGTCGATTTGTCAAAATTAAGATGGACGCGTACAAAACCGGCGTTACCGGTTACTCCGTTACCGTTTCACAGAACGGCACGGTCCTTCAACGCCTCAACATGAAACGCCCAACGATTACCCTACGAAAAAAGTGGCGAGACACCGCGTGGATTCGCTACCGCATCAAGTATAAGACTGGTGTTACACATGGAAGCACGCAGTGGAGCAGGGCCATACGCGCGAGATAATCTAGCGTCGAATCGCCTCGAGCGCCGCTAGTAATCGACCATGAATCACGCGTATATCGTCGGCAGTAGCGCTCGGATGAGCAAAGAACATAATTTTTTGACACCCTTTACGAGGTGCTGGTAGGTCAAGGGTCGCCAATCGCTCAATCTTCTCATCGTCTCCGATGACCCGATCCTTAAAAGCGTTTTTCGACTCATACTTGTCAGGGTTGATTTGTCGCGCGCGATCGAAAAGGCACCACTCACCCTTGGCCGATTTGACAAGGTAGAGAAGAGAAGCGTTCATCTCAACTCCCATACCAAGGGAGGCATCTCCTCCTAGACCACTGACGCCGTTAAGAAGGTAACGCTCGGGGTCGGCGATGCCAGGCCCCTCGTCAGCAACCATGGCCATGAGAATCCGATGAGGTGGTCTTCCTTCAGCAGGAATCGCGAACTCCCGCGCGAACAGAGCGGCTGGGCCGAAACAACTCTTTCCAAATCCCACCGCACGCCAATCATGCCCGTGCTGTCCAACATTTCGTATCGCCTCTCCGATCCCTCCGCGAACGGTCGAAGCACCAGTTGTGTAAAACGCTCGGAGGGAATGTTCAATCTGTGAATGATTGTACACGGCAGCGTACGGATCCCGGTGTCCACCCGCGTACGTAATGAATATAGGCCATGCGATGCAACCACCCACCTCCACACCACCCACCGCGCGGGCAGTCTCAACCGGAACAGTGTGTGTGGGGACGGTCTGCGCGAATATATCGACGAGCGATCGAGCGCCAAGCGCTACGGAGCGGTCGTGAGGACCATCGACTCGCTTCTTGAGAAGAGAGCGCAACTCCCGAACGAGCGATACCTCGAATTCAGGAGCGATAGACTCTTGCCTTGGATCGGGCACCCCATCACGAGGCCCCGTTCGGGTTGACTGTTTACTCGCCATGTCCTTGTTATGCGATATTTCGATCGCCCGGTATCCAAACGATTTTCAGATCCATGTAGGGGAACCTCGTAGTGGGCGAATGGCTGTGATGAGGGCTACTTGGAGAGCTCTCGCTCAAAAAAGAGCGTCCCAAAGGGGAGACACGAAGCCACCCAACATCGGGCGAGCTTAGGAAGACTCCAGCCGTCCCGACGAGCGAACACCGCGGCGGCCGCTACGTAGGCCATAAAGAGCACACCGTGCAGGGTACCGACCAATCGTACCGCCAACGGGTATCCCCAGATGTATTTCAGTGGCATAGCTATCCCGAGTAACAGGATCAGCGATACCGCTTCCCAGCGGCCCAGCGAAATAAATCCTCGCTTCGAAATCATTTCATCCCTCACAAGCTCTTCCCTTAGGGTTGGTAAGGTCTCCCGTAACCTCACATAAGTCAATCATTATGAGGGAAGCGCTAGCCGATCGTACAGACCAGCACTATGGCCTACATCGAGTCCAATCTCTTCACGGCGGACTCAAGTGCTCTACTCATCAGCATACTGATACGGACGGAGGATCCCAACTACTCGACACGACAGACACAGGCGGTCGCCAGCTGGGCAGGCGAGCAGTTTGGAGGTGTTGGTTCGAAACCGCCAGACTATCTTAGCGACGAGCGGCGTTTCCTTGTAGAAACGCCGCTCGTCCCGAAAAACCCAGTAGACTACTTAGCGTAGACATCCGAAGCGCAGAGCACCCCGAGGGAATCATCGGCGCTAGCGTAAATAAAGAATGTTCCATCGGTTGCGTCAAAGGCCCGATAAAACTGACTCATACAGTTGTTAATCACCATCGTATCAGCCGATTTCTGATCGGAGGTGCGTCCAGTGAACGGGAAGTTGAGAGTGTAGTCCTGCACCATCTTACCAGCCTCGTAGATGCGGAACCAAACCACGATACCCGTCTTATTGTGCTGGACCGTCGCCTGACCACGTCGCCCGTCGTATTTATCGAACGCGACATAGCTTGAGGTCGGAAGACTAGCGGCGATAACACGCGCGGGAGCCGGCGTTGGGGTCGGCGTACCCTCAGTTAGCGCGCCGGTGACCACTCGTTGATTAAGGGTTACGAGTGAATTTTTAACATCCGTAACATTCGCGTTCACCGAGTTACCATTCTGCTTGAGGGCCTCCATTGAACGTCGTATCCGCGTCAACGATTGCCTCATAGACTGAAGCTGACGAGACACCGTTGGACGTCGGGATGTGGCGCTCACCTGAGCCTCCGCCATCGACGAACCTGGAACTAAAAACGCCATTCCGATGATGGCCCCCACAGCGATCCAAAACGCGGCTGCCATCCGATATGATCTCACTTCCTGAAACGTCATACATTCACTCCACAAAAACGTGCGCTCGTCATAGAGCGACTGCCCGTAATCATACGCGCCGGTTGTGCCTAGTAAACGAAATCGCAACGAAAGCGGAACATATTTTTTCTCCTCATAACGCGGAAGCGTCGACTACGATTCGACACGCATGCTCGCGCGAACGGTATCTGAAGCGGTTCTCATGTTATTTCAGGGTACACGCCTTACGGGATGTGTCGATTCACCATCGACACACTTCTCCGCCTCTCCATGCGGATTGAGGGAGACCCACTCTAGCGCGTACCGAACCGAGATAAGGCGCCCGTCCTCAAAGACCTCGACTTACCCCTGAGAAAAGCGGGGCATCGTTCTCCAGACAGCCAAAGGAACCAGGCCTTTACAGTTATAGCCTATATGCGCCTTACTAGACTGTAACTGCATTTTTGCGTGAGATGCGAGAAAACGATACACTACGGTTCGCGTGCGAGGGACGTATGTGGCACCCCTCCCACAGTACTGTACACAGAACGTCCGTGGAGACACCATGCACATCAAGCCGATCGACCACAAACCCCAATTTCGAGCGCTTCGCTCCCTCGTAGCGCTTGCCGAACCCACCGTACGGGCGATGGTTCTTGAGGACCTTCTCAATAGAGCGGCTCATGGGGAGTTCGCGCTCGCCGATAGGTCAGTGATGAGTAGAGTGGACACCTCGCTTGCGTCCCTTCCGGAACGACTTGGACCATCAGCGGAGGCGGTCGCCGAGGCGGAGCGTCGAAGGGTGCGATTTTTGGAGACATACGCGATAGCGCCTCACGGAGAGGGCGGAATACGCGCCGATATGAAAGGAGCCTCCATCACTGGCTTCCTAATGGACGCGGATCAGATATGCAGACTGATTCACCAGAAGCCCCTCGTCCACCATCATGAATTCCAATCCTGGATAGATTGCCGCCATCCCGCGATAACAACCAAGCCGTCAGACACCCTTGAAGTCATCCCCGGCGAGCGATCGATATCGGGAGGGCATCAAGCCCTCATTTTCACCACTGGCTTAAGCGATGTCATGGCGGCCCACGCCGCTCACCTCGTTCTCACTGGCGCGAGCCTATTTCAAGGATGTCGCGCCAAGGCGTTGGATGGAGTCGTAGACTACTTCCCCTTTGGACTTTACATCCCCCGATATCGCTAAACTCCTGAGCTTAGCCTCTAACCACCATCAACGAGGGGCCACCGCCTCTCGCAACACATGGTCATAGAGCGAGGGCTCGACAAGGAAGGAATCGTGCCCCTTACGGGATGTGACAACAACAAGGTTGGAGTCAACACCCCCCTCCCGTAACGCTTGATGAAGATCCACTTGTTGGGCGGTAGGGAAACAGCAATCGGGTTCGATACCAACCACAGTAAACCGACTCTCTCGACACCGAGCGAAGAGCTCCGGGAAACTCGGAGTTTGGAACAAATCGAGAAATGTAGCGCCTTGCCATAACCCTAGCATGACGAGGTAAGAGTTGGCGTCAAACCGGTTAACGAACTTGGCCGCGTTGTTTCGTAGATACGATTCGACGGGGTAGAACATTCGATACGATGGATGACTCTCTGGGTTGGTCATCTGGGTTCCCGCTCGTTCAATGAGAGAGGATTGATCAACGAAGGTCATCTGCGCTATCTGCCGCGCCAAGACCAATCCATTGAGCGGTCCGCTCCCACCATAGTAATCCCCATTCTTAAAATGCGGATCGAGCACGATCGCTTGTTGCTGATGGAAATTTAGCGCTATCTGCTGCGAATTTGCCACGTGAGAGGTCGCGATCGGAACGATCGACTTCGCCCGGCCTGGATACTCAAGCGCGAAGGTTAACGCCATAATACCGCCAAGTGATGGCCCTACCACGGCTCGAAGGGAATCTATCCCAAGCTCGTCAAGCAAGAGTCCCTGAGAGCGCACGACATCGCGCGCATTAATCCAAGGGAATTCTGAGCCGTACCTGCGTCCCATCTTACCTGCCCCGGGCGCATCGTTCGAGACGCGAGAGGAAGGACCCGTGGTTCCGTAGCATCCACCCAACATATTGGCGCACACCACGAAGAGCTGGTCCGTATCGAGAGCCTTGCCGGGCCCGATAAACTCATCCCACCATCCGATCTGTAACGATTCACTCCAGTCAACCACCAGGTCTTGTACATGACGATTCACACCGGCGGCGTGCTGAGAGCCACTGAACGCGTGGAAAACGAGCACGGCGTTATCTCGCGCCTCATTAAGGGTCCCATACGTCTCATAGGCGATGGTAAGGTCCTTTATCTCCTTCCCTTCGGTCAACGGGAACGAACGTCCGGTCCTTAAAAACTGAGTCTCAACCTCCCGACTTGGTCTAGGCGGGAACGCCATCGTCCCGAGAGAACCATCTATCCGGTCGCACTGTGTTGCTGTCATACCTTCTCCATGTGGTGCCGCGTGTCGCGGCGGGCTTGCGTGAGAGCGGACAAAATCGGGGGGCACAAGACGCGAGCCCAAACCACCCAGCGATTCGCTGCAAGGGAGAACGGATCTCCCCATGATTTTTCAAGCGCGGCGGCTACCGCCCACGCGAGACACATCGCTCTCAAGGCTGGCTGTAGCACCTCTCAAAACACGGGAATGTTCTGTAGGTTGCCGGGCGGTCACAGGGCCAGTTCCCTCACGCCACTCACGATGCATAGAACACCTATTTAAGTGCCCTTAGGCTGATACTGTATATATCTGGCTCTACTACGCAAGCGATCGAGCGTCGTTTCAGAACATGCCGCCGCTGAGAGCACCCCACCCACTCTCCTCAGGCGCCTAACCGGATACCGAGAAGCGCCCTCGCCGACACCTTCCCGGAGGCAAGTCCCGTCATACCTTCAGGCCTCAACCGTCTGTAATTACCAGGGATATTCTAGCGGTATCGGTATTTTTCAATCTTGAGAAAAAGCGCCCCTTAGGGCATATCCCTTTCATGACTGTTCAAAACCTTAGCTCCTCGCTCTATGAGTCCATTTGCAGCATGCACCGTCGAAATCGAACGGTAGCGTCGGCGTATGACACACCGCTCACCCCTCTCGAATCGAACACCCTGCCCGAGATTGAGGCGAATCCAGGTATCAACCTCGTGGAACTCAAAAACCGCCTCCATCTCGACCAGGTCTCAACAACCCGTCTCATCCAGGGCCTTGCGCACGACGGCTTGGTTACGCAAGAAAAATCAAAGACCGACCGACGTTTTAAAGAGATCAAGCTCACCGCGAAGGGACGAAAGTTATTTGAGATCTCCTCCGAACGAGCCCTCGCAATCCATCAAAGCGCCCTCGAGCGCGTGCCAGCGAAGCAACGGAAACTATTCGTCTCTTTGTTCCGCAAATTTAACGATGCCCTTGGCGCCGAAGCGGCCGCCGAGCTCCCAGGGGACGCCGCGACGATGCGAGAGGTGCGTCGAATATCTCGAGCCCTCGGCCTCCTGAGCCGGAATATGTTTGGACACGCGGAATGTTCGGCCATCGAGTGGTACACCCTCGATCTCCTCTCGCAGCCAGGAGCCTCCTCTCATGTCGTAGATCTGGCGGATCTCCTTGGAGCCCCCACAAAGACCTTCGCGGCCCTGGTTCAACGCCTCGTCACTCGAGGGATCATCAAACAATCGATCAACGCTCAGGATAATAGATACCGAACGATAACGCTCACCCCAGCTGGCAAGGCGCTTTACCGGAAACGTCGCGCGGCCGCGGAGAAATTGCTCAGTACCGCCCTCCTCAAACTCTCAACTCCGGAGCGTCGCACCATAACGCACCTCTTCAGTCTCTATACAGGTATGAACCTCCCGGCGGAGGGCACGGTCATTGCGTCGTCACTCCTCCTCCGGCGTATCAGTGACGAAAGTCTCCTCCCAGAGGCTCGGGCGTTTATCTACCGAGAACGTGTGAAGCAGGAACTCGTGCTGACCCAGTCTACCGATCTCCTGGGGGAAAAATCTGTCACCTACGCCGCATGGCTGAACGAAAAGATGGTGGCGGTTGCGAGCTTTATCCCCTCACAACGCCAAGGAACGTGGGTCATCGCACACCTCATCTGGTCCGACTCCTACCGGAACGGCTCCGCTCAGTACGCCTGCATTCAGAAGCTCTTCGACCAGTTTTCTGTATTCACCGGCTGCGCGAGCATTATCTCTCCTCACACCGAGATCTCTGAGCCGCTTCGACAATTCGTCGAGGAGACCACCACGCTCAAGGTCCAATCCGCGGCCTAGCTGGCTTGGGTTCAGTCACTTCTGGGAGCTAAGGAGGTCCGCTTCGGGGCAATCCTAAGGTTATCGGATTGAACCCGCCGTATCCGCACGGATAGCTGAAAGAGCCTCCACAGGCCCCATACCTACAACCACATACCCCCTTTTTGCCTCCTAGCCAATCGTTTCGCCACACCCAGGCGATATACGGCTACCTCGTCCAGGTTCATAAGCGGCGCATTTATCGTTAAATAGGCTCGCTATGAAAGTAATATGACCCCGATCGCTTTACTAGCGTGGAGGAGCCGGTAGACTGTACCTGATAAACAGCACCGCCCATCCCGTAGCCGCGGCGGCCCGAAATAAGAATACGTATGAACGAGAAGATCCCCCCTCACCGTTCTCCCACTCTTCGCGCCGTCGTCGCGCTTATAGCCCTTATGTGGTGTTTGACCACTTGTGACCTCGCGTTCGGTCAAACCTGCAGTCGCACGTGCACGTACCGGATAGTCAAAGACGCGCGCACCTACAACGTCACGGCGACCGCCCAATACCCGTGCTGGAGAGGATGGTCATCACAAGGTTGCGAGATCCTGAAATCAGCGGTGATGACCCGCTTGAGCCCAACATCGCTCTCCGGAACATGGGGAGTAAGCTGCGGTAACATCCACTCGTACGCGGCTACCCTGGAACCTACTCCAACCCCAACCGCTACGGCGACGGCGACGGTCACGAAAACTCCGACAGCGACAGCGACAGCTACGCGAAGTATGACGCCGACGGCGACCGTAACAGCTACTCCCACAGCGACCGCAACGAGCACACCGACGACGACGATGACGTGCACGTCGAGCCCGGTCCCAACACTCACAAGAACACCAACGGCGACTCCAACACGGACGCCAACGCCCACCCTCACGGCGACCTTCACCCCAACTCCGGTCGTCTACAAGGTCACACCGATCGCGGAATGCGTGGACGTTCTGGAAAACGGAAACCTCTTAGCCCACTTTGGCTACCAGAGTGACGAGGCCAGCTCTTTCACCATACCCGTGGGAAGCAAGAATAGCGTATCCCCCGGAGCTCAGAATGTCGGTCAGCCCTCGACATTCCTTAAGGGACGATTCAGCAACGTTTTCACCGTTGTCGTGCCGATCGTCAAAGAGGCGGTTAGAATCGAGAGCGTATCGGACTACATGCGGTGGACCCTCGGCGATACCTACGCCGACGCAACGGCGGAGACAGCACGATGCTCACCCCAAGAGATCAGGTGCCAAGATCAGGACAATCGTTCAACACAAGCGGAGCTCGACAACCTCGCCGCTCGACAACGTCAAACTATCCGAGCGCTGTCGAAACGGATTCTTCAAGCTGGGCGGGGCAGAACGTACACCGCGCTCGCTCAACGGTATGCGCAACAGGCCCAAGAGCTTTACACCCAGCAATGGACGACTATCTGGTCCCGCTTCTCGCAATTCACTAAATCATGTACGGGATGCGCCGCCATCGACAAGACCTCTAACATCGCGGAGATAACCGATCGGTCAAAGAAACTGTTGCGCCTGAGCAAGTTGGCTGCGTCCACCTTAAAGAAAGCCAGAGGAGGTCGCCTCTCCTCGGCCGATTCTGGGCTCGTGAATACCGCGACCTCTCTGCACGAACGAACACTCAACGTGTCTAAGCAGCTGCCCACCTTTGATAGCCAATGCGGCTAAAGACGAACGGGGCCCGAATCGCAATAATCTGGGAGTCTCTTCGTAACGGCCCCCGGCGGCATGACCTCACACCGTCGGGGTCATGATCATCGAGAAGCTGATGGCAATGAGGCTCCCTCAAATGGATTAACCGGGGTAGTAGTGATGATATCGATCCAACTTCGGATCGTCGGCGCGGTATTTCGAACACTACTCTCAGGGGCTCCCGGAACTCCGAATACGGCCTCGGCACTCGCCGTACCCGGCGTGGTAAGGGTTAGTCGGGTGGTGAGACCATATCCGAAATCATTCGCGAAACTAGCATGGATGGCGACGGTGCCTCGTGGTCCCTGCAGCTCCCAACGGGCGTGATAGATCGAATGTCGAGCGGACTCCTCCCCCTTTCGGTGCTCCACCTCAACTTCGCCGGAAAGCTCTGTAAATTGTGGATGAGCGCGAATCTCTGCTTTGAGGGAATCCATGAAACTCTTCGTTTGCCGTATGTACGCAAGGGGGCACGATGTTTCCGCTTTCATACCGTTCTCCTTTTGAAAACAACCGGAGGAGGCGCGATCTCCCCTTCGGATGTGCCCCATAATCCCCTCATAGGGGTCGGTAGTCAAAGAAGAGGGGTTAATTCGAAGACTATTCCGTCTAGAACCGATCGCTTGCGTGGCGGCCGACGGCCCCATCGACCCTCTTCGCATGCTCTAACCCGCTGAACCACGGTCAAGACGGCCTTCCCCTCTCCCTAGTCTAAACCTAATCCTTCTCTTCCTGCTGCTCCTGTACCGTATTGCTCTTTCTCACCAATGGATGTCGATGCTCACATGGTCGAGAGGACAGGATCCGTCGACTTGAGTTTTGCCTCAGCACGGTAGGCTTCGGACCCCTCGTGAGTTTCTTTTATCAAAAGTCGACGGTGAGGGGCGCTTGAAATTCCCTGGAGGATGACGAGGAAACCGGTGTAGGTGGAGCATGATGAGAAGAAAAAGGAGGGAGGCGAGCATGGTCCACTAGGAAATCGTCCAGCTCACGAGACATCGCATCGTCAGCGATCTCCTTCTACTACCAGAGACGAGCCACAGGCTCCGTTGCGCTTAGGGAAAGTACCGGTATCCCTACTAGCCCCTCGCGTTGGTCGGTGAGAGGGGTGAGTCGGGCGCTCATCCGATCGAAGAGACCGGTCAGGGTCACTCCCGGCGTCAGGTCAGCGGTAATCGGATAGGCACTTGCTCTGTGATGAATACCCCGAGAAAAAAGATACGCCTCCTGTCCCGCACCGGGAAACCCGTCCCTCACTCGAGAGGAGGACTGCACGACACCGTACTCATCAACAAAGGCTAGCACCTTCACACGAAGGAGTGAGGAATCCGCTTGTTCGTGCGCCTCTACGTGGACAGCCCTATGCATTCCATCGATAGGCACAAAGCATGGTCGCTGACTCGCGACTCCGCTCGCCGCGTCAGTTCGCTGAGCGCACATACGATCCACCCCTCCGTGAAGGACCACAACACCTCGCTCTTCACTGCCCGCCAACGCAAACACTTTATAACCGGAAACAAAGCATGGTATCCGATCCGCGTTACCTGGATGCACGTGATAGATAGTGCAGGGGGCGGCGAGTCGCTCGAGGAGCTCAAGATGATTCTGCCCTAACCGCGGGGGTAATACCGATATAGCCGTTGCTTGCATACAAGCTCTGGTATGGCGGGTTTGTCCCTTAGAGTATCCTCTCAATCCATCGGAGAGCGGGCAGTCCGGCACAAGACGCACATTTCACACTGATTAGGGGCTTGAGCCTTTTACCCGCGGAGTGGAATATCAACGCTATGGGACAACGATGCACCTCATATCCTAGTATAAGGCGTTTGATCGTCGTCCTCCTTCCATGGCTCCTGGCCTGCGGGAATCTCGTAGCGCAAGAACCTGCTCGAGAGATACGAGTTGCGGGACTCTTCGATCTAACCGCTGGGGGCGCTATATGGGGGAAGAGCGAGAAAAACGCCTTCCTGATGGCATGCGACGACTTTACCCGGAGCCACCCAACGATCAAGGTGCTACCTCTCGTAGAGGACACCATGTTCTCAAGTCGCCAAACGGTCACCGCGCTCCAAAAGGTTTCATCGGTCGATAAGATCTCCTACGTAGTGGGGGCTACATGGGAAACGACTGTCGCGATGATGCCGCTCTGCGAGGCAAAGCGGATACTGTGTGTATCCCCCTCGTATCACGGAAAGGAATACTACGCTCGCCCTTGGCGCTATAATTTCACAGCGTGGTTTGACGACCGTGACTACGCGGGGGCGCTCGTCAATCAGATGAATGAACGGGGCTACAAGAAGATAGCGATATTCGCCGCGATCACCCCCTACTACGACTCCCTCGTCGAACACCTGACGCCGCGCGCAAAGGGCTCTATCGTGAGCACGCAACGCATGGTGCTCGACGAGCGAGATTTTCGAAGCATAATCGCTAAGGTTCCGCGGGATGTGGACGCCATCGTCATGCTGCTCGACAATGCCGGTCAGATTCAAGCGTTTCTCAAGCAGTGGAGTGAGCTTCGCCGAGATCGTCCCGATATCTACTCAGACGATTTAATAGCGTACCTCGATCCACCAGAGAATATTACGGCCTACGGGTTTACCTACTTCTACTCCTATCCGATCTTCGATCAAACGCGCCTTCAAACCTTTAACGACCGGTATCGCGCGGCCTACAACGAGCCACCCCAGGGATCCAGCGCGGTTGTAGCGTACGATGAGACGATCCTCCTTCTCTCATGCGCGGAGAGGTCCGCGACGTTAGAGGCTACGCGTGAGTGTGTGGCTACTACCCGCGATTTTCAGGGCATGTCCGGAACGTTCTCCTTTAACGGAGGGCAAACAGCGTCGGGAAGGGCGATCGGAATCAAGCGTCTCTGAAAACCCTAAGATTCTCCCCTCTCGTTCTCATCGCCAACCTCGCTCGCGTTGAGCGTATCAAGCAACGCCGCTACTATATTTATTTCGGGATTGCGTGAGAGTCGCGGCGCGGGAACCGTCGGACGATAGAGGAGAGCCTTCCCAACGATATCCTTATAGTCATCGGGAGCGTCTATAACCAGATGAGGATCCTTTCCTGGAGCGCCGGTCGCGAGGTGTTCTATCGCGTCACACACCGACGAGCGCAACGCCTCGCGTTCACTCGCCTCCCCAAGCTGAGCGGAGATTCGTAGTACAGGATATCCAGCGCCCGTCAGGATTTTAGTCACTAAGAGTGAGTGCCCATCGAATCCACGGAAAGGCCAGCTCCCATTAACGCTATGGTAGGGTTCTCCGTCTATCAGAAGGACGACCGGTGGAACTGAATCGTTCGAACTTCTTAGGACGCCATCAATCGCGGGGGCCCATGGGATGTACGTACCCCCTTGAACAGAGAGGTGCGGAATCTCATCGATCGCCGCCTTCATACGGACTTCAAGGGATGAGTGGAAGAGATTACCACCCGAACTTCGCAGCGAGGATATCTCACCCACCCGCTCAGGGTAGAGCGCCGCGATCACTATTCGATAGGAGGACCTCGCTTTCGGACTCCACCTAGCGAGCATCCGAATTGGGCGATCGTAGCGCTTCTCGAACACATCTCTGAGGCGGTTTCGGATCTCGGGATTGGCGCCGTACACCAAAGAGCTATGCGCGTAATTGAGCCAGGAAGTAACCTCCAGATCACGACGACACGCCTGCGCATGTATAATACTGACCGCTTGGTTTTTAGGTGCCCTCACCTCAGAGAGATTACGAGCAAGCTGCGCGGCGCAAAGGGTGTCTGGAAACCGCTCAAGAGCGGCAGCGGCTCGCTCCTCAAAGATGCGAGAGGTCTGAAAGGTAGTTCTCATTCCGGCGATAAACGCGGCGAAGCGGATATCGTTCATTAACGAGGCGCTCACCGATCCGAGCGCGACCGTTAACTCGTCGAAACCTAGACGATTAAGCTCACCTACCACACTTCCAAGGGCATCAAGGAGAACGACGGTGCCTCTGACGACGTGGTTTGAACCCGACGCCTCGGACTCTTGTCTCCAAATATTAAGGGCCTCATCTCGAACGGTACGAAGCATGTCGAGATAGAACTCCCCGTGCCATTTTCGCAACCCTGGCGCCGCCAGCGCGAGATGATACGGTCGCTCTCGAATGAGCGCTCGCAGAAACTCATACGCACCTTGGCGAGAACGCTCTGAAACATCCGGCTTCCAGTAATGCGCGGCGACGCACCGACACGCCAACGTAACCTGAGACGCTTCGTACCGCTCCTCATCCTCACGGCTCACCCAGTTCCGGGGCGCGATCTCGGTCGAAAGGCGCTTGCCATCTTGTGGCTCCCATATACCGGGGACCTCTATCCCTAATCCGCGAGCGAGCGGCATCAAAACGTGAGAGTCCCGATCAAATCGGGATGTAACGGATTGAATGCCGCGAAATCGAACGTCAGGGAAGGAGCCAAGGTATATGAAATGAGAGCTATCAAGGTCTCCCCGCTCGTCGATAACGGGAAGTTTGGAAGCGTGATCATTTCCTAACGCGTCGGTTAAAAATTCGGACTGTTCGAGGATCCATCGCTCCGTCGTCAGAAGTCTTTGCGGTTCTCGGCCGAGAGCCGGATGGGGAATCTCACGGGGATAGAGGAGCGATATCTTCAGGTTTCCCTCACACGCCACCGGCACCTTTAGCAGAAGCTTCGTAAGATCATCCCGGAGCCGCCACAACATCGCTGCCTCGGCCTCTTTTCCGAGCCATCCCCGACACGATTCGTATCGGTCTCGTATGAAGAGACACGCCTCAAGACTCGTTGGTTCCCGTCGTGCTACCGCGGTTTTCAGAAGGGCAGCGATGCGGGGGAGGTTCTCCTCTCGTTGAGCGAGCTCCATGTACCCTTCTTTAACACAGATGAATCCGAACGCTCTTGTCCCTGGAGAGCCTCCTGCGCATGGAGAAAGCCTCAGAGCGACCTCAAGAGCGTCAAGGGCATAGTAGGACCGCAGCTGTTTAAAGCCAGCCCAAGCACCCTGGGGATTCACCGCTATCAGATCCGCGACGGTCTTCGCTGAAGGAAGATTGTGTTGCGCGAACGAATTTCTCTTGGCGTGCCGACACAAAGCCTCCGCGATATCCCATGCGATGGCGGCTCGGTGAGACGGGCCTTTGTCTAGGATCTCCTGAATAGCTCCCCACATCATCTCCGGAGCAGCGGGACCGCCCTTGGCTAATAACCGAGAGATGGTGGCGACAAACAGGGGCTCTTGATGCGCCCGGATCATCACCTCAAATAGTGGTCGTTGTACCGGCGCCTGCGCTTCATCCTGAGGGACCGCAGGCAACGTGCCGTGGAGGTTGGAGTCACGCACTTCAGGCGCGGATTGCCCTCCATCGGAGCCGGGGTGGCGATGATTACTATCCCCCTCATGCATGTGACTCGACGGAGAAACGGACATATCGAAAGCAGCTCGTTAGTAGGACAACCAGATGAGGATTTGATGGTAACGAACCCTGATACTCAAGTCATCTTTGTCTAAACGATTTGGACCAATATCGACTAAAAACGACTGCTAAGGATCTCGTCTATGGTTTGCGTCGCCCCTAAAGACATAAAAAACCCCAACATGTCGCGGAGACATGTTGGGGCCGATCGTACCGGTAGAAGGTCCTCCTCTCTTAGAGAGTTACCTTCAATGCGGTAATAGTAATGACGTCGTTTGGCACACGGCCCTCCGCGGGCTTATTGATGTAGTAATCCCGCACCGTGAGAACCAGACTTAGGTATGAGTTGAGCGCGCTCTCAATACCGACTTCCGCGTTGAAGATGTACTGATCGGCGTCCTCGAAACTTACCAGATACTCCGCGAACTGGAAGATCTTCGATGTTGGAGAGAGTGACCACTCGAGACGATCAGCGATACGCGCCGCCGCGAAGTCCTCTTCCTCGTCTCCGAGCTTCTCGAAAACGTATGATGGACCTGCCTCTAGGCTGAACTTAGTCTGCTCATCGCGAATAAGGTAACGACCCGCTGAAGGGCTCACGATAACCCGATACTTCAGGTCCGCAATCTCATCGTGCGCGAACGCGGTACCAGCTCCCGCGAACCAGTCGTCTTCAAGAACCCTCCGATAATCGGCGAGAGCGCGGAAGTTATTCTTGTTCTCAGTCTTCGGCGCGTCAGCGCTATCGGCGGCGGCGCCGTAGTTATAGTCGGCTTGAAATCGCCATGAGTTGTTCTCGTAATCACGCGCGACAAGGCCACCGGCATAGATGTTTGTGGTCTTGCTGTTTCCCTCGGTGTAGTTAAGACCGAAACTAAGGCTCTTGTCCCAAATAGAGGGATCCTTGGCTGGCTCCTCACACGTCGTCGGCGCTGCTGCCTTGGTAGGCGGCGCGGAAAATTGCTTGAGATTTTTCGAAGGGTCCTCGGCCGCGGCTACCTGAGCCATAAAACCGACGACTACAATGCCTAAGGCGCGGAGCAGGTTCTTAATCAACATTATTCCTCCAAAGGTTTTACCCACGTCGTGGGAGGTCACCTGCAAGTTTGCCGACAGGTGAGTTCCGGGAATCGAGTCATGATCACCGTCATGTTCGACCCGGATTTCTTGCCTGGTTTCAGATTGAATTGCAAGAGCAGGCACACTTGGGCGCCCTGGGTTCAAAAATAAATTCAAAGCGAAGGCGAAACAAACGACATTCCGAAACGGCGAGTTCTCGTCCGTCCATCCATAGGAAACGGTCGTCCCTGCCTATTTCTTCCAGGAAACTTGGTAGTTCGGACCGTGCGAGTAAGGCATACGCTCAGGGAGTTTCATTCGCACCCTGAGGGGACGGGTAAATGAGCTTCCTACGATCAAGGCTTCGCCTGGAGCGAGCGCCGGTAGCTCATCAAGGAGTTCTCTGTCACATGTACCGGTTGAGCGTTCAACGATGGCGCGATCGGTAATCCCAACAAGTCGGTGCACGATGAAGGTTCCTACCTGACTCATAATGTCCTCGGGAATGTCTCCGGGACGCTGCGTAGAGACACACAGCGTGAGTCCGTACTTCCTCCCCTCCTTCGCGATAATACGGTAGGTATCCAGGGGGAAGTCTCTGGAAAAGAGAGAAACGCTTTCGTGAAGAACCTGGTGGGCCTCATCCACTACCACGAGCGCTGGTTGCTCCATGAACACTCGCCGTCGCCCCAAGTCCAACATTCGCCTCCCGATCGCGTTGGCGACTATTTCGCGCACGTGATGAATCGAAGGGAGAAACTCGAAACTCACTCGTAAGACCGAAGCGTTATCGTCGACCAGAAAGGTGTCTAGCGTATTTATCAACGAAGGCGCCGCGTGCGGTAAAAAGATCGGCCCGAGATCTCCACGAGTAAGGATCTCGTCACACCGATGAATCAGTCCGGCACACCCCGCTAGCTCCTCATTATTTATTCCTCCCCACAGCCCGATCTCGGCTTGGCTTCGATACATATCGACGCACTCAAGTTCAATCTGAAGCGGAAGGCGATAGATGTCGAAGAGATTTTCGGGGACTTGCAAGTCATGCTTGAAATCATCCATGCCCTGATCATAGGCCCGCTTCTCGCGATGAGCCTTTGGAAAGACCCCGTCCGCCGCCAACTTCGGCTCGAGGTGAAGGAGCTTGAGTGTCTTGATCGCCGCTCTAAGCTTGAACAATTGAAGCGCGTTGTCCGGCTCTAAGATCGACACGAGGTCAGCTTCTGTTAATTGAAAGAAGGGAAGTGAAACAGGAGCGCTTTGGATACTATCCCGGCTTGAAATCCCAAGGTGCGTGTGGATGATGTCGCCCTCAAGGGACTCATACTCGCCGGTAAGATCTAAAAGGACGACCTTCGCCCGATGTCGTGAGCACTCCTCGACGAGTCGAGCCACCGAGCAACTCTTACCACCACCCGAACTCCCCACTATCGCTACGTGCCGACCAAAAACTTTTTCCGGCGATAGCCCAACCGAGAACCTTTCGTCCCTCGCGGCGAACGCGAGATCCAAGAGCACCTCGTCCACGACGGCTTCCCCAACACTCGACCGGTCCTCGAAGAGGGCATGCGCGATCTCCTGGTCACACCGCTCAACATGCGCGCCGACTCCGGGAATCTCCTTCGCTCCGGGCACGATGACGCCACTTTCGGCCTCAACGGTAGCGACAAAACGCACCTCAGCTATGGTGTGCTGCGCCCTCTGGAGGGAAGCAACCTCTCCGACCACACACCCAGACCCTAAATGAATTGAGAGAAGATCTCCTATCCTGACCCCTCCCGCATTTTTCGGATTAATCGCGATCAACGCGCTGATACCATACACCTCTGTAACGACGCCAAGGGGAGGCGATGCTGCCTGTCCGGGCGGCTTCGTCTCCTTTTCGACCGTGTCCTTTGGACGTCCTGATGTAGATGCTGGTGGTACGTTCATGTGCTGCGAAATGCGTTGTACTAGCCCCCGGTAACTGCATCGGCCTCTTTAAGTTACAACCTGTGGATTGGTCGCTGTATGCCTATTACTCCCCTGACCTATGTTCGAGGGCCCCTACGAGAACCTCGTATGTCCCTTCACCCTACTACGGCTCACTCAATCCTACGGAACAGGCCTCCCATGTACGGATGGTGTCCGCACGGGATTAACGCCTTTTAGCGGCACGGCCCTCGGTGCGCCAAGAAGCTCCTCTTCGGTGGGCATTCGCGAGCCACTCCTGAGCGCCATCACAAAAGCGGCGATCCGACGGGCGTTAGAGAGCGAACACTCCACTCGCGCTCGCTCAGCGGCGATGGAACCGATGGGATCTCGGCCGTTTCGCAGAAGTCCCCGCATTAGGTCACTTAGTTGCTCAACCGAAGCCGACCCGAAATAGAGAGTGCCTTTGCCATCCCGGTGTAGCGGAGACCAACGGGCTCGCGCGATCGGACATCCGGAGGAGAGCGCGAGGTGAGCCCAATCGGTCTCATTCCCTCCGAGCTCAGGCAACAGGAAGGCCTCCGCCGCGGCCAACGTAAGGAGCGTTCTCTCGCTATCCTCCGAGAGATGGTGCACCGGGATTCCCTCAAAAAGGGCCCGGACCTCTGGCTCGATAGCTCCCGCCCCTCCTATGAACACTACGCCGAGCCCACCAAGCTGCCGAAGGGCTTCGGCCACGACCCTTAGGTTCGTCGTTCGCTCCGCGTTTACACGCTCGCCCGCCATAACCACATACCGTTCGCGATGGCCGAGCCGGGCTCGCGCGAAGGCCCGCTCGGGGGCTGGCATACAACCGAAGATCGAGTCAGCGCCATACCAAAGTGGGCAGCTAAAAAAGCGACTTCGTCCGATGTGTTGATACCGCTCTTCCAGGGCGAGCCGAATATCGTCACCAGCGCAAAGAACCAGGTCGGCTAATTCAAAGGAGAGGCCCCCTTGGAATACCCGGAATTCGAGATTGCCTCCCAGCACCTCAGGTGTCGCTGTTGTCGCGAGCACAACGCTGGGAGTCCCAAGCGCCGTTGTCAGTCCTGTGGATACAAATACGGATGCTCCAAGTCTTCGAGCGATGGTGCCGTTTATCTCCCGCGCCGAGGTCAAAAGGAATGAATTAAAGGGAGGCGCATCGCTCTGAGTCATCCCAATCTCATCTCTCTCTAGCGCGCCACGATTGAGAAGGATGAAATCATCTCGCTGTTCGCCTTGGTGCCACTCGGTTAAAATATCTCGCCACAACACCGTTGAAGAGCCACTTGCGAATGCGACACCATCGATGACTATCGGTCCATCAGTGGGTCGAACGCTCTTGCGATCCGGGGACCGTCCAGAAAGAACTGGGAACGCCATCTCACAATCTTCTGCGTACCGATCAACCATGGGGTTATAGTTACGCTTCTGGGTGGCGTGAAGGTGATAGCATTTCCAATCAAGCGAGACGTTTTCAACCCCGAATCCTGAGCGAATCATGCGTCCCAAGAACAGGCTTTCGCATCCCAGTTTGCCTAAGTGTATATCGAGGTCAAACGCGGAAATTGGCGCGTACATTGCCCACGCGTCACTGGACTGCTGATTGATCGTCCATTCGCTTTTCTCCTCGGGTTGAACCTCTCGACGTGTGGACACAAAGAGTGAGGTTCGATCAGGAAGGTTTCTGACATGCCATATCGTCTCATCGAAGTAGATGTCGGTGTTACAAAAGACGACTATCTCTTCAGCGCAGTATTCGTTTGCGACACGAATAAGGTCGGCGTACGTCTGTCTCCCCTTGGAGACGGGAATCGGGATGACTTTGGGATTGCGGAGCAGGGTTTCATCCTCCGCCCCCTCCTCGACAAGAGCGAAGATTCGCCCTATCTCGGGATTCTGAACATTCCGATGAAGCGCCTCGCGCAGCTCAAGTTGCCGGTAGAAATCGGAATCCTTATAGAAAGGGGTGATGACGTTTATTCGGGTGGTCATTAACCTTCCTGAGCCCTTGATTTGTTCGAATGAGGTCCGGTGGTGCGTAGGGTAACGGTCGTTACAACTCGGTCCTTTCTTGAGTGAAAATTACAGTCAAAAAACGACCGAAAATCACCATTTTGATAAAGTACTTACACCACCCAAGCTGCCCGACCGAATGCGGCCCCCTTTCTTCTTGAATGCCGCCCTGTTTGAGGTACTCTCCCCCCCCGACTATGACGAGACGCTCCGCTACCAAAGCCACTACTACATCGACGCCCGCTACGCTCCTAGAAGCGCACCTGCCAGCCGTGGAACAGCACGCCGCCCTGCCCCTTATTGTGCGCGCCGCGTTCGCGCCCCCCCTCTCAGAGATGCGACATCATCTATCAGTCACCGAACAACACTTCATGCGAACGTTTTATGGGCCCACCGTGCCCGACCTCTCAGACCCTCGCAGGACTCAGTTTCAACACCGCGCTAACGCGACCTCGCAACTTTTCGAGGCTCTCAAAGAGAGAGGGTATTCTCGAAGCGATATACGGCTTGCGCTCGAACAGAGCCGATACGCTCCCTTTCTATCTGAGGTACAAAGATGGATTCGATCGGGAGCTGATACACAACTCGCGTCTACCCCGAAGCCGATTCTATTCGATGTGCGACATCGGGCATTCGCGAAGGAGGCGTTCCAACTGCTCGCCCATGAGCTAAGAATTCCACATCACCTCTTCGAACACGGAAAGATAGAGCCAATATTTCTGCCGAGAGCGGGCTTCGCGATGAGAGTTCACGCGGAAGGGAAGCCATTGACCTTCCTTACCGCGCTCTCAAACGGCACCTTATTCGCCCCAGCGTCTCACGATGCCCAGGAGCTTGCTCGTGGGCTTGCCTCCCCAAATAGACAGCTGGTCAATATTCTTGAGCTGCAAGCTCCAGCACATCTTGAAAAAGCGGTCTCACCACGCCCCGTATCTGAGGCCGGCTCCAAGCGAATCGCCCTCTTTTTGAGAAACGAAGAGTCAACTCCGTCTAGCTATGTCTATCTCCCGCCCTCGATTCATGAGACTCACCTTATTCCCCAGGTGGATTGGGAAGCCCTCCGCAAGGGAGAGAGACGAATCTCGCTGTTCAGCGCTGACAAGAAGAAACTGATTGCGACGGTGACGGTTCCAACGGGGCCGCATCCTGTCCCGAGCATCTCTTTTACGAAGGAGGTCGGCGAGTCTCCGTTCAAAAGGTTTAAGCCTCTTGGCGCCTTCCTTGCTGGGAAAAACTCCGTGCGCCCAGAAGCGGTTGAGATCGAGCTCTACCGTACGCGAAAGACCGCGGGGTACACGCAACAACGGATACTGCTCGGCAAGCAGATGTCGGTACCCGCATGGTATCCGCTCTCCACGATCCGAGTACAACCTGGAATAGGCCCAGATGGGACACGATTTCTTGGTCTCTATCCTCCAGGGGTCTCCCCGACGACAAATCCTCCCCTGCGGGCCTTTACCCTTGAGAAATCGCGAGTGCATTTAAAGCCGATCCAGGTGGAGGCCGTTTGGCCTGGGCTCAAGGACCGAGCCGATCAGCTTCGCGCGTTGATCAAGAACGTGGCAACCGGGAACGCGAATATCTCAAGGGAGGCGTGGCTCTCTTTGCACGAGGTCGCCCAAGCGGAGCCTGTACTCGTCAGCGCACTCCTCATCGGCCAGGAGAGCCCATTCTCTATTCACGATGAAAAAGCGCTGCAAGACATCCCCGGATGGGAGGTCCTTAAAGGGAGCATCGAGGGATATCTCCTACATCAACAGGCCCGATCAGTCCCCTACGTTGCGCACCTCGTGGCCCAAGCGCATGGCATAACAACGGCGGACAGCATCGCGGCGGTCTCTCTCTTGTCGGATGTTTCGTACGGCAAGGCTAAAGATCCCTTGACGCAACTGACACGGTTGGCCACTGTAGCTCCTGATGCCTTGGAGGAGTCCATCAAGTACCTCCAGAAGAGTCATGTGGCCGCGGTGAGGAACCTCGTGGGTACAGGCAACGCCAATCAACTTCTCCTGCGGCTGGCGCGCTCTCAGAGAGATCGAGCGTGGGTATAGTGGCGATAAGCGGCAAAGCGCTCTACCGTCCGTTTTTCCCTTGTTACTGAAGGGACTCCCTCGTACTGTTTTGGCATGTCAGAAGACACTAAAAGGGTCGCGAACTACATCCCTACGTTCTTTGAGACGGAGGACCCTCAACGGGCTCGCGAACTCATTCTTACCAAGAACCACTTGATGAGCTC
Source organism: Bdellovibrionota bacterium (assembly GCA_044345405.1). Taxonomy (GTDB): domain Bacteria; phylum Bdellovibrionota_C; class UBA2361; order UBA2361; family OMII01; genus OMII01. The sequence goes on from JBIJBE010000029.1 coordinate 41,884, forward strand.
CGAGGAACGGTGGGAGAAAGAGACCCCGTACCTCTGCGATAAGCTTACGACGGCACTCGCCCCCACAGCGGAATCTGTGCTCCTGGACTTTGGATGCGGCATCGGACGCCTCGCGAAGGCGCTTATTGAGCGACACTCCTGTCGGATTATCGGGGTGGATATCAGCGCCTCGATGAGACGGATGGCGGAGGAGTATGTAGCATCCGAACGGTTTCGAGTTATTGCGCCCGAGACGCTAGACCACGAATGTAACCCCGTACCAGTCCAGCCAGTCCATCAATACCCGGAATGTAACCCCGTACCATATGCCGTACCATGTGCCGACCACGCCTACGCGGTGTGGGTACTCCAACATACGGCCCACCCTCACGACGAAATTCGCCGAATACACCGCGCCCTCAAACCCGGCGGCAAGCTCTACCTCGTGAACGCCCCCGGTCGATGCGTCCCCTGCGACCTCGGTTGGGTAAACGACGGTATCGATATCTACTCCACGGTCACCGAACTCGGATTCCGTCAAATTGACCGAGAAAAGATGTCCCTCTACCCCGACGACAACGATCCCAGTCGCATGCACTGGTGCGTAACCTACGAACGGGTCTGAATTGGTGTCTGAATTGGTACGGGGTTACTTTTCTTTTGGTGTCTGAATTGGTACGGGGTTACTTTTCTTTTGGTTGATTTGGTGTTGGTTGATTTGGTGTGGTTGATTTGGTGCGGGGCTACTTTTCACGCAACTTTTAATAAACGCCGCCGATAGTATGCGCGTCTATCTTGGATGCAAACACTATGTCTCGCCCGCCACGTATTCTGTTACCCCACACCTGCGCTCTCCTTACCTCTAGAGTGCAGGAGGGGCTCCCATTCGTCTGCACACCCCTCATGGAGCGAATCATCTGGAGCGCCCTAGCAGCGGCATTCAACCTCCATCCGATCAAAATCATCTCTTTTGTTGTTATGGGGAATCATGTTCACATCCTGGTCCTCATTGAGGATCCCAGGGATGTCAAGAGCTTTATGGAGCGTTTCAAATGCGAAACAGCTCATGCGGTCAACAAGCTATTAGGAAGGCGTCAGGTGACCGTGTGGTGCGAAGGCTACGACTCGCCAGCTATTCTCACAGTAGACGATCTTATTGAGAAACTCGCATATGTGTATGCGAACCCAGTCCGCGCCCACCGGACCGACTCGATCGACAACTATCAAGGGGTTTCAAGTTGGCAGATGTTTACGTCAGGACAAATTACAAAAGAGGTTAAACGAATTCGAAGGCCTCTCATAAACCCCTTACCCCATCGCTCTCTGTCACTCAGTCAACATAAACAACTAGCTGACACAGTAGAACAGGCAACAAGCGAAACACTTTCATTCTCTGTTTCTCCGGATGCTTGGGTAAAGGCATTTCCAAATCATCTAAAACCGGAGGAACTCAAGCAAAGGGTTTTAAACCGAATCAGGGAAATAGAGGCTGAATTCAATCTCATACGAAAAGCGAAAGGCATCCGACTTCCTAGCCCTCAGGAGATTATTAACCAACCAATCGATTTCCCGTACTCACCAACTACCTTCGGTCGCCGGATGTGGTGCATCTGCCGGGATATCGCGGTGCGACTCTCGTTCATAGCATTTATAAAGTCGCTCAAAGCTCAAGCATTAGAGGTTCGAAAAAAGTGGGCAGGTGGTTACCAACACGAACCTTTTCCGCCCGGGCTATTTCCTCCCTGCCAACCTCTACTAGCAAATTTACTTCCCGCATTTGTTCGTAGTGCTTTACAAGCCGAATAACATAAGTAGGGTAAAAGAGTCTGCGATTTACTTTTTGTGATGGGCGCGACTGAATGAACATACGAGTTTCCTTCTGAACTCTTCTCTCCTAAGGAAGCCATGGACCTCCGGTATACTCCCCGGATCTATGCCCAAGCTATTTCTTCTGTTATTCGGCCCCAACCTTAATCGTATCGAGCGACGAAACAAATCGCTGTATGGCTCACTAACACTTCGACAGATTCACGAAGAACTGCAAGAACGTTTTGCCTCGTCGGATGTTGTTCTGGACCTTCGCTATTCAAACTGCGAAGGGCAGCTCATCGATATTCTTCAGGAGTACTCCGATAAAGCAGCTGGAATTCTTTTCAATCCTTGAGCCTTAACCCATTACAGCTACGCGCTTCGTGATGCCATAACCGACGTTGAATGTCCTGTGCTTGAGGTTCATTTC
>JBIJBE010000030.1:0-43834 GCA_044345405.1 Bdellovibrionota bacterium
GGCGACGAGGAATCGTCGCCCTCCCGCGTGCCGACCCGGTATTAGGGAGGGCGGTCATTCCTGACCGCCGCGTTACGTGCATCAACAGGTCCAACATTTCGGCGACGAGGAATCGTCGCCCTCCCGCGTGCCGACCCGGTATTAGGGAGGGCGGTCATTCCTGACCGCCGCGTTACGTGCATCAACAGGTCCAACATTTCGGCGACGAGGAATCGTCGCCCTCCCGCCGAGAGGGATGCGAATTACTCCTCCGTGGCCACGATCTCCGTGTACTCGTAGCTTACAAAGATCTCAAGAACTTCGTACTCGCGCGCGCCACCAGGAAGGGCGACACGGGCGACATCGCCCTCTTCTTTGCCGATAAGCGATTTACCGAGCGGGGTCTCGTACGATATCCACCCCTTGGCGACATCGGATTCCTCAGCACCGTAGATGCTCAAGACCCTCTGCTCACCACTCTCGACGTCTTCGATCTTGACGCTTGAGCCAAACACAACACGCCCTGGATTTCCTAGTTTTAAAGGATCGATCACCTCAGCGGTGGCGAGCCGGGCTTCGATGTCCCGAATCTTCGCCTCGGTCATCCCCGACTTCTCCTTCGCGGCGTCGTAATCGCCGTTCTCGGAGAGATCGCCGTGACCTCGCGCCACCTCGATCATGCGAGCGATCTCCGGACGGAGCGCCTTGAGCCTCATTAATTCCGCTCTAAGCGTAGCGTAGCCACGCGGGGTCATCGGTCTTTTCATGATGAGTTGCTCCGACCTTACGCTCGGCTCAAGTATTCGCCGGTGTCTGTCTTAACGATGATCTCGTCACCTACGCTGATGAACTGTGGAACGGTGAGCTGAAGTCCCGTCTCTGTTCGAGCTGGCTTTGGAGAGTTCGTCGCTGTCGCGCCCTTAATACCGGGCTCTGTGTCAGCGACCGTCAACGTTACCGTCATGGGAAGCTGAATGCCGATCGGATTCTCGTCGTACATCGAGAGCTGAACTTCCATGCCCTCCTTAACGTAGTACCGTCCATCACCGATCATCTCGTCACTGATCGTAACCTCTTCATAGGTCTCACCGTTCATGAAGTGGTGGCCGTTGGTATCAGAGTAGAGGTAGGTTCCCTTTTGTTGGAACACGTCAGCGGTCTCGAGGTCCTCTGTTGAGCTGAAACGCTGCTCAGTCTGCGTACCGTTCTGAAGGTTTCGCAACTTGCATTGAACCATCGCGCGGAGGTTTCCAGGGGTGTGGTGGTGGAAATCCATCACACTGAACAACTGTCCCTTCAATACGAGGACGGTTCCCTTGCGCATATCTTTAGCTTTCATACGACTCTCTCTCTTCTACTACTGAGGTAACAACTCGAGGGCTTCTCGGATGCGGGATAGTACCCTATCCTTCCCAAGAACTGCAAACGATTCAAAAAGTGGCGGGGTGATCGTTTTACCGGTCACGGCGATACGCAAGGCCACAAACGCGGGGCCAGGCTTGAGACCAACGTCTGTCGCAACCCCTCGTAATGCTTGGTCAATCGCCTCGGTCTTAAAATCCGCAAGTGCGTTGAGACGCTCAAGGGAGAGGTTCAATATCTCTCGCGCCTTGGCGGCATCTACCCCCTTCCCAAACATCGAGTCCATCTGCCGTTGAAGCGGTCGGTCCATTAGGAAATCAACCATCGGCCCCACCTCAGTGAGCAACTTCACCCGCTCCTGCACATGGGGCGCTAGCGCGGCGAATTCGTGGTCAGGGATGATAACGCCTTCTTTCTCAAGGAACGGCTTCGAGCGCTCGATAAACTCCTGAACCGGAAGCTTACGGATGTAGAGCCCATTCATCCACGCGAGCTTCACAGGATCGAACACACCGCTCGACTCGTTGATACCATCGAGGGTGAACTTTTGGATGAGCTCCTCTCGAGTGAAGATCTCCTGATCGCTCCCCTCTCCTGGCGCCCAACCGATCAGTGTTACGAAGTTGAGCACCGCCTCCGCGAGGTATCCCTGCTCACGCAGGTCACTCGACTTAGCGGCGTTGTTGCGCTTCGATAACTTCTTACCATCCGGACCGTTAACTACCGGAAGGTGCGCGAACACAGGGGGCTCCCACCCGAGGGCTTCGTAGAGCAAGAGATGAACCGGGCTCGAAGAGAGCCACTCAATACCTCGCAAGACGTGCGATATCTTCATGTCGTGATCGTCAACTACGACCGCTAAGTGGTAGGTCGGAAATCCATCGCTCTTCAAGAGTACGGTATCTCGGTGTGGAATCGAATCCCACTGCACCTTGCCACGTATGGCGTCGTTAAAGCTCACTGTTCGCTTTTGTGGAATCTTGAATCGAACTACGTGCGGTTTGTCCGCCGGAACGTTTCGTGTTCGACAATATCCTGAATAGCCAGGCAGCTCCTTGCGAGCCATCTGCTCGTTACGCTCACGCTCGAGCATCTCTGGAGTACAATCGCACCGGTACGCGAACCCCTTTTCGATAAGAAGCTCAGCGGTCTCTTTGTATTTGGAAAGACGAAGGCTCTGCATGTAGGGAGCGCACGGTCCACCTAACTCAGGGGCGCCTTCCCAATCCTCACCATAGGTACGGAGCTCTTCCTTCGTTGGTCCTTCATCGATCTGAATTCCGAACCACGCGAGCTCCTCAATCAGGAATCGGATGGACCCCGGAACGAATCGCTCTCTATCAGTATCCTCAACGCGAAGGAGGAATTTTCCGCCATAGTGCTTGGCGAGAAGGTACGCGAAGAAGGCGGTACGGAAACCTCCAACGTGCTGGAAGCCGGTAGGCGATGGCGCAAAACGGGTGCGAACCTCTGTCATGTGTATCTCTCGACGTTTCTTAGTAGGTGGCGTGACCCGCGTGGGGGCCAGGTAAATCCGCAGGAACTATAGACTACGAGGGCACCGGTTGGCAAAACGAACATCGGACCGCCACCATTCACCCTAACCTGCGGTATTCAGGGGGGCGGCCAGCCATTTAGCGCATTGAGTCCCCACTGACCCTCCTGATAAGCCACATCATCCGCATGAACAAAACCTTGCGGGCCTCGCTGACGAGAAACGGTAGTTCCGCTGCCCCCCTATCCGGTGCCGCGACACACACGAACGGGACCCCCACCTCTCTCGCCAGGAGCTCCGCCCTCCGGAGATGGTACCGATCACTTACAACGAGCCACCTAGCCGCCCCAGCGTTACGCAGCACCTGAGCTCCAAACACGAGATTCTCCCGAGTGCTTCGAGCCTCCCTCTCTTGCAGTATTCGATCCATCGGCACCCCGACCCGCTGGAGATACGCGGCCCCGCCCTCCGCCTCAGAGACCTCACCATCAGCGGTCACGCCACCACTGACCACGATGAAAGAGACTACTCCATTTCGAAAAAGATCGGCGGCGGTTGTAAGGCGCGCTTGAAAGATCGGAGAGGGCTCACCACGGGTCACCGTTGAGCCCAACACCAGCGCGGCGTCCGCGCGCGCGGTCGGCGCGCACGTGTGAACGGCGATATCGACGGCGTTGATCAACACCACCACGCCAAAGGTAAGGCAGAGGTACACGAGCCAAAAGAGCGTTTTTCGAAAGGAGCGATTCACTCATCTAGTATGAATGAAAGGTCGCGTGGGACAAAGGGTATTCCCCCGCCACTCACGATTACTCCGTTATAAGCCGAGCCGAGCGATTTCGGGTTAGGTAGCTCCATCCCCACTGAATGACCACGAGGAGCCGATTCGAGAATTGCGTTAGGTAAAAGATATGTACCCATAACCAGGTGATCCACGCGGCGAATCCGGAGAACTTCCACCGACGAAGTTGCACAACCGCGAAGGAGCGCCCAACGGTCGCCATCGCTCCCTTGTCATGAAATTGAAATGTTTCAACAGGAGCGAAAACCGATCGTAGACGCGTCCGAATAACGGAGGCGACATATTCGCCCATTTGCATAGCCGCTGGGGCGACTCCGGGAACCATCGCCCCATCCTGCTCGATGTGAGCGAGATCCCCGATGACAAAAACATCGGGGGCGTTTGGAAGGGTCAGATAACCGTTGACGTGAACGCGACCCGCTCGATCCAGGGTAGCGCCGGTTTGACGCGCGAGAACCTCTCCGAGTGGCGACGCTTGCACGCCCGCTGCCCAAATCATACACGAGCTTTTTATCTTCTCATGTTTGCCATCGATCTCGACCTCAAGCACTCCATCCTTCACCTCGTTGACTCGAGTTCGTTCGCGAACGGTGACCCCAAGCCGATGAAGGGCGTCACGCGTGTTTTGAACCAGATCCGGTTCGTAGGAGCTCATAATACTCGGCGTCGCCTCAAGTAAAAGAATCTCAGCGTCAGCGGGGTCGATGTGACGAAAATTGTCCTGTAACGTCTGGTGCGCGATCTCTCCTAACGCTCCAGCGAGCTCGACGCCCGTCGGACCACCACCAATCACGACAAATCGCATGAGGTCCCGCTGTCTCTCGACCTCCGTTTCAAGCTCAGCGCGCTCAAAGACCGACAGCACCTTACTTCGAATGCGCAGCGCGTCCTCCAACGACTTAAGACCCGACGCGAAGGTCTCCCACTCGGGATGCCCAAAATAGTTGTGACTCGCGCCGGTCGCGATGATGAGATAATCGTACCCAATCCTCCTTCCGCATCCTAAGGTGACACTTTTCGCCGCGACGTCCACATCTGTCACCGATCCCAGCAACACCTCAACATCCATGCGACGCTTAAACAACGCCCGCAACGGCACTGAGATGTTGGCGGGAGAGAGCCCGCCGGTGGCAACTTGATAGAGAAGCGGTTGGAAGAGATGAAAATTACGGCGGTCCACTAACGTGATCCGCACTCTCCGATCGATAAGATGTCGCGCCACGGCGAGACCACCAAATCCGCCCCCAACAATCACAACATGCGGAACTGAGGGATCTTCAGGATGTAGGCCCATAGTGCCCCGTTCGAATCTCTCTCAACTTGTTCAGAGCCCGTTCCAAAATGTGTCCGGGAATCCGTGTGACATCACACGGTGGCTTCCGCACCTCCCGTGGAGGCTGGGATTGCGGGGGAGAACGATCCCGACCGAATACCCAGGCGGGAGGATCGCTGGCTGGAAAGGATTCAAGAGAGCTCTCGAAGATGATCTCTTCATCACTTCGCTTCGCCTCATCCTGTTGATCTCGGTATACCGGAGAAATAGTGAACAACATAAACCGCTCTCCTCTTCTACGGCGCCGCGGCCTTACGGGGCTTTTGCAATTAAGGTAAGGGTATCATCTGAGAGCGTCACCGCGCCTAAGGCGCGTCATGAGAGCCTAAATGGGAACGGTGTGCCCTATCATCTCGACTCCGCCGAATTGCGCCATACTAGGGAGGAACTCACATCCGAGGAGCGAAACCATGGCAGCCTTTGAATTCATCGTCACCTACTTGGCTCTCGTCCTCGGCATGTATCTGATTATCGTTGGATGGGTTGGAGTTCTCACAGGCACCGCGTTCGTGCACCTGCCCCCATTCGGCCTTCAACGACCAACCGTGTACCTTCTTTCAGCCTATCTTATCTTTCTCCATCCCCTCGAGGACGCTCTCGGCATGCGTTTGGCGCACCTTCTGTTTATTGTGGTCGCGGTGACTGTTATCTACGAAACGATCCGTCCCCTTCTCGTCTCCTCGGTTACGATCTCAGGGGCGAGTCCGAAAACGGTCGACGCGGACATCCGACACGCCTTTCAGACACTCGGACTCCGATACGCCGGTCACTTTCCCCGCTACAAACTTAAAGACCCGTGGGCTCGGCTGCGGGTAACTTATTGGAGACGGTTAGGTGAGGCGCAGCTCACGATCTATCCGAGCTCCCAACGAGATGTTCTGACCCGTATCGAGGGGCTCATCGATAAGGATTTTACCGGAGAGGAGCAACCACGTGCGGGACGCGCCTTCGTGATAAACCTGATCGAGGGAATCCTATTAGTCGGTATCGCAACGTGGAATTTCGCGACACACCTGTAGGAACATCGCCTCCCATCACTGTTACGCTTGCGTTCTCCGTGTGTTCCGTCTATCTCATGAGCTCATCCGTATCTCTCTGAGGTTACCTCATGCAACCTGCAGTTACCCCTCCTCGTATGAACAACCCGATCACCATCTCCGATGAAACCGTGAAGCTCATCGTCGATCCAAAGGTGGGGGGTAGCTTCCTCAACTTCTCCACGAAGATCGACGATCGCTGGGTGGACATCATGCGGTCTACTCCAGCTGAGTTTAAGACCTCATCGGACACCGCCAGCTTCCTGATGGCTCCGTACCCGAATCGTATCCGAGAGGGACGATTTTCATTTGGGAGGCAGGAGTATTCACTTCAATTTCCCGAAAAACACGCGATTCACGGGGATGTGCGAAATCGCCCCTGGCAGGTTGAATCCTGCCGCCCGAACAGCGCGACGCTTCGCTTTCGCTCGAAGGATTTCACGGACATTAACTACCCGTTTCCCTTTTCGGTGACACAAACCGTACAGATCTCGAATGGCGCTCTCCTTGTGAAATGCTCGATTAAAAATGAGGGCACGTCACCGATGCCAGCCGGATGTGGCTATCATCCCTACTTTAACAGAGCGCTCGGGGGAGCGAACGAGAGCGTGCGGCTCAGATTCAACACGGGGGGAATCTATCCCTCGACCGGAGACGTTCCCCTTCCAACGGGCATGCCCCGTCAACTCCTGTCAGCGGAGAATTTCTCAACCCTCCGGGAGCTCGACGTCAATCTGGACGCCTGCTTCGCGGGGTGGGATGGCGTCGCTGAGATGGTGTGGCCCGAAAGTAAGGTTTCAGTAGACCTGCACGCAAGCTCACAGATGTCGCACCTTGTCCTCTTCTCACCTCCTGGCAAGCCTTTTTTCGCGCTTGAGCCCCAGAGTCAGATGACTGATGGGTTCAACTTCCTCGCTCGTGGCGAGTCAGGGACTGGCGTAACTATCGTACCTCCCGCAGGAGAGCTCTCGGTGTGGTTCTCTCTTACGGTCAAAAAGCTTGATTAAGAGCCTACCCACTCCTACAGTGCCCCTCGGGAGTTTCCCAAGGTTTCATCAGGTTGTCAGGAGTGCGGTGTCATGGCCGACCTTGAGTTTCACAAGAAGCTACTCGAGCAGCTCAACGAAGAACTTCAGAGATTCAATGACTTGGAGAGAACGGTGGCTCGCATCTACTTCAGATTAGAAGGGGGATACTCCTATTCCCCGGCTGAAGTGGCGAAACTTGTTCGGCGTAATCCGGACGAAGTTACGTTCATAATCGGTAAGATTCTCGACCATCTTCAACAAAAGGAGTTGGTCCACGCCTTACCTCGACGGTTACCGTAGAAATCGGACAAGCCGTGTAGGAGATCACCTAACGGCTTACATGGTTTTTCTCTGAACTGACGTAGTTGAGCCTTCTCGCTACGTCAGTTCCTCCCATCCTTTGCCATGCTCACCAAGATTCCCAACTGCACGTGCTCGTGAATGTGAACGTGAACGTGAACGAAATCCTGATCGTTCACGGGAAATATCCGCCACTTTCCACTAAGCATTATCGATTGAAGCATGCGCTACATGGACGATCTTTCCGGGTACGTGTGCGTTCACGTTTACGTTTACGTTTACGTTTACGAGCACATCTAAGTTTTTAATCAGAGGTGATGCGAATACAAAAAAAAGCGGCCTGACAAGAGTGGGGGGACTCTCATCAGGCCGCGGGGGGAACAAAATCTGTCTACACCGTGCGCCGGCGGGTGCTTATTCTATCACCCGCGGTCATAATCGCGCGCCGGGTTTTCACCGGATCCATGCCGAAATGCTTACATATCGACTGGAACGAGAGGATATAATCGTCATCCTCTTTAAACATATAATCAAGCGCCTTAACCTTCAACCGTTCACTACCTTTAAAATCCTCAATCGTCCGCAGAATCATGGCTCGCATAAGCTCACTCACTGATTCGCCCACCGAACCGGTGTAGCTCTCCGCGTCGACCTGGAAGATTGGTGTTTTGCCAGCTGAAGAATTAAAGGAATCGAACATTGAACAACCTCTCGTTAACCTTTTCAGCAGAACAATCATCATCGACTGTCTTTGAAAGTATTATGGCGAGAGGACGGGTCCGTGTGACACGAACGCACACACATTTCCGCATTTTCTTTCGAACTGCTTCAGATTTTTTTAAGGGAATATTCAGATTTTCAGTAAGGGGCCGGAAATACGGATATTTTGAGAACGTTAGCAGCGGAAGAAAAATCGTAGCTTTGTGCGAGAACGGTGAAGGGAGGCGTTATTTTGCGAGTTTTTCGTAGGTTTCGGGACATTTTGACCCGTGCGCCGGGACCAATACTTGAGGCTACACCCCGACCATCTCCCGAAACGCGTCCTCGGTAATCACAGGAACACCAAGCTTCTGCGCCGCGTCCAATTTAGAACCAGCCGCCTCACCCGCCACAACAAAGCTCGTTTTCTTACTGACGGAAGAGGAAACCTTTCCACCGTTCTTCACGACGAGCTCCTCAGCTTCTTTGCGAGAGAGCGTCGCGAGTGTACCGGTCAGCACTAAGATCTTTCCTTCGAGTACCCCACCCTGAACCGGGGCGGCTTCAGCGGTTGGATGGACCCCGCTCGCGAGAAGCTTTTCAACCATCTCCCGATCGCGATGGTCAGAGAGGAACTGCGCCACCGACCGAGCGGTCTCCGGTCCGATCTCCTCCATCTCGAGGAGCTCTTCCTCGGTCAACGTCAGGAAACGCTCAACCGTGCGACACTGCCGCGCGATGACCGCTCCCGTCTTCGTGCCAACATGACGAATGCCAAGCGCGAAGATGAACCGACTCAAAGGTCGCTTTTTGCTCCCCGCTATCGCCTCAACCAGGTTCGAACTCGACAACTCACCCATACGGGGAAGCTCTTGGAGCTGTTCAACGGTGAGCCGGTAGATATCTGGAAGCTCCCGCACCACACGGTGCTCAAGCAAGAGCGCCACCATCTTGTCTCCGAGTCCCTCGATATCCATCGCGTCTCGCGAAGCGTAGTGAAGAATTCGGTTGTGGGTCTTCGCGGGACAACTTGGATTTGGGCACCGTGTCACCGCCTCGTCAGCGACTCGCTCGACGGGGGTGGAACACTCGGGACACGTTGTCGGGAATTTGAAATGCTTCTCGTGCCCTGTACGGGAGGCGGTAATCGCCGCGACAACCGCCGGAATAACATCGCCTTGTCGACGAACAACGACCTTGTCACCGATCAATAAACCCTTTCGCTCAATCTCATCTTGGTTGTGCAAGGTAGCTCGCGAAACAACAACACCTCCCACGGGAACAGGCTTCAGCACCGCGACCGGCGTAAGCGCCCCCGTTCGACCGACCTGAATGATAATATCCTCAAGGGTTGTGACCGCCTCGACCGGTTTGAACTTGGCGGCGATAGCCCATCGAGGAGAGCGCTGCCTAAAACCGAGCCGCTCCTGCAGAGCGATATCATTTACCTTGATCACGATCCCATCGACCTCGAAGGGAAGAGACTCCCTCCCCTCCTCTGCTTTGCGGTACTCTTCGACGAGACCTTGAGTACCTCGCACCGTCTTGTATCCCGGCGATATAGAGAATCCAAGGGACTCGACCTCCTCCATCGCTTCTCCCAAGGTGCCGTGAGAGAACTCTCCGTTGCCCTCAACTCGCGCGACACCGTAGGCAAAGAAATAGAGAGGCCGACGCGCGGTCTCCTGGGGATCCAATTGACGAAGACTCCCCGAAGCGGCGTTACGGGGGTTGGCGAAGGTTTCCTCCCCTCGCTCCTGTCGCTCGGCATTGAGGGACTCAAACTCCCTCTTTCGGAAGAGCACCTCGCCCCGGATCTCAACACTTCCCTTTTGAGCCTTAGCTCCCCGAAGTTTAAGCGGGATGGATTTAATCGTCTTGACGTTACTGGTGACATCCTCACCTGTAGTGCCATCACCCCGAGTGGCACCTTGTACCAGGACACCGTTCTCGTAGGAGAGCGAGACAGCGACACCATCAAACTTGTATTCAATGGTGTACTCTATCTCAGCGCCATCGTGGCCATCCTTTGAGAGGAATCGGCGCACCTGCTCATCGAAGTCGATCAGTTCCTGTTCGTTCATCGCGTTGTTCAGCGAGAGCATCGGGATCTTGTGCTGGACGGTCGGGAAACCCTCGAGAGGTTGAGCGCCTACACGCATCGTCGGCGAATCGGAGCGAACCAGGTCCGGATACTCCTTCTCCAGCTTCTCAAGCTCTCTAAACTTGAGGTCGTACTCAGCGTCGCTAATAGTTGGCTGCGAAAGCACGTAGTAGCTATGGGCGTGCTCGTGAAGTTCATCGACGAGCGCGTCCATCCTATCTTTGATAGCGGAGGTGGGGGTTTTCATGCTCTTCCGTGGGCAGTGAGACCGTTTACTGCGAGGCAGTATCGCTTATCTATTTACACAACCCAAGCCACTAGGCATGCGGATATCCTTACAACCACGCTTTCGCTCCTCTTTGGAGCACTTATTCTCACTTGGAGAGAATCCAGCTGGACATCGGTCATACTGGGCCGGAGGTCGCGGCGCCGGGGGTGGTGGACGATAGGAATTTTGTTGCTCACGCTCCCGTTCAAGACGCTCACGCTCCCGTTCGAGCCGTCGACGCTCTTCCTCCAAACGCTCGCGCTCGCGACGATCCGAATACGAGGTTCCTCCACCATAGTACGGGCCGGACCCGTAGTACGGGTCGCCGCCATAGTATCCTCCCCCGTACGGGCGCGCCGGCGGCTGATTCCCGTAATAGGGATCATAGGGGTCATTGAGGGGGCCGCACCCAGCGAACGCTGACATAGCCACACAGGAAAATAGAAGGGCGTGAATAGGGTTGAGTTTCATAGCCATACACAAAGTATAAGAACCCTCATCCCATCATGGCAACGAGGATCCTCACGCTAGACGAACCGATGGGGCGGCTATTCACAGTTCTCGCACTCCTAACAAATTCCCCACACACTGTCGGAAGGTGCACGAAACACCCCGAGCGAGGCCCCTTCCCAACCTCCTGTGTTCACTAGAAGGTGTATGAAACGGTCGCTCCGAACGCTCTGGGGTCCCCCTGCTGAACATAGAGCTTATTCTCGAAGTTAGGGGGTTCATTTCCGAAGTAGAAGCCACGAACCGCATAGCTCTGATTGAACAGATTTCGGCTCCAGAGCAGCACCTTCCATCCATCCCTCTCATACCCGACGGTACCATTGAAGAGGTTGTAAGGATTACTCTTCTGGTTATTACTATCATCGAAGTAAAAGGCGTCACGTCCGGTCTCCTCGATCCGCAGAAAGAGGCCGCGACCAAAGTCGACCCGAGTGCCAGCCGAGTATTGCCACGCCGGGGCGACAGAGAACGCCCGCCCGTCGAGATACTCAGCTTCGGGAGGCACGTTCGTAAAATCCGAATGCATCAACGCGCCAGACGCGAAGAGGTCCAACCATGGAAGCACCTGGTAGGTATTTTCAAGCTCCATACCGGTACTTCGTCCCCTCGCCGAGCTCTCAGTGATATAGGTATACGAGAGCGGATCGCTCGGATCGTTTTGAATCGCGAACTTGAGCTGCTGATCATACCGCTGATCATGAAACACGGCGAGGTTCGTTGTGAGTCGCTTCTTGAGAAATGCCCCCTTCACCCCAGTCTCATAATTCCAGAGGTATTCCGGGTCATACTGCCTTCGGTCAGATGGCACATCCACTCCAGTGTTGAATCCACCCCCTTTAAATCCGCGAGAGACTGAGACATACCCTCGCAGATTCTTCGTCACATCGTGCTGCAAGGAGACATTTCCTCCGAGCATCGAGTAGGTCGGAGAGAGCTCGCTCTCTCGAGTGTCTTCGTATCGAGCGTTTCGTTGCTCGAATCGAAGACCGGTGCCCAAAGAGGTTCCATTACCTAACGGCGCCTCGACATCTCCGAATACAGCGCCGGTATTCGCGCTATACTCGCTCGAAACGGAATCGTAGATCTCAGCATTAGAAAATTGATCGGTGGTCGTATCCTCTGTGAGACGTTGGCCGTACAATCCTCCAACCCAACGCCAATTCTCCCCGTGCTCGTACAAGGGGTCTTGGTTCGTGAACCGAAGCTCCTGGGTCGCGCTGTGTCGCGTGCGATTTGAGTCAGAGAAGTAGTCGTACGGAGCGTACGGCTCCCAAAAGGGATTGTTCCCCCAATCACCGTCGAAGCTGGTGGCCAGCTTCGCGCGCATGTAGGTGGAAATACTCTCCAGCTTCAACGATTCTGAGAGTTGGTGACCTATTTTAAATGAGGAGGCGCCCACACGGGTGTCGTCCTGCCCCGGATCGTCCGACTGAGTCGTGAGGCTGTTATCGATCGCGAAAGCGTCGTAGCCGTTATTAAACTCAGAGCCCCATACCGCGAGGTCATAGGAGGTGCTCGAACTCTGCTCATAACGAACCTTAAGTCTCACTACTGACTCATTGCGGGAATTCGTATCATCCCGCGAGAGGTACACGTTATCCCGAAATCCATCGCTCTGCTGATTAAACGCGGAGAACCTAAGTTGGAGTTTGCCGTCGGTGCCGGGCACCGCCCCTCCAACCGCCAGACCGCCGGCGCCCATCTCGTCGTTCCCCGCCATCGCGGTGAGGGTCCCCGTGTTGAAATCGGAAGGGTCATGAGAATGGACGTTAATAGCTCCCGCCAGCGCGCTTGATCCGAAACGGATCCCTTGCGGGCCCCGCAAGACCTCGAGCTGCTGTACGTCGAACATCGGCACCACCATGCCGAGACCGCTAAAATCGATATCATCAATAATCGTCGCCACGGATGGATTCGGGGCTCCATCGTACTGTTCAAGCTCACCAACTCCTCGAATGATGAAGAAACGGGGCCGTGAGGAGCCGCCGGACCATGTGAGGTTAGGAATAGATTCTATCTCGTATTGAAAGTTCGTCTCTCCCTTCTCGATGAATCGCTCCTCTCGAACAATGGTGGTGCTTTGGGGCACCTCACCTAAGGGATCACGAAAATTTGTCCCGTAGACGAAAAGCTCGGTTGGAGTCACTCCTTCCGGCGCCGGGCTCTCTTCTTGCGCGAACGCCGAGAGGGGTCCCGCAAAGAACATTACCAGAGCTATGGTGTGAAAGACTAAGGCCGCGGGAAGGCTCCGCGCAAAAGGCATGAGTGTACGAATCATATCTCCTCTCCCTACGCCGGTATTATCCGTGTCAGGTTCAAAGGGTGTCGCTCATCATGAGCGTCTCAGGTCACTACGACCTCCCCCGGGTATCGAGCTCGCGATTATCTCGCACTCTTGGGTCCGGCTTATCATGAGCCGTGAGGAAAGATCAATGAGCGAGTAATCCTGAAGGGTTCGCTGTTGTATCTTCCCCACAAACAACTCCGGGAAGGCCGCCCCCCGACAGAACAACGTTCAAAGGCGCCTTAACGAAAAACCTGTCAGGGTCTATCATCATAATGGACGTCAGGCGAGATTGTGCCTGGGCACCCCTCCCACTACTGCGATACATTATTCCCATCTCAACGAACTGAGCGGAGCTTTTCTATGAAAAAAAACGCGCGACGATGGATCTCGATAGTTTCGATAGCGATAGTAACTCTCTACGCCCCTCAAATTAGCGCCGGTGTTGACAGGCTCATCTGGAGGGCGAGCGGCACCATTGAGGCAATATCCGTGGATTCCCTGACCGTTAACCGCTTCGCCTATAAACTCACCTCAACAACGGTGTACGAGAAGAACGATCGTCAGACGACCCGCTCAGCGTTTTCGGTCGGAGATCACGTCAAAGTAACCTTCATCACCGATCGTTCGGTGGTCCAACTTGAGGGGGAATCAACCTCCGGACACGCTCCGGGGAGTACCCCTACCCCGGCCGCGACCCCTCAAGTTACAAGACTGACCGCCAAACTCACTCCCCTTGGCAACTCCATCGCTCGTGGAGACGGGGTTAGCAGTTACAGTGAAACCGAACGGGCGTTAACCTTACGGATCAAGGTTCCGCGTAACACTATTCCCCTCGCTACAACGGACGCTGAGGCGAAGGATTTGTCAGTTACCGCCTCAATTACGCGACACGGAGACCTGGTAGCGACCTGCTCGACGGCGTTCGAGCCAAAGCGACAAAAGAGATCGGTGTATGAGTTCAAGGTCCAGATCAAGAAAACGGGTCGCAGCCGCGCGCGCGCCATCAAAGGCAAGTGTGTTCTCGCGAATGGAGCGACCGGTATCCCAACCGTTCACGCGGGAGACCTCGTCACAGTTTCCGAAGCGACGGCTGGAGAGTTCCTGACGGGGATTTTCTAAAACGTCACCTTTGTTGGTGCCACTCTTCATCAACGCGTGGCATCAACCGTAAACAACTAGGTAGCGCCACAGCATCCTCCCGCGACGCACAACGATCCGCGCGACGACTCAATATATCCGTTTCGATCATTATCGACCGGCAGTGCGTGGTATGAGCCCAAAACGACGCTGCTTGCTCTAAAAACCGCGCTACCATGCCCTACGATCGAATTTCTACTTTATTCTGAAAAGCAACCTATTTCAGTCTCTTTTCCAGACTAAATCAAAATTCTCGCTATCATGCCTGGCGTTGTAAAAGCCAAATCTCTTCCCGTGCCCATACGAAAGCGCACGCGACGAACGAGTAAGGGATTTTTGGGCAGCGAACACCGCGCGAGCGATGCGTATCTTATAGAAGCGAGTAGTATGAAACTTTCAAATATCTTTCTTGTTAGTGCGGCGACCACACTTATGAATGTGGTGGGCCTTCTGAGCGTCGCGCACGCACAGGAGATTTACCGCGACCCTGGCGTTGTCATGGGATATCTCTCGGCTAATGAGATCAAGGCGACTGACGGGTATGATCAGTGCTTCACCTCCATCGGAGATTACCTGTGGCTTCACTCCGATAACTCCGCGAATAAAAATCCGCTTTTCCGGATTCAATCTTCGAGTGGACGCGTCTCGATAACCAAGAACAAATACGTGGACGGCCGAGGCGTGTACGTGTGCTACAACGCTCGCGGCACTGCTCATAAAATCAAAGCGGGATACGCGACATCAGGAACCTCTATTGGAGCGGGTCTTAGTTGCGTTACAAGCGTAGCCAATTTCATTAAACTTCGAGTGGCCGGCGCTGGAACGGGCACCGTTACCTGCTCTTACAATCGATCCACCGGCGTCATTACCGCGTCGCAAACAGGTGCGGGACGAATTACGCAGTGTGGATATGTATGCGCTGACCCAGCAAATACCACCCCGTCGCACCTTCTCTCGTTCAATTCAACAGCGACCTCCGGAACTCGACTCCTCAACGTGAAAGGCAGTTATGCCTTAGGCACGAACACCGCATTCTCACAATGCAGTAATACGTTCATTACTGAGGCCGCCTACAACGCCGCGACGGGCGTAGCCACTCAGGGACGTAACGATGGGTGTGGATACGCCATGTTCTCCTATCTCGGAGTAAGCGGAGCGCAATGCGCCGATGGTATCGACAACGATGGAGATGGATTGTCTGATAAAGGGGACCCTGGGTGCTGGGCAAACCCTCAAGATCCGAACTCCTTTGATCCGTATCTCGATAACGAGGCCGCCGCGACATCGCAATGTCAAGACGGCGTCGACAACGATAAGGACGGACTCGCGGATCTGAAGGACCCTGGTTGCTCCAGCCCACAAGATAACTACGAAGGGGACGGAACATCTCAGTGCCAAAACGGGTTCGATGACGATCGCGACGGTCTCACCGACCTCGTTGACCCTGGATGCTCAAACCCTCAGGATAATAACGAGGGCGATGGAACGTCTCAGTGCCAGAACGGTATCGACGACGACCGCGATGGTCTCACCGATCTTGTAGATCCTGGATGCTCAAATCCTCAGGATAACAACGAGAGCGATGGAACGTCTCAGTGCCAGAACGGCATCGACGATGACCGCGATGGTCTCACGGATCTTGTAGATCCTGGATGCTCAAGCCCTCAGGACACCAACGAGGCTGACGGCACATCACAGTGCCAGAACGGCTTCGATGACGACAAAGACGGATTGGTCGACATGAAGGATCCTGGGTGTTCATCACCACAGGACCTGAATGAGGGAGATCCTGTAGCGAGCACACCAACTCCTACTCCGCCAGCCACGGCGACCTTGACACCGGCACCGACCGGGACATCAGGGGTCACCGGCTATAGGGTAACCCCGATCGTTGAGTGCGTAGACGCTCTCCGGAACGGAAACCTACTCGCGCACTTCGGCTACCGAAGCGATGAGATGTCGTCTGTCACGATCCCAGTTGGAGCGAAGAACTTCGTCGCGCCGGGAGCGGTGGACGCGGGACAGCCAACTACCTTCTATCGAGGAGCGTTTGGCAACGTATTCACTGTGATCGTTCCGGTCGCGACTCCACAAGCGGGAAGTAACATCACCTCAAGTCTCGTACGCTGGACCTTGGGAGAGGTCTCGGTTGAGGCATCCGCGCAAACCGCGCGATGCTCCGCCGGAGAGATCTCCTGCGATGAGACAAACAATAAGGATACGTTAAGTGAGCTCGACAACCTCGCCGCTCGACAACGCGCGACCGTGCGCTCCTTGGCGAGTCGTATACGAGGTTCGTCAGGTAGTTCGTCCTACAGCAAGCTTGCTGATTCGTACGAGGCGGAGGCTAGGAAACTCTACCTCGATCAGTGGACAACTATCTGGTCGAAATTCCCGCAGGTAACGAAAGCCTGTACCGGATGCGCGGCTGTGGATACAACACCAAGCATCGCTGACATCACCAATCGTTCGAAGAATTTCGTCCGACTTACGAAGCTCGCTGGCGCAACCCTGAAGAAGGCGCGTCGAGGCAGCCTCAAGTCGAGCGATGAGGCACTCGTGAACACCGGGACGAGCTTGCACAACCGAACCGTGACCGTTTCGGAGCAGTTGCCTCGATTCGATAGTCAGTGCGGCTAAGACCACACGAGGGTTCGAGGCTCGGTGAGGCCATCTCACCGAGCCTCGATATTAGGCCGAAATAGCAACTCCGGGAGGATCTCTGAGTAGGAGCCCCCGCCGGAACGGACCGCCCGGAGCGTTATGTCCCCACCACAAGCCCCTCAAGGGTCTCGATATCGGCCTTCCACCCCACCGCGATGAGCGTTGATTCAGCGACGAGCATCGTATCGCCTTGAGGATTAAGCTGAAACTTTCCATCAGGTGAGATAATCGCGGCGATACTGACATTAGCGGTTTGGCGCAACGCGAGGTCGCGGAGGGTTTTGCCACAGATCCCCGAAGAGGTCGGAACCTTAATCTCCTCAATCTTCCAACCCGCGACACCTGTGCCGGCGATCTCAAAGAAGTCGGTTATGTATGGTCTCATCAATCCATCAGCGAGCTTGCGAGCAGCGAGACGGTATGCCGATATGAGTCGATTCACACCGGCTTGCTTGAGCCGCTTTTCGCCGATCTCATCCTCGGCGCGACTCACGATATAGAGCCCGGAATTGAGCTCTCGCGCGGTGAGGGTCACATACACGTTGTCAGAATCACGGGGAAGAAGGGTAACCAGCCTCTTTGCTCGGACAACGCCCGCCGATGTCAACGACTCATCGAGTGTGGCGTCGCCGTACACGACAAGAAATCCCGCCTGCTCTGCCTCCTGACCTCGAACCTGATCAGACTCGATGACTACGATCTCCTCACCGGCTCGGCGAAGTTCCGCCGCGGCGGTACGACTCAGTCGACTAAACCCACAAAAGATGGTGTGGTTTTTCATCTTCTCAATCTGCTCTCGCATTTTTCTGCTCCTATCGAATAATCTGTAGAACTGTCGATCCAGCACCGCTTGGGAAACAGAGCCGATCATCACCGTGAAAAGTCCTAA
The DNA here is from genome assembly GCA_044345405.1 of Bdellovibrionota bacterium. Lineage (GTDB taxonomy): Bacteria > Bdellovibrionota_C > UBA2361 > UBA2361 > OMII01 > OMII01. The sequence continues at coordinate 17,895 of JBIJBE010000030.1, forward strand.
CCCAGCGAAGATGAGCCCGATGGTGAAGATTCGACCAGCGGTTGTGAGTGGATGAACCTCCCCGTAGCCGATCGTAGCGAGGGTGATTACCGTCATGTAGAAGGCGTCAAGCGCGCCCCACCCCTCAAACTTCATGTACCCCAGTGTGCCAAGGGCGAACACAAGCACTAAGAGAGTAATAAGAAAGAAGACCTTTCGTCGCGCGAACCGTCGATCGAAGTCATCAAGCGCGTGACGATTACTCATGGAGGGAGTCCTCCGAACACGTAGCTGGAATGGACCCGATAAGCTCCTCAACGACTGTGTCGAACCTTCGTAACACCGACGACCAGGAATATTCGGTCCTCACGTACTCAGCGCCCGCCACCGCGTGACGATTTCGAGCCTCTTCATTTTCCAAAAAGTACTTTGTGACACCCGCGAGATCCTGCATCGAGCTACAGTAGAGCCCCCCACGAGACTGTTCAACGTGATGCCGTGTGACCGGACAAGCCCCGTGAACCACGACTGGCGTGCCCACCATCCACGCCTCCATAATCACGATAGAAAAGGATTCGTTCGTCGATGGCTGGCAGAGATAGAGCGCATGCCTGAGGAGCCGCTGTTTATCACGTTCGCTCATGTGTGGAAGGTCCACAATGTCGGGGCGAGACAACACCTCGGGACGGTGAAGATCATCGAAGCTCCCCCCACCGAGAATAGCGAGCTTCACACGCTCGGGAATCAGCCCTTGAGCCTTCGCCTCAACGAAGTAATCGATCAAGATATGAACGTTTTTTCCGGTTTCTTTTCGGCCGAGGTACAGGATATAAGGGACATCATCGGAGAAGTATGGCTCAAGTCCATTCACATACTCCGGTGTCGGCATATCGAACCCCATTCCCACCACGCCCCCTGGAATCTCGCCGTAGAGAGACCGCGCGAGATCCATTTCAGGCTCCGCGTTGAAGAGGCATCCCCTCACCTGACGAAACATCGAGGCGATGACATCCTGATAGGCATACGCCTCATCGTGAAGGCACGGAATAAGAATACTTCTCTCAGGGGCGATAAGAGAGCCCCAGAAGGTCGTTCCGAAAAGATAGGGACCGAAGAGGAGCGCGTCGAACTCGCCCGCGTGTCGCGCGATGTGCGCGTAGAGCGCTCGAGAATTAACACTCTCCGCCATCCAGGTGAGTTGGTCTTCGGTAGAGATCTTTTGACCATCGTGAAGCGCGAGCTGAATCGGTATCCACGCGTCGAGGTTGCGAGGATCGACGAGGAAGCGATGAATAGGAAGTCCCCCTACCTCCGATACGCCCGGAGCGAACTCATTGCTCCAGGTTCTATTATCTTTCGCGCAGGTCGCCCACACTTCGACGGTGTCCCCTCGCGCTTTCAGGTGAGAGGCTATAGTTCCCATGAGCGTTTCAGCGCCTCCCGCGATACCATCAAAGTAGCGAGGAATGACGAATGCGAATCTGCGTGAACTCATAGCGATATACGAGGGAAAACGGGTACAAGACCCCGATCGAGGGCATTTCAGAGATGTCCGGAACCTTCCGGTACCTCTCAGATCAGGCAGTATGCCCTATAAACGAGCATCCCAAAAGCCGACTAATACCCCTATATTATTAGCCAATTACGACAAAACAGCAAACAAACGTCACATTCGAACAGCCTCAAACCATAACCCTTTTGTCAATCGATTCGTCGGTTGTCATAACGTTTCGGTAGTAGTTGTTAAAGGAATAGATATGACACAGGTACCACAACCTCTTCTCTTGACCGTAAAGGAAGTGGCTAAATTACTTCGCATTCACCGACCAAAGGTTTACGACCTTATTAAGGCCGGAACCATTGAAGGCTTTAAGCTCGGATCTGACTGGCGTGTTAAGCGCGAGTCCGTTGAGAAATTGATCGGAGAGATCCCAGAGGATTTCTTCGCAAGCTCAAAGGGAGCGAAGAAGCACGCGACACCGGGCCTCGCTCAGGTTAAGCTCGCTTCATAAGTTTCGTGACGGGAGCTACACGCTCTCGATAACGAACACCGATGCGGCGGCGATACCGAAACGAGAACACTTCGTAATGGTCTCTGTAGGACCGCGCCGCGGCATCGGTGAGGCGAACTTCCTTCGCCTCACCTCGACCGAATCGGTCCAGAGGGTCCACGAAATCAGGCCTGCGCGAACGCCTTGGTCAATCCCGCAAAATTCTCGACAGATAAGGTCTCAGCCCGCACATCAGGCGAAATGCCAGCGCTCACGAGCGCCTCAAGGATCCGCTCCTTCGACCATCGCCCCTGCGACATTAAACTGTTGAGAAGTTTCTTACGACGTTGCGAAAACGCGGCTCGTACCACCACTTGAAAGAATTCGTAGTCCGGAACGTCCGCTCGTGGAGCCTCACGAAAGGTGAGCTTCATGACCCGCGACTGAACCTCTGTTGGAGGATGGAAGGCGTCACCAGGAACGATTATCCCGAGCTCGATATCGGCGAAGAGCTGCGCGGATACGGAGATACTTCCGTAGGCACGGGTGCACGTCGAGGCGCCGATCCGCTCGGCGAACTCCTTCTGCACCATCATCACCGCTTGATGCACATGCGCGCGACACTTGATCAGATGAAATACGATCTCTGATGAGAATACGTACGGGATGTTGCCGTAGACGTAGAGGTCGCTTCCGATCGTTGAGAGGTCCACCGTCCGTACATCGGCGTTAATAATCTTGGCGTGAGGGAACTTCGTCGCGAGGTGCGCACAGAAGCTCGGCTCGATCTCAATCAGAGTGAGGTTCTTAAACTTCGCGAGATATTCTGTTAGCGCGCCCGTTCCTGGGCCGATCTCAACCACCTGCGCGTCCTGAGGAACGTTACCAAAATCAGCGATCGCCTGCGGTATCTCAGGACGAATGAGGAAGTTCTGCCCCCTCTCCTTCGTTGGTCGAACGTTTAAATCTCGTAGCGTATCTTTCGCGCGCTCTCTGCGGGGCCCCTTAGCCATGTGTAACTCCATAGTAATCGCGCAACGTCTCAACTGGCCAACGGCTAAAAATATCCATATGCGGAGGCTTGATACCGGCGGCGAGATATCGAGCGGCGACGTACGCGATCATCGCGCCGTTATCGACACAGTGCTTCATCGGTGGAAAATATACGGTACGGCAGGTCTGCGTCAGGCGCCGTCGAAGCTCCGCGTTGGCGGAGACACCACCACATACGACGAGCGGTAATCGTCGAGCGTTGACCTCACGCGATACCTTCACCACGAGGGGATCCACGATACCATCCTGGATAGCCCAACACATATCGGCGAAGAACTTTTCGTCCCCTTTCAACTCTTCACGATTCTTCTTCACCATGAGCGCGACCGAGGTCTTAAGCCCTGAGAAGCTGAAATCGTCCATCTCACGAGCGACACGAGGCACCTTGAATCGTGGGGACGGAGCTCCCTTATCGGCCCATCCGGCGAGACGAGCGCCGCCTGGATAATGAAGCTCAAGGAGGTTCGCTGATTTATCGAAGGCCTCACCAGCGGCGTCATCTCGTGTACGGCAGAGGCAGGTGTAGCGACCAAGCCCCTCCACGAGAATAATCTCGGTATGCCCACCGGAGACAACCAAGGTAAGGTACGGTGGCTTCAGACCCAACTCGTGAAGCTCACCGGAAAGGATATGACCCTCGATATGGTTCACCGGAAAGACCGGGATATTTCCCGAGACTCCGAGTCCCTGCGCGAAGGTAACCCCCATGAGGAGACACCCTTTGAGCCCCGGTCCACAGGTCACACCGATACCGTCGATATCCTTGAGGGAGAGTCCAGTCGAGTGAAAGAGCTCCTCGCACAGCACGGGAAGGTTGCGCATATGCTCACGTGACGCCAACTCTGGGACAACGCCACCGTACTTTTCGTGAAGCTCAACCTGTGACGACAGCACCTCGCCCCGAATCGTCGCGACACCCGCGTCATCGATCTCAAGGATCGCTAAACCGGTCTCATCACAACTCGACTCGATACCAAGAACTTTCATGTTACGACTGCGGCTCATCAACTACCGAGATGGATCGGAGGTACGCGACAACCGCGTCGATCTCCTCAGGTGTCGCGCGTTGATAGAATTCGATAGGACAGAAACGTTTATCGACCTCACGACCTGAGGCTGTTAGGCCCGTTCGCAAGTAGCGAGCGAGATCCGCCTCGCTCCAGTTGCCGATGCCCGCGATCTTGGATTGTGAGATGTTCGGAGCAACCTTGGTCTCCCCATCGAACGTGATCTCAGCTCCGCCGGTAAGCGGCTCATCCGACCCAAACGTTCCACCCGGGGTCGCGTGACACCGATCGCACCCCGCGACGCTATTGGTCAGGTACTCTCCGTATTGAAGACGGAATCGCGGCGATATCTGCGGCACGTATCCCTTCACCTCCGCAGCCGAGGTGAAGAAGCCGATCGTGTTACGCTCGATCCACGAGATATCTCTTCGCTCAACGGTGTTATCCACCGCTGGCACGCTGCGAAGGTACATGATAAGCGCCGTCAGATCAGCGTCCGACATCCACTCATTCCCCTTATGGAACCATGAATAAAGATAGGTTCCATCGGGGCGCTTGTTGGCGCGCATAACCGTTCGGATATCCGCCTCGCTCCAGGCTCCGATACCCGTTGGGTCTATCGTACTATTCGGACCAGCGACATCACCGAAGGTATCGCTCATTATCCGACCGCCAGAGAGCGCGGTGCCTGGCTTACCCTGAAGGGAGTGGCAAAACCCGCACGCCGCGAGCCCCTCAGCGAGCTGCGCGCCCCGCCCGACCGATGCCGTTGTCCCAGGAAGAGGTGGTGGCGGTACGTCATCGGACGAGCACGCGCCGAGCACGAAGGTCATGAGAACGAAAAGTGTGAGGGGCCACCGTTGCATGGGGTGCAGACTACACCGCCGGGAAAGGATTGGGAAAGGCGGGGAACCGTGTTTTGGGGAGGTATCTGTCGGTTTTATGAGGTAGGCCCCCTCGGCCCTGCCGCCATAAAGAAATAACCGGCGGAAAATCCGCTGTAAGGCGACGAACCTACACCTTTGTCTCATAACCTTCAGAGGTACCGAGGGGGAAGTTTACCATGCAGTCGATCGATCAAAAAGGAACCGTCTCAGCGGACTCTCCACGCATAGAGCCCGGCGTCACCTTGCCGAACGAGCTCGTGAAAGAGCTGAGAATAGTAACAACCGCCGTGCACAAGGCGGGAGGCGAAATCGTTCAACTATCACCGACGCGGTACATGAGCCCTGAGCTTGCCGCTGCCCTTGATGATTTTAAAAAGCTCGCCACCGGAACGTGCCTGAGGCCTGAGGCCTGAGGGACTCACGTTCCATTCGACGCAAACCCTTCCCTCTGAGGAAACCCTTCGCGAGTTGATGGAAACTATCGCTCTCGATAAAGAGATCCTTTCCTCCTATATCGGCAATTTTTTTCGCGCTGCTCACGACGCTCAGCCGGTGTGGGGTGACGCGAAGAGGCTGTATCACTCATCGCGGATGATCGACTATGTGGTGATGCGACACGTTGGGTGGATCGACCCGATGGACCGCGAGTGGCTCCTCACCGAGAAGGTAGGTGACGCGAACTATGTTGGAACTGATTACGGATTCTCGCTCAGTCGGGACCTCAAGGCAGCGCTCGACTACGGCAGACCAGGATTTGAAGCCTCATTCACCGAACAGCTCTATCAAGCATGCGGTCGGGAGCTGCCCGAGGCGCTAAAAGCGCTACGAGATACAACGATCGTCTTGGCCATTAACGCGTCGGGACTCAGAAGCGCCTTTCCAAGCGGTGCGGTCCTCTGGAGAGGAACGCAAGAGGAACACGAGGTATGTTGCCCTCTCCTTCCGGCGGACATTCCTGAGGTTGGGCTTGCTCCTATCGCGATTGTGCGGTGGAAACCAGAGCATTCGACCTAGCAGCGCGAATCATCCAAGGCGAGAGGATCCGAAAAATAAAAAAAGCGCCCGAACGTCACCACACGTTCGAGCGCCTGTTCAGGAAGCGATGCGACTTCTTACTTACTGTTCACCGCTACATTATCGATATCCATATCGAGATCGTCCTGCTGATTTTGCGGACGTTGCTCAGTGAAGAATCGATTAAGTCGTCGTCGGAGCATGAGACGGGAACGGTGCAATCTCGATTTAACCGCGGGAACGGTGAGGTCGAGGATCTTGCTTACCTCTCTGCTCGTGAGTCCATCAACATCACGAAGGATAAATACGGGACGGTAATCGTCAGGAAGTTTCCGAATCGCGGTCTCAAGTGCCTCAAGCATCTCATTGCGGATTGAGAGCGAATCAACGTAGGTGTGCTCTGGGCTCTTGAGCGCTGGAACAACGTGCGCTTGCTGCACGAGCTCTTCAAGGGGAACGGTCTGATCCTGCTTACGCTTACGCAGCTTCATGAAGGCGGCGTTGACGGTGACGCGGTACAACCAGCTTGAGAAGGAGGACTTCCCCTCAAAACCACCGATCTTTCGGTGAACGGTCACGAAGACATCTTGGAGAACCTCCTCAGCGTCCTCAGTATTGCGGGTAAGACGCGAAGCGAGGCTGAACACCTTATTGCTGTATCGAGAGATGAGCTCCTCGAAGCTTTGTTGGTTCCCCTTCTGAAACTCTACGATCAACTCCTGGTCACTCTTCTTCGTGGTCGACATACCAGCAATCCTCCAGACAACAGTCGAGCACCTGCTCAACATCACGACTGGACTGCTCCATGCGAAAAGCTTGCCATGTTGAAATGGCCGTGATGCAGGGATCTTAAAAAAGGATGCACCACCTCAATTCAGGAGGTTAGGACCTCTACGAGAAACTACCTGCTTAAAAAAGCGACAATCGCGTCACCGTTCCGATAGGGGGAGTCAAAAAAAAGGGCAACTTTTTCCCCGGAGGGTGCGTCGTGGGGGTGGCGAAAGTGCCGGGGGCGCATCGACCCGGTATATGGGAGGAGCTACCCCTTCGCCCTTTTCACATACGAAACCCGCAAGGTATGGAGGACATCCTCAAGGAACTTCGCCTCCTCCTTCGAGAGATTGCCGCGTGTTTTCTGCTGAATCATCGCCAAAATATCGATCGTCCCCTTACCTGACTCTACGTCAACGGGGATATCCATCCCTGGGGGCGGCGCCATCTGACCGAGCTGCACCATCGCCTGCGTGGCGAGCGACATCACGAAGGATGAGAAATTGACCTCAGACTCAGGGGGCGCCTCCTCCATCCGGAAGTTACCAGCTACCTCTTGAGCCGCTCCCCCTTGAGACGGTGAAGCCCCGACAGGTGTGACGGTCTCATGCTCACCCTCAGCACGCTCATGACCTGCGGCGTCGAACCGTCGCTTATCAACGACCTGAAAAGACTTTTTGTTCTCACTGTTTTCGTTATCAGCCATAGCAGCCTCATGCGCCTCGTGTTTGTTATCTCCTCTATACTTCGATCGTCTTTGCCCGATTTTCAAGAGACAACTCGCGGTTTGACCGAGTGGGAGCCCCGTATTCCTCACAAACCGAATAAGAACAACTTCCGGGGAGACATCTACCCTCACCCATACTACACTCGGAGGGCGTTTTTACTGCTAGGCTAGTCCTATGAAATTTACCTTACTCGGCTCAGGCACCTCAACGGGAGTTCCCCTCCCAGGGTGCACGTGTAAGGTGTGCACCTCAAACCATCCGCGAAACCATAGAGACCGGACCTCGGCGTGTTTTACGCTCGACGACGGTAGGGTCATCCTCATAGACGCGGGCCCCGATCTCCGCTACCAGGCGCTCAAGCACCACGTTGGACGGGTCGACTCGGTGCTCTTTACCCACGCGCACGCGGACCACATCCTTGGCATCGACGATCTTCGTTCCTTCAACTTCGCGTCACGTAACCGAATCTCCTGCTACGGAAGCGCGGAGACGATGGACTCAATTACCTCAAGCTTCTCGTACATCTTCAATCCCCGCCCCGGCTATGAAGGTGGCATGGTCGCGCAGCTCGACCCGCACATCATATCGAACGAGGAAACATGCCTCATTGAGGGGATCTCGTTTGAGCTCTTTCCACTCATTCATGGTTCAATGACTGTGACGGGCTTTCGAGTGGGAGCGATCGGCTACGCGACGGACTTCAACATGATCACCGAGCGGGCCGAGCAGATTCTGGCGGGAGTGAAGTACCTCTTCATTGATGGGCTCCGATACGAGCCACACAAGACGCACGTCACCATCCCGCAAGCGATCGAGATCGCGCAGCGCCTCAAAGCGGAAAAGACCTTCATCATCCACACGACACACACGATCGACTACGATGAGGTCAACGCCTCACTCCCCGCTGGCATCGAGCTTGGGTACGACGGACTTACAATTCAATGTCCGTAAGGGCGGGCTGGGGCGCGCTCTGAGGTAGTGCGAGGCGCCCGTCGATAACCTTGAGGAGATCACCGATACCGATTCGCTTCGCCGCTGAAACCGCGACACCTGAGAGCTCGTTCTTGAGCGCCTCAACTGTTTCAGCGTCAGCCGCGTCTATCTTATTTAACACCACGAGCTCCGGAGCATCAGCGAGCTCCATCTGCGTTAAGATCTTTCGGACGGCGTTGTACTTTCCGATCGCGTCCTTGTCTGAGGCATCGACCACGTGCACTAAGAGCGATGCTTCGTAGAGCTCCTCAAGGGTAGCTTGGAAAGCGGTTTCAAGCTCCTTCGGCAACTTACGAATGAACCCTACGGTGTCGCTCAGGATCACCGTGCGCCCTATCCCGCCATCCTCAAGCGCGATAGCCGGAGGTAGGTAAAGCCTCCGTTGACTTGGGTCCAAGGTAGCGAAGAGCTTATTCTCGGCCGTTACCGTGCTTCCTGTCAGAAGATTAAAGAGGGTCGACTTTCCAACGTTGGTGTACCCAACCACCGAGACGAGTTGAAGCTGGTTCTCTCGACGACGCGTTCGTCTAAAGTCTCGCGCGCTGCGAACCTTTTCAATGCGGCGCTCAAGCTCGGCGATCTTGTCACGAATGCGGCGACGTCCGACCTCAAGCTTCGTCTCTCCGGGACCCCGACCGCCGATACCTCCGCTTAAACGGGAGAGTCCACTATCTTGGTCTGCCAGACGAGGAAGGTTGTATTTTAACTGCGCAAGCTCAACCTGAAGACGTCCCTCGCTGCTCTGCGCTCGCTGCGCGAAGATGTCGAGGATCAGCATGCTGCGATCGAGCACCTTGAGTTCGGTTGAATTCGTTATCGAGCGCCACTGCGACGGCTTGAGCTCCGTATCGAAGATAAGCATATCAGCGCCGAGACGAATGCAACGAATAACGAGCTCCTCAAGTTTGCCACTTCCGATATAGGTCTTCGGATCGGGGCGTCGCTTCTGAATGACAGCGTCCACAATCTTCACCCCAGCGGTGCGAGCTAACTCTCGAAGCTCAAGTTGCGAAACCTCGGGATCGTCATCAGCTTTGTCATACACACCAACGATCACCGCGCCGACCTTATCGTCAGCATCGAGCTGCACGACCTCAGCGGCGAGGCTTTGCTCCACCGACGAGATAAATTCCCGATAGTCGAGCTCGAACGCTCCGAGGTCACTCACGACCTCGGTGTGCGTGGTCGCGTTCTCGCTCTCGTTCGTTGGAATGAGGTAGGCATACGCCATCGATACCCGATTACGCGCGCTCCGGAGACCAACAACGGCGTCGAAGCGGAGCCGCTCAAGGTCGGTGTAGATATCGTACGGAATCGTGGCTTCGTTCTTGTTGTTCGTAAGGTCGGTGAAGATAAGGCGGAGATTTCTTAAGCGCCCGCGACCGAGACGGTATCGTCCAAGATCGGGAAGGAAGAGGATCTCCTTCGTACCGAGGATAACCTCCTCGATCCGCCCCTGTCGGTTGACCAGCACACCGATCCGTCGGCGAAGGTGCTCCGCGAGCATGACCATCTCGCGGGCAAGGTCGAGCGACACGATCTCGTCTGGAGAGACGGAACGTTGGAACAACTTCGAGACAGCTCGAATCTCGGATTGGGCAAGGCCCTTGGTATTTCCCGCGACAACATTAGGCATAAAACGGGGGTAGCTTACACGGTTTGGGGCTGGGTTTCACTATGGTGGGGGGGGGGAAATAGGGGGATGGCCGGAAGGTCAGAAATTACGGCGACCGTTCTCGGTCGCCGCGTTGCGAAGAGCGAAAAAACTGGCGATATAGGGCATTTCGGCGACCAGGAATGGTCGCCCTCCCGGGAATATCGCTGAAATTGCGCCTACTTTCGCCGAAGCACCACAAGCTCAGCCGCGACATCGCCAGCGAGCTTCGAGCCACCCTTCATGAGACCGGCGCTCTTGGCGTATCGCTCAACGATAGTCCCCTCAACCGCCCAGTACTGGGAGAGGTCGAGAAGAACTGAGCCGATAGCCTCACGGTAGTTGACCGGCTTGACACCGAGGCGTCCGCGACCGACCCGAACGACAGCTCGGCCGCCCTTACGAACGGTACGCGCGGTCTCGAGCAAGGTCTCGTTTATGTAGCCGTTCCACGCATCGAGAGATGATGGCTGCTGCTCAGGTTGATAGTGGTCGACTCCAAGAAACCAACTTCGGAGCCACGAACGCAACCCCTGCTCCGTCATGCCGGGCTGATTCGGACATACAAGCGCAAGGTTCACAGATCCGGTCCGCACCGGCGCCATGTCGTTCTCAGCGGCGTGGAACACGGAGCGTTCAACATCACGAGTTTGTAAATTACGAGGGACACCATCACGCACGAGGGTGGCGGCTCTCTTGATGACACGAGCGCTCACAGCTCGGTACGAAGGCACCTCACCTCTCTTTCGATTGAGGGATGCCTGCTCATTCGGAGCTGTCGCCACGTGCGGCGACGAGTATCCGGAGAGATGTCCAACAGTGTGTCCGTGAAGAACGGACGCGATGATAAACTCGATGAAGGCATCAACGTGGCTTGAACCATTACGAAGCGCCGAGCGGAGGTTCACCAACTCGCAGAACGTATCAACGTCGAAGTAGAGCGGGAACGGATCCTTGAATTCACGAACGTCAACGGGACGCTTGAGATTGAGGAACTGAAGACGAAGCACAACCTCGGCGATATCAGCTGGCGAGAGTCTCGCTCGAGCGAGTTTTACGAGAGCCTGATCCTTGGCGCATCCTACGAAGTGCCGACCGAGCAGCGCGGCCTCAACTCCAGTGGCACCCGTGCCACAGGAAACGTCGAGCACGGTATCCCCCTTCTCGGAGAACCGGTCGATGACGTATCGAGCCACCGGCGATTGCCAGAGGTGCGTGTACGAGAATGCTTGTTGAAGGGAATGTCCGTCACGCGAGTAACCAGCAGGGTCGACATCGACCTGCTCATTGAATTGGGGCGCCTGAACGAGTTTTAAAACTGCTGCCATTGTTATTCCAACCGCTACAACATCCACACGGTGAAAGGGGTCCCCGGGTTCGCGTTCAAGATAATTGAACACGCTTTTCCCTGGTTAGGCTATATAAACCTACACTACTTTCTGAAGCCTAAGCCCTATCACCCCCTCCCTAAGGGGTCCGAAACGATGCTTCCGAACCCTGGAGGGTAAAGGTGAGTATGGGGAAGCGGTCTAGTTGGCACCATTGAAATTGTGACAAACGAAGTTCCTAGTACAAGAAATTTAAACTCGCTAACTAGCACTTAACGCTACAGAAAATACCCTATTTTTATTTTCTCACTCGACCCAATTTTTTTGTGGAACGGTGTAATCTAGTCCCCCCTCGCACGTGAACGTGCTCGTAAACGTGAACGTGAACGTACCCGCAAGCTACCCCAGGGATGGCTTGGAATGGATGAAAGAGGGGCAGTCTTTAGTAGCCCCCCTACCCCATCATCAAAGGCTAAGTACCTAAATCGGGTACGTTTACGTTCACGTTCACGTTCACGTCTCGAAAACCTCTCTTTGTTTCCTCGCCACCCTCCACCTATACTATCGGGATGGCTCCCCCCTTCCTCTCCGCCTTCTGGCGTAACCTTATCGTTATCAACTACGAGGTCGATCCATCGGTCCTTCGCCCCCTCCTTCCCTTGGGTACCGAGCTCGACCTCTTCGAGAACAAAGCGCTCATGAGCGTTATCGCTTTCAACTTTGAACACATGAAGCTCTTCGGAACGATACCCACGATACCGGTGACGAACTTCGAAGAGCTCAACCTCCGCTTCTATGTGCGTCGCACCGTTGGAGACGAGGTGCGCCGAGGGGTCGTCTTTGTGAAAGAGGTAGTTCCCTCCGCGCTCATCGCGGCGACGGCTCGTGTACTGTACAACGAGCCGTACGAGGCGCGTCCGATGACCCACTCATTCGCTCAATTCCATAAGGAATCGGGGGGACACCTTTCGTATGAAACTCAAGTGGGAACACAAACCGTATCAGTGCACGCGACAACCGAGGGAGAACTACGATCGCTTCAAGCTGGATCGATCGAGCACTTCATCCTCGAACACTATTGGGGCTACACGAAGCAGAACGACGGAACGACCTCCGAGTATCGAGTTCAGCACGAGCCGTGGAGCTATTGGCAAACAAAGATCGCCACGGTCACGGGAGATATCGCCGCGCTCTACCCCGATGAGTACCGTGAAGCTCTCGCTAAACCGCCCCACTCCACGTTTGTGGCGCGCGGATCGAGCGTGAAGGTGTTCGCGTACCAACGATTCTCTCCCACCTGCAGCACCGCGGCGTTTCCGCGGAGCGACGCGCGTGGATACCTCCTCTACGATGGAGGATGCGGATTCTGCTCATGGTGGGTGTCCAAGATGACCGACCATCTCGCGAAGGTAGGCATCGCGGTCGAGCCCCTGCAAAGCGCGTGGGTAGCGGACACCATACAACTACCAGCTGAGGAGGTCGTTGAGGATATTCGTCTCATCCTCGCTGATGGGACCCTTCGTACCGGAGCGAACGTTTACGTAGACCTTCTCAAGCGTATGCGCTGGACCCGACCGCTCGGCATCATTATGGGGCTTCCAGGGATTCGGAGCGTAACCTGGGGATTCTATCGACTCATTAATCGAAACAGATTCATGGTGTCTCGGGTGTGTAGACTGGAACCGTACGCGACCGCGAGGAACACGTCGAGTTCGCCACACGGTCGAGAATAAGAGAGCGAATGCCCTATTCGTCGCCAACAACGTCAAGATTTTTGCGAGCGACCTCAAGATCAGGATTCAATCCGAGGGCGGTCTTGAACTCTTGCCGCGCCTCGTCACGCTTCCCTAATCGCTGAAGCAGCACACCGAGGTTGTTGTGCGCGTAGGCGTTACTTCCATCGAGCTCAATCGCGTGCCGAAGATGAGACTCCGCGGGACCGGTCTCGCCGAGTTCAAGCTGCGCTCGACCGAGCGCGCTCCACACACGGGAGTTCTTGGGCTCAAGCGCCGAGGCTTTCGTCAGGATAACTATCGCCTCCTGGTACTGCTTATTGTCGATGAGAAGTAACCCAAGATTCACCTGCGCGACGAAGTTATTCGGTGACATCTGAGCGACTCGACGGAGCGAGGACTCCGCGAGGTGACGTTCACCAAGCTTCTCATACACCTCACCTAACGCGAGGTGTCCACGAACGTCGTCGGGCTTAATCTCGACGGCGGCTTGTAACGAGCGACGAGCCTCCTCAAGGCTGCCGAGTCGAATCTGCATCATCCCGAGGAGGTAGCGAGACTCAAAATGCTTCGGATCAAGCTCCACCGCTTTGCGATACGAGGTCGCGGCAGCGTCGTAGAGATGGATCTTCTCTTGGAGCACTCCGAGATTAAAGAAGGTCAGATGATTACTTGGGTCAATAGCGGCGGCTTTCTGGAGCGTCGTGATAGCCTCCGGAACCTTCTGCTGCTTTTCGAGGATAACAGCGAGCCCCTGTAAAGCGGAGACGTTCTGAGGACTCTGCTCAAGGACCTTCTCGTATTGCTCCTTCGAGGCGGAGACCTCACCCTTCTGAAGGAGAACGCCAGCGAGTCCAACACGGAAGGTCTCATCATCTTTGATTTTAATCGCTTCTCGTAGCTTCGCTTCCGCGCCGGAGAGATCACCTTTTCTTTGGAGTGCTAGCCCCATGTTGAAGTACGCCTCCACCATCTGCGGGCACAGTTGGATAGCTTCGTTATACAGCGCTATCTCAGCGTCGGAACCATCCCCGATCTGCACACCCTTTTTGACGAGATCCACGGATTTCACACACGACGGTTCACCGTGAGCGATCGACGACGATCCGATAACCACACTCAAAATCAGACATGCATAATGAGAACTTTTGAGCACCGTCTCGCCTTTATCCTAAACGTTCATCAAATCTAAAACCGATTCCTCAAACTTCGTCGCGCGTGAATTACGCGCTCCGCCACTGCGTCAAGGCGGACACCACCTCGCGCATACGTTCCTCAGTCACCACAGCGGAGAAACGAACGTATCCATCCCACGCCTCTCCAAATACGATTCCAGGTGTCACCAACACCCCGGTCTTGGCGAGCAGTTCATTCGCCACTCGGACGGAAGCGCTCGTAGCACTCTCTCCAGCCGGAACGATAGTCGCGGGATACTTGACCCACAGACACGCCCCCGCTTGAGGATCCTGCACCTCCCATCCCAACTTTCTCAAGCCCGCGGCGAGAACGCGGAGACGGCGGTCATACGCCATCACCGTTGGACGCACGAGATCTTGAGGCGCGGTGAGCGCCACAGACGCCGCGTATTGAAGTGGCAAGAAGAGTCCATAATCGGAGTGTGACTTCCAACGAGCTACCGCCTGAACGGTTTGCGTATCACCAACGAGAGCGCCAACTCGCCATCCGGGAACGTTATACGCCTTCGAAAGTGAATACACCTCAACGCACCGAACGCCCCGCTCGCGAACCTTGAGCGCGCTGACCGCTGGCTTACCCGAGAAGCTCATCTCACCGTACACAAAGTCATTGATGATCGCCGCGCCGTAGCGCCAACACACATCAGCGATCGCCATCCACCACTCTTCCGACACAACGACACCGGCGGGGTTAGATGGGAAATTGAGTAACACGACACGAGCTCGGGTGGACCCAAGGATGCGATCCAATGATGCCGCCGCTTCATTCGGCTCAACACCACACTCCCACGGAACGACAACACCACCAGCGAGCGTAACCGAGGAGACATGCGCTGGATATGAGGGAGAGCTGACAACAACGGAGTCTCCCACGGAGATGAGACTCTTGATCGCGTGGTAGGTGGCGTCTTTACTGCCGAGACACACACAGATCTCGGTCTCAGGATTGAGCGAGATACCGAACGAGGCGGCGTACTTCGCCGCGAACGCTTCGCGCAACCGACGAACACCACGAGATACCGCGTACCGATGATTGAGCGGCTTCGTCACCGACTCAAGGAGCCGATCGAGAACTGCCCTCGGAGGAGCGAGATCGGGATTCACCATCGAGAGATCGAAGACCTGCTTGCCTTCAACCAACATCTGATGTTGAAGGGTTTTAAGGGCCCGGAGGTAGTCGCGTCCGAATACGGACTCAACGCTTCCACGAGCACCACCGGTAGAGGAGGTAGAGGGGAGCTCGAATTCAACGACCTCCGACTTCGGAAGAATGTTCGACGACATGTGGGGCTCTATACCTAGACAGGCGCTCAAATTCGGAGTGCTGCACATCACAACGCCCCGCAGCATCAATACTACGGATGACGGCAAAAACGGAAGAGCTTCGAGGGAGTTATCCCCTCTTTCCCTGAAGTATTTGGAGCAGCTTAGCCTACTGCTGGAATCGCGGCGCGATCAAGTTAAACAGGTACACCGCTGGGCCGATCTTCCCCTTAACTTTAATCTTATCAGCAAGCATAGCTACTTGCGGATTCAGGTCCCCAGAGCGAACCGCCATGAGGTTCTGCTCCGTGAGGGAGATGATCGAGTCAACCAAGGTGGCTTCGCCTGGATTCTCAGCGTTCAACGTGAGGGGTCCACCAGCCGGAGCAACCGTTGGCTCCTCCCCTTTCCAGTCGAAGATAAATCGCTCTCCCGAGCTACTCAGCTCAAGACCAAGTACGCAGGTAAGGTGGGGCTTTAAACGGAGCTTCGCGCGAGCCGCGCGGTTCGGGAGCTCTTCACAAAGGACATCACGACCATTCTGAATCACCTTGCGGGTAACCGGCTGAACATCCTGCTCCTCTTCCTCGTCGAGAAGGTCGTCCTCCCCTGCATCAGCCTCGGCTGCGGCACCCTTAGCGGGCTGGTTAGTCCAGGTCTCCTCATCATCATCCCCATCAACGGGAACGGAACGGGGAGGAGCCGGCTCATCACTCGGGTCGGTCGCCAACCGGGTTGGCTCCAAAGAGGTCTCCTCGGAGGAGGTTTGTTCGTGCTGCTCGTTGTCTCTTGGATCCGACATGGTGCTCCTTAGGTATCACTGTAGGTGCCGGCATTGTTTCACTAAGCGCCTCGGACGTCAAAACTCTTTCAACCTGAGGCAGGAGCCTCGTTCCTGGCAAACCCGGAAGGCCCTAATCCGAGGGTGTTACCGGGCCACGAGCGTTTGCCCCCGGTCTACCCCTCCCCGCCTGCGGTAGCGCGCTGGAGAGGCACGAGGCTCCCAAACCCCTCGCCGCTTCGCGCAGACCCGGCAGCCTCCCCCGTAGTCCAAGGTTCTTACACAACTCTTTCCGGCATGCGTCGATTTACCTGTACCGATCCACTTTCGGAATGACCCAAGAGTGCTTCGGAGCCATCTCACGAGGAGACTACACTATGAACATTCCAACACTCATGACCGCCCAACAGGGGGCCTATTCCCCGTTCAATCAACCGATGACACGAGGAGATAAGGCATCCCAATTTGTGGAGTCTGCTCTTCCCACAGCTCTCCTCACCGGGTTACAAGCGCTACACGCTCCTGCGGGGAGCACTTCCCTCCCCACCGCGACATTTCCAAACGCCGCCGGAAGACTTGGAACAGCGGCGAACGTCGCCGGCGGGATCATCGGTATCATGGATCTCGCCATGAACTGGGGACGCTCTTCACCAGCCGCGGGGGCGAGCTCCGGCATGGCGATTGGGGCCTCCATCGGCACCCTGTTCGCCCCCGGCATCGGTACCGCGATCGGTATCGGTGCAGGCGCTCTCGTGGGGGGACTCTTCGGATGCATCACCGCCGGAAAACACAAGGACCAGAGGGTACGGGACTCAGTTCGCGATCTTCTCGTTCAGGGAGGGATTATCAACTCCGACTTCCAACTGCAGTTAGCGGACGGCTCGCTCTACGACATGGGCAAAGACGGCGGGCCGCGCGCGGAGCTCGGGGGGCGCCGCCCCTACGAGATCGATTACTCACATCCACTCGCTCAGTACGCGATCGCCTGGATGGATCCGATCATCGCGCTCCTCGCGCAGGGAAACACTAAAATTCAGACCGATTTTGTCGGCTACTTTACCAACGCGATCCTCAGTAACGCCAAGGACCTGAATGATGTGCGCGCGAACGTCGGTCTCTTCCTCTCGAAGTTTGGACTGACGAACGACCAACTCGCGAACGCGATCACTCAGATGGCGAACGCCGGGATGATAGATCAAAACACCGCACGGGGATGGATTGGGGGGATACAACAGAGGATGGACCGATCGTTTATGGGCGGGGTGGAGGTGAAGAGCGCTCAAGCATCTGAAGAGATCCCCTCAAAGGAGTAGCGCTCTGGTGGGCACATGAAAGGGCGGCGGAGTATCTACGCTCCGCCGTCCCTCCTTGACTACATACAGAGGTCAAACGGCGCCGAGAGCGACACAATGTGCTGCCAGTCATTATCACCAACGGTGCGGTATTCAGCCGCGTAGTCCAAGAGAATCGCTTTAATAAACGAATCTTTGTCCATGTCGTACTTCACACCAGCTCCCGCGGTCCACGCGTTGTACGTCGCGCTTCCGGTGAGGTCTCGAAGATCAGATCGATCGTAGTCCCACTTAAAGTTTGCCGCATAGCGATATCCCCCACGAATCGCGAGCCAATCGGCGAGGTACTGTTCAAGACCGACTCGAAGGTTCATCACACGTCCCAACGAGTCGCCACCGAAGGGGTATCCTGGATCGTTCGCGCCGGGCTCGTCATCTCCATCGTTCGAGTAAAAGGTATAATCCGCGCCCAGAGCGACAGCTGTGCGATCCATTTTATACTCTAATCCTGTCGCGATGCCGTACTGCATCTGGTTGACGGTTTGCTCGTCGGCTCGATGCCCTGTGTGATCGAGATCGTGCTGTCCATGTCCGATCGAGATGGTTGTTCCCCACGTGAGGTCGTCCATCGAACGGGTCTCCAGTCCGATCGTGTGAAGGAAGGTCTCCGCGGAGTCGTAGTTATGAATGTCGGAATCGAGACTATCTTTCTGATAGGTTAATCCGTATCCGAGGCTCACGTACTCGCTGAGCGACTTACCGTACGCACCGGATACCTGATACGCTCCCGAGTCGGTATTATCTGGGTCGTAGGTCCAGTTGCCGCTACGGCCCCACCACCCGAATCCGAAGTTACCGTTATCGGGGAGCCCATCGGCGGTCGGATTTATCGGGGTCGCGCCGTACACCTGTCCGATATTCTGCTTATCTTTAACCTTCGAACCACTCGGAAACTCGTTTCCGGTAATCTCGTTAAAACTATATGACGCCGACATATCTCCGTACCGCATAAGACCAAGAGCCCCGGGATTCTGCACGGTGGCTAACGCGTTCGAGGTAGTCAGATTGGTACTTCCCGACATCCCCAACATTCGAGCGTCGAACGGTCTATCGACGAAGCGTTGTTGCTGCTCCTGGAAGTAGAAGTCTCGCTGTTTCTCGTCACCGTAAGCGTGGGGGGTGGACATAGCCATGCCAAGCGACATCAGGAGAGCAGCTCTCGTTAGTGTGGTCTTCATCATATCTCCTACCTTCTCAAAAGATTTTGGGACGTTGATCCGCGGAACGCTCTCCTCGACACTGCGATGAAACGAGCTCGGGAGTCGTGAGCATGTTCCGATGAGCACGACGTTCGCCCGCACTTCATCTCTTGTTTCGCCGGATGTATGTATGATCAATGTCATCGGACCCTTCTCTCGGCAGAGGGAGCGCCCTGTACGTGCTCGTAAACGTTAACGTGAACCTACCCGAACCCGATAATTCCGAATCCATGAGGAAAGACGGTGAGAAGCGACGACGCAGACGTGGGACGTGCTACGGTACCCGTTGGCGCCCAACGGCTCAAAACTTCGGGTCTTTTGCCCCAATTTCCCCTTGATTTCTCCCCCCTTGCGGGCGTAATGTCTCCGTATGAAAGTACTCCGTAACACGTTTTATTTTGTGTTTACCTATCGGCCCTAAGGGCAGAGTACTCGGCCATATCGGCTGGAGAAGGCTCTGCGTAACCGCGGGGCCTTTTTTTTTGCTCGTCCTCCTACGGGACGTCGAGCTGTATGTAACGCGAGGATCTTCGTAATGGAACCAACGCAGTGGATATGGATGAACGGCTCCTTCATTCCGTGGCATGAGGCGCGAGTACACGTCCTCTCCCATGGACTCCACTACGGTTCATCTATCTTCGAGGGGTTACGTGCCTATAAGACCGATCGGGGTACCGCGATCTTTCGCCTCAAAGAGCACATGGATCGTTTTCACTACTCCGCTCAAGCCATCCAGATGAAGCTCCCCTACTCCTCCGATGAACTCTCGACGATAACCGTTGAGCTCCTTAAGCGTAACAACATTGAGGCGTGTTACATCCGTCCACACGCGGCGTTTGGGTATGGGGTCATGGGACTCAATCCCTCGACCGCTCCTGTGGACGTCACGATAGCGTGCTGGCCGTGGGGAGCCTATCTTCCGATCTCATCGGCTAACATCAAGGTGAGCAAATACATCCGTATCCACCCAAGCTCGACGGTCGCCGACGCGAAGATAGGCGGCCACTACGTCAATAGTATCCTCGCCGTACAGGAGGTCCAGGGGACACATTACCATGAGGCGCTCTTCCTCGATTATGAGGGGAACATCGCTGAGGGCCCCGGTGCTAACTTCTTTATCATCAAGGATCGCAAACTCTACACACCACCTGCCGGCAACATCTTGCCGGGCATCACCCGCGCGTCCGTGATTGAGATAGCACGCGACCAGGGATTAACCGTCACCGAGAAGAAGCTCACCGTCGACGAGGCGCAGGACGCTGACGAGGCTTTCTTTACGGGCACGGCGGCGGAGATGACACCGATCGGTTCGATAGAGGACAAACCACTTCGATGCTCGGCACCAGGTCCACTCACCGCGGAGCTCAAAGCGGCGTACCTCGACGCGGCGTATGGTCGCTCATCCCGCTATGACACATTTTTAACCTTCGTCTCATAGTTACCACAGAAAGGAAGTACGTATGACCACATCAACTTCATCTAACGCAGGGCTTGCTGACGCGCGACAAGAGATCGACACCCTCGACAAAGAGCTGATGGCGCTTCTCGCTAGACGACGAGAGATAACCGAGCGGGTCATTCAATCCAAAACGGCGGCGAACACCCCAATTCGAGATGAGGCGCGCGAGCAATCACTTCTTCGAGAGCGAATTACCGAGGGCCGAACGCTCGGACTCGATCCGCAGCTCGTCATGAAGCTCTTTCACGAGATCATCGCCGACTCGGTGCGACTCCAACAGGAAATCCTTCAATCAAACCTTAATGGCGCTCCTGATCGAAAGCGCTCGGTTAAGGTCGCCTTTCAGGGTATCGATGGCTCGTATTCGCACCTGATGGGACGTTCCCTCCTCTCCTCCACTGGGGCCTCCGCGAAGCTGGCCACGCAGCCCGCTGGAGAGCCGGAGTTCTTTGGATTCGCTTCATTCAAGGAAGCGGTCGACGCGGTTGAGAGAGGCACTTGCGATCTCGGCATCCTTCCGATTGAGAACACAACCTCCGGTGGGATTAACGATGTGTACGATCTCCTCCTCAACTCACGAATCTCTATCGTGGGCGAAGAGAAGTTCACGGTGAAGCATTGCCTGATCGGATTAGCCGATATTCCGGTCTCGCACCTTCACACCGTTCACTGCAGCCAACTCGCTGTAGCGGAGTGCGCTAACTTCTTAGCAACTATCCCATCGTGTGTCGTTCAATACGCAACCGATTCAGCCACAGCGCTTAAGGAGCTCAAAGAGAGCAACGACAAGGGACGCGCGGCGATTGCAAGCGAAGAAGCTGCGGAGATGTTCGGTCTCAAGGTCCTTAAGCGAAACATCGCCAACCACGAAGAGAATGTAACCCGCTACGTCATCGTCTCAAAGAGCGCGGTGAAGGTAGATCCTCGCGTAACCAGCAAGGTATCGCTTGCGATGAGCACCCTCAATCAACCGGGTGCTCTCGTTGAGACACTTCTTGTGTTCAAACAACACGGGATCAACCTGACCAAGCTTGAGAGCCGGCCTATTCCTGGAAACACCTGGGAAGAGATGTTCTACGTCGACTTCCTCGGAAACGTGGAGTCTCCAAATGTAAAGACAGCGCTCGGTGAGGTGACAAAGCTCACCCGCTTCATCAAGGTGCTCGGGTGTTTCCCATCGTGCGATGTCACACCAACCGAGGTATCGCAGCAGGAGACCTCCGCATGCGACACCGACTCGTGCTCGACAGGGTCGGTACGCATCGAAGTGAAGGATACTCCAGCTCCGAAAAGCGGCGGGAAGGACAAGGGATATAAGCTCGTTAGTCGCGAGCATAAGCCTGAGAACACCGTCATCGATGTGGGTGGGGTCAAGATCGGCGACGGTAACTTTCTTGTCATCGCGGGCCCCTGCTCAGTTGAGTCGCGTGAGCAGATCATGGCGTGCGCTCGCGAAGCGCGTGACAACGGCGCGAGGATCCTTCGAGGTGGTGTGTTCAAGCCACGTACCTCACCATATAGCTTCCAGGGTATGGGCTACGAAGGTCTCGACCTCCTCGTTGAGGCCGGGCGAGCTCACGGTATGCCGGTCATAACCGAGGTGATGACAACCGAGGACGTTGAGCGTGTGGCCGAGAAGGCGGATATCCTGCAGATTGGCGCCCGCAATATGCAGAACTACAGCCTCCTCAAAGCGATCGGTGAGACCCGTCGCCCTGTGATGCTCAAACGTGGACTGAGCGCTCCGATCGAAGAGCTCCTCCAAGCGACCGAGTACATCTTGGCGGGTGGAAACCAGCAGGTATTCCTCTGCGAACGGGGAATCAGGACCTTTGAGACGGCGACCCGTGGGACCCTCGATATCAGCGCGGTGCCAGTGCTCAAAGCTAGAACTCACCTTCCGATATTCATCGATCCTTCGCACGCCGCCGGAACGAGAGAACTGGTCGCGCCTCTCGCGTTAGCCGCGAAAGCGGTTGGAGCTGATGGTATCATCGTGGAGTTCCATCCAGAGCCTGAGAAGGCGCTCAGCGATGGACCGCAAGCGCTTCGATTCCCACAATTCGCCAAGCTCATGGCGGATCTTAAAAAGATTGAGGTGTAATGATGCGCACCTTGGATTTGAACGTTGCGCGAACGGAATCTCACTCACCCCTCTGGGTTGACCGAGGGGTAATCGAGAAGCTGCCGAACCTAATTGCCCTTTCGAAGTATTCCTCAATCGTTGTGGTCGCTGATGGTGGCGCCTCAACGGTAAGGGAACGGGTGTGCACCGCGCTCTCTATCCCACCCTCTCGGGTGAAAACGCTTAAAGGGGGAGAGTCTCAAAAAGAGGTTACGGAATTGGTGAGCCTGTGGGAGTTCTTCGTCGAACAAAAGCTCGACAGGAAATCTCTGGTGGTAACTATCGGTGGTGGAGCCACCAGCGACCTCGTTGGATTCGCGGCTGGCACCTACATGCGTGGAATCGCGTTCCTTCACATACCAAGCACCCTCCTGGCGCAAGTTGACGCGAGCATCGGCGGAAAAGCGGGGATCAATTTTCAGGGAGTAAAGAATCTGATCGGCTCAATCGCGCAGCCCGTGGGTATCGTCATCGATATCGACGCGCTGACGACCCTTCCTGAACGAGAGCTCCGATCAGGTTTCGCGGAGGTTGTGAAGCACGGATTAATCGCGGATCGGGAATACTTCGACAAGGTATCCTCACGCGACTGCGGGCACTGGACAGCTGATGAGATGGTGGAGATCGTGTACCGTTCATGCGAGATCAAGAAAGCGGTGGTTGAGAGTGATGAGACCGAACAGGGACCACGCAAGACCCTCAACTTCGGACACTCTATCGGACACGCCATTGAGGCCTTCTCGCTCGCGCATGGGCCGGCACTGACGCACGGCGAAGCGATATCAATCGGAATGTACGGCGAGGCGTATATCTCGCACCGCATCGGTAAGATCTCCGCGGCCGACCTCACTACCATCGATGCCGGGCTAACGACCGCGGGACTTCCCGCGCGACTCCCGTTCGCCATTCCAGCCGCTGAGCTTCGAGCGCTCATCTCGAAGGATAAGAAGAACGTCGGTGGACAGGTTAAATGGACCCTGCTTGAGCGTATCGGGTCCGCTCTTTTCGACATCGTTGTACCAGAGGAGTTGATCGTTGAGACGCTCTCAGCGATACAACCCGGAGCCACCCACACATGAAGACACTGAAGCTCACACCGCCAATCGCGCCTATCTCGCATACCTTTGAAGTGCTCGGCTCGAAGAGCTACACCAATCGCGCCCTGATTATCGCTGCGCTCGCCTCTGGAGTATCGAGGCTATCCCTGGCCTCTATCAGCACCGATAGTGAAGCGATGATCCATGCACTTCGGTTGCTCGGTGTGTCAATTGAGGAGGAGACCGGCCCACAGGGAACGACCTTGATCGTTGAGGGTACCGGCGGAGCGCTTAATCCCTACCACGGCGAGATCAACATCGGCCCCGCTGGTACCACGATGCGATTTCTGGCCGCTCTGTGCGCGGCGATACCGGGAATCGATGTCGTCCTCTCGGGGTCTGAACGGATGCACGTTCGCCCAATTAAAGAGCTCGTTACGGCGCTTAGAAGCCTCGGCGCTGAGATCGAGTATCTTGGCACCGAAGGGTGCCCTCCCCTGCGCATCCGTTCGAAGACCCACCTCAAGGGGGGCACCATCACCATGAACGGAACCGTGAGCAGTCAGTTTATCTCGGCTATCCTTCTTACAGCACCACTCAACACGAATAAACTCGTCGTAGAGATTGAGGGAGAGCAGATCTCAAAATCATACATCGACATGACTCTCCAAAGCGTTAGAGAGTTTGGCGTGACGATCGCCAACGAGTCGTATAAGCGATATGTGTGCGCGGCGGGGCAAAAGTATCAACCCCGCGCTACACAGATCGAGGGAGACGCCTCGGGCGCCTCCTACCTGTGGGGGCTCGCCGCTATCTCATCCGGCAAGGTAACGGTCAGGAATGTAAATCCTCAATCGGCACAGGGAGACATCCACTTCCCGGAGGTGCTGATGCGCATGGGATGCTCGGTTTCTTCCGATAGTCGCTCAATAACGGTCACGGGGCCCAAGGTTCTCAAAGGAATTGAGATAGACATGTCCAACATGCCCGATGTCGCGCAGACCCTCGCCGTCATCGCCGCCTTTGCGAAGGGGACGACGACGATGCGCGGGCTCAGCACGCTGCCCGGTAAGGAAACGGATCGTATCGAGGCGTTGCACACGGAGCTTGAGAAGGTTGGGATTCGGAGTGAACCGGGTCCTGATTACCTGATCGTTCACGGGGGAACTCCGCATGGAGCGCGGATTCAAACCTATGATGATCATCGCATGGCGATGTCATTCGCGATGATGAGCACTCGCGTGCCGGGTATGGAAATTGAGGAACCACACGTCGTAGATAAATCTTTCCCAACATTTTGGGATGCGCTCGCCGAGAGTGGCATAACGGTCTCCGAGTAAGGACTCGTTCCTGGCCTCACACCTTCCCGTTCAACGACGCACCGCCGGACCAACCTGCGTCGGATTCCTCGCGCCTATAACAACCGAAATTCATCTCATCAATTCCATGATGTCGAGCATTCTGCTTCCACATTCGTGGCATCACCGAGCTCGGCGATAGAACGTCACAACGTTCGCTTAACGCCTCAGCGCCAATTCCACTTAAAGTAGAACTCGAGAAACAACGCCTAATAAAAGAGCTAAAAACGCCTGTTTTAGACCGCGTTCAAAGAACTCCTCGCTTGTTTACACGGAGCACTTGGCACACCATAGAATGCAGAAAGAACACAACGAGTGTGACGTATGAACGAGTATGTAAAACTAGCTTTAGCCGGATTGATTCTCATCCTGATGTTCTGCTGCTTAAAGAAGCAACAAAGATATTGGCGTGAGATGAGCACGAGTCGCCCAACAGGAGCCTTAAAAGTAGGCTACGCGCTCGCCATCATAACGGTGTGCGTGTCTCTTCCGCTCGCGCTCTACGCAAATACACGAGAAAGCTGGGAGCTCTTCGTCAGCGTTCTTCTTATGACCGTTATCTTCTGCGCGAAGATAACATTTTCTCCTGCAGTGATCGCGGGAGTTCTCGGTATCTGCGCCTACCAACTCTACGTTCACGATAGCTTCCCCTTCTTTGAGGTATGGGGTGCGGCGGTATCGGTAGTCGCGTGGAAACTTCCGGAACAGGTTCGAGGCCTCTACAACACAGTGACCTTCATCTGGGCGCTGACGATCCTTTTGAGCAGTGGTTCGCCTCAGGCTGAGAACTCAAGCGCTGACGATCTTATCGATGTCGCTGGCATCATGCCGGATTAGTAGTACAAAGGTGGCCACGAATAGAGGAGGTTCGGCCGATTGTTCCTTTGGATCCCGATCCCGTGATTCTTCGCGTGTAGGGGGGCTTCTTTCTTCGCGTGTAGGGGGGCTTCTTCGCGTGTAGGGGGGCTTCTTCGCCTGTAGGGGGGCTTTCGCCTGTAGGGGGGCTACTCTTCGCACCTTTCTTCGCCTGTA
>JBIJBE010000006.1:0-104681 GCA_044345405.1 Bdellovibrionota bacterium
TAAGCTCATTTGAGGTCTGGGTTGGAGGCATGGGCAGCCTGTCCCGAGTCCGAGGGATGATCTCGTAGATAGTATTGTCTGAGAAGGCGCGATTGTTTCGTGGCATAGCCACTTTTCGGAAAAGAACACCAAAAGTTGTGGAGAAAAGTAGGGTGTTCCAGAGTCAGGCCCGCTCGCTCTCGTTGTCCTCTTTGTGCTTCGTATTGGTAACGACAGATACCCTAAGCCGCTATCTGGAGGCTGAGGGCGGAGTCCATCGTTCTTGTTCACTAAGAACGTCGGCATCCCACTCTCGACTCCGAGCTTCATGACCTGCCGCGATATCAACCGCGCCTGCTCGCTCGAGCAGCTCCTTCGCTTTGTCACACCAGTCGGTGTCGATACAGTGCACGGAAAGCAGCAATCCACCGTCCTTGACGTGCCCTTCGTATCTCTTCGCCTCGTATTCCGGGAAGCCAAATCCTATCAACCCACCGGCCACACCACCGATCACCGAGCCAGCTCCGAGTCCCGCCAGCGCTGCGACGATAGGTCCAGCGGCGAGAAGGATACCGAATCCAGGAACGACCAGAGAGCCAACGCCAACAAGCCACCCGAACATTCCCCCGGCAACGGCCCCCGCCGCAACGCCAGCGGTTACCCCTTCAGGCGCTTTCGTACTCGCCGTGTGGGCAAACTCGTGGGTTGAATCAGGTTGAGGTATCAAAGCTGAGATATCGCCATTCAAGAAGCCGTTGACTCGTAAATGAGCGATTCCTTTTTCCAGCTCCGTTCGGGTGCGAAAGATCGCCATTACAACGTAATTCTTTTCCCGAGCGCTTATCGGAATATCACTTTCTCTAACCATGAGCTGCTCCTTCCGACACCTGCTCGCCTTTTACCACAAGTTGATTGGTAACCTGGCCGCCATGCGCGTTGCTGCGAGCGATCTGCTCAAGCTGTTGCTTTTCGTTGGCGGTTTTCACCGGCCCTCGTAGCGTCACCGCCCCTTGATCATCCGTTATTATCTTTACATTTTTGGCGGCCGTAGAGAGGTCTCCCCGCTCTATAATCTGCTGTCGAATCTCTTTCGTGATTCGAACGGAATCAGCCTTCGAGGATTGATTTTGCGCGGTCGGTCCAGAGCTGCGATCACCATTCAGGGGAGCGGTCTTACCCATCGGCTGACCACCTGGTTCAAGAGCGCCTTTTAGCCGACTCGCGCCCGGCACCTCGGAGGCGCGCTCATCGATCGCTTGAGGCACAGTGACGGCCTCCTGCTCCTGCGCGTAACAGGTGACCGCCATAACGACGCTAGTGGAGAGGACGAGGAGAGAGAACAGACACGGTAATCGTTTCATAGCTTGGGACTCCTTGAAGAAAACGTCACGGTCAACCATCCAAGCGACCTTGTAACGAAACAGTATCTGAATCGTTCGTCGAACCTCATGACCGAGGTCACCATGATGCCCTCGCGTAATCCGGAGGAAAAACACGCTGTGGAGTCTCATAACGAACTACTCAGCGCCTCTTCAAGATAACGCGAGAAGTCACCACACATGTTTGTGTAATGAGGAGCATATATGGCAACCACATCATCATCTGAATTTATTAAACGCTCTCTCCAAGACGCCATCGCGTCTGAGAAGTCATTTGAGTCACAATTACGAGAAATGGCCGAAGAGGGAGATAACCCACGGGTTAAGGAGCTCTTCGTGAGTCATGCCGATGAGACGAAGACCCAGTACAACCGCCTTATCTCTCGACTTCACGTTCTCGGGGGAAGCCCGTCGACCACCAAAAGTATTTTGGCGCACATCTTTGGATCGGTGCCAAAAGCTGGTCAGATCGGAAAAAAGAAGGAGGACAAAGACTCTCACAACCTGATCATAGCCTACGCCATCGAACAAAGTGAGGTGGCGAGCTATGAGGCCTTGAAGGTAGCGGCGGAGGCGGTGGGTGACATTCCAACCGCTACCTTGGCTGAGGAGATTCAGCGCGAGGAGCAGATGGCGGCGCAACGCATTTGGAACCTTATTCCGGCTAACGCTCGGCTATCCGTAGAGCGTCAAACAAGTGGGGAATGGGAGCATCCACGTCGGGGAGACGTCTCCGGTGTGGCCGGCTCATCGATGTAGACTTCCCTCATCTCAGATTAAACAACCGCGCCTCGATCAACCCGATTGAGGCACGGTCTTGTCGCAACCATGAGCTGTATCGCCTAGTGCATCTCTCTCTCGACGTTCACTTCCCCCGATTCAAGAAGCCGCGAAGACCGCTCCCCTCGTCGCCCCTGCCGAGTATAAAGCCCGAGCAGAAGAAGGGTAGGCGCCCATTGGCCGACAAAGTGAGCATCGTGTTGCCTTCCCGTAACGCGCAAGAACAAGGAAAGAGCTATCGAAGCAGCCGCCCCAGTAAGGAAAAGGTCGGGCGATAGTTCTCCAACTTGCGAATAGAGCAGTCCCTTTGCCCGATGTATATTTTGCACGCTCTCGGGTTGCGATGGTGATGTTTGTTGAGATTCCATGTGTCCTCCTGGTTAGTCGCTTTTCTCAGAGTCTACGCGCTCATCTTGCTCTGACCATGAGGGTCCGCAGTGGTATGTCGCGGCCTCATCCTGGGTCAGCGACGACCCCGAGCGCTGAGCAGGGGCTCAGTCCGCTGTAATTCCGACAAAGGGGAACCGAACTAATCCGCACTCTGTGTAATCCATATCATCTCTTTTCTCATGCGGGTGCGTGTAGCCTTACCCACGGTGTCTATTTTGAATATCGAGAACGAGTGAATAACTTACGGAGGTTCACCATGACCAAGGGCGTTACATTGCAACTCAATACACTCACCGAGGCGCTACACAGCGAGCTTGCCGATCTCTACGACGCAGAACAACAGCTTGTCAGCGCCTTGCCGCGTGTTGTTCAATCAGTGAATAACGCGACTTTGCGGAGCGCCATCGAGGAGCATCTTGAGGAGACCCGAAATCAGGTCGCTCGTCTTGAGCAGATCTTCGAGATGGTTGGCCGAAAACCTGAACGCGACCAATGCGAGGCGATGAGGGGTCTGATTGAGGAGGCCGACGAGGTTATTTCCGCGTCAGGAGACAAGCAGGTGAAGGATGCCGTGCTCATAGGAGCTCTGCAACGAGTTGAGCACTACGAGATCGCTGGATATGGAACGGCTCGAGCATTCGCGGAGCAATTAGACCTCGACGATGTGGCTGACCTTCTCCAGGAAGCCCTGGACGAAGAGAGCTCCGCTGACCGAAAGCTCACCACCCTCGCGGAGGGCGGGCTCTTTTCGAGTGGTGTTAACACTCAGGCCAGCCACGCCGGAGAATCCCGATTGTAAGAACAGGCGCACGCGAGGAAGGTCCTAGTTCCTTCGCGTGCCCGACCAGCGCGCCTCTACCGTCTCCATTCACGCCGCTTCCTCAGGAGGTTACCTGTGGTGAGAGTTATCTTTACCGCTTTTGTTACCATCGTCGTCGCGTATCTCTTCATGGCTTCTATGTCAGGGCGCGCTTTCTCGCCAAAAGCTGCCTTCATCTCCAACTGAGAGAGACACGCATACGAACATGCGACGATGAGGAAGGTGGCGCCGCTAAAGGCTCCTCCATGCACTCGAAACGGCGAGGTAAGCCTCAATTGTCGAATCTGAAGTTCAGCTACGACCAGGGCGACACTAACAATTAGAGATCTATCCCGTTCGCATAGTTCAGACGGCCTGGCAAAATGCATCAACGTCGCAGACGCAAAAAAGCCTGGGAGGTGCGTTCACGCACTTCCCAGGCTCGGTGACGGGAGCGATCACCTACGCAAACGCTCCCGTGCGTTACCTACCTAGTCTCAAAGAGCGTCAACGCCGCGTTGAGTTCATCCTCGGTCATCGGATCGGTCGTGACGTTCACAGCGCGATAGTTCCTCGCGTATGACGGCCAGGTTCCAACCCTATCTCGAAGGCCCAACGTTTTATCTTTGGCGCCCGCGATGACGCGCAGATCATCCGCGTTTCTGTCCCACGGTCGAGACCCCGCTTTCGAGAACACCGAACTTACCGTTGTGGCGGCAGAGATCGGTGCCGGACCCGAGAACAAGCGGCTTCCCCACCGATACTGGGACTCCACGTTCGAGATCTTCGGAGCGATATTGTCCGAGACGTACAGTCGGGTGCCGGAAGGGGTATTTTCGGTGTAGACAGCGTAGGCGTCCTTCAACCCGGAAGGACCTGATTGATAGACGTTTCCGATGACATCGAGGTACACACCGATATCTTTGTTTTCAAGGTCAGAGATATTCGTTGTATTCCAATTAGTCGTTCCTCCCCATCCGTAGATGACGTTGTTGATCATCTCTCCTCGGGTGTCGTATTTCCACCGAATGTTTCGGTCAACGTTCGACGCAAGAAGATTTCCCACAAACACCATGCCACGCGCCTTCTCACCTACGAGCACTCCGTTCGATCGAGCACCCAACGGATGGATCGAACGCCAGAGCGCTTCGGCGATGATACTGTCTTGTACCGTCACGTTTTCAACCGGACCGGCTGTAGTCATGTTGGAGTCAACTCCCCATGACATCGAGAGGTTCTTGAGCTTAACGTTGTAGGCCACCAGCCCTTGCACCGTCACTGAACGGCGCACGGCTGGATCTGTTCCCGTGCTGCCATCGCCACTACGCAGGGCAAGATGCTCGATGCGAACGTCATGGCTCTGGATGTTAAAGCCGCCGTTCGTGATCATGATTCCCGGCGAGGGAGCTGTCTGTCCCGCGACGATCAGATCTGGTTGCGTTACCAAAAGATCGGTTGCCAACGAGATCCTGCCAGATACCTCAAAGACACACACTCTCGGGAACGATTGCACAACGCAATCTCGCAAGGTGCCCGCCCCACTATCCGCCAAGGAGGTAACCTTAAGCACCTTGAAGAGCTTCTGTGTTGTCTGCGTAGGAACAGCTGTTGCTGTCGGGATAGTCGGCACCGGGGTGAAGGTCGCGGTAACCGTGGCTGTTGCAGGCAGAGGAGTCCACGTTGCCGTGGGCGCAGCGGTGTAAGTCGACGTTGCCGTCCACGTGGGGGACACCGTCGGTGACCACGTTGGTGTCCATGTCGCCGTCGGAGTGCTTGTCACCGTCGGAGTTGAGGTTGCCGGTACGGCGGTCGGGGTCGGAGCGACTCCTCCCGAACCGGAATCACTCGCGAACGAAAAGATGTAGTTCTCCAGGTTGGTGTACCCGTTCGCCGCGATAGTCGTGGGATTCGCGGGAATCGTGAACGTTCGCGTTGTCGCTGGAATAACCGACCATGCGTCAATTGGTTTAGTGGTATCTTTGGTGGACCCATCGATCAGGATCCTTCCTGGAGTCGGGCAGTATCCACTACCACCAGTTCCCGTCACGCAGCATGTCTTTGTTGTCGTGCAATCTTTGTGCTTACCCGTGTTGGTCACAACCTCGTTGATAATTCGAGCGTCGTGCGGATACCTATTCCAGTAACGCGCGCCAACACCGGGCGTTATCGCGCTCAGTAACGCTGTCGGCCCCACCAAATTGGCGGCGGCGTTTGAGAGCGGAAACGCGGGGGAGGTCGCTTGCATGGATGATGGCAGTCCCTTCCCGTTCGCGTTCGCGATCAGCCACTCACTCCCCGAATCGGTCGGTCGAGTATTCGTGGAGATGTTGTGCGACACGTGGATACGAGACGCCAGCGGAGTAGAACTACTATAAAAAAAGACCGGCGAGCTCGTATCAGCGGTTGTCGGACCACGCTGATAGTAGTTGTACATGAAGTTGATGCGATTGCCCGTCGCCCCAGAGCTGTAGTCCATGTTCCACTGGTTGTAGCCGTTGGTCGAGGAATTCGCGAAGTTGTAGACGTAGTTGTTCAAGAACTCAACGTCTGAGTTCATCTTCATCCGGATGTGACGACCGTTTGAACTCGAAACTAGGTTCCTATAATACGTGATATTCTTGGTGTTCGAGCCGAGAAGGGAGAACATGGAGTGTTTACCCTCCGTATCTCCGTGGTTAGAGTTGTTGAGCCCCTCGGCGATGATTGAGTTCGAAATTGTGATATTACGAACCGGGGTAGTTCCATCGGCGGTTCCATTCACACCTGTATAGGTAGAGATTGACTCATCCATACCCCATGTCGCGGACACGTGGTCGAGAACAACTCGCTCAACCGGATCTGAGGAGGTATTTCCCCATACTCCAAACGCGTCTCGCTCACTCGCTTTAATTCCCGTCCCACCGTCGGTCGGAAGATTTCTATCGCCCGGTCGTGAGCCGATGTGCTGGATCAACACGTCATCCGCTTGCACAACGATGCTACCATCTCGAACTTGAATACCGGGATAAGGGGCCGTCTGTCCGAACACGGAGACGTTCGGGTTTTTAATCGAGATCTTGGTTTGCAGATTGATATATCCGCCGACCTCAAAGACACAGGTGCGAGGTCCGCTTGCGGTAAGACACCCCCGTAGAGATCCTGTTCCGGAATCGTTCAGATTCGTTACCTTGATCACCGTTGTCCTCGCGGGCACCGTTCCCCTTCCAGAGCCAGCAACGGTCGTCGTACCAAAACCAACTGCGCCCGGAAAAACAGCTAAAGAGGATGTTTGAGCGTGAAGTGGTGTGGTTACGCAGAGGGATGATAGTCCAATTACTGCCCAGGCTGGGCGCCTAAGAGACCAACCCCAAGCTTTCACAAGTAGCGGAAAAATTCGCCGAGACTGACGCAGTGGATTGGATCCACTTCGATAGAACCTTCGTTTCATAACCAACACCCTTCGTTCCCCCTCTACCCGTTACCTGGGGGATGCGCGAAAGGTCGGGGGAATGGGCGAGTTTCCCCTCAATTGGAAACCCGCCCACAAAACCTTACGTGCATGTTCCACCAGTGGCCCCAACGTAAAACCGGCTCTCACAACGAGAGCATTACGCGTTGGGGCGTAGAGGCCGTCGCGTTAACCTCCCCCCTTTCTCTCCTGAGGACAGCTAATTCAACGGCGCGCTTTTAAGGCCAACCTAAAGCGCTTGAGCCGTAGGCACTAGGGAATCGAGGCATTTTTTTTTGAGACGGTCGTTGTCTCTTCCTTTGTCACAACGGATGAAAAACCATGATCATGGTCATATTGAGGAGTTACTTTCTGACGAGTCCGCCACACAGACACGCTCTTGCTCTTGAGCCCGGCTGACGAATTCCTCAAACCGCTATTTCGAAATGGCCGCGTTTGTCGGCATTTCACTGACAACGGAAAGGTCTCACCTCTACTCATCACAGAGGTCGAAAGCGAGCGAGAAGCATTTCTCGACCACTAAAACCGAATGTCTTTGGTACGTTAAGAGACAGCTCGGACGAGCGTCACAGCTCATCGATCTTCGCGTCCCAGGATTAAACGAGAATCCGCGAAATGTCCAAATTCTAAACCGCTGTTTAACACCCCTCGTGTGGCGCTTTCTACTCCGGATTCAGTCGCGATACGCCGATGTATAAATGGGGCGTTAGGCTCTCGCGAACCATGCAACCTGAGAATTTTGGAAACAATCTAGTACTCTTTGAGAAGCTCGCTTCAGGCGGCATGGGCGAGGTGTTTAAAGCGAAGCAGATGGGCACGGAGGGCTTCGAGAAAACGGTCGCTGTAAAGCGCATCCTTCCCCACTTCGCGGAACGCGACGACTTCTCAAGGCTCTTCAAACAAGAGATGTGGCTCGCTGCGAAACTGCAGCACTCCAATATCGCGCAGGTATTCAGCAACGGAACGTTTAAGGAATACCTGTACCTGGTGATGGAATACGTGAGCGGCAAAACGCTCGCTGAAATTATCGGACTCTCCTCTCTCAACAAGACTCCACTCAACGTAGCACACTGTTGCTATATCATCTCTGAGGCCGCGAAGGGGCTCCACTACGCTCACACACTTCGAGATGATAGCACCGGAGAGCCCTTCAACATCGTTCACCGAGACGTATCACCTCAGAACATTATGTGTACCGAAAATGGCGAGGTAAAGATCGTCGACTTCGGTATCGCCAAGGTCTTCGACAAGATCAGCGACCTCTCCCGAGTTGGAGAGGTAAAGGGGAAGATGCAATATGTCGCTCCGGAGCAACTCGACGGGCATCGTGCGACACCGCAGAGCGACATCTTCGCTTTGGCCGCCACTCTCTTTGAGCTTCTGACCCTTCAACCCCTTTTTCTGGGCGATAGTCCCTACCACACCATCGGCAACATCATGACCATGGAGACGCCGAAGCTCTCCGATTTTCGGCCCGATATCCCCGCCGGCTTGCAGTCCATTCTCAACCAATCGCTTACTAAGGATCCATCGAAACGTTTTCATACCGCCGAGGATTTTCACCGCCAATTGAGTCAGCTGATCAGCTCTCACTATCCGGCGTATTCCTCAACTGAGCTAGGGCGGGCGGTCCGAATCCTTGACACCGACGCCATCGGCGCGAACGGTGACAAGAGCGGCGGATCGGGTTCCGGTCTGTTCGGCAGCTCCGTTACTCGAAACTACTCGACAGACACACTACGACGAAGGAGGAAACGAAAACGGTATATCGTTACCGCGAGCGCGGTCGTCTTGTGCGCCCTCGCGGCGGTTAGTGCCTCCTTCATGACACGAGCACCCTCGAGACAATCGTCTCCTCCTCGGATCAGTGATCCGATCGCGGTGCTCTCAGCGCAAGACGTTGTATCCGCCGAGGACGGAAGGATAGCATCGTGGGTCGGAAATGGCCGAACCGGTCAGGTACAATTCGAGCAACTCCTCCAGGATAGTCGTCCTCTTCTCATAAAGAACGTGCTCGGCGGGAATTCGGTTCTTCGGTTCGAGGGACATCAATTCCTAACCAGCACGTCGATAGCGTCTAAGATGACCTCGGCGGATCAAGCGACCTTTATCTTTGTGGCGCGCATGGCTCCCAACCGGATCGCGTACCTGTTATCCATTCAGCAGGCGGATTGGGAGATGGACGTGTTTCGATTGGGTACGGACGACTCCTCCCACCTGAGAGTCAAAACAACCGAGTCCTCTGGTAACCGCATCTTCGTTACTGCCGAATCAAAATATACCGAAGAGTTCTCCATAATCTCCGCCACGATCGACGGCGGCGGTGTTCGAATATTTATTAATGGCCGATTAGTCGGACCTGGGCCCCTCCCGTACCCTGTGGCGTTTCGGAAGAGCGCGGTTGTGAGCATCGGTCAGGAATTCGACCGAGGGCGACCCTCAGATTTTCTGGTTGGAGATATCGCGGAGATACAGATCTTTGATTCCTCGCTCCCGCCATCGTATCGAATCCGCGTTGAGCGGGGACTCGCGCAAAAATACGGACTACAGTCACAGCACAGCAAGTAAAATTACCCTACTATTCACGTCCTCCCTCAGATGGTGGCCGCGTGGTTGCGCTTCGCTGAGAGGGTCGCTTGTCGTCGCGCTTCGATCGCCTCACCGATCTCCGCTGCGAGGCTCGGTGAGCTATTAAGCAAGTCGTTCATCGCTTTCGTGTCGAACAACATGACCTTGAGATCCTCAAGAGCCACTATTGAGATATCCTCAGTCGCTGCGCCAGAGATAACGGGCTCACCGAAGCACTCACCAACTCCGATCTCTCCAACCTTCGAGTAACGGCCCTGCCGATCAACAACCCGCAGAGCGGCGCGACCTTTAACTATGAGCCCGAAGCCCTCGACCCGTTTCCCCCTCCCCTGCACAACCTCATCGGTCGCGAAGTCGATGACGGTAGGTTGAAGCGAGGAGTCATCCTTTAACGCTGGCTTAAATCTGGGGTGATTTCGCAGAAGTTCGTGTGGCGAAGCCTTCGGAGCGCCGGGATTCTCTCCGGGGCTGTATTCCATCGTAATAGGGAACGGAATCGTGAGCCCCTCACGACGCGCGACATACCACAGGTGTGTCATAAACGTGTCCCGCGTCGCGGCGACATCCTCCTGCCGAGCGACAGAGAATATGATCTTATAGATCACTGAGAAGTCACCGTACTCCACTGTCCGAATAGCGGGGGCGGGATCGCTCAATACACCCGGAGTCTCACGCAACAACGCGCCGAGGATATCCTTGACCCGATTGGGGGGGTCGTCGTAGCTAAAGCCGATCTGAAGAGCTTCAGTTCGCACGTCGGTCGGTCTTGAGAGATTGCTGAAAGCGCCCTTATACAACCGAACATTCGGAACGATCCGCAGCTCCCGTGTAGGAGTTTGAATGTGAACGGATCGCCAATTAATCTCGATAACCTTCCCGGTTACGCCCTCCGCGTTAACCCAATCTCCAACTTTGAGTGGACGTTCGAAGAGGAGCATTAACCCGGAGACGATATTTCCTAGGGGCTCTTGAAGGGCCAAGCCGATAACAACAGATCCCACGCCAAGCGCGGTCAACGCGCCCTGAACCTCTCGTCCCCACACGTGGGAGTAAATGACCAAAGCGCCAAAGGCGACCAGAACAGCCCGCGAGAGGTCAGCGAATAATTTCGGAACTCGAGCTCGCCAGGAATCCTCTGCTCCCCCTCCAAACACCACATCGTTGACAACGCCAATCGCCGCATAAAGAAGAAAAACGAGAAAGGCCGACTGTATCAGCCGCATCAAAGTGTCTGTGGCCGGAAGTTCAAGAACGTACCGGGCGAAGATAAGCACGGCTAACGATGGCGCGACCAAGTTACGAGTGGTTCGTAACGCGCGGGCTAACGCGAAACCACGCCGCTCACAGGCACTGATGCTCTCGTTGAGGAACAACATGACCGCGGGAAAACCGACCGCTAACGTGAGCGCAGGCCAAAGATTTGATAGTTGCAATTCAAGAAGACCGTTCATATCCGTCCCTTCTCTTTCAAGCTAGACCGCGATTTGCCACGCCTCAATCGGCGGCTTACCCTCTCCATCAACCTGAATTGGTCCGCTGCATGAGAACTCATCACCCATGCGGTTCTTAACCCCCTGGGTGACTCGAATAGCGGCTCCTTTACCGGCCGCAAGCTTTCTCGCGATCGTTACGGTATCGCCCCAAAGGTCGTAGAGAAATTTCCGCCGCCCAACC
Organism: Bdellovibrionota bacterium; assembly: GCA_044345405.1. Taxonomy (GTDB): domain Bacteria; phylum Bdellovibrionota_C; class UBA2361; order UBA2361; family OMII01; genus OMII01. Next base: position 11,039 of record JBIJBE010000006.1, read on the forward strand.
ACGCCACCAACAACAGGTCCCGAATTTATTCCCACAGCGACACTGAGATCGGCTTTGTGTTCACGGTTAAACATCGAAACTATTCTGACTAACTCCTCCGCGAACTGTACCATTCGACGCGCGTGGTCGGGTCTCGCGACCGAGAGTCCACACACGGCGAGATAGGACGCGCCAATCGATCGAACCTTCTCAATCGCCAACTTGTCAGCGGCTTCGTCGAAGGTCGCGATCAGATCACCAAGGGCGGAAAGCGCTTTAGCGTCACTCACTCGCTCGCTGAACTCCTCTAGGCCGAGAATTTCGCAAAAGAGAACTGAGACGTCAGAGAACTCACGACTCGCCCTCTCGTCACCTTCTTGGCGTTGCGCGACGGCCGACGCGGGCAGGATGCTCAGAAGAAGCTCCTGATTCTTGTTAACCTGGTCCTCGAGGCGATCTGTTTGCGTGCGGATGTTGTCTGCCATCTCGTTAAAAACACCCGCAAGTTCCCCGAACTCATCCCGCGAGGAGACCCGTACCTTCACATCCGTTTGTCCAGCTCCCAGCCGACGCGCCCCCTCAGTCAACGCCCGGAGAGGACGAGTCAACGCGTACGATGAAATAAGCGCTAGGAGACTCACGAGAAGCGCCATCGCGCTCGAAGCGATAACGACCCGCCGACCGAACTTACGGATCGGAGCGGTCGCCTCTTCTTCGTCCATATCCGCAATCACAGCCCAGCGAACTGAATCGAGCTCCAGGGGACCGTACGCGCTTAGAACCCTCTTACCGCGATAATCAGTGGTTACCTCAAGCCCCGACTGGCCTCGTAACGCTCTCTCTACACCAGGTGTTGTGACTGACAGTAAGTTCATCGCCGATCCCTGTCGTTCGATGGCGGCGATCGTCTTCGCGTTCACACCAGCATCACGGAGCGACTCGTAGAATCCTTTCGGATCGGTACGCATGAAGCGCGAGCGGCTTCGCAGTGTTTTATCTGGGCCGACAACATAGCACTCACCCGTTTTACCGAGCCCCTCACCCGTCCAGTTGTCGTCACCTGTGAGCACCCGATTGAACAGCTCAATCGGGAACTGCAATACGAGAATCCCCACCATCGTGGTCCCATCGAAGATCGGGCTCATCGCGAACCCCATCGAGGATCCCAAGCTGGGACGAAACGGCTCAAAGTCGGCTATCTTGAAATCATCACGATCACGCGCTGCTCTTATCGCTCGTACCCGATCCCCAAGGTTGGTGTTCGAATAGGGGCCAGTGCGCAAGTTAGACGCGAACTCAGTGGTCTTTTGATAGGAATAAACGACATCGAGGGTCTCGGGATCGACCAACATCATATCCTCGAACCCAAATATCTTCACCGCGCGCGCGAAGAAGGGGTGAAACTTCGCGTGGGTCTGGCCGTAGAGGGTCTCATCGTTCACCGCCTGGATGAGATCCTGCTTTTGGAGATAGGGATGCGGATTAGCCGCGATGTATTGATACTGCAGGTATCTCTCAGCTGGGGAGGTCGGAAGGTACTGATCAAGAACCGGCTGCCCCTCCAGACGAGGCGCGAGTTTCGGCAAAAAATCATCCCTATAAAAATTCTTTACTTGTTCGTGCTGATCGCTCGAAAGGGTCTTCGAGGAGAGGTCTCGATACCCTCGGTTGAAGGAGAGCATCGCGTCAATAACCATCCGGCTATCGGACATGAGAATAGCCTGATCGCGCAGCGCGCCTAACATCTCTTTGAGGGTCGTGGTCTTCGCGACTCGCACCCCTTGAAGTTGGTTCTCAACCGACGCGGTGAGCGCTTCCTTGGCGGAACGGTACCCAATCCCAGCGATGACGGCGATGGAGCACAAGCTCACCGCGAGGAGCAGGACGATCATCTTTGACTGGATGCTTAAACGATTGAGGCCGAACATACAGGTACGTCTCCCAAGCAAACTAGGTCGAGCGGGCACAACACTAGACCGCCCGCCCGGGACTATAGCCTAAGGAGCCTACCCGCTGAAAGAAAAACGGATTATCAGAGAAGCCCTCCGTAGAGGGAGAGGGGCGCAGAGGCCGTTTAACGGCGTTTTCGCGAATACTCGGAGACGTCTCCCCATTCGTGCCGTACAATCACAGGGCAACAGGGCGAAGTCGTGAGTCAAATGGCCTAAACAAACAAAAACGTACCATATCAGGCACGAGCGGGGCCGCTCGATAAGAGACCCTCGTAGCGTTCGTCGCCATAACAGAGACATGCGGGGGGCAGAGACACAACTCACAACAGCATCCGAGGATCTTCGCGGGCTTCACGTTCCGCATGCCCCCAGTGTTTCCGATAGTACCTTGAGAAGTAGAGGAAGAGAGGATTGGCTGGCACCGGAGTCTTTTCGCCGCGACACGGTATTTGGCGATATATCATCCTGCATACGCGATACGGAGGTCGTTCGACTCACGTGCGAGTTCCTTCGCAAAAGAGAGCCTCTTCTCTACAACGAACTGTGGGGGGAGCTTCAAAAACAAAAGCCGCTCAACGAGAATCCGCTCCTTTCAACGCGACAAGCTCGCGACGCGGTACCACCTCTTCCTAGTGTCGACCACGTCGAACGCGGGACCAAACCTCAACGCGAGACCTCCGAGGAGCGCCGTAGCGCCCCATATCCTCTCGCACTGCCGAAAATAGATACCGAACATTGGGCCTACGCCAGGCACGCGCAGGTTGGACATTATGTGAGGCCGAGAGACAAGGCGGAGGAACGCGCGGCGAAACATGAAGAAGGACGGTCAGACATAGCCGTCATAAATACGTACCTCAAAGCGTACCGTGAGCTATCTCAAGATGTGTCCGGAAAGAACTTGTGGAAAGCGACGCGCCATCCAGCTGACCGGTCCCCGTACTACACGACTATGGAGATAGTCAAACAGGAGGCTAATCCGCCGGAGCATTTTTACGCGCTTATTCATTACGGGATGGGGCTGCACATGCTGTACGAACTAAGCCTTGCTCGCAAAGCGAAGGATGCGCCGACCACTATGGCGAAGCTCACCGATGTGCTCCAGCGAAGCTTTAAGGCTATCGCCCGCGCGTACCGCCAAGACTTCTGTTAAGACCATTTGAGTTATAATTCAATCGACTGCCCCTTAGTGAATCGTAATCTCCTCGCAGTAGAGACGGAGCGTTTCACGGAGGATAGAGAACTCCTCTCCCGCGCAAATCTCCTCAAGAAGGGTGTGAAGGTACGCATTAGTAGCCTCAACCTCTACAACCTCAGTCGTTGTCTCCTCAGCGATCTTATTCTCAACATCATTACGGTTCATAACATCCCTTTTCATTCGTACAATCAGCTCACGTCCATTCGTCAGGACGTGGGGATAGGTATGCCATGGCTGGACAGGCGAGTTGTCACGACGAGGTGAGAGGTTTGTAAAACTATTGTCACAGCGCGAAACCGGGTATCCGCCCCAAAGCCCGTCGGTAAACAGCTGAAAACGATACGTTATTTTTATTTTCACACTTCAGATCGGGTGCAATTCCTATGATTCTCGTTAGATTCGGGGTAGTGTGACGAGTCGATAGCAATCTGATCAGGTTCCCCAACTTCGGGGACCTGTGCGAGAGGGCTTAACGTTCCGACTATGAGCAACCCCGTAAAGGCCGAACTAACGGCCCGTGATGACAACGACCTGGTTCGAATGACCCTGGCTGGGGACAAAGAGGCCTATCGCGCCCTTGTGGAACGGTATCAAGGGCGCCTTTTCTCGACCGCCCTCGACATCGTCAAAACCCGCGAAGACGCTGAGGATGTCGTCCAAGAAACCTTCGTTAAGGCCTTCTTATCATTAGGACAATTCAAGGGACAAAGCTCCTTCTACACCTGGGTCTATCGGATCTGCTTCAACATGGCGATCGACATACGCCGCAAAGCAGGCCGCCGTGGTGGAACTCACCTTGAATTTAAGGAACATACGGGCGTCAACAGAGCGGCGGTTCAGGAAGGAGCTCGTGAGACAGGAGGTAACGGTCTCGCGAGTCATTCGCAGAACGTCGAGGGTCCTCATGACGCTCTTGCGCGTAAGGAGTTAGGGCGCAAGATTCAAGAGGTGCTTGGCCAGCTCTCCGAAGAGCATCGGGCGGTGATCATGTTGCGAGAGGTCGACGGCCTCGATTACGAGGAGATCGCGCAGGCGATCGGAGTTCCGAAAGGAACTGTCATGAGTCGACTATTCTATGCTCGGAAAGCCCTGCAGAAAGCCCTTGAAGAGTTCGCGCCGCCACAAGCGGCGACCGGTGAGGAGGAAGACCTCGACACCACGAACGCGCCAAAGAGAGGACGACCAGCCAAAGCTCGTTGAGGTGACACTATGAGAGAGAGCGGATCGAAAGAATTGAGCGAACGACAGGAACTCCTGCTGAGTTCCTACGTGGACAATGAATGCTCTTTTCTCTCTCGCTTACGCGCGGAGCGTCTGATCAAACAAAATGAGACAGCCAAGTTGTTCGTTCAAAATCTTAAGAACACCTCTCAAACATACCGCTCTCTTTTCTCTGATACCGCCGCATCAACTAATTTATGGGATAAAATCTCTCAGCGAATCGACGCCGAAGAGCGAGCCGCTCTCTATCTTGGACAACGAAAACCAGCGACGGTCGCGCAGGAACGACCAACTCTCGCCAACTTCTTCTCCAAACAAGCCCTGCTTGGGGGACTCTCCGGCGCCGCGGTGGCGGCGTGCGTTTTGATGCTCGTATCCCGACCAGCCAAACCAGGAGAGATTATCCCGGTATACACAGGTGGCCCGGTCGCCGCGCACAACGCCTCAGCGTTCCACCAAGCGTCCCTCGGATCAGCGCCACAAGCAGCGGTTGCTGGATCCTCGATGGAGGTCGATTGGATGCGTTCAAACGGCTCGCTCAAGATCATTCAAAATCCCTCAGACAACTCCGCCATCTTTTGGGTTCGCAAACGTTCAGGAGCCCCGACCTTGACGACGCAAGGTATCAAGCCAACTCCAACGATTCGAGTTCTGCGAGAACAAGGGCTTGACGCCATGCCCCTTGGGAATGCCAAATAGAGAAGATATGAAGTGCTGTTCCCAACCACGAGCGATAACCAAAAAGCGACTTATCGCTCTGTGCACGCTCGGAGCTCTTTGGTTTAATCCCCTCTCCGCTCAAGCTGACGAGTCGTGCGAGCATTCAAAGGTGAAGGTCGTTGTTCGCACCATTCAGGCAACAGGACCTAGGCCATCAACAACAGCTCCGGCATCGACACCTCAGGCTGAGGCGCTATCCCTTGAGGAATCCCTCGCCGACCTCAAGCCTCAACTCGCCCTCCTTCCCTTCTCGACCTTTCACTTGATCGCGAGCAAAGAGGGGGAGATCTCCCTCAAAAAGAAGGAGAGCTTTCGGTTACCGAACGGCCAAACCCTGACCTTTCGACCGATGTACATGGAGAAAGAGCGCGTCGGCATGTGGCTGTCGTGGAAGGACACGGACGGTTCTGATATCCTCAACACCCGGATCCACTTCGACGCGGACGACTCAGTACTCACCGGCACCGATTACCATGACAATGAGGGAAGGATCCTCGCCATTCGCGCGGTTAAACCTGAAGAGAACACCGCTCAGGACTAAGAGGACGCGGATTCGTAACGACGCAATCCAAACACCCACAGCCACTTTGTCACAAACCAAACGGCTACCATCGCCACGCACAGGAACGGGATCTCCCACCACGCCCCCTCTCCTATCACAGCTCTTACCGGGAATGTAATCGCGGCGAGAAACGGGATAATTCGGGTGAAGAACCACCGCATCCGATCGGGATAGACGAAATCCGGCCACCGCTGAAAATTTTGGCAATGAATCCGAACGAAGTTGATTCCATCTCCGCCCTTTGTCCACATCAATCCCATCGAGATCATCACCTCGAGGAGCACGATACAGATAAGTGAGAGAACCCAGAGGAAGGGCATCATCATCCACCCCATCGGCGACACATGGAGCTGAATTCCGTAGTAGATGACAAACCCAAAAATGAAGGGGAACGTTAGTAACGTGACCGGTCGAGTTATCGCTGTAAAAACGTCGAAGAGACTTCCGAGCGGTCTCAGCAAACGAAAATCGAGGTTTCCATCGCGCACCTCGGAGGCAAAATTCCAGAAATTTGGTGCCACAATTCCCGAATGGACGCAGTTCACGGACTGGAGCCAAAAAATATAGAAAAGGAAGTTCTCACGGGTCCACGCGCCGATGTGAGAGATATGCAGGAACAGAAAGTCGGTTGTGTAGTAGAAGGTTACGAACGCCGCTAGGTCAAAAAGACCGCTCAACAGAAAGTTGACACGAAAACTCATCAACTTGGCGAGCGAATTCAGCATCTGTTGATGGAGTACACGAAGGTAGGGGGAGGCGGAGTCTCTCATTTAAATCCCCGCCGCGTTATAGAGCCGAAGTCCCCGTCGCCACACAAGCACCGCGCTGAGGCTCAAGGCCACGATCCATCCAAGCAGCGTTGTTGTAGCGGACCAGATAGATACCGAGCTTGTTCCCATGAAGATATGCGCTGGAACTGATGTAATAAAAGGAAACGGCGTGTAGCCGAGAAACGTTTGGAGTCCCGGCGGAAACAGCTCAATCGGGATAAATGCGCCTGAGAAGAGCACCGCGAAGAATCCGAAAATAACCCGAAAGATCCAAACCTCTTCGAGCCAAAACGCGGCGAGCCCGAATGTGAAGTCGAGCGCGAACCAGAGCACGCTCACCAAGAGAGAGAATCCGAAGCCGACCGCGCAGGTCGCGACATCCAAGGGCGGCAAGAAGTGGAAGGCTTGTAACACAACAACCGCTAAAACAGCGGTGACGAACTGCAAGAGTTGAAAGGCGATAAACTCGCTAGCGTAGAACTTCCATGCGTCGAAGGGATAGAGCAGAAAAGCGGTAAGGCGTCCAAATCGAATGTGCTCTGAGAGATTCCAGGTCCGGTGAGATCGAACCAGCAACGTGATGATGAAGGACCAACATTGATAGTGCAACATCTGATCCATCGTGAAGCCGGAGATACTCTCTCCATCTCGAGATTGGTAAACCGATCGCCAGATGTTGTAATTGATGGCGATAAACACAAACGAGGGTGCCACCAACATCAAGAAGAAGTCCGTTTTAAAGGCCATATAACGAGAGAGGGCCACACTGATCGTCTTACGCCATTTCTCGAGTTCGCTCCTCACCATACGCTACCCCGGAAGAAGGTGAGGATTGGCGAGTAGCGTTTTCATAACTCGCTCTATCGGTAATTTCTCGGTTGAGTAATCAACAACGGGGAAGGCGGAAAAGATCGCGATCGACCGGTCACGAAGTGATTCCTCGGCGATCTGCAGTTCGACTGAGGTTCCACGCTCATCCCACTGCGGATTAAGCCCTGCCCATATTGGATGCTCGCGATCAACGGGCGCGGCGAACGACAAGGTAACAAACTTTTCGCGCCCTAGGACCCGCTCGAAATCACCGATAGAGCCATCGAAACGTTTGTGTCCTCCAAGGACGAGCACGATACGGGGGCACAGCGCCTCAATGTCGGCCATGTAGTGCGACGTCAGGATAATGGTGGTTTTATTCTCGCGTTGATACTCTTTGAAGAAGTCTCGTATCTGCTTCTGCGCGACCACGTCTAGTCCGATCGTTGGCTCATCGAGGAAGCAGAGATCTGGATTGTGGAGAAGACACGCCATGAGCTCCATCTTCATCCGCTCACCAAGCGATAGCCTTCGAATGTGCGTATGAAAGAGGTGACGGACACCAAGCACCTCTCCGAGCGCATGCACACGCTTGGTGAACTCGATCTCGGGTACTTCGTAGTAACGCTGTAACAGCTGAAACGAGTCGTACGCTGGAATATCCAACCACAGTTGAGTCTTCTGACCCATCACGAGGGAGATTCGTCGTCGAAAGTCTTTTGGGCGGCGAAAGGGCTCGTATCCAAGAACCCGCGCGACTCCGTGGCTTGGGGCTACGATCCCGGTGAGCATCTTAATCAGGGTTGTCTTGCCAGCACCGTTTGGGCCGAGCAATCCGACTATCTCTCCACGCCCGATCTCAAGATTAAAATCTTTTACCGCGCTTACCGTCACTCGGTTCGGCGACACAAAGGATCGAAGGGTACCCAGAAAGCCTGGCTCCTTACGAGCAGAGAGGTATTCCTTTGTTAGGGATTGGCACGAGATCACTGAATCGTTCACGGTGCGAAAACGTTACCACACGGGCTCCCGAGTCGGTAAGTAGTTACTTTCTCTCTTTCTCTCCGACGCCCCGCTCCAGTTGAATCGTGAAGCCCCGGTCTCTGGCGGGTATGGCCAGCAGCTATCCATACCGTGATGACCATAGCCACTCCTGCTCCCACCCAAAAAGCCCGATCCCAGACCGATTCGAACAGCCTTACCTCAGAAATTACATTCGCATCACATCTGCTGAGAGTTTATATGAGTTCCGTTAGGTTTTGAGCCCCATATATACTGCAGCGACGGATTTTTCGGGGGGAATATCCATGCTTGTCTATATCGCGGCCGCGTCCTGTCTTGGGACCCGCGTCAATCACATGCTCGCGTCTTCATTGGCGAACACGCCGAGCGAGCTTCCCGTCCCCCTATCCTCGCGACCATGCACAGGACGAAGGTAAGGTGATATGCTGCAGAATCCAGACGAAAGACCATCCTCCCCTCAGAGCACACCGCCGGTCACACCGACTGACGAGGCAACGTGGTCCACCGTATCCAGCCAACCCCTACCTTCCGAAGGAGCGATAGCTCTCAACGTCAAGCTTCAACCCATACTTAAGCTTCTTGACCACTCCTTTGGGACACAACAAAAGGATGCGGGAACCAATAACGTTGACCGCGCTAAAGCGGTCCTCGCTTTCATCTGTGGAATCTCGCCTTCAACACTTCAAGAATCCCACGCCAACCGGGAGCACGAGCCTTTTGCTAAAGCGCTCTGCGAGCGGTGCGACACCGAGTTGCGTCGCGCCATTCCGATGCTCAGCGCTATGGAGAAGATCTCTCTACTTCGCTCCGGGTATCCCGTCGGTTCGGGCAAAGATTCTCTCGCGGAGCTTTGCGCGACGAGCGGACGTCCCAAGAACGGCGCGGGGGAAGCGATATTACTTTTCTCTCAGTCTCGCGAGAAAAATGATCCATACACGCCTTGGTCAGCCGACCTGTTGCGAGGGGCTACCGCTGCCCTTAAAAACGCGCATTACGGGGTCACAGCAAACTATATGAAGGGGCTTAGACGTATGTTCTCACCCTCGAGCGCGTGGGCATCGCAAGCCCACGAGCTGTTCAACGAGACGACCGTAAAGCTCCCGATAAGTACCCTGACGGATATCTACACCAGAATCCGAGAGAGTAAGGCATTCGCGGTTGAACTTAAATACGCCGTTCTCTCAACCATCATCGACTCTATAAACCGGGCAACGAAGGAATTCTTTAGAGACGACCTGGTAGTCCTCAAAGATAGCGGAAGACTGCCACTTATCACTAAGCAGGATATTGAGCCACTTAGGATAATTGTCCAACGGCACGCGAAAGCCTCTGAGATCCCACGCAACGAGGTGGAGAAATTCACGGCGACGCTCAAACGGTGGATCTCTGACGCGACTCCTAGAGCTGGTAATGTGGCGGCCCAATCCCACGAGAGTGGTGTTACCATAAACAGAGAGCGGGGCGATGTGAACTCCGGCGCGGCGGCGCAACTTTCCGACGAAAGCGCTGTGCCGAACGTCTCACAAGAGGTAACCGGTGCATTATTAACGTTGGGGAACGAATCACTGCGAGATTACATCGTAGACCTCCTCAACAGAGGCCTGCGGGATCCATCCTCCGAACTGTCCGAAGCGTTCACGCGAACACTTGAGAATCTACCCCTTGAGAGGCTTCTCGGTATTCGGTCGGTTCTGGAGTCAACACAAGAAATCCCCGAGAGCCACCTGCGAGCAGTTGAAGGGCGCATTCAGAACGAGTTTCGCTCAACACCCGGGGCACTCGACGCGGTCGGGCTCGCCGATCTGTATACAATTTGTGTCCGTATGGGAGCCCGACAAAGTGAGATCGCGCAGGTTCTCCAGGCCCTTCGCACGCGGTTACGCTTACCCCCCAACGAAACCAGCGCCACTCCTAGCGAGCTTAGTCCGGCGGGTTTACTCGTGTGGCGATGGATGTTCTCGGACCTTCCGCCCGATGGCGAGCTCCTCGCCGATATGACTCGCGTTCATTTTAACAAGATGACGGGCCATCTCGCGCGCAGAGTTTCCTTCAACACTCCGCGAGGGTCCGCTCTCGATGCCACACTGCGGTATGGAGAGGAGCTCGGTCTTTTGGAATCCTTTAAACCTGACCGTGCTCTTATCGACGCACCGCTCGCGAAGCTGATTATATTCACCACCCTCACGCGTCAACATTTTGGGGACAAGTATGGGATCGTCGATACCCTTGTTGACTCGATATGCTCGAGACTCATCAGCGGTGAGGTTCAATCGAAGGACCTCTTTTCTCAACACTGGAGGCCCTCTACCAACGCGAGGGCGATCGAGGAGCTCAGCAGGGAGATAACAAAGAGGCTCGCGAGGAGTACGACCAGCACCTCCTTTGAGGATCTCGCCCGCCTCGTCGCTAACATACGTTTTTTGGAACGAAAGGGGCCAAGTCACTTCGGCGGCCTCTATCAGTACCTGCGCCCCCTATTCGTGGAACAGATATCCCGGGCGCTGCCACGTCAACTTCAAGAGCGGGATCCGCAGGCCCTGCGCAGGTCTCTGAAAGCCATAGCCGCGACTCGGCACAGGTCGCTCGAGCTTCTGGATGCCCTGTCGAACGAATGCGTGACGCATATCGAATCGTTTTCACCGGACGAATTCGCGGAGATAGGCTCAAACTTCGCGACATTAAAAAGTGGCACTCCCACGTTTTGGTCAACCTTCGCCTCACGGGTAGAACGTGACTGGCATTCCTTTAGTGATGAAATGCGCATAGGCGCCATCATCAGCCTTGTTTTGAGGGCTCCTGAAAAGGTCCCTCAATCTTTTGACTCATACACCATGGTAGCGAGAAGCGGAGCTCGCTCCTATGAGAAGGTTGTTCAGGCTCTCATCGCGCTGGGGCGATATATTCCAAAAGCACACGATAACGCCTACAGGAGGCTCACGACGATGCAGACGCCACATGAACTGTATCAACATGAGATCGATTTTATGCGAGAGCTACCAGCTCTGATTGGCGTTCCGGCCAAGTCTATTTTCTCTCAAGTGATCGTGGGAGGATTCGAAACCGATTTCGTCGTCGACTTCGGTCATCGCCGACTTATCATCGAGCTTGATGGAGCAGCCCACTTTTTAACCGGCCCAGACGGTGGCATGCTTCAAGGAAGGGACGAATTTCAGGACATCGTTTTCAGGCGTCTCGGATATGAAGTGATTCACGTTCCATTTCACTCCCGAGAACAAGGGCATACAAAGGGCGGTCTCGAGTATCCGATGCTGCACTCTGTCGCCGCCATCCTGAAGAGGGAAGCTCTCGATCCAGAAACGGTGCCCCGTGCGTACCTTGAGCCACTAAAGCCCAACAACGGAGGGCCAACCGGCGAACCCCCTAGCGAGAACACCGAGCCCCTATAGTTTCTTTCCGGATTCCCGAGTATTTCTTAGGAGATCCCCCCAGAGGCGACATTTTTTGGTAGGGGGCCCATAACGGGCAAGGATAGTATGAATGTAAAGTGAGAGGCCGTATGTGTCGCACATTAAGAATACTTACATGCCTGATGGGATTGTCTCTTTTGGCTGGATGTACCGTCGCTGAACCTCGGTTCAGACCGGATCTTGGTGGATACGCCATGATCCACGAACAGGCCGACCAAACCGTTGCCACGCAACGAGTCGAGAGCGAAGAGCGTCAGTCTAACAGCTAATCCCGCTCCCGCCGCGATGGCTGATCAGCAATTTAACTTGATGAACACGACCCGTGATCCGGGAGGGCGACCTTCCCGGTCGCCGTAGAATTGTGTAAGCCATCAGCATCATTGCCTAGCTTAGGAAACACCCCTCCCCGTGCGGACACCTCCGAACTTACCCACCCGCGCCAATCACCAGTCATTTCTGCCTACCGGCGTCACTGATCCGTCAGTCTTCACCCTGTCCCGATCAACGTAACTCCCTGGCGCCTCGTTCTTTTTTAATTTCGGCCTCAAGTTTCTTAGCCAAACACCCGACATTCTTTGTGGAACGGGTTGTGCATTACCTCATCCAAACGATTCGCCGAGGAGAAAACATGTCCAAAGATAGAAAGGATGTGCCAGAACTGACCGACGAAGAGGTGGCGTTCGAGATGATTGAGATAACCTGTGATGAGATGAACTCCCTCGCGAAAGCCTTCGAAATGATCTCGGATCTCTGCAAAGAGCTAAACGGAGAAGAAGTGGAGCGCGAAGAGGACTCTGAGGAGGAGCTTCCCGCAGGAGCGCACCTTCACTAGATAATACGTATCACGCAGAGTGCATGAAAGGAGAGCCCCCGAGCTCTCCTTTTTTATGCGAGTCACTCTGCCACTCCCGCCGACTGGCAACCAACAACTCCCTACACTCATCCGTTGAAACTTGCGGAAATTGATCGTACCACTCTCCCACACTTGAAAACCTCGTATCATCGATCCGCTGATCACACACGAGCGAGGCTCCGATCTTTTCGAGCTCGCGACACGTTGACTGCGGACCGATCGGTATCGCGATAATAACCTCTCGTGGGTGTTCACCTTGAACACCTTGGAGCGCGGCCTTCATCGTCGCGCCCGTCGCCAAACCATCGTCGACAATAATCACTGAACGTCCGGCAAGGGGAATGGGTGGACTCTCAGGTGTCCGAAGAGCCTCCTCCCGAATCTTCGCCTCCTCAATCTCCTCTTGGTAGGTATCCTCAAGATCTTCGCGGGTGATTTTGAGCGCTTTCATCACCCGTGTGTTCCAAACGACCTCTCCACCAAGTATGAACGCGCCGCAGGCGAGTTCGGAGTGTCCAGGCGCTCCGATTTTTCTGACGACGAGGAGATCCAAAGGGGCATGAAGCCTCTTCGCGACCTCATATCCAAGGGGAACACCTCCACGAGGGAGCGCCACAATCAGTGGATTCGCGAGCACGGGGTGTCGAACAAGGAGATCCCCTAGGACCTGCCCAGCGACCTGGCGAGATGGATATCGGTGATACATGAGTGGAAAGGTAGCAATACCCCACACAAAGTCTATGACGGGTGGCTGGAGCCGCAAATATCGGTAGGGCCCGACTCCCTTGTCCGCCGTAGCTTTAGCGAAGGAGGGTGGCGGGCCCTACCGGTCGTACAGGTGCATTGCTAGGCAAGGGCCTCAAGCCGCACATAATCGCCATGCGGATCGACGGAAACGACCTTCATCGAGATCTGCTCTCCCATACGAACCGGCCTATTCGTTTTCACGAATACTGTGATGTAGATCTCATCGAGCTCAACGAGGGGAGACTTCGTGTCGAGACGCACGATCGTTCCGGTGATCGGAGCGCCGCGCCCACGTTGCTCAAGATATCGAAGAAGCCAGTACCGCTTCGTCTCACGACTCGCGAGATTCGCGGAGTTAAGGTGAACCTCAACCTCAGAAGCCAAAGGCTCGAATTCAGATTTCGTGATCCATGGGCTTTGGTTCTTAAAGAAAGCGAGAAACTGCCGTTGGTGACAGAGATCGAGGTACCGTCGGATCGGTGACGTTGCCTGAATGTACGCGTCGAGCCCAAGTCCGGCGTGGTAGTGCGGCTCAAAGGACATCGTTGATTTCTTAAGTTTCGATCGCGCCGTGAAATCCTTCGCTGGCCCCTCAGGAACATCGACCAACGCCTGGCGAGCATTCTCATCCGGTCGTTCCTGACCTCGGAAGATAACGGGCAGGTTATGTCTCACGGCGAACTGCGCCATAAGGGAATTCGTGAGAACCATCAACTCAGCGACGAGCGAGCGAGCCGGACTCTCCTCGTCTATCTCTAAAAGGCGGATAGAACCGCCATCCTCAACAAACGGAACGACCTCTCGACGATGCACCCGCACCGCGCCTTTTCGTATGCGCTCTTCTTCACACGCCGTCGCCGCGTGGTAGACCCGCATGAGGGTCTCGTCCTCATGCTCAAGGAGGAGGTCTACGTCATCGTAGGTATACCTTTGAGCTACCTTGATGAACGAGGGAACGACCGTCCAATCACGGAGCTCGAAATTCTCGGAGAGCTGCGCCACTACTGAGATACACGGCCGCACCTCTCCCTGACGGAGGCTCAACTTCGCTTCCGACAACGAAAGGGGCAACATATTTACCGTTTTGTCGGCGCAATAGAGGGAGGTGGCTCGGCGACGAGCTTCTCTGTCAACCGCGGTCTCAGGGGCTATCGCCCACGCAACGTCGGTGATGTGAATCCCCAACTCATACCCTTCAGGCGTGCGCTCGATCGAGATCGCGTCGTCCATATCCTGAGTGGTGATGTCATCGATGGTAAAGGTGTGCTTCTGCGTGAAGTCCCTTCGAAGGCGACGCTCCTCCTCTGGAAAGTCAGCGAGGGTCGTGGGCACCGTAAAGGCCTCTGCCTCCGCGAGGGAGTCTTGAGCATACCGAATTGGAATATCGTGGCGTATGAATGAGAGATTAGAGTCCTTCGTAAAGTACCCGATCTTTACTAAGACCTCGAAGGCTTGCTTCTCAATCGGCGCGTTCTCAGAGACCTTGAGCGCCACCGCGCAGAGATGAACTAATTCCTTGCCCTCTTTTTGACGAGCTTGATCGGTGTGCGCGACCCCAGCCGCGACCTCGGCCATCAGCGCGAAGTTTTCCTCAAGCTCACGAGGGATCTCCGAACTTGGGTCCTTAGACCGTTGCACGACACAGGCAACGGTCGATTCGCGAGCGGTTACCTTCTTCTTTTTAGCCTCTTCAGCGATCCGAAGGTCTCCTACTACCTGGGCCGAGCGAGGCTCAAATCCGTCCTTGTCACGCTTAAAGTGCACCTTCTCGCGAATGAGGGCGATTCGAAGACCGGCGTGCTTCTCAGCCGTGTCTGTCCCGAAATAACTTTGACAAAGCTCTCCAACGGTATAAAGACGACACTCTTCTTGAACGAACGACCAGAGCTCCTCCACGTTGAGTTCGGTCGCCTCCCTCTCTATGTTTTGCGAGATAAGGTTGAGTGCCTCAGTCTTAGCGGCGACCGTTGCACCGGAGGCGCTTGCCCCCGCGGGCAACCGATAGAGTCGGGGACGAGGAAGTTCAACCTCGCGCCCCCGAAAATTCAGCACCGTCAGTTTGTCGCGCTTGGTGCCTGTAATAACGCCAAGGATAATCGCCCCGTCGTCGTCGTATTGAACGAGCGCGCCTACATTTGAATCGGTACTTGAGGGTGGTGCGGCTTTTGCCGAGCCTGGAGGAAGAATGCCCATGTGTGAGGGTCATCGTGCGTGAGGGGACTGGGAAAGTCAAACCCCGAAACCTTCGGGCGCACAAAGTTGCCCGGAGCGTTCACGTTAGGATGCGCATCTGTCACGAAGGCTCAACGGACACAGGGAGTTACGATCCACGTCGAGCTTGGCGCCATGTCGCGCGTTGTCTCAAAAACTGATTACCATCGCGGGCATTTCATAGATCAGAGCGATGCTACTCACTGGACACCTTCCTGACCGCCGTCCCACGTCGCAAGGTTCGGAGTGTGAGGGACCTGCGCCACTCGCGGCTTAAGAGCCGGGAGAAAGTCACGTTGCATAGTTAACTGCTCCCGGTACTCTTCGCAGGTATCACCAACCTCATCCGGAGTACCATCCCCAACAACCTTCCCATCGTGAATGACGATGATCCGGTCTACATGTTGAAGTCCGGCGTAGTCATGCGTCACGTATAAGACCGACTTGCCTGTGCCTCTTTGCCTCAATATACCGGTGACAATGTGTCGTTTTGTGCGGGGGTCCAGCCCCTCGTGAGGCTCGTCCCATATCTCGATTGGCTTGTTCCCAACCGCCGCTTGAGCATCGCGCAACCGCACCACCTCACCGCCGCTCAAGTTAGTGTCGTAGCCGATACGGGCTGATGTAATATCGTGACGCTGCGCTAGCCCGCTGATACCAGAGAAATCCAACGCGGCGGACGTGGTGAGCTGAGTTCGCCCCGTTGGCGATCGGCCTAAGTCCACATACTCTTGGATTCGAAGAGACCGTCCAGCGTAGCCACCCTGTGGAGACCAGGCTATGAATGACTGAAGAATTCGCCGAGGGATATCGGCACGTGGCACAACTTCATCAACGTTAGTGTCAGGATCTCGCAACAGGACATCCATTGATCCACCCGTTGCGTCGAGAACGCCGACAATCAGGCGAATCAACGTTGACTTTCCGGCCCCACTCTCTCCGACGATAGCGACAAGTTCTCCCGGCCTCACGGTGAGGGTCCCGGGTATATGTAGGATCGTGGTATCGCCTTTGTGGTACCTGAGATCTGTCGCGCGCAGCCCGAGCTGTTTACCTTTAAGTCTTTCGTACCACTCCCTCTCGTTTTCAGTCATATTAGAGAGAGCCAGCGATTCCTGATTCTGGTCTCGGCGGCTTTGAATTTCAAGTTCGCTCTCATGCTGCTGCTTCGGAGTAGTAGAAGGTTTTTCTACTACGTTCTGTTCACCTCCATCTTTCACCTGTTCATCTACGCTTTCAGCTGAGGCGGCGCTATCTTTTTCAGCCAATGCTCGAGGCAACTCGCGTCCGAGCGTAGCGTTGCGCTGCACCTTTATCGCCACTCGCTCACGCTCTCCCCGCAAACTAGCGGTGTGCCACATAGTGCCTTGCAAGGTGAGCATCGCGACAATAAACGACGCGACCGAGTTAACAGTCACACTTCCACAAAACGCCAGGTAACACATGATAGCACCGGCCGCTAAACTGGTAGTTCCCGTGACCAACCAGCCCTTCCTCGTAAGGGCGAGATGGCGATGCGCCGCGTGTTCAGTGAGCTTAGCGACATATTTGGAGTATCGCTCCACCCGCTCTGCCTGCCACTCACTCTTACCCATGGCATCCAGCTGCGACGCGGAATCAGGATCGAGAGCGGCCTGATTCGCGTCGTGAAATAGCCCTTGCCATCGAGAGGCTCGTTTAACTACGTCCTTTTCAACCTCGGTGCGTCGCTTTTCAATCGAACGAAGATACAACGAAGAGAGCATCACAAGACCGCCGATCGTCGGGTTGATCCACAGTAATCCCACAAAGGCCACAACCAGGGAGGTCGACGACTCGATCTCTTGATAGCGGTTCTCCGCCAGTGAGGGCAAAGCTCCGATAGAGGAACGCGCGGTCCCTATCTCGCCTCGAGCCTCCGCGTCATTTCTATCTTTAAAGGTGAGGCCCAAAACCTGTCTGGCGAGACCCGCGGTTTCCTTTGAGCGCAGATTCTCGCCCATCCTCCATTGCACATTAGATTTGAAGATGTAGCAAAAGCTTACGGCTGAGGGAAAAGCGATCATCGCGGCGGCAGCCATCCATCCAAGAGGAGTGGTGGCGGTAACGTCAAATAGCTGGGCAAGTTGAGGCGCCATGAAGGTACTAATGGTTGAGATAGCCCCCAGAGAAACACCTGTAACCGTCCGTTGAAACCCTAACTTGGGGCATGTTTGGGCGATCGCGTCCTTTGTTGTCTTTTCGGCTGCCTTCTCATTCGAATAGACCTCGATCAATCTCTCAGAGACGGACGGAGTCGGGCTTTGTTTCATCGATGGCGATTTATCGCGCACCCCAAAAGACGTATTAAGCGCACTTGCCTCGACAGGTACCCGTTCACCTCGCCTGGCTGAAGTAGGCCGATGTTGCGCGGCATCCTGTGAGTTGGCGTCTCTGCCCTTGTGTTGTATCCCCATAAAACTCCTTGTACCTCCGCTCGGCAGCCCGTAATCATACCTAAAAAGAGCCAATAACAAAGGACAGTGAAGCTATGCGGAACGCTTTTCTGAATCGGAAAGCGACTACGATAGGTCATGAGACAGGATCAGACACCCGGTTCACCGGTATTGGATCCGCAAACGGATGGCTCTCATCAATCAGCTCTTAGGCAATGCGAAGGGGGTGCTGGATATCGGCTCGGAAAGTGGCGTTCTCGCGACCTAGACTCCAGGCTTAGTCACGGTAGATGACGAACAGAAAAAATTCGGCTTCTCAACCGACGAGAGATGAGCGGGGAGGTTCTTTCGAGCTCTCTGTAGTGCTCTTCCAGTGTCCAGTAGATCGTTTCCATCATTTGGCGAGCTCTTAAACAATAGGGAAGGGCAACAATTCGGAGGGCCGCGCCTTGGGATCCCCCCGAAAGTTGCTGGCCTTCACGGGTATCGATGTCGCCCTCAAAGACACTACGCATACCTGCTGGTCGCTTAACCTGTACAACCCTATGGATATCCCCCCAAGACGTATCAAACCGATTTCACGCGAATACTATGCCCCCACCACTTGGGCTAGGCTGGCATGTGGCTCGTAAAACCTAACTCATCGGTTTTAGATGTCGGACGTCTGTTACTCTCGCGCATCAACGTTCGCGCTCTCGATTTAGGCGCAGGGGTAGGCAGGGATTCCATCCCCTTCGTGAAGTTATTCGATCCATCGAAGGTGACGAGTGACTGTGGGAAGATCTTACCCGCGGCTGTTGAGATACTACGGACTAACGCGGCTTCCGCGGGTGTCGCTGACCGGATAAACCCTATCTGTTCGAATGCAGCCGACTACCAGGTGGCATCCGGTGTGTATGACATGATTATAGCGATGTCGGTGTAGAACACGCCGATACCATCGCCACTATTGGCGATTGTATTCAGATGATTCAGGAGGGAACCCACATTAACGGTTTCAACTGCCTGAGCATCGCGCCCGATTTGAGATAAACTGACGGCGAGACGGGACAACCGTTGGAGCCCCTTATCCAAGCTAATCTCTCGGAGGCCGCGTGCCGTACGCTCCCCTCAACGAAGATAGTCATTCTCTATCCAAGCGCCTGCCGCAACTGCGAGTTGAACTTCTCAGTATTGGACCGGATCAGCTGCTCAAGCGCCGCCTCACTATCCGCGCGCCCTTCAAGCAACCCCCGCGAGACATTCACAAGAGCGCCACCGCGCGCGCCGTTCCTCGTGGCGAATCCCGCCGTAGCGTCGTCGGCTCCCGCTCCCTGCGCGCCGAAGCCGGGCATGAGGAAGAACGTGGTTGGAAGAGTGGCTCGTAGCGCCCGAGCCTCATCGGGATACGAAGCGCCAACCACGGCGCCCAATCCTGAGAATCCGCATTCTCCCTCAAGTCGACGGGCATTCGTCGCAAGCCATTCCGCGATGTGACCACTCACCGTTTTCCCCTTGCTCTCTAATCCCTGAATATCTTTCGCGCCCGGGTTTGAGGTTTGCAGAAGAATGAACAGGCCCTTGCCGTATCTTTCGCAGTCCGTGACGAAGGGCTCCAAGGTGTCGAATCCAAGGAAGGGATTGATCGTGAGCGCGTCGCACTCAAACGCGACCTGACGTGATCCACGAACTGTGACACCACTAATAAACGCCGCGCTATACGCCGCCGCCGTCGATCCGATATCTCCTCGCTTAGCATCGATGATAAGAGGGATATGAGCGACTCGAATGGCGTCACAGAGACGCTTGAAGGCGTTCAAACCGGCAAGACCGTACTGCTCGAAGAACGCGATGTTCGGCTTAATCGCGGCGACCTTGCCGGTGACCGAGGCGAGAAAGATATCGCCAAAGCGGGAGAGCGCTCGTTCGATAAACTCACTATCGCTCTTAGTCGCTCGTTGCGCCTCATCGAGCAAAAAGGATGGAAGCTTATCCAAGACGGGGTCACACCCGGCAACGAGCGCGCTCTTTGATGAATCGATTGAAGCTTGAAGTCGATCCGCGAATGAAGTCATGGTCATACCCCCGTGTACAGTTTGCTCACCTTCGTACTATCTCCTGAAGTACAGCGAAAGGATCTGAGGAAGGCTCTGCTTCCATCTTTCTCTGCGCTTCCCGTATCGCGTTCATAAAAGCTCCCCAATCTCGGTCGCGTTGAATGAAGAGCTCTCGGAACACCCAGATATTCGAGAGATAAAGCTTCAATTGAATGATATCGGCGTTGTTTACCTCCTTGAGGATTTGGAGGGTTGGAAATCGCTGCCGGAACGGTTTCATAATCGAGTCAAACACCTGAACTCTACGAACGATCTTTTCCTCAGAGGAGAGCGCCGGATCGGTATAAAGCTTTTCAAGGGAGGAAAAGAGGGTATCAATCAGATCCGCGAGCTCGAATTGGAAGGCGTACTCCCGTTGAGCCACCGCGAGCTGTCGCTCATCCTCTCCGCACTCACCTCGCGCCGCGCGACACTCCTTCACTCGATTCGAGAAGAAGTCGACAGCTCCTTGTGACCCAACGAAGTTCGCGAGGCTCTCGTTAAAGGGAACAGTGCCAGGTATCCACACGGTGGTGTGAACGCTCTCATGAATCACGGTGTTCGCGATCCGACTCGGGGCGTTCTTGAGCGTTGTGGAAACGACCGGATCATCGAACCATCCAAGGGTACTAAATGCCTCGGTCCCTCGTATCGACGCCTCGAATCCGAGCGCTTGCAGATCTTTTACCTGCGCTTCAGCGTCGGCTTTATCGAAGAAGCCCTTGTACGGAACGGTGCCCACTATCGGAAACCACCACGTATACATCGCGAAGGCGTCCCGCCGAGAGGCGACAACGACCCACGCGAGGGGATCTCGAGACACTTCGGCGAAGCTCTTGAAAGAGCCTCCCGGATTGAGGCCGATTTGTTCAGCGAACGTGCGAGCATCCACCACTATACGCAGCTTCGCTCTCTCATCAGAGGAGGTGGTCGGATCTTCGATAACCTTGGAGATATCTCGTCGAGCGAGGAGTATCTTACTCTGTTCATACGCTCCGCGAAGAACATAGCCCGGCGAGCACGCCGCTGCGCCAGTAACCACAACCGCGGCGCACCCCAACATCACTCGCGTCGCGATCTTCATGGAACGAAAGGAGACATTCACACTACGTACCTCGCGGCGATCATTCCTAGGAGCGCGAAAACTCCAGCCACAACATCATCCGCCATAATTCCAACGGCCCCCGGAAGTCGTTCAGCCGAACGAATCGGGCCGACCTTTGATATATCGAAGATCCGAAAGAGTATAACGGCGAGAAGCACCTGCCACCCCACGCGCCAATTTACTCCGACAAGGGCTACGAAGAGTCCCGCCCACTCATCGATTACGATCCATTGAGGGTCCTTGGCGGAATTGGCTCCCAAACTCAATCGAATCGCGAGCGTGCCAAGAACGATCGTCACAACCGCGCACGCCCACTGCGCTTCAACAGAAGCGAGCGCTCCTGCCCACGACAGCGCAAGCCACACGACGGCGGCCGCTACCGTTCCGAACGTTCCGGGCGCTTTCGGAGCGTATCCGCTTCCAAATCCACTGCTGACTAATGAGGCGATTCGCGAAGACATGCGGCCTCAACTATGCCACGGACGCGACGATAACACACGACGAATGATCCACCCTCTCTTCACCGTTTCCATACTTCTCGGAGCAAGCTTCAAGCTCTTCGCAAAAGTAAAGAGGAAGTCGAGAAATTTTTTCAAAAACGCGCGCTTTCTTTTTTCGCGTTGGAGAGGTTTTTCAAAACTTGTTTGTTGACGTTCGGATCGCCGCTTTGGTATAAGTTGCTTAAAGTAACTCGATTCACGAATTGTGTCATCGGGGTTTTTTGTGAGCATTCGCGAAAAATTCGATGGGCAGTTCGAGAGCCACGAGAAACTCGTTATGAAGTAACATTCAGGGCGCGTCTGAAGTTTTTCAGCGCCGTTTTTCTCCTGGATTTTTTCATATCGCAGCACTACAATGCCGCCCTCTTGCTTCTTGGAGTACTATGACTGGCTCGTTCAACGATGACGAAAATTTGGGATTCGAAGCGGATACGTCTTCGCTTCAAGGTTTAGGGATCTCAACTTCCTCTCTAAAAGTTGAAGAACAGGAGGGTGAAACCCGAAGTAGCGTCATCACCGCGCGTGGAACCGCCGAGGGGCTCGTTCTCCGCATCGATGGCAGAGTTCAGGAGCAAGACCTTACCGTTGCGGTTCGTGACTTCCTCGAATCCCGCCGGTCGTTCCTCCAAGGAAACGACGTAGCGTTCGAGTGGGTCGGCCGCAAACCAAGCGACGACCTAGTCCACGATCTCACTAACCTTCTCGCCTCAGAGTTCAAAGTTTCCGTGCGTAGCTCCAAGCTTAAGGGAGCGGGTGCTAAGCCAGCCACCAGCGAGAGCTCGATTCCTGTATTCAATGGCCCACGGACAACCTCTCCAACTCGCGTTGCCGCGCCAACCCCAGAGCGAAACGTTAGTCTCTTTGATGGCATGGACAGTATCGAGAGCCGAACGAGCGTCGCCGCCAACTCTATGTTGTGGGACGAGCCGGATACCCGAATCATCTACGGCACCCTCCGCTCGGGTCAAAAGGTTGAAACGGAACACTCCATCGTCATCTTCGGAGATGTGAACTCCGGGGCCGAGGTAATCGCGGGTGGCGATATCGTGATCCTGGGAACGCTTCGTGGAATCGCCCATGCAGGGGCGTACGATGAGAGCGGAGGGGGGCGCGTTATCTTTAGCCTCAACCTCCAACCAACGCAGCTCCGCATCGGCCTTGTGATCTCTCGGGGATCAGGGTCCGAGAACTTCGAGAGCACCCCTCGTGGCGGCATCCCAGAGATCGCCCGAGTGGAAGGAAACCTTATTGTTGTAGAACCTTACCAATCACGCACTGTTTGGACACGTAGAAGGGAGTAATTGATGAACACGCGAAGAGACAACGCAGGGAAGAAGGACCTTGGCGAGGTAATCGTAATCACCTCAGGAAAGGGTGGAGTTGGGAAGACAACGACTACCGCAAGCCTCGGTGCGGCTCTCGCCCTCCGCGGTCAACGAGTTCTCGTTGTTGACGCTGATATCGGACTCCGTAACCTCGACATGATGCTCGGCCTTGAGAACCGCATCGTGTTCAACGTGGTCGATGTAGCCAAGAAGATCTGCAAGCCAGCTCAAGCTATCATCAAGTCCAAGAAGTCAAACAATCTCTACCTCTTACCAGCGTCGCAGACGGATGATAAGGACGTAGTCGATGAGGCTGAGATCCGGTATGTGCTCGAGCAGTTCCGGCGTGAGTTCCACTACGTCCTCGTAGACTCCCCAGCTGGTATCGAGCAGGGCTTCCGTAACGCGTGCGCAGGCGCTGAGTCCGCTATCGTGGTAACCACCCCTGAGGTATCCGCAATCCGAGATGCTGACCGAGTCGTTGGTCTTCTCTCCTCGAAGGGTATCGAGGCTAAGCTCATCATCAACCGTATCGACTTCGAGATGGTTCGTCGTGGAGACATGCTCTCCGTACGAGATGTTCAGGACATCTTGGGCATCGAGATCATCGGTGTTGTAGAGCGCGACGATCAGATCATCTCCGCCGCAAACTGCGGAGAGCCCGTTGTGTACAACCAGAAATCAAAGGCAGGGCAGGCGTTTACCCGAATCGCGGCACGAGTATGCGGCGAACAGGTTCCTGTTCCGAGCTTTGACACCGGTTCCTTGTGGAGCCGTATCAGCCGTAAACTTGGTGTGAACGCTTAGCGGTTTTCATCTGTACGGGTTGTCCATTTACAGTTAGAGTTACGTAACAGTTAGGTCATTCGGAAACGGAGTTTTTCCGACAACTGAGGGAGTTTCAAAACGTGTTTAACGCGCTCAAGAAAAAGCTCTTCGGCGAGAGCAACGAAAGCAAAGAAACAGCGAAGAGCCGACTTCACTTCGTGCTTGTACAGGATCGAACCGGTCTCACAAACGAGGAGATGGCAGGTTTCCGCGAAGAGATGGTTAAGGTTATCGAGAAGTACTTCGTTATCGATAAGGAAGGCTTCGACATCAAGTATCACCGCCTCGCTGATACAACGACCCTTCTCATCAACTCCCCCGTCATCGTTCGCCGGTCGACATCGGGCTCAAGTTCAAAGAGCGCTCGTGTGACTGAGACTGAGGCAGAGAACGAAACCGATACCGAAACAGCTGCTGTAGCGTCAAACGTATAGTCGCGACCTTCGGGATCCACGAGACCCCACCACCGTAGAGATACGGTGGTGGGGTTTTGCTTTTGGATTCCACTTTATTCGTGGAAGGTCCGACGTGCACATGCTCGTGCACCTAAACGTGAACGTATACGAAGGATAACCCCAGCAGCAGAAGCACGAAGCCCTTCGGGGTCGGGTCTGGTGCACGTTTACGTTCACGTTCACGGCTTTATGCGCGAGAGTTTGGTGGAAACTCGGCTTTGATGCTACCTGTGTATGTACATAGAAAACAGCGGCGGGATAGGATAGGCAAAACGATTTTCCGAGGACCTCTTGCATGCTGCGTCAATTCAACCGACTCATCGCTCTCGCCCTCCTTATCGCGGTCACGATCTACATCACGCTCACAAACTCAGAGACAGCCACAATTAAGCTTGGCCCCTCAATCACCGTTACCACATACGCCGGTGTAATCTATCTTGGGGTCTTCTTTATCGGATGCGTCGTAACCTCCGTGGTGGCGCTCTTCTTCGGCTTTAAGAGCTATTTGCGAGAGCGAAAGCTTAGGGCCGCCTCTCGGTCGCACCAACTCTTCTTCGAACTCTTCCTCAAGGCGCGAAGCTATATGGCGAGTGGGGAATGGGGCGCGGCTCGCGCTATCTGGGAGCAGGTTCTTCAACAGGACCCCGAGAACACAATCGCTCGGGTTGAGCTCGCTACCTGCGTTGAGAATCTCGGCGACGTGCGGGAAGCGCTCAAGGTTCTCGATACGATGCGAGCCAGCAACCACATGAACGCCGCGGTTCTCTTTAAGGCGGTTGAGCTCAACCGAAAGCTGGGCAACAACACCGCGGCGAAGGACAACCTCGCGCTTCTGGTTCAAGAAGCGCCCACCAAGCGCGCTCTAGAGCTCGCCCGAAATATCGCCGAAGAGCTTGGTCGGATCGATGACGCGATGGATTACCAACGCTCACTCGAGAAGATCGGACACGTCTCTGAAGAGATGGTAGAGGCGAAGACCCGCCTCTCGTTCGAACAACTCGTGCGCTCCGTCGAAAACGAGAATTCTCTGCGCGAAACATTGACCGTCTTTGTGAAGAAGAACCCGACCTACGTGCCGGCGCTTGAACGACTCGCGCAACTAGAGATCAATCGAGGGCGTCTCGATGAGGGCGCGGAGCTTCTCGTGAAGGCCGCGAAGCTCTCTGAAGGGAACCTCTCAAAGTGGAACACCATCATCGATCTCTGGCTTCGCTCCGCCCCTGGAGACTTCAGCCGTCGAGCTGAGCGCGCGCTCGCCGCGGCTCGAAGCGCGACGCAGGGGCTTCACGGAGGAAAGAGGCTCGACGCTGAGTTCGTCGTGGCGAAAACCCTCCTGGCGGTGAATCGAGCCGAGGACGCTCGGACTCTCCTTGAAAACCTCTCCACCCTCGCTGACAAGGAGAAGGTGTCTCTCACTCCAAGCCAAACGCAAACACGAACCCACCTCATGGGGCTGTGCATGGCTCGCCTTGGCCTCTCGAAAGACACCTCTAGCCTATGGGAATCACTCGTAGAGCCAACTCTTCCGGCCACGGAGACTGGAAAGAAACCGCCATTATCTGATAGAGGTGAACCATCGCCGGCGCTCTCGACGCCGTAGCGCAACGATTAGGAAAAACAACATATGACATCCCCTACCCTCCTCTGCATCCTCGACGGATTTGGCCTCAATCCCAAAACAGAGGGCAACGCAGTAGCCCAAGCCAAGAAGCCCGTTATTGACGGGCTCTTGAAGAGCTATCCTCACGCGACCCTCACCACCTTCGGCGAGCAGGTTGGATTGCCCGAAGGCCAGATGGGGAATTCTGAAGTGGGGCATCTCAATATCGGCGCGGGACGGGTCGTTGAGCAGTGGCTCCTTCGAATCAGCCGCGCATTCCAGGGAAGCTTCTTAAAGGAATCTCCTGAGTACACGAACTTCATCTCCTCGACCGCTTCCGCGAAGACGATCCATATCGTTGGATTGTACAGCACCGGCGGTGTTCACTCTCACCTTGAGCACATGAAGCTCTTCGTGAAGCGGCTCGTTAAGGACAACAAAAACTCAAAGATCGCGCTTCACCTTATTAGCGATGGCCGCGACGTATCTCCAACCTCGTTCAAGACGGACCTTGCGGACCTACAGAGCTTCTTGGAGGGATATCCTCGCTGCACCGTTGCCTCAATTTGCGGACGATTCTTCGCGATGGACCGTGACAAGCGATGGGAGCGCGTGCAGGTCGCGTACGACGCTATCGCGCTCGGTAAGGGCACAGTCACAACGGACCTCACTTCGCACATCACCGAAAGCTACACGAAGGGCACAACCGATGAGTTCCTTGAACCAGCGGTGACCTCAAGTCAAACGCTTGAGGCAACCGACGGGCTTGTGTTCTTCAACTTCCGCGAGGACCGCATGCGCGAAATCGTCTCCGCTCTCTGCGCCGAGAAGTTCGATGGATTCGCTCGAACGGCTCCACTTCTTCCGAAATCGAACGTTCTCTGCTTCACGGATTACGATCACACCCTTCACCTCCCCTTCCTCTTCGCTCAGTTGGACATCAAGAATCACCTTGGCGAGACCGTAGCGGCAGCCGGTAAGAAGCAACTTCGTGTCGCGGAGACCGAGAAGTACCCTCACGTTACCTACTTCCTCAACGGTGGCATTGAGACACCATACGAGGGAGAGGACCGTAAGATGATCCCATCCCCTCGGGACGTGAAGACCTATGACCTCAAACCTGAGATGAGCGCGCCTGGTGTCACGGAACTCGTTGTTGAGGGCATCCGTTCGAACAAGTACGACCTTATCGTGGTGAACTTCGCGAACTGCGACATGGTTGGTCACACCGGAGTTGTTGCAGCCGGCGTTAAGGCCGTAGAGACGGTCGACGCGTGCCTTGGGCAGATCTTAAACGTCTTGAAGGACGCGAAGGGGCAAGCGCTTATCATAGCTGATCACGGAAACGCTGAGCTGATGGTGAACTATGAGGATGGAACGCCTCACACCGCGCATACTACCTATCCCGTGCCGGTTATCCTTGTTGACCACGGCGACAAGATTACGTTGCGGACTAACGGCGCGCTGTGCGATGTCGCTCCGACGATCCTGAAGATGATGGGATTGCCTCAGCCGAAGGAGATGACGGGGAAGGCGTTGTTTTAGGGAGCCCACATAGCGGCGACCGGCCTTCCGTCATGCGCCCCGTGACCAGGGAGGGCGACCATTCCTGGTCGCCGAGAGGTTGGGTACTTAGATAGAACCTTCGCCTCACGTAACACGGCGGTCAGGAATGACCGCCCTCCCTAGCACCGCGCCCCTCCCCCTCTTCCTGACTTACCACCCAACTCAATCCCTGGTACGGTTTGGACGATCGTATAGTAATCCCAACCGGACCGCCGCATGCCCCGCTCACGCGCATATCTACTCCTAACCATCGCGATCGGGCTTCTTACCCTCGCCTTTTACCTCGGGCTTGAGTCCTACATGCGGCCCTACGCCTTGCAGGGGATGTACTTCCAGGAATGGTCGTCCGAGACGATGATGCAGACGTTATCGATTGAGGACCTTCGGCATGCGCCCCTTCAATCATTGTGGAACCTCCACATGCAACCTCCGCTTTTGGATACCATCCGAGCGATTCTCGCCCATCTCGCCAACGCGAACGAAGGGGTGGCGTTGGTACGCGAAGTCGACCAGGACCTCTACATGGTGTGGGCACTCGGCGCGGCGACACTAGCTATCGTGATGTTTCGATGGTTAAAGCAGCTCACAAACACCTCGTTGGCGTTCCTCGCGACACTTCTCTTCATGATCCATCCAGGGGTCATGTTTTACGCCACCCTCCTCGATGGCACCTTCCTCTCCTCAATCTTGATATTCGGGACCTACTACGAACTCTGGAAGCTGCGCCGAGATCCCAACCGTTCCATCCTTCCAGTCACGTGTCTCTTTCTCGCCCTCGCGCTCTTACGCACCCTCTTCCAATGGCCCGCGGTCGTCATCTTTGCCGTGGCGCTTATCTTAATGAGGGTCCCGAAACGGTCTATTCTTACCTACCTCGCGATATGCCTGGTGGTGTTAGGTTCCTACATCACAAAACAATACATGTTGTTCGGCACAACCTCCTCATTCGGATGGAGGGGACTGAACATGTGCCGCTCAATAGGCAGCTCCGATCGATATGAGATGGGGCGATACCACGACGCCATACATTCGGTGGCGACACCATCTGCCGCGGAGGGGAGCGTACCCTCTGCTCTCTCTCGACGCGTGAAGGTAAGCGGCACTCCTAACTTTAATCATGTGAGCTTCCTACCTCTTAACAGAGAGATGGCGGACTATTGCTCCGCTCGACTTACGGAGCTTCCCCTTCCGACGTTGCTTCAGGGCTATCGGGTCAATTGGGATATCTATTTCTCACCTTCGAGCCGCTACGTGACTGAGAATGAGATCGTGAAGCGACTTCCGTGGCGAGAGCGATACGACACCATCTTCTCGAGTCCGGTCCTGCCCGTCGCTATCGGCGTCGCCCTGATGGTGACGATACTCTCTCTACGCGGTAACACACTTCTCCCTCACCTCGGACTGCTTCTTCCGGCAGCCTATATCCTCACGCTCTCGGTGATAGGGGAGCGAGGCGAGAATATGCGGTTAAAGATCTTCCTTGAGCCCCTCTTCTACGTCTTTATCATCGGCGCGATATACAGGGTCTACTTCGCCTTCATATCGCGGCGGAGCTCACCTCGGTAACGATGGGGCGGCGTCGCTAAGACCGAGTACACTCCGTCCAAGTGACCACGCGCGATATCGATACCGCGAGAATAAAACGGCCGATGTTGGAAGAACCCACACTAGGTAGTTGGAGTGCATCTCAACATGGAGCGAATTAATGATGACCGCCATAAGGGTGAACTCGTACATCAATGAGTCGACATCTACCTCCTTAAGGAAATTTCTCGCGACAAAGATGACGACGCACACGAGTCGGCCGTCGCGGATGAGGTTGTGAAGCTCAGGGGGTGTAATAGTAAAGATACTCGTCGGTGTTCCCCCTTTCACAAAGTGGAAGTACACAACGTCATGAAAGAATCGAGCCGGTTCCCATAGAAAAAAAGGAACCATCGGAAGGCATCCGAGCGCGACGCCAACGAAAAATCTGAAGGGAAATTTTCGACGAATCATCAGGATAATCAGAAACGCGGCGGGAGAGAATTTTGCTGATAGGGAAAGTCCGGCGAGAAAGCCGGCGGCCCCGCTCTTGCTCACCTGTAGAAGTGAGAGACTCGCGAGCACCAAGAACACAGGCAAATGGTCATTTATCCCCATACTCACATCGTTCAAGAGCGCCCGAGGCATGGTGACGACGGCGGTGGCGAATACTATCGCCGCGATCTTTGGAACGACTCCCTGAACACCCTGAGCGGCGAACCGCCCCGTTAAAACCAGAATGCCGGCGATATATACAAACGAGCAGACCTTGAACCAAAAGGGGCCCCAGATCGCTGGCAGATAGCCGAACATCATCAGAGGACCGTACATGAACGCCACGCCAGGAAAACTCGACCAGCGACCGACTTCGGAGGGATAGTACGGATTCTCGTGAAGCACAAAGAAATTGCGTATCGCCATTTCAACCAGAGTGCCGATGTCCAAGACCGCGGGACTGAAGAGGGGACGAGGGAGGTGTGCGACTGAGATCTCTTGGGCGAGAAGTATTAACAGAAGCACTATCGAGATCTCTACACCGAGAGCGACGTTAGAGGGTCTCCCCACCTCACTTCGGTGGGAGAGGCTTACCAAAAGGATAACGATCGTCCAGTATCCGACCAATTTAAGGAGGGGCCAAAAGAAGACCACGGTGGCGAAGGTCTCATACGCGCACCAGACGAGGAGCAGGAGCGAGATGGATGAGATGACCGCGAGAAGGTCAACCTTACTGGGGGTACGCGTACGCTGTTCGCTTGTCATAAAACTATTTCACCGAGCGATCTCCCTCTCGTTCATCACGGAGACGCTTCTCCTCCTTGCTTCCTAGAAACCAATAAGACAGGGAGGTCGTTTGGTCTACAACAAATCTCTCGTTCGAAGCGACTCACCTCCCCGCAACTTTCAACGCCGTGACACGATACAGAGAGCCATGAAACGGAATTCCCTCGCTTGCTCATGGCTCTCAGGCCCCCTGGAGGTTCTCTTCCCGAGGGAGTGCCTGGTTTGCACCCGTCCGCTGCGGGGAAGTTCGCTCTGTTTCCGCTGCACCCCTTCGCTCATTAATCTGGAAACGCCGCGATGCGCCCGATGTTTCGGCGCTGTGTGGAATACCCCGGAGCCCCTCTGTCCCGCGTGCGAGACATTCCCCTTGGAATTCAAACGAATTCGGTATTTATGGGAGTACGAAGGGGTCGCCCGCGACTTCATACGAGCTATGAAGTATCAACCGAGTCCGTATCTGGCGTATCGAGCCGGGGAGTTTATGGCTAACCATCTTCCTAACCTATACGCTGATAACGTGTGGGACCTTATCGTTCCTGTTCCGTCATCTCCGGAGATGCTCAAGAAACGATTATTCCATCCCTGCGCGGAGATGAGTAAAGCTCTCTCACGGCACCTGGTTCGAGCGTCGATCCGATACGCGCTGGAGCACCGTGGCAACCGCACTCCCCAAGCGCGCCGTTCACACCGCGAACGCCTGCGAGGATTACGCACTATCTTTCGAGTTCCAAAGAGTGGTCACGTGGCCGGCAAGCGAGTGCTTCTTATTGAAGACGTCATAACCACCGGAGCCACCGTTGCGGCCGCGTGCCACACCCTGTACGAGGCTGGCGCCCTATCCGTAGACGTTGTCGCGCTGGCCGAGGCTCGGGTATGGAGACGATTTCGGAGCCGAATTTTCGACCTTTTCAACCCTCCGAGAGAGCGCATCTCCGGTGTACTGGCATAAGGTTCGGTGGTAGCGTTGCGGCATGACTACCGCAAACTCTCAAGCACAAGCAGCCGAATCTCTGTCCAAGTTTCTTGATGTGATCGCGCAACTTCGTAATCCGAATGGCGGGTGCCCGTGGGATCTCAAACAGACCTTCGAGTCGTTGCGTTCTTGTCTCGTTGAGGAATCGTATGAGGTGCTTGACGCGGTAGAGACGAGCGATGAAGCGGTGCGTGAGGAGCTCGGGGATCTCTTGTCGATCATCGCGCTCTACGCTCGAATTGCTGAAGAGAAGAACTCCTTTTCATTCGCGTCCGTTGTCGAAGGGATCACCGAGAAACTTGTTCGCCGACATCCACACGTCTTTGGTGATGTGAAGGTCAGCGGAGAGGCAGAGGTCTTAAAGAACTGGGAAGCTATCAAACAGCAGGAGCGCGCTGCGGACCCGAAGAAGGCAAAGGGTCTGCTCGACGGGCTACCTCGCTCAATGCCAGCGCTTCAGAAGTGTCACGAGATCGGGGTGCGGTGCGCCCGAGTTGGGTTTGACTGGACAAACGCTGAGGGGGTCGCGGAAAAGGTACGTGAGGAGCTCGCCGAGTTCTTAGCGGAGCTTCCAAACCCCAAGAACGCAGCTATGAACGCCGGTGGAAAGCCGTTCAACAAGGAGCTCGTCTATGAGGAGTTCGGGGACCTCCTCTTCACCCTCGCTCAGGAGAGTCGCCATTTAGGGTTTAACGCGGAGGAGGCGCTGGCGGCAGCGAACGCGAAGTTCATGCGCCGATTCAAAATCCTCGAACAGATCGCGACCGAAGAGACCCCGGAGAAACCTCTTAATACCCGTACGACCGAGGAGCTGGAGGCCCTCTGGCAACAGGTTAAAAAACGGGCCTCGAACGTTTCTTAAAGACCTCCACTTAAGGTATCTTTCAGGCCTTCTTACGGCGGAGAAGGGCTTTGAAAGCCAAGGTTTTCGCTGATTCGGCATGAGTTCGGTGGGTAGTGGATTGCCCGCGATCATGTCGTTTCTAGTTTAGCACCAGAGAGGCTGCACCAATGCTCGTGCTATCCAGGAGGGTCGGAGATAGGATCCTCATCGGCAAGGACGTTTGGCTAACCGTGGTCCAAATTGCCGGTGACAAAGTTCGGATCGGGATTGAGGCTCCCAAGGATGTTCCAATCATCCGACAGGAGATCCTCCCCGACGACAACCGTGACAAGCCATCGAACTAACGTATTCGATGCTTCGTGAGTCGAGGGATTGGGAATTGCAAAACGCGCCCAATCCTTCACTCACCTATCAACCGGTTGCTTGAGAGGTTTTCAAACAAAGCCCTTTTCTCCGCAACCTTTCGCGTGCACCTCCGTGCGTCGCGTAGCCGCATTTTCCCTACAAAAAGATTTATAATTCCAGGGAACTACGACTTTAAGCCACACACCACAAGTTCCGGGGTCCTTTACTTGTCGCAACGCACCGCCTGGTATACGATTCCGGGGTCAAAAGCCACCTCACAGCGGGGTGCATGTAACTGATAAAAAACGCGTATGCTACAAGCCATGAAGACAAATTTCACCGATTACAAGGTCGCGGACATCACCCTCGCTGATTGGGGCCGCAAAGAGATCGTTATCGCCGAGAAGGAGATGCCAGGACTCATGGCTCTTCGTGAAGAGTACGGCAAGTCGCAGCCTCTCAAGGGCGCTCGCATCGCCGGCTCCCTCCACATGACGATTCAGACAGCTGTTCTGATCGAGACCCTCATCGCCCTTGGCGCTGAGGTTCGTTGGTCGAGCTGCAACATCTTCTCAACGCAGGACCAAGCTGCAGCGGCCATCGCAGCGGTAGGCATACCGGTATTCGCCTGGAAGGGTGAGACCCTTGAGGAGTACGACTGGTGCCTTGAGCAGACCGTGAACTTCAACGGCAAGGGACCAAACATGATCCTTGACGACGGTGGAGATCTCACGATGCTTGTGCACAACAAGTATCCAGAGATGATGAAGGACATCTACGGAATCTCTGAGGAGACAACAACAGGCGTTCACCGTTTGTACGAGATGCTCAAAGCGGGAACCCTCAAGGCTCCAGCCTTCAACGTTAACGATTCTGTGACGAAGTCGAAGTTCGACAACCTCTACGGATGTCGTGAGTCCCTCGCTGACGGAATCAAGCGCGCTACTGATGTTATGGTAGCGGGCAAGGTTGTTGTGGTAGCTGGATACGGAGATGTAGGCAAAGGTTCCGCTCACTCGATGAAGACCCTCGGCGCTCGCGTTCTCATCACTGAGATCGACCCGATCTGCGCTCTTCAAGCGGCGATGGAAGGCTACCAAGTTGTAACGATGGAGACAGCAGCTCCTATCGCTGACATCTTCGTAACCGCGACCGGCAACGTAAACATCATCAACGAGAAGCACTTCAAGTTGATGAAGGACGAGGCCATCGTGTGCAACATCGGTCACTTCGATAACGAGATCGATATCGCGTGGCTCGAGAAGAACACCACCGAGATGAACATCAAGCCTCAGGTTGATAAGTTCGTTTTCAAGGATGGACGCGCTATCGTCGTGCTCGCTCGAGGACGTCTTGTGAACCTTGGTTGCGCTACTGGCCACCCAAGCTTCGTAATGTCGACCTCGTTCACGAACCAGACACTCGCTCAGATCGAGCTTTACACCAAGAAGGGACAATACCCTGTTGGGGTATACGTTCTTCCGAAGTTTCTCGACGAGAAGGTTGCTCGCTTGCACCTCAACAAGCTTGGCGTTCAGCTCACTGAGCTCACCGACCAACAAGCAGAGTACTTGAGCATGAAGAAGGAAGGTCCTTACAAGCCTGAGAACTATCGGTACTAATATCCCGACCTCGCACGAGGTCGAGATTTAGAAACCGCCACGGTGAAAGCCGTGGCGGTTTTTTTATTTCCTAAACCTCCCCGCACACCTTCGTCGAAAGTCCCCTGAAAAGAGTCTCTGAAAAGGGCAGAAACCTCCTCGTTGGCTCTCATCCAAGCAGCCCTATCCGATCCGCTTTGAGCAACATTCTCTGCCCTACCCTTCATAATAGGGAAAGGCTCCAAAACAGGGATCGTTTATGCGTCAGCTTTTCTTCCTTCTCGCTCTTTGTCCCATCCTTGTAGTGGGCTGCGTCAGGGAATCTGATGATGCAACGTCATCTGGAGGGGATGACAACTCATCCAACAATCAGACAACCCCGTCCAATAAGGAGTTGTTCTTATGCGAGACCAAAGACCTCGAACCGGATTCCAGAGCCCAAATCGCAGACATGTTCACGACACAACGAAGTAGTCTCGCGGCGCTCGCCAACACCACAAGCGCCAAGACCACCTCGCTACCTGTCTATTTCCACGTTATCGGACGTGCAAGCTCCGAAACGAGCCGGGAAGTACCCGATGAAGCGCTCGTGGAGCAAATTGATGTCCTGAACCGAGCCTACTCGGGTAAAACCGGCGGAGCTTCCACCCCATTCCGATTTGCGTTGGGAGGAATTAATCACGTGGACAAACCCGAATGGAGAGCTATCTCGCCCGGCTCTGATGAAGAGACCGCCATGAAGAAAGCGCTCCGGGTAGGTGGCGTTACGACTTTGAACGTATACATCACGGACATCGTTCCGCCGCCGAATCAAAATGTGAAGGGGAAGATCTTAGGTTTCGCCACCTTCCCCTTTACCTATCGCATGCAACCAACTATGGACGGAGTGGTTCTCAACTACCGAGTCGTACCGGGAAGTGATGTGGCTAATTACAACGTTGGGCACGTACTGGTGCATGAGACTGGGCACTGGCTCGGACTCTTTCACACATTTACCGGTGGCTGTGAAAGTCCGATCAACGACCTGATTACAGACACTCCCCGGGAGGCGTTACCAACCCCAGGTGAGTACTGTCCAACAAAGCGAGACTCCTGCCCACAATCGCAAGGCCTCGACCCGATTCACAATCATATGGCCTACACCGCGGACCGTTGCCGAACAGAGTTCACCCCAGGACAAGTTGCCTTCATGCGATTTACCATGATGCTCTTTCGAGGGGAGCGCTAAAGGTAGGCTTGATTTCCTCCATGAGACCATCCTAACCTCCTTACGTGTCCGCTTTTCTCATCCATCAAGAACTCTCCTACCTCGTCCTTCTCGCCGATTCGCTGGGAACTAAGACCCATGCAGCCGGGGGCGCTCCGTATCCGGTGACGGCTCCCAAGCTCGTTCATGTCGCGCCAGGCGTATATGCCGCGCACGCCGGGACCCTACAGCCCGCCATCGACATGCTCTCGGAGCTTGGGGAGACCCTGACAACAGCGACCACCTGGGAGTCCATTACGTCTCGGATGCGTGCTATCGGCGAAAGCGTCTACGCCCGATACCAAGAACGGTTCAAGTCTGACTCCTTCGATGTCCGAGTGGCTCTCGTATTGACCGGAGAGAGACGACACCCCTCTGACATCGAACACGACCGCAGCTCGTCGATCGTAGTGTGGGAGGTCGCGCGAAAGTTTGAGCCTCACCATACCACCGGTCACGTATACTTCGCGGGCAGCGCGCCCCTCTCGGAGCTCGCCACTAACTTCTTAGCACAACCCCTTCTCGCCGGTATGTTGCGACAAGGGCCCCTTGCGGCTGCTCACGCGCTTGTGGCGACGCACGCCGCGCTCTCCAAGTTGAGTTCGACCATCTCCCCGGACGCGAATGTGGTGATCATCGGTGATGATGATGAACACACGGTACTTCACGGAACCCTTTTGGAGCTCGCGCAAGCGGTGCTCATGAAGGGATGATACTCCTCCTCTAACGGGACGAGCCTACTGGAATCTTCGATATGAGTTCATCACGGACAAACGGCTCCCGCTTCGAACGGCGCCTTTCTCGGACGGTTGCTCTATCGTTTACATGCTGTTCTGTGATCTATGTGGTCCTGTTTCTCGGGAATTACGAAAATAATATCCTCATATTTCTGGCTAACGTGTTCGCTCCGGCGCTCCTCATCATCGCTGCAGGGGTGACAGTCCTTGCCGAGCTTCTTGCCCTGGCGCGAAAAAAACCGCCACAGTTCCGAGAACGGGTCGTTCGGACATCGCTTATCGTTTCCTTCCTTATACCCACCGTTGCCGGTGAGATTCGGGCCCATCCCCGACGGAATCTTTCAGGCATCCGGTCCGATTCTCAATTCACCGTCCTCGACGCGAACCTCTTGGGTCCAGTTGATGTTGATCCTGGCTTTTACGACGAGGTCGCTCGCAGGCGTCCCGATATCATTACCCTCCAGGAGTTGAATCCAACCGTAGCGGAGCGATTGAGCGCTCGGCTCGGGGAGGACTATCCATGTAAGGTCGTCGAGGCGAAGCCCGCTGTATTCGGAATGGGGGTATTCTCTCGATTTCCGTGCGGGGAACGAGACTCCTCCCGCTTCCCCCGCGCGATCGGCGTTCCGCAGATAGTCGACGTTCAACTGCCAAACAACAAGACAGTCGGGGTGGTCAACGTTCATACGGTGCCACCGCACATCCTCATCAAGGGAAGGCACGACGATAACGATGTGCAGCAGCTCTCAAACGCGATCATTGAGCGCGAGCTATTCGTCCAAGATATCATCAAGACGTCTCGTCTTATCGACACTGACGCCGCGGTCCTAGCGGGAGATTTTAACGCCACCACTCGGAATCGAGTCTATCGCCTCGTTCGTCAGATGGGATTGTTTGACGCGTTCTCCTCGGGAAGTAGAGTGCGCGGAGGGACCTGGCCCGGCCCACAGTTTCCACTTCCCTCATGGATGATGCGCATAGACTTTATCTTTCACTGCGCGGGGCTGACATCTATCGCGGCGGAAACATTACCCAGCGGATATGGTTCGGATCATCGCGGTGTACTCGCGACACTCGCGTTTGTTCAATAGAGGTCAAGTAACCCCAGAGCGACGATGCGTCGCACGTCAGATTAATTGAAGAGTGCCGGATACAGCAACTTGAATCGCGGTATCTGCACGGTGACAAAATCCGCTTCACCTCTCTTGAAGAGATAGCTACCTTGCATCGCTCCGATCGGATCTTTGATAACGGTGCTGCTCGTGTACTCAAATCGCTCCCCCGGCCTGAGAACGGGTTGAACGCCAACAACACCGGCGCCATTGACCTCGCCGGTTTGCTCGCCCGCGGATTCGATGATCCAGTGCCGCTCAAGAAGTTGCACGGTATCGCCGGATTGATTCTCAATCGCCACGTTGTAGGCGAAAACAAAGACGCCCTCAGCGGGGCGGGTCTCTTCAAAGATAGGTGCCGGCTCAACCGTCACCGTGATGCTTGCGGTTGTCTCAGTGAAGGTGCTCATACGTTTAATGCTAACTAAGTAACGGTGCGCTGAAAAGGGTGTCACGTTCTGGATGCTGGATTAAGGCCACGTTCCATGATACCTGACCCTAGGCGCATGAAACTTCCCCTCCACACCACTATTGCCCCCTTACGTCCCTATCATGGGGCTGTAAAGGGTCATGAGGTGGTGAACGAGTGCCGGAAGGTGTGGAGCCTTATGATGAGGTCGCCACACTGGAACGGGATCCGAAAGTCACTTTCGACTCTCCTGAGCGACACAAACCTCTCTGGAACCGACATAAACCTCCATGCCGACGCTATCTCGGCGACGTTACCCCCCGGCCTAGAGTACGAGGGACTGAAAGATATCTGTCGGTCCCTCATTTCGTGGCGAACGGGTCCCTATCAGCTAGGGGAGTTCGCGCTCGATACGGAGTGGCGTTCGCACATGAAGTGGCGGCGAGTATCCCCTATGATCCCGCAACGCTCGGGGATGCGGATCGCCGATGTCGGATGCAGCAACGGCTACTTTCTCTATAAGCTCTCGACGTTACATCCAGAGATAGCCATCGGCTTTGATCCGGTCGAGCGCTGTTGGCTCCAATTCGCGTTGCTTCAGTCAATTCTGCGCGTCCCGAACCTGGCGTTCCTACCGATGGGGATCCTCGGGCTCGACGCTTTCCCGGAATTCTTCGATTTCATCTTGTGCATGGGGGTTATCTATCATCAACGTGATCAAGCGCTCGCAGTCAGGAAACTCTACGACGCGACACGACCCGGCGGACACGTGCTTCTTGAAAGCCTTGTGGTGCCTGGCGATGAGCCACTCACTATTACGCCACCCGATCGGTACGCGAAGATGCGCAATGCGTGGACGATGCCCTCAGCCGCGTCACTCAAAACTCTTTTCCTAAACGCTGGATTTCAAGATGTCCGCGTTGAATCGTTCGGCCCCTTAACCACCTTTGAGCAACGACGTACTGAGCTTGCGCCATTTGAGAGTTTGTCCGACTTCCTTGACCCGAACGATCCTTCACGCACCGTTGAGGGACATCCCGCCCCGCATACAGCCGCGGTTATCGGACGAAAGTAGGCTCGTAAAACTTAGTACTCAGCGCCGATCAGAAGCTCCTCGATACTCACATCGAGCGCCTTCGCCAACTTTGAGATCGCGCCGATGCTGATGTTTTGCTTTCCGTGCTCCACCGCGCTGATGTAGGCACGGTCAAGGTCTGAGTTAGTCGCAAGCTCCTGCTGGCTGAAACCTCGTAGCTTTCGATACTCGTGAACGGAGTGACCGAGCTTTCGCAAGAAGAGTCCGAGCGAGTTCTCAGCGTTTAAGAGACCACACACCTGCCGCGCCGAGATCACCGCCGTCTGTGGGTCAGCTGCGAACGCGTCGGCTTTAACCTGTTCGGCGAGGTCGGGATTCATGATAAACGTCGCGCCACCAACGATAACTTTCGGAGCCGGATTGAGCTTCTTCAATTCCTGAACTAACTTCGCCGCCACCGGAACGAGTCCGGTCAGGGAGCACGACACACACACAAGGTGCGCACCGCGAGCTTTCGAAAACGGTACGAGATGATCCGTTGGTACGTCAGCACCGAGGAAGTCGACCTCCCATCCATCCACCGAGAGAAAATCCGCGACAGCTTGGGCCCCGATAAAATGTTGGTCACCCTCAACGGAGCTAACCACCGCTTTGAGACCGAGCTTTAGCCGGGTCTTTAAGAGACCCTTGAGGCGGGTCATCTGTCGTAAGGTAATCTGCGTGGCGATGTGTTCTTGCGGTATAGAGATCTCTCCTCTGTGCCAGCGGGCGCCTAGCTCTACCTGCACGGGCATAAGGACGTCGAGGTACAGCTTTGAGGGAATGACTCCACTGGCGAGGCCCTGGTCCAGAACCTTGTGCGCTTCATCCGCATTACCGTCTAAAACGGCCGTAGCGTATGCGCTCCTCAGCTTGGTAAGTATGTCTGTGACCACAAAACCACCTCGTGTATTTGTTATATACCAAATTATGGTAGCAGATGCTGAATAAAGACACCAGCAGAGGTCGCTGGATTGAGTAAATAGAACAGTTTGTGGTGACGATCAAAAAGCCACGCTGTTTCAATATGTTAAATCACCGAACTCCTGGGACCAGACATAACCCTAGGGTATGAGTTCGCTGCGAGACCACTTCCAAACACTGGGGCTAACGGAAAACGCCTCCCTTGATGACGCACTCGCGTCGTACAAGGACCTCGTGCGGGTGTGGCATCCGGACCGCTTCGGTCACGACGCTCGGTTAAGAAAGAAGGCCGAGGAGCAAACGAGTCGAATCAACGTGGCGATGGCTCAGGTACGGGAGTTCTTTAAAAATCCATCTGCGTATCGCCGTCAAAACGAGCCACAAGCGACCCATCGTTCCGCGCCGCCGACCAGCGCCCCTCCCGTAGCACCGTCGCTTGGAAAGGCGCTCGCTGTTCACCAGCGGAGAGGCGTTTCCTTGGCTCATATCGCGTTCGGCCTCCTCGTTCTTCAGCTCGGATGGTGGATGTCTATTGAACACCCTGGAACCGCCGGACAGATTGCGCTCGGCGTGGTGATGTGCGGCTACGGCTTCTCCTCCGCGCTTTTCGCGCTCACAATCCTATGCTTCCGAAGACCTGTCATTTCCCTGACAAATAGCTCGATCGGGATACTCGGCAGACCAAGGATTCGCATCGACGAGATAGCGGCATCGCACTTGGTGGTTACAACAAAAGGCTCCGTTTTTACTCTGCAAGCATCACCCCGTTACCTGAAGAGAACCCCGCTTCCGCTCAGATTGTGGCTTCAAGGACTTCTTCTCGCTCGGCGTAGTCACTACGAGGTGAAAGCGACCGCTCTTGATACGCACCCGGCGGTTATCCTCGACACCTTAGACCTCATAACCGCTCGAGGTGTCGCACCATCGCCAGCCCCATCTCCGCACGTGGCCGCCTGGGGATACTACGCCTTCGCGTTTTCTATCGTGACCTTGGCAGTGCCGGTCATCCGTCTCTTTATGGAGGGGCCGTTACCGCCGACAGCTGTCCTCCCGTACCTGGCCCTCTTTGCCATATTACAGACGAGCTCGGTCATTAAAACGGTCGTTCTAGCGCCAACTCGATAACCCGAGCCACCGATTGAAACCTTGGGTAAGACTCGCTATAAATGAGAAAAAGGCACCGTGAGGTGTCTCTTTTGCGGACCGATTCCGGGCTCTCAAGCGTCTAGTAGAGAGAGACCCAGTTCTTGGTTCTTGGGCCGCCCTAGCTCAGTTGGTAGAGCACTTCATTCGTAATGAAGGGGTCGCGTGTTCGATTCACGTGGGCGGCTCCAATCTTCGCTTCCTTCGGAAGCTTCGGCTGGCGGGCCGTCTTCCCTCCTCCACATAGCCTCTCAGGTATCCAACGCTCTCAAATCCCAGACTTCACTAGTCTCTAATAGTCGTCTTCTAGAGGAATCATTATCAATGGCAACCCCACAGTCATTTGATAAGGGGGCCGAACTTGATACCCTCCATCGGTCTGCTACCAACTCTGATGCTACCCATATGAGCCGACTTGCTTCTCCCCCCATCACTTCCCTTGCGACACTGAGTTTCGACGAGCGCGTCGGCAATGCCCTGCAATCACACATTCAAGAGGGAGATCCTCTCGGCGGTCGGTACCCTCGTGGTGCGTCCTACCTGCTTCCAAAGTCGGGCGATGGCGGAGAGACGCAAGATTATGGTCGGCAAGGTCACGAAGGGGGAAAGCACGTTGAAAATGTTTTAAGAGCGGCTGAACTTGGGGAGCATTGCTACGCCTTTTCTG
Source organism: Bdellovibrionota bacterium (assembly GCA_044345405.1). Lineage (GTDB taxonomy): Bacteria > Bdellovibrionota_C > UBA2361 > UBA2361 > OMII01 > OMII01. Next base: position 52,259 of record JBIJBE010000006.1, read on the forward strand.
ATGGCATGCGCGCAATCGCCGCGGCTACAACGGCAGCAACTAAGCTGGCAGGAGGTGATCGACCAACCGTGTTGCTTCACCGTTCTGTATATGGAGGAACGCATCGTTTCTTTTCCGAAGAACATCAAGAGAAACACATCTCGTTAGAAAGCATCGACCTTACCGACCCAAACGTTGGTGAAGAGATTCGTCGCAGAAAGCCAACACTAATCGTCGGCGAACCGGTCACAAATCCCTTGCTTGATGTAGTGGACCTCAAACCAGCTATGGAAGCCGCCCGAGACATCGGCGCGACCATGATCCTCGACAACACCCTCACAACTGGACGCGCATGTATTCCCCTGCAAATCGCGAGGGAGGTTGGCTTCGACAAACTTTTGAATGTACTGAGCCTCACCAAAGCCTACACAGCGGGCACGCTGAGCGGCGCGGTTCTCACCGATAATCCAGATCTAGCTAAGCTGCTCTTCGAGGATCGTCGCCGAAAGGGCGGCGCACTTCCGGCAGACAGCGCTGCCTCTGTTATCGACGGATTCAAGTCCATGGACGTCCGTTTAGAAAGAATGACGCAAACAACGATGGTGGTTCTGGAACACCTTTCAAATAACCCTGTGGATGGTGTCGAGATATTGCATCCATTTGTGGCGAAAGGGAGGCAACGTGAACTCGCGAATCGTTACCTTGTTGGCTGCCCAGCCGTATTCACTCTCAGGTGTCATCTACCCGAGGAACGTTATCAGAACCTACTTGAAGCACTCTCCGGCGTTTTTCTCAGAGCCAATAGTTTCAACGGGCATTATCCGATGATGAGCGAGTCCTCAACTCAATCTCATGCGAGCGTGAAGGATGCTCAAGCTAAGAAGGATGCGGGCGTGGAAGCAGGTATCATTCGCCTATCAGGGGGATCGGTCTTCGCTCCACAGACGATACTTAACAAGGTAAAGAGCATCTTCCGGGCTTAGTAGGGTAGGTTAGAACAGGGAGAGACGGTGTAAACACAGAACCTCACTGCATTCCCCTATAAAAGCACCCATTCCGCCCCCATCCCTTCAGCCCCCGCGTTGTTCCGCCGACGGACGTCTCATGGAACAGGTACATGCCCCGTCTCGGATCGACGAATCACCTCACGCCGAAGCCCCTCAACAGGTAGAGCAGTGCGCCTTCACGGGCACCGGTGATGGATACGCCAAAGTTTTCTTCGCGAACCTTGCGCTTAATTTGATCACGTTTGGGTTCTACAGTCCGTGGGCGAAGGTGCGGCGACTGAAATACTTTCATCACAATACGGTGCTCGCTGGGTCATCCTTTGAATACACAGCCAACCCGTGGTCGATCTGTAAGGGACGACTCATCGTGCTGGGATTGTTTATTGTCTTTTCCGCGCTCTCCGCGGTTCCGGTTTTGAATATCGTGATGTATGTAGCGTTCCTGTGCGTCGTTCCACGATTGATCCTGCAAACGTATCGATTTCGAGCTCGTTACTCTGAGTATCGAGGCTTGAAATTTCACTTTAATGGAACCACCTGGGATGTGTTCCTGTACTCGATGCTCTATAGATTTTTGGCGATTATCCCCCTTGGGCTTCTCGTTCCGACAGCCCGAGCCGCGGAGCGACGCTACGTTATGAGCCAACTCCAATTCGGCACGGCACGGTTCACAGGGAGAACCACCGCTCGGGATTTTTGGGGCGTGTACCTAACCACGGCGGGCGTGGGCCTCCTGGTCACCCTGCCGGTTATCGCGCTTATCGCCTTCCGGGCTTTTGTCGCTATCTTTTTTTACGCGCCACCCGATCAGGGTGACACCAGCGCCCTCGGCACCTTCATGCCCGCCTTGATTACAGTCGCTATGAACATCGTGGTTGTTTTGTCGATAGCGCCTCTTTTTCATGCTCTGGTTGGGAGAGCGACGTGGAACGGCGCTACCGTGGGTGATGCCACTATTGCCTACGCCCCGAGGGTGAGCTCCCTTCTCAAGCTCGGTGCTCTTAACGCCGTGCTGATCATCTGCACTCTCGGCCTCGCGTATCCATGGTGCGTCGTTCGCCTTCTTCAGTACAAGATGTCGTGCCTCTCCATAGCAAGCACGGAGGGGGTCCAAAGTTTCGTCGGAACCCAGCAGGTGGAGGTGCAGGCGCTTGGGGATCAGGCCGCGGAGGTTTTGAACATGGACCTTGATTTTGGATTCTAGGGAATGGCATCACACAAGGTAACCGGGTCTCTGTTTGATGGATTAAGCGCCAAACCCGAGAGCGTATCGGTAGAGATACACGAGCCTTCCGGCGACATGACGATCTGGCGGGCGAGCGGAGAGCGCAACGAGGCAACTCGGGGAGACCTCTCCTTTGAACTCTTCGATGATAGTCCCCTTATACCAATCACGGTGCGATCGATCGGTCGAATCGAACTCCCAAACACCCTTGAGACGCGAGAGGCGCTCGGAAAACATCTCTCGCTGAGCGGGAAGATCCCGGCATGGATGGAGCGATGCGCGTATCGGGCCATCGTGGGAATGGCGGGCGCGCTCGCTATCATCACGCTCTTTGTGATCTACGCGCCTCCCCTGGTTATTCCACTCATGCGCCCGCTCGTGACCCAGGGAATTCAATCAGCGATCGCAGACCAATCATTCGCCGTTCTGGATCGGATTATCTTACAACCTTCCTCCCTAGACGAATCAAAGCAACGCGCGGTGGCCGATGACGCTCTAAGATTACAGGAGCGGTTCTTTCCGGAGCGGCCAATCAAGGTTCTCTTTCGACAGGTGCGTAATCGGCCAACCATGATGAACGCCGCGGCTCTCATTCCAAACAATATGATCATTATCGACGCTATCGTGACCGGGCTTACGCATGATGAACTGAAGGCGGTACTGCTCCACGAGCTTGGTCATCTCAAATTTAATCACGGCGTCGATGCGTTGCTGAGGGCGTCGTTCCTCGGAGTCACCTCACTCATGATCCTCGGTGGCGATCCAGGAACGATGCATGGTATCGCCATCTCCCTTTTGCACGCGCAGTACTCCCAGGCAAACGAAATGCAGGCTGATCACTTCGCGGCTGAAAGCCTCAAGGCTATGGGGCTCGATCCGATGCTCTTGGCGTCGGCGCTGGATAAACTCGAACAAGCCGCGGAGAACTCATCCTCTGACGGCGACAAGGACGCCTCGGATTATTTCGCCTCCCATCCTCGAACGTCTGAACGCAAAGCGGCACTCACAGCGTTTACGAGTGAACATCCGAATGAGAGGGAGCCTTAACACGCTTCTCTCGAAAATAGGGAAGCCCCGGGCGCGAACCCGAGGCTTCCAGTTTTTATCGCCACCACGGCGCTGTAACGAGCGAAACCCTTCTACGCTTGGATTCCTACGTCGTTAAAGAATGTTCCTATCAACGACCGCAGAATAAAGGATCCCACGGCGACGACGAGGAGGCTTAACGATGCCTTGTACTGACCGAAGGCGGCAGACATGATCGCGCCAACTCCAGCGGCTGCCATGATCAACGCTCCAAACGCCCCCTCGAGGTAGGTCATAATCGCATTGACCGCGGCATCGATCCTCTCGGCGTTGTACTGAATAGCCGCCCCGGAGCTGACTTGCGCCATGGCGTCATCCACTACGCCGGCAACAACAATTGCCGTACCCACCGCGAAAAGCGCGAATGAGAACACCGACTCAGCCCGAGGGCCTCCAAACACCGAGCGTCCACGAACGCTCGGCACACACGTATCCGTTGTGTCGTTCTTCATACCGTATCCTTTTTATTTTTATGGTTAGTAACATTGCTTCAATGTAACGACGTGGATTCCACGTCCCAGTTTCATAAAGGTTGTGTGCGGGAAGACGAGCGCCGTTTCCTATCGTGACGATCCTTGTTTTACAGGAAGACAGGTTGCGCCTTGCGCGCCATCTCGATCATCGATTCGGCACGATCGTACGCGAGTCAGATGGAACCAACGTGAAGAGAATCGTTGATTCCTTAGATGATGTGATGCGGCGCGGTCGCTCGTCGCTGTTCGTTGAAGCGATTCCGTTCGTGGGGTCGGCTCTTAGAGGCGGAAAAGATAAGAACACGTTTCGTTAGAAAAACCTTGGGCACATCTAAAATCGCTCAAGGCAGAGAGAAAGGTCGCCGATACACCCTCTGCGGGGGTTTATGACCGCACCCGCATTCACGGTGGATGTTTGCAAACCATCCCGGACGCAAAAGGAGTTGCGTATGAGCGTACGAGGACTTAGTGGATATACCCTTTCATGGGTTCAACAACGTGGCGGGGCCCAACCCCAGAAAGCCACCTTCTCCGAGGACAAAGCTCGGAAATCATCAAACGAAGCTCGCATAATCGAACAGGAAGGCTCTCAGGAGTTCTCAAAAGATGAACTCAAAAAGATGAGGGAGTTCATGGTCGGGATTGGGGAGCGGGTCGACTCCATAGATGGAGCCATCAATAACTTCGAGCGGATAGACACCAAGCGAAAGGGGGCGATCACCGCCGAGCAGGTGAAGGCATTCGAAAGCGCCTCAGCGGAAGGGGTCGTGCCTGCGCAACCTCTTATGCTCGACCCAAACGACGCTACCGCCCCAATGGCAAAGGCCCCGATGGAGAGCTACCTCAATAAATACACCGCCAAGACCCAACAGAAGACCTCGACATTCGAGCGAAGCGAGTAGCGCGTCCCATGCGGGTCTGAGTGTCCCACTCCCTGACAGACGTCCACGCTTTCGGGGGCCTGATTCCAGGCTAGAGCCCGGTATTCCCTTACAAAAGTAAGCGCTCAACCCTCAAGCTTAAAAAATCGCTTTATGGATAGGTAATTATCCTGCTATACTTATCGTATCTGGTGAATTTGTAGGAGGCGTCACGGTCCACCACAGCGAAAACATCAATCGCACCCCTCGACAACAAGCACTCTTCTGCGCGCTAAAATCCCCTCTTCGCAGTCATCCTCTCAACTCGAACCGTCACATTCTCAACACGATTGGGTATCATTTTATCGTTCCTATAGTTAATCTACGTGTCTATTTGCCTAATGGAGGATCCCGCGAACTATGAGAAAAAACCTCGCTGTAGTCGAAGCTACCAAAGATGAGTCTTTGGCCGTATCCAAGCAGATCGTACAGGCCTGTGAAGAAGTAAAGGCAACCGAGGTCGTAGTTCTTGATGTCGCGTCCGTGTCAGACTTCGCGGACTATTTCATCGTGGCGAGTGGGCGTTCCGATCGTCAGGTTCAGGGAATCACCAATAGGGTGATCGAAGAATTAGCCAAGGTCGGAGTTCGACCTCTCTCAGTAGAGGGATATGAGGATGGTCAATGGGTCCTCATCGACTGCGGCGATGTCGTCGCGCACGTATTCTACGAGCCGGTTCGCTCGGAGTACGACCTTGAGAGCTTGTGGATGCGGGCTCGTAAGCTTGATCTCGTTAAGGCGGCCTAAGGGCGACGAAAACAAACTCTGCCGCACTCTCAAAGATGTCTTGCAAAGCGATGACGATCACGTCGACGTGGGACGTCCTAGGTAAACCGTCGACGGCTCACGGTGTACGTTTTGCGGTCGACGTCAGTCATCATAGTGCATCCCTTTGTACACTGCGGATCGCAAGAGGTTCTGGGCAAGGGCAAGGGAGCCAGGAGGCTAAATACCGTTCTATTTCAACACCCTGTAGTACGACTCAAACCGATGAGCTCTCATACCGGTAATAAAGGTCATGGCCCTTCTCGTGGTTTTTAGTCACCTAAAAAGGCCTAAGCCTTGTTCTGCCTAGCTCATCATGTCACGATCGAGGCCCGGTTAATTGTATACGTACGCAGAAGGAACCATGTACCACGGAGATGTTGAGAATAAGAACGAGCCATTCAGCTTCATGAATATCGTCAAGCAGGGAGTGTTCTGGTCTGTACACCTCGCCTGCCTTGCGGTCATCTGGGTTGGTTGGAGCTGGACCGCGGTAACGGTATGTCTCGCCCTCTACGTGATACGTATGTTCGCGATTACGGGCGTTTATCATCGCTACTTCTCGCACCGGTCGTACGACACAAGCAGGGTGTTTCAATTTCTCTTGGCGTTACTTGGAACCACAGCGGCTCAGAAGGGACCGATCTGGTGGGCCTCGCACCACCGCCATCACCACCGTCACTCAGACACCGAAGAAGATATTCACTCACCGATCGTTCACGGTATCTACTTCTCGCATATCGGTTGGGTGTTGAGCTCTCAGTTCCTTGAGCCCCGCCTCGACCTCGTCAAGGATCTCACGAAATACAAAGAGCTCACCATTCTTGAGAAGTACAATGTGATTCCGGTGGTCCTTCTCGCGGTGTGCACATTCTTCCTTGGAGTGTATCTCCAGAGCGCGCATCCCGAGCTTGGAACAAACGGTTGGCAGATGCTCGTATGGGGCTTCTTCATCAGCACCGTGCTGCTCTACCACGGCACGTTCTGCATCAACTCATTTACTCACCTGATTGGAAAGCGGCGATTCCCTTCCACCGACCACAGCCGCAACCACTGGTTCTTGGCCCTGATAACTCTCGGCGAAGGATGGCACAACAATCACCACTACTATCCTGGTTCAGAGCGCCAGGGCTTCTACTGGTGGGAGATCGATGTCTCGCACTACATCTTAAAGGTGCTCTCATGGTTCGGCTTGGTATGGAATCTTCGCGTTCCTCCACAGCGTGTCTATGAGGCCGCTGGAAAGCTTTCGTAGTTTGTTTTCACTATGAGGCGAGTCATCGCGGCATCTCGCGTCCCGCGGTACCTTCACACTCATAAGAACGTAGGGAAGGCCGTTACACAGCTCACCCTGAGTAATGGACGATTAGATTGCTCCTTCGCTTGTCGAGGGAGATTGGTTCCCCAGTTGGTTTAATCACTAGATTGAGCCGTTCAGTAGAGGGACTAAGCCGGGAATGCCTACGATACTGCTGAGGTAGTAGGTACCGGTGATCTAATGAACTCTGCGCTCGGAACCCGACTATAACTGGTAGTCGGGTTTTTTTTACCTCCATGCCGGACACATGAGCCAACGTGACCGACGATGAAGCGCACAAGCTATAGGTCGCTGGGTAAATTTCGTAAATTGTTTTCAACCTAATCCCAATCATCGCGGCATCTCGCGTCCCGCGGTACCTTCACAATCACAGAACGCAGGGAAGGCTGTTACTCAGCTCACCCTGAGTAATGGACGATTAGGTTGCTCCTTCGTTTACCGAGGGAGATTGGTTCCCCAGTTGGTCTAGCCTAAAAATTAGATCGTTCAGTAGAGGAACTAAGCCGGGGATGCCTGCGATACTACTGAGGTAGTAGGTACCGGTGGTCTAATGAACTCTGCGCTCGGAACCCGACTATAACTGGTAGTCGGGTTTTTTTACCTCCATGCCGGACACATGAGGAGCCGTGACCGACGATGAAGCGCACAAGCTATCAATTCGGGAACCGTACCTTCCGTACAGTCAGTCACTAGCGCTAGGACTCACCACTCTGTGGTTTATCTATCTCTGCGCCTCGATCGTTAAGCCGTTTTTTTCGGTGCTCGCATGGTCACTCGCGCTCGCGGTAGCTTCCTATCCCGTCTCATCGTGGCTTAAACAACGAATTCGCAGTCGTTCGCTCGCCTCATTTCTCGCGCTTACCCTCGCGACAGTTGTTATCTTTGTTCCGACGCTATGGGTATTGCGGATCCTTATTAACGCCGCGGCTGAGAATATCACGAGCGTCATTCAACAGTCCGGCCTGCGTGTATGGCTCGATCCTACGACGGCCCCTCCCCGCCTCGCCCCGCTCATGGTGTGGCTTGAGCAATCGCTCCATCTCCAACAGCTCGTCACTGATTTCGTGGCATCGGTGGGGCAGCGGTTACCTCAACTTATTACGATGTCGCTGATCGGACTTGTTCAGGTTTTGTTGATACTCTTCACCACATTTTTCTTTATGAGAGACGGAGAGCTCTTCTTCTCTTACCTCAAATGGGGAGTCCCGCTCCCTGAACAACAAACGGAGAAGGCGGTGTTTAGGGTGCTCGATACGGTACACGCCTGTCTCTTTGGGGTTGTCCTGATGGCGGTGCTCCAGGGGGCGCTCGGGAGCGCGATCTTTTGGTGGCTGAGGCTCCCTCAACCGGCGCTGTGGGGGATCGTGATGGGGCTGCTAGCCATAGTGCCGTACCTAGGCGCGTTTGTGATCTGGATTCCCACCGCTTTCGTCCTCGCTCTGCATGGAAGATGGAGCGACGCGGTTGTGCTGGTGATATGGGGAACGATCGTCATAGGACTCGCGGACAACTTTCTCTATCCCGTTCTTGTCGGGAAGCGACTTCACTACCACACCCTTCTCATTTTTCTCTTCATATTGGGAGGTGTGTTTGTATTCGGGAGCGCGGGGATCGTGGTGGGGCCGATCGTTCTAAGCGCGACCCACAGTCTGATCGCGTTGTGGAACGATGGGGAAATCCGTCGACGGTAAAACGAAAACCGTCGACGGTTACCGTCAGACGTCCTACGCCGGACGTCTACGTCATCGTTTCGCCCTCCGTGCCTTAGTGCGCGGATGGTTGCTCAGATGGTGCCTCTCCTCGCCCCTTCCCCGCCGGCTTTTCAAGTTGTCGCGGAGCGCCCGGCTGGACCTGAATACGTCGGGCTTGCAGACGGGACTGCTCGGTTTTTGGCAGAGATACGGTGAGCACTCCTCGGTCGAAGTTCGCCTGTATCTGACTCTCCTGGACTTCTACCCGAAGGGGGATTCGTCGCTCAAACGCGCCATATCTCCACTCGGAGTAGCGGGCGCCACGGATCTTCGACTCACGTTGCTCCTCCTCTTTCTTTTCACCTTTAAGAACGAGGTAGCCTGGCTCGAAGGTGACCTCGATATCGCTCTCCTTCATGCCAGGAAGCTCTGCCTGGACTCGGATCTCTCGCTCATCCTCCGACACGGAGACCTCGGGTTGAAACTCGCGCTGACGAATGGACGAGACTCCGACCGGCTCCCACACGTCCTGAAGCGCGGAGTTAATCGCTCGGCGCATCTGACGAATAATCGGGGCGAAATCACTGCCAAAGAACTCTTGTGGAATAAGTGGGTACTCACTGCGTGGCATAGAAACCTCCATAGGTACATAGTTTAGCTCGGGAACATTCCCGCACTAGGAGGGTACCGTTGAACTTCGACGCCGCTCATGACTGAGGTCATTTGCGGAGGGCGCGCTGAGTTCGCTACGCCGCTTGTGTAAGAGCTATCTGCCGATGACAGGAAGAGCAGTTCTCATAGAACGGATACTGCTCTTGGTTGGTTAAAACGTTAAGTGGCTTATGGCAGGCGGGACAATCAACCTTCGCCGAGAGGATCTTGGTTTTTACACGGAAGGTGTAGATAGTCATAATGGGCGTTACCACAAGGAGACCAAGCGGCACCAAGAAGAAGTGCGCGACAGGAATAAATACGCACAACACAGTGGCCCCAAGACATTTGAGCGCCATCATCCATGCTCGTTTAATACGCCCCTGTTCGCTAAACTCAAGCACCTCCATGGTGCCGTACGTTGTTACCTCATTACTTGTCGCGAGTATCTTTCGGGTGTGTTGGGTGGTGTGGTGCATGGTTGGTTTGTAGCACTGGAATCGGAGCGTTTCCTATAGGGAATTTCCCGTGTCAGTGACTACGGCTCGAGCTCAACCGTCGTTGGAAGAAGGCCGTGAAAGAGATCGTGCTCTAGCTTCTGCCACATCATGTATCGTCTCCGTCGTTCAGGATGCTGTGGTTGATAGCTCTTTTTCGGAGGCTCCTTTGTGAACTCACGGGTTGATGGGAGTTTTTCGGCGTAAACCAGCGCGGCGAGCGCGGCGCCCCGCGCGGTGGCTTCACGGGTTGGCATACGGTGAAGGGTTCTGCCACTCACGTCGGAGATATACTGCAAGAGATAGTCGAGTTCAGATCCTCCACCGGTTACGACGATCTCGTTATTCTCATCGGGACCAAGGAGCCCCTTATCCTGAAACTCCTCTATCATCCGCACGATTAGATTCCCCACGTTCTCAACAATCGCTCGAACTTTATCACTAACAGTTGCGCCAGCCTTACAGAAGAGCGCGTTCGGTGTGCGCTCTGGATGCCACGGTGGAGAAGGGCGATGATTCACGAAGTACGCGGTCGCTATACCCTCAGGGTGTCGCTCATATGACTCCACGCACATCGTGTGGAGATCGGCGGTATCGTGACACCATCCTCTGCGGAGGGATTCCATAAGAACCGTCCCCGTTATGGCCGAAGTGATCTCAACCAGATATTCCTTACGAACATCTTTGGTGACCGGGTCCTCTCGTGAAAAGAGCACACTCGTCATGAGCCCCATCTTTTGCACCCGCCGTTCGCCGGTCTCAACGACAAGCGAGGCGATCGTGCCAAGATTGAGGAGCGCGTATCCGCTCTCTCCCGGACGACCGAGGACAGCCGCTTGTTGATCGCCGAGAACAGCGACCACAGGGATCTCCTCGAAGGTCGTATGGGCTGCGAACGATGGTCGAATCGGCGCGAGACGAGCGCGATCAACTTTAAAGTCACGGCACAATTGCTCGCTCCAACCGCCCGTGGCGATCGGATAGAGCATGGTGCGCGCTGCCATGGTCTCTTCAGTGGCGAAAAGGTGCCGGCCACTTAATCGATACAGGATAAACGACTCTAAGGTACCGACCTTCACCGAGGGCTCAAGGAACTTACGTTGCAGAAGGTGGATCTTTCCCGCGGCGAAGTTGGGAATCGTAGGAAGACCCGTCAGCTCGGAGATACGCTCACTGTAGCGACCAAAACTTTGAATAATCGGAAAGGTGCGGGTATCGGCCCACGTAATCATGGGATGCAGGGGCACCCCATCTGAAGATCGCCACGCGAGTACACCCGAACGCTGGACGGCAAGTCCGGCAGCTACGATCTTTGAGTCGTTCGCGCTCGCCCACTGCCTCGCTTTGAGAAACACCTCTACCACAGAGGAGAGAAGTCCCTCCGCGTCCTGCTCAACCGTTCTCTCAACTTCTACACGGGGAGGAACCGCGACAGTAAAGTCGGCGACAGATTGCCCGGATGCGTCGAGTAGTACCCCTTTCGTGGAGCTCGAACCCTGGTCGATTCCTAAGAACATAGAGCCGGTCATGGTATCGTTGGTAAGGATTGCTAACTATTCGCTCTTCGCGTGAAGCTTCTTCTCGCGGCGGGGCACGCAAGGTACCCCTTAGTGTCCCATGGAGATGGCTGGCCAAGCAATCGAAGTTATTCGGTTATTTTATAATATAGCTAATAGTACCGAGGCTTTACATTTAAGCCGTTTCCCCGAACAATAGACCGCCGAAGGAGATCGTAACTTCGGTGGTGTTTTCTCTAGGTATCAGGAGTCGTTCAGATGAGCTCGCATAAAAAACGTTCCCTCACGGGCTTAAAGCCAACGGGCAACCTCCACCTCGGCAACTACCTCGGGGCGTTAAAACCTGCTCTTGAGCTCTCGAAGAGCTACGACTGTATCTACTTCATCGCGGATCTCCACTCGCTCACCCAAAACAGAGACGCTGACGCGCTCGCGAGCCAAACGCTCGATCAGGTGGCGACCTGGCTCGCTATCGGTCTCGACACCGATAAACACACCCTCTTTAGACAGTCAGATGTACCGAGCGTCACTGAGTTGACGTGGTACTTAAGCTGCGTAACGGGGCACGGACTTCTTGAAAAGGCGCACGCCTTCAAGGATGCCGCGGCGAAGGGACTTGAGGTGAACATGGGGACCTTCTCGTACCCTGTGCTCATGGCTGCCGACATTCTCCTCTACGACACGGATATCGTGCCGGTTGGAAAAGACCAAAAACAGCACGTTGAGATGGCGCGTGATATGGCGGGATCGCTCAACGCGACCTACGGCGAACTCCTCAAGCTTCCTGAGCCACTCATTCAGGAAGAGGTAATGACCATCCCCGGGTTAGATGGGCGGAAGATGTCGAAGTCGTATAACAACGAAGTGCCTCTTTTCTGCGATGAGAAGAGCCTTCGGAAAAAACTTATGTCCCTCAAGACCGATTCAACAGGCTTAGAGGAACCAAAGACACTCGCCGGCTCGACCGTTGGTGAACTCTTCAGTCTCTTCGCGACCAAGGACCAGTACGACGACCTCGCCGCGCGGCTCGCGAAGGGTGGCATGGGATGGGGACACGCAAAAGATGAGCTCTTCGTTGCTATCAACGAGCACGTCAAAGAGATGCGGGATCGATACAACGAATATCGCAAAGACGAGTCGCTGCTCCGCAAGGAGTTAGCTAAGGGCGCGGAGAAGGCGCAGGCAGTCGCGTCAAAAACAATCGAACGTGTAAGGCACGCAGTTGGTCTCAGGTAGTTCCCCGATCACGCTTACGCGCTCTGAATGGGAAGCTCGGCGCGAGGCGCACGTGGAGCGGGTGGGTGCGTGGGCAGACGCTCGAGTCTCTCGCGCGAGTCGTGACGTCCCAGATCCGGTATACGATTTCCTCTTTAACTACTATCCCTTTCGTCCATCCCACCTCAAACGATGGAGCCCTGGAATCGGCGTAACGCTTGAGGGGGCGACAACAGAGGATCTCGATTGGTCTGATGATTTTGCCGTCACCGATGATGGGGCGACTATCTCTCCACTCTCCTTTCCAGAGCGGAGAAGACCGTTCCTGGAGTGGGCATTGAAATACTTAACCGGCATCGCCAATCGTCCACCACAGTTTAGCTGCTTCGGGCTTCACGAATGGGCGATGGTGTATCGGAGTGACGCTCCTCGTCACAGCCAGGTCCCTCTTCGACTCCCCACAGATGAGGTAAACGCTATCGTTGAAGGCTCTGACCTTAGGTGCACTCACTTTGACGCCTTTCGTTTCTTCACCCCTGATGCAGTGCCCCTCAACAAAAACAAACTCTCGCGAGATGCTACCACCGACTTTGACCAACGAGCGTGCATCCACGTGACGATGGACCTCTATCGATTCGCTCATAAGATCGCGCCGTGGTGTTCGAGCGAACTTATCGCGGACACATTCCTTCTCGCAGCCGACGCTCGGCGGATCGATATGCGGGCGAGCCCGTACGATCTTAAGGACCAGGGCTTCGAGCCGATACTGATTGAAACAGCGACGGGACGTGAGGAGTATATTCAAGAGCAACGACGACTTGCGGAGCTTGCGGTGCCGCTGCGTGCCCGTCTTATCTCGTTCTATGAGCGACTCATTGCGGCGTACGCGAAGGCGTCCTGAGAGAGAGACTCCTGAAAATACGATTGCTCACAATCAGCCAAGCTTCTTGTGGATCATGCCAAATAAACCGGTCATGATCTTTAGCTCCCTTGTCGAGAGTCTCCCACGTCGGGTGATGTTCACGAGGAGCTCCTCAATGTGATTGGGCGAGTTCTCATTTAAAAATCCAACCTGCTCAGCGGTACGCAGCACCATCTGCGTGAACTGCTCCAATTGTCCACTTGTTGGAAGGTCCTTGATATCATCGCCGATAGCTTCGTGTGAGCGACGCCTGAGCGCGTACAACGCGAGGATGACTGATTGCGCGAGGTTGTAGGAAGGATTCTCACTCGATGAGGGGATACGGATGAGGTTTTGACAGAGGGGGAAATGCTCTCGACGCAAGCCGCGTTCTTCTGATCCGAAGACGAGCGCGACGGTGCGCTCTCCACGCATATCAAGGGTGCCGATCCAATCCTCAAGGATCCGCTGAGACATTCGATGACTGCTACTATCAGACGCGAATCCTACCACCTCATGCGCGTCTGAGACTGCATCCGCCAAGGTGGCATGAGTCGTAACGGAATCGAGCAGAGACTCTCCCCAGCACGCGACCCCCTTCGCTACGATCATGTCGAAGGGCTCAGGTTGTACAAGTCTGAGGTCATGCACCTCAAGGTTACTCATCGCGCGAGCGACCGCTCCGATGTTACGAGGGTCTTTGGGCTCAACCAACACGACAATAAGTCTCAAGGTAGACGAGGGTGCTGTAAGATCGCCGAGCGCTTTTTTGGGGTTTTGGTCACTCATAGAAAATAGCTCTGCACAGGATATATCCTATTTTCAAAAGCAGGTCTGCTATCGCTCCAACTCCCCGATTTTACGGCCCGTTTCAGGGTCTCGGGCTCTAGCCTCACCGATCGTATTGAGGCATCATAAGGCCAAGACCTTTTTTGAGGATGATCGTATGGCTCCTTCCGCGAAACTCTCTTGGCCCCTCCTTGGTAAGATCTCCCAAAAGGAGTTCCTCACCCGCTATTGGCAGAAGAAGCCCCTCTTGATGAAAGGTGCCATTCAGCCCTTCCCTGAGATCATCTCCCCCGAAGAGCTCGCCGGCATGACCCTCGACAAGCAGGTCGAGTCACGCCTCATCATCCAGGGACCTGGCAAAAACGACTGGCAGCTCAAGCGTGGGCCGTTCAAGTCATCGACGTTTCAAAAACTCCCCAACAAGAAGTGGACCTTTCTTGTAAATGGTGTGGACCGATTCGTCCCCTCCGTTCACGCGTTTCTTGATGAGTTCTCGTTCATTCCGTTCTGGCGCATGGACGACATCATGATCAGCTACGCGGTTGACCAAGGAAACGTCGGCGCGCACGTAGACAACTTCGATGTATTCCTCGTTCAAGCGGCGGGCAAGCGAGAGTGGATGATTGAGGATAAACCGGTCATGAAGGATGACTTTATCCCTGATCTTCCCGTGAGACTTCTCAGGAAATTCAAGCCGACCCATCGCTGGGTGCTTGAGCCGGGTGACATCCTTTACCTTCCACCACGATTCCCTCACCACGGCGTTGCGCAGGGCGATCGATGTATGACTATATCAGTAGGATGCAGAGCCCCATCGATGAATGAGATCATCAACGGTGTGGTTACCAACGCGCTGATCCAAAGTGATGAGTCCGTTCGATATACCGATCCTGATCTGAAGCCCCAAGCACCTGGAGAGATCTCCGCGGACGCTATCGCGAAGATCAAGAATACCCTCGAAAAAGCGCTTCTTTCAGATGAGTTTCTGAGTGAGTGGCTCGGTCGACATGTGACAGATCCGTACTCCGACGTTGACCTCAAGGGATACGCGGAGAAGGTAACTCCAGCGAAGGTAGCCTCCACGGTGAAAAAGAGCGTTGCTCTCGTGCGAACCGAAGGGTCCCGCCTTGCGTACGTAAAGGGGAAGAAGGGAGAGATCGCGTTCTATGTAAACGGCGATCGAGAGAACCTCTCTGGAAAAGCGGCTGTACTCGCGCAAGAACTGGCGAACCGCATGGTGGTGCCGAGCGAAGTTGTTATGCCCTTCCTGGGGGATAAAAAATGCCTGGGGCTCTTGGCGTCGCTACTCTCGTCCGGCTCTTTAGTTGTTGAGAGCTAAACACTACGCCGATCTCCTGGTACACCCTACTTTTCACAAGTAGGCGAAGTTGTTGATATCGAGGGGTAACTGAAACCATTTCTGATATACGCCGCGGCGCTCGGTCGGCTTCGATAAAGTAGGGGGTACCAGAGGATTGGGCTACGTTTCATTCTTCTGTAGCTCGGCAATAGATAAATGCTAGTAGGTGAAGTGTACCGGAGGAAAAACTATACGTTGCGGCTCAGCCTAGTGGAGGAAATCCTCGGTTTGAGTAGGCAGTTCCTGAATCAATCGCTGCGTAAGCGAGAGAACCGGGTCGAGCGCAGCGAAGAGCTGCGTCAGTTCATCAGAAGAAATAGAATGTTCAGCGATGCCCCGCCAACGTTCCTCGCGCTCTTCAACGATACTCGTGGCAGAGCGAGCGCCGACATCGAGAAGCAAGCCCCTGAGGGAGTGTAGTCCCCTCAACGTAGCTCTGTTGTCACCCATCTCAACACTATGCTCCAGAACGGAGCGGATATCTCCGAATGAAATTAAGAATGACTCAAGAATCCTCCGGGTATTTTGAAGCGACATGCCTGAACGTGCAAGGAGCTCCTCGATATCGATCAGGTGCCCGACATCTTGGTGGTCTACCGACGGCGGGCTATCGTCGAGCGAAAGCTCGGATACGAGGCTTCTCAGGGTTTTCCCAATGGAACGATCCGGCTTATAAGCGCCAGCGTGGTGGGAGGATGTCCCCATATAGGCGTGGATAACCCTCTCAAGGTCTTGCTCGCTTACCGGCTTCGTAAGGACCTCGTCGACTCCCGAGAGCTTAATATGCTCGACTTCGTCAGGTAGTGCTCGAGCCGTAACGGCGATTATCGGAAGGTGACGCTCTTTGCCGGAACATTCCTCAATGAGCCGTATGCGTTTGGTCGCGACATCTCCATCCATGAGAGGCATTTGTATGTCGGTAATGACGAGATCAATTGGGGATGTTGCGGAATTACCCGAAGCGACAGGACGGAGGCGATCCAAGAGCTCCAGTCCATTCGTTACCACTTCTACGTGGTGTCCGATATCCTCTAGAAGTGACCGCAAAATAAATGCGTTGGTGGGTGTATCTTCCGCCAGTAAAACATTAAGGCGCCTGCTTGTAGGAGCCGATGTATCTCTCCGCTCGGCAAGTCCCGGGGGTAATTCGACCATGAATTTGTCGATTTCGCGAACAATGTCCTCCGCACTCGCTGGCATCGGAATAAATGAACTGACTCCAAGGCTTGTAAGCTCCTCCCTAACGAGGATATCGGCCGAATCTGCAACTACTATCAACGGGAGTGATACATCTGTGACGACCGACATTATCTGCTTAATGAGGGGAATATCTTTAGAAGCGTCTCCCATAGTCACGACGCCATCCACCCGAGAGAGTTGTTCTTCCCACTTCGGGCTCTCAGAGGGCTCGACGAGTTCCACCGAGTGCCCGTAGTGAGACAACGAGGCACTCAAGAACCTCCCACTTCTTGAGGCTCCACCAACAAGCGCCAAACGTCGCGTGATAGAGCCCGTCGATTGGCGGGCCTCATTGAGGAGAGGGCCTCGCTCAAATGGTATGGTAACAGTGAAAGTTGTTCCCTCATCTGGAAGGCTTGAGACAGATATCGTTCCCCCTTGTTGGGTTACTATCTGCTGGACGATTGTCAGTCCCAAGCCAGTTCCCGGAAGTGCCGACGAAGCAGCTGCTCGCACTTGATAAAACGGTGTGAAGACATGGGGAAGCTGCCGAGGAGATATCCCAATTCCAGTATCGCGCACGGTAAAAATTATAGGGATGAGAGCTCCGTTGCTTTCTGATCCTATCGCTACCCGCAGCTCAACTTCGCCCGCTCGGGTGAATTTGAAGGCATTAGCTAGAAGATTTATGAGCACCTGACTAAGCCTTCTAGAATCTCCCGTCAGCAGGTCCGGCACATTCGGCGCGATGTCATACAACAATTCGATCGGTCGAGGCTCGCTGACTCTGCGCGTGTCCGCATTACGCAAACAGCTTCTAAGTACCTGCCGAAGATGAAAGGGACGTTTTTCCAAGGGCAGCTTTCCCGCCTGGAACTTTGCGAAATCGAGAATTTCATTAATAGTATCATTAAGCCCACGAACTGAGTCGTTTGCCATCTCGATAAAGGCTAGCTTGCTCTCAGAAACCTCATGTTTCTTGAGTATCCTTAGCATTCCCATAACACTTTGAATTGGTGTGCGAAGCTCGTGGGAAACTAACGCAATGAACCTAGACTTTGATTCGTTAGCCTGCTGAGCCACCCTCTTGGCTTCAAAGAGCCTCGAATAAGAAGCATTCAGCGTTTTCAATAACCCGTTAAATACCTTCGCAAGTCGACCTATCTCGTCGTTGCCCTGAGACTCAACTAAGAGCGTCAGATCGCTTGTCTTCGAAATGGTTTCCATGTTCCGAGTGAGTATCGAGAGAGGTCTCAAGAGAAATTTATCAAGAAGCAAAAGAACGATCCCATTTGCGACCAGAAGCAAAAATCCCATCATCCAAAGCAATGAAGAGCGCGCCTTCATTGCTCGGTCAAAGATCTCGCGAGATTGGGAAAACTGTACTGAGAGAACCTGGTTGCCGCCCAGTCCAGGGATACTCCCGACAACAGACATCCCGCCAGATTCTGCCCGCGAAGTAACCAGCTCGGGACTGCCATTATTCTGCTTCACCGATGAATCCGGCACATTTGTCGCTGTAAACGTCAAAGGCAACTGTGACTGCTTTCTAATCTGCTCCTGTAATGTCTCAGAGAATGTTTTGGTAAATATAAGATATCCAGAGTGTTTTTTACTTTGGTAATTATCGGTAACTGTCGACACTGCGACAAACACCGGCATTCCCGACACAAGAATTAAACCTGCTAAACCCTCGTCAGTAGGATTTCGTAGGAATGACGCGATCTGTTTCTGACGGATTATCTCGTTGGCCTTCTGTGCCTCAAGAGGAACTATCTTTTTTCTCTCATACGAGAGCTCCCCAGCGTGATGAATTTTCCCATCACCCTTCAGAAATAAGAAATGCTCCGTTTCAAAGGCCTCCAGTGCGGTGTAGGTGAGGTTCGCCTCAATATAGTCTGCGTTTTTCCCGAGCAGGAAATTCTCTGTTTCGTCCCAGTGTCCCCAATCCAGAACCCTATCGAGCGAAGCGCCCTGAATAGCGATAAAGCCTTGATTGACCCGCTCAAGATTCTTTCTTGCTACCTCAATTTCAAATGCCTTGACCTGCTTGAGGAGGTGCTCTGAAAAGATGACCTGAATGCAGGCAACTATTCCTACAAAGATACTACTAAGAATAGCAATAGTTTTTAGTCTGAGTCCCATACGCCTCTATATGAGTCGTTCGGCTCATGCTGGTCTTCCCTCAATAAAAAGGCTCTCAATCGGTCGAAGGGTGGTAAGAAGATTGCGCTTTTTTGTAAGTATCTGAAATAGGAATAAGACTTCCACCTACGCTAAAGCCTCCTAAACTAGTACACCCTACTTTGCAGCGACGTCATTCGCCTCTCAGAGGTGTGTCGGTAGCGGTAATTATTGCTTTGTAATTGCGGGTATCAACTCGCATCAAAAGCACCACGCACCAGGTAGGCAGCCCTACCAATCGTAGACCCGCGTCTCCTCATGGCACTCGCAAAATTAGACAATATAACCACAAATTTTGCGAGTATCTCTCAGTGACTGCCACGGGTTTCACTCAAGAGGTGGCACCTGTGCGTATGACATTCTGCGATCGAATGAGTGTGTAGCACCTATCTCCTGGTACACCCTACTTTTCAAAAGTAGGCGAAGTTGTTGATATCGCTGGGTAGCTAAAACTATTTCTGATACACGCCGCGGCGCTCGGTCGGCTTCGATAAAGTAGGGTGTACCAGAGGATTGCCCGATGATTGGGGGTAGCCTCGCCTGGGCTCCACCCTTGCGGGCTCCGCTCGGCTCACCGAATGGATAAGTCGACCTCAGGAACTACCGTTGAAATGTCCCTGCTGACCCAAACTACTCAATACCCTTTAGGAATGGGTGGTCGTTTAGTCATTGAACCCGGCTTAGTGGGTTAGTCACAAGTCAGTGTTCCTCGCAAGGGCGAATACACTTGACTAAGGCGAAAATAGCGTTTTATACTGTAAAGTATTGGCAGCATTTAATTAGAGGAGCGATCAATGATAAAAGCAAATACAATTAGGCATTTAGCGCTTTTACTTGTTTTAGTTTCCCCATTGGCAAGCGTTTCCGAAGCTCAGAATTACGAGAGACAGCGGACCACTGCGATGCGCGAAATTAGACAGTTTTTTAATAAGCAGTTCGTAGTCACAGGTAGTCCGGCTAGGTCTATTGGGCCTGAGGCGCTCAACAATGTACCCTGGTTAGATGGCAAAAAAGTGGTTGGATGTCCTTCACAGCCATTGTCTCCAGTGACCGAATCGAAGCAGGTCATCTTCAGATCGACTCGGCCCACTCAGTGGGCAGGGGGGCTCGATGGCGTTAACGTTCCCACCAAAAATATCGACGGATCAAAAGGGGGTGGATTGGCAGTTCCTAGGAACTCGACAGCGCGTCTCGATACGCCCCTCAGCTCCCCGGAATTCGAATTCGAATTTAATGGGATTTGGGACCTCAAGCGAGGGTTGGTAGATGCGGCCGCGGAGGAATTTGAGCGATGCTTCAACACTCTCCCCGCTGGTGACTACGATGCTGATGAGCTTGCGAGACGGTGCCCTTATCGTGAAGTTACCCGCAACCAACAGGGTCAATCCTGCGTTGCTTCAGTCAGCGGAATTATAGGTAAACCGTTGGATGACGGGAGTGGGTATGAGGCGTCTTTCATTGAATATACCTTGTGTGATTTTGTTGGTGTCGAGGGATACAGCGATAACAACCCAGGATTCACCTCATGCTATTTTACTGAATACAAAGGCGTAGCTCAGATGTCCTCAAACTATTTAGCTCCGACTGAGACTCAAGTTAAGATCAGTGCGGCCAAGAAGCAGCTAGTTTCTCGGTGCGCTCAAGGTCGGGCTAAGGCAAAGCGGCGGCCAGCTAAGATCAGGTCATGTGTAGCCAGGGGCATGGCAAGAGCGATGGCCGGAGTGCGCCAGTAGGCTTAGCGGGCGATCCCGTTCCCATCGTATTGAAGGAAAATCAATAGCGAGCTACGGCGGGCAGGCCGCTTGCCTGTCCGCCGAAGCGTTCGCGAAGGTGGAAGCTCGTTAGATCGTAGGTGGAAGTCTTGCAGGCTTTCGTTTCTCAAGTCCTCGGCTAAAGTCGTTCCTTACTTGAAATTCGCCGATGGCCCCGGAGCTTGTCATATCTCGTTCGAGCGAGTACTCGATGCTATTATTTCACGGAAGCGGTCTACGCCATCATAGCTCGCAGCTGAGCCGCGACTCGCGGAACTCCATCGGTCGCTCGAGCCTCAACAACGTGGAAACTTTCGTCGGCGAGACCTGATGGCATCGGATCTATGAGAAACTTTGGAATATCGAACGGCACGTGGTCTACCAACGTGGCCGCCGGATACACCTCAAGGGATGTTCCCACCACGATAAGGATATCGGCTTTCTTTGCCGCGGCGATCGCGGTGTCCATCATCGGTACGGACTCTCCAAACCACACCACGTGGGGCCGCATCTGGGTGCCATCCTCTGCGCGTTGGCCCATGATGAGGTCATCCGTGCACGGATAGAGCTTCACAGAATCGTGGCATCCCCGAGACTTCAAGATCTCTCCGTGAAGATGAACGACCGCTGTACTTCCGGCTCGCTCATGTAGATCGTCGATGTTCTGGGTGATGATGGTGACTTTGAAGATATCTTCAAGTTCGCGGAGAGCTTTGTGCGCGGCGTTGGGTTGAACGGCTTGCACACTCTTGCGACGTTCGTTGTAGAACCTAAGGACGCGAGCTGGGTCACGTTTCCATCCCTCGGGAGTCGCTACAAGAGAAACGGGCTCACCCTCCCATAGACCTCCAGGTCCACGAAAGGTATTGAGCCCGCTCTCCGCGCTTATTCCCGCTCCGGAGAATACTACAACGTGTCTATCTCGCACTAAGTGCCTCACTAGAACGTTCCCGTACCCGATACAGCCGGGTCGAGCATTGCTTGTCGTTCACGTGCACGTTCACGTGCACGTATGTAGTTTGACGGTGTAGCGCCTGCCAGCCCTGCTTATGCAAGGGTCACATCTTTACAGAGGTAGACGTCTTGGATGGCATTGAGAATCGCAACACCTTCCTTCATCGACTTCTGGAACGCCTTACGTCCAGAGATAAGTCCCATTCCACCAGCGCGTTTGTTGATAACCGCGGTCTTAACAGCATCAGCGAGGTCGTTTGAACCCGATCCTCCGCCGGAGCTGATGAGGCCGATACGTCCCATGTAGCAGTTCGCTACCTGGTATCGAGCGAGGTCGATCGCGTGATCACTTGCGAGGTGTGTGTACATACGCTCATCGAGCTTACCGTATGACGAGCCGCCTGTGTTCAGAGCCTTGAAGCCACCGTTACTCTCTGGAAGCTTTTGTTTGATGATGTCAGCGTTGATCGTAACACCGAGGTGATTCGCTTGTCCGGTAAGGTCAGCGGAGGTCTCGTGATTCACACCAGCGACCTTGAAACCAGAGTTACGAACGTAGCACCACAGGATCGTAGCCATTCCAAGGGAGTGAGCCTCGGAGAACGCGGCCGACACCTCTTGGATCTGACGGCCTGACTGATCCGAACCGAAGTAGATCGTCGCGCCGATAGCCGCGCATCCTTGGTTCCAGGCGTCACGAACCTTAGCGAACATGATCTCATCGCTCTTGTTCGGGTAGGTAAGCAACTCGTTGTGGTTGATCTTCATGATGAGGGGAATCTTGTGCGCGTACTTTCGAGCGATGAGCCCCAATCCACCGAAGGTCGTAGCGACTGCGTTACATCCTCCCTCGATAGCGAGCTTGACGATGTTCTCCGGGTTGAAATACTCGGTGTTCTTCGCGAACGAAGCGCCAGCTGAGTGCTCGATACCTTGATCAACAGGAAGGATCGAGAGGTATCCAGTCCCTTTAAGGCGACCTGTGTCGTACATGAGTTGCAGGGAGCGAAGGGTCTGTACGTTACGGTCTGAATTAATAAACACACGATCAACGTAGGTAGGCGACGGTGCCTCAAGATCCGCTGCTGGGATCGTAGTGCATTTGTGCTCAAGAAGGCTCTTCGCCTCAGAGCCGAGAAGTTCTGCGATTTGGCTGTAATTCATAAAATTCTCCCTATAGGATTGGGAAACTATAGGGGTACGGGCTCAGGGGATCAAGAGCGAGACGGGGCTAACTAACTGAAAGGACGACTACACGTCGTTGAGAAGTTTCAGCGCCAATTCGGGCTGGAAGTTTGAGTTCGCGAGAATAGCGGCTCCCGCCTGCTGAAGTACGTTCAGACGGGCCATCTCAGCGGCCTCTTGCGCTACGTCCACATCGGTAATCGCGCTCTCCGCGGACTGGAAGCTCTCCCGGGCTGTGGCAAGCTGGCTAATCGTCTTCATCAAACGGCTCTCCGCTGCACCAAGGACACCCCGACTTCGGCTCACCGAGGTTATCGCTCCTTGGATGGCGTCGAGAGCAATCAGCGCCGCGGAGCGGGATTCGTTATCGGTGGCGCCGAGAATGGAGAAGGTTGGAATAGAGGAGCCGGTCGGAGCGAGCCCCATCGACGCAAGGGTCGCCTGGATACCCGAGTAGGTGATTCCGGAGAGAGACGAACCGTCAAAACCAACCTGGAAGGTTAACGCTTGCGTGGAGCTGATCAGCATCAAGCCGTTGAACTCGGTCGTGTGGGCGATGCGCTCTATCTCTTCCATGAGCGCGGTGAACTCGGACTGCATCGCCGAGCGTTGGTCATTGCCGTTGACCCCGTTAGCGGATTGTTGCGCGAGCTCCGCGAGGCGGATGAGGACGTCGTTAATCTGTCCGACCGCTTGGTCCGCGATGCCGATGATAGAGATTCCATCATTCGCGTTTCGCTGATTGACGCTCGCGACCCGAGAGTCGGAGCGAAGCTTCATAGCAACGGCGAGGCCGGCTGCGTCATCTTTCGAGCGATTGACTCGTAAACCACTTGAGAGTCGCTCGTAAGCCTGATTCAGCCGGCCCGTCGTGATGCTGATTTGCCGTTGGGTTCTGAGTGACGCTACGTTAAGCCCCGAACCAAAACCCATGGCGTATCAACCCTTTTTATTATCGACCTAACAACTGGAGCGCTAACTGTGGAACCTGGTTAGCCTGAGCCAACACTGCGGCACCCGCCTGTTGCAAGATGTTGAGTCGTGTCAACTCGGCGGCCTCAGTCGCTACATCCACGTCGCGGATGCGGCTCTCTGCTGCCTTGAAGTTCTCACGAGCAACTTGAAGGTTGTTAATCGTTACCTCAAGTCGGTTCTCAAGAGCTCCAAGACCACCTCGCTTTTGGTTAACCGAGGTAAGAGCTACCTGAATCGCGTCAAGAGCTGAACGAGCGGCACCTTGAGCGTCAATTTCGTTGTTACCGATAATCGAGAACGTAGCTGATGAGGACCCCGTTTGAGCAAGGCCCATTCCCGCGAGTCGAACGTCCACCGAGCCGTAGGTCAGTTGCGAGGTCGAAGCACCATCGAAACCGATCTGGAAGCTGATGTCCTTCTGTCCGTCAAGGAGAGCAAGACCGTTGAACTTCGTGGTCACCGCGATACGCTCAATTTCAGACGCGAGCGCTGTGAACTCGTTCTGGAGAGCGGAACGCTGGGTGTTATCAATCACTCCGTTAGAGCTCTGCGTAGCAAGCTCAGCCATACGATTGAGTACGTTCGAGATCTGGTTTACGGCTTGGTCAGCGATAGTAATAACGGAGATACCGTCATTCGCGTTTCGCATCGCGACCGTAGCTGTCGAAGATCCCGCTTTGAGGTTCTCGGCGATCGCCAAACCTGCTGCGTCATCACTCGCACGGTTAATTCTGAGACCGCTGCTCAATCGCTGATACGACGTGCTCAGCTTATTGGACGAGCTCTCGAGGTTACGTTGTGCCGATAAGGCCGGTAGGTTGGTTCTAATATTAATCGCCATCGTTTATTCTCCTTGGCAGGATCATCCACACTGCGTGCGGAATAATCTGTTACTCTCCCTTAGACATTCGATCTCAGTTTTTAAAAATACGCCTCGGCAAGCTTTGCCGTTGCGCACGTTCTTCCCCAACATGAGCAAGAGGCTTGCCAACTGGGTTGGCTCGCCGTCTCACGAGGAATAACTTCCTCGTTTCCTGATATATTTCGGGAACAACATCCCCCTTTAACCTTACGCGCTACGTCTGAGCCCATAGCGCCAACCGGCTAAAAAAGCCTCTTCCCTCCCACTACGCGGGCAACATATTCACGAGTAGAGCGAGGAAGAAATGGGGCTACGTTGTCGTAGTGGGCAGGATCTTTCCCTGCCTGTTCAGTGCGGTGCTGCGCCGAGGCGACACGTCCTTCACCGGCGTTGAAAGCGGCTACAGCTAGTTGTTCCAACGATTTGTCGTCGGCCGCTGACTTTGTGGTTCGCGCGTTAGGCAATTGTGTCGGTGTTCGGAAGATATCGTGAAGGTAGCGTAGGTAAGATGTGCCTAGTTGAATGTTGAGATCAGGATCAAAAGGGTCATAGTCCTGTTCTGTCGGCGACTCCGCCCGAGAGAGGAGGTGTTTTCCGGTTGTATCTAATAATTGGAAGAGCCCCTTGGAGTAGTGTCCATCGGCGCTCACGGCTCTAACGTTAAATCCGGACTCCGCCTTCACCACCGCCATCGCGAGAGAGGGGTCGAGTCCTACCTTTTGGCTAGCGACGGAGAGCCGTGAGAGGATCTCCTTCTCTCCCAACTGTGGCGGCATCACCTTTGGAGCGGTTCGCTCCGCAACCTTACTTACCTCTATCTTCGATGGGGTCGGTGGCTGAAGTAAGGATACCGGGGCGGCGGTCAATTCACTGTTGGGTGAAAGAAGGCTCTGGAGGGCCATCGGCTGTCCCGGTAATAAGGACATCATCTTCGGAGGCTCAAGGGTCACGCGCCGAGCCTCTAAAAGTGTCGGAGTTTTGACACTCACGCCACCATTTTCCGACGGTATCGCCTGCGTTTCTTGAGGGCTGAGGGGATCGAGATCCGGCATCATGAGGCCGGGATTGTCGAAGCGATAGCTCGCCTTCACCTCTTCCATAGGGGATTTCGGTAAAGCGGGCGGAGTCGCGTTAGTTTGGGCCTCTGAATTTTTCTTCGAAGATTCAACAGGTTGCGACAAGAGAGAGCCTAGACTCTTCTCAAAGCCAGCGTCATCGACCTTAGAGGTCGGCTTGAGAGACGCCTTGAGAAGCTGGTCAACTTCCTTGTATGTCGATCCAAAGTTAATTTTCATGAGCGGGTATCCTTTCCCTTGCTCATGGGTAATGCAGCCTTTGTGCCAAGGGGGGGGCGGTGGGAGGGCACGCGTTCCAATTATGCGACCCGTGCCCTCGGAGGGCGCGCATTCCTGCGCGCCACCTCGCTGGGTAAAGCGAATATCGTTCGCCAGGCGAAATATTCCGGCGGCCAGGAATGGCCGCCCTCCGATTGTGCGACCCGTGACCTCGGAGGGCGCGCATTCCTGCGCGCCACTTCGCTGAGTAGGGCGAATATCGTTCGCCATACGAAATATTCCGGCGGCCAGGAATGGCCGCCCTCCAATTATGCGACCCGTGCCCTCGGAGGGCGCGCATTCCTGCGCGCCACCTCGCTGGGTAAAGGGAATATCGTTCGCCAGGCGAAATATTCCGGCGGCCAGGAATGGCCGCCCTCCGATTATGCGACCCGTGCCCTCGGAGGGCGCGCATTCCTGCGCGCCACCTCGCTGAGTAGGGCGAATATCGTTCGCCAGGCGAAATATTCCGGCGGCCAGGAATGGCCGCCCTCCGATTGTGCGACCCGTGCCCTCGGAGGGCGCGCATTCCTGCGCGCCACTTCGCTGAGTAGGGCGAATATCGTTCGCCAGGCGAAATATTCCGGCGGCCAGGAATGGCCGCCCTCCGATTGTGCGACCCGTGCCCTCGGAGGGCGCGCATTCCTGCGCGCCATGTTACTCAGGTAAAAACGTTCGAGGTCAGCGGGGTTTCAGTGTCAGGGTCCCCTACCCCACCGTCGACAACCGCCAATCAATCGGCGTGACATGATGCCGCGCGAGATACGCGTTCGCTTGCGAGAAATGCTTACACCCGAGAAATCCCCGATGCGCGGAGAGGGGCGACGGATGCGGCGCGGTAAGCACGAGATGTTTCGTACGATCCACAAACTCAGCTTTCTTTTGCGCGTACGCTCCCCATAAGAGAAATACAAGGTGCTCTTTGCGAGTATTTAATTCCTCGATCACCTTCGAGGTAAACCGCTCCCACCCCTTGTTGGCGTGAGACCCCGGCTTTCCCTCTTCAACGGTGAGGACCGCGTTCAATAACAATACCCCTTGGCGAGCCCACGATTCGAGGTTTCCGTGATTGGGGCGCTCAATACCAAGATCGCTCTTCAACTCAAGAAAAATGTTCACGAGAGAGGGGGGAGGTGGCGTCGGTGGCTTAACCGAGAAACACAATCCGTGAGCCTGATTGGGACCGTGATAGGGATCCTGCCCGATGATAACTACTTTGACCTCGGAGAAGGGCGTATACGCGAGGGCATTGAAAACATCGGTCTTCGCGGGATAGATCGTTTTCCCCGCGGCTCTCTCTCCCTCAACAAAAGCCAAGACCTGCTTGAAATAGGGCTGCTGCTTTTCAGCCGCGAGCACATCACTCCATGAGAGGTCGCCCACGCTAGCACTATCCGTATTGGGGTGTTGCCCTGTATCCATCCTTTAATCCACGACTCAAAGCGCCAAGAAGCTAGTACTCCCTGGCCTCTTCAATTTCATCTAAAATCTGAAGATACGAGTTGTACCGCCATGGAGCGATATCTCCACGCTCAACCGCGTCACGCACCGCGCAACTAGGTTCTTGCAAGTGACGACAGTTAAGGAACCGACACTGTTGTCCGTATTCGACGAATTCATCAAAAGCCGCGGCGACCCTCTCTTTCTCAAGGTGCGAGAGTCCAAAGAAACCGACTCCTGGAAAATCGATTATGATACGTCGACAGGAATCAGGGCCGTTGTAGAGGAACCCTCTCGGTTGGGAGGTGGTCTGTCGGCCCTGCCCGGTGCGCTCGCTAACCTCGCCCGTACGAGCCGCCGCCCCTGGAACTAATCGGTTTAAGATTGTGCTCTTTCCAACGCCGGAAACTCCACACAACGCCACCACATTCACATCGGGTGAGTGAATCAGGTTTTCAACGTTGGCGAAGTCCTGCCCAAATTTGGCGCTGCAGTGGACTACAGAGATCCCGATCTTGCGATAGACCTCGAGGAAGTCCGCGCTTTCGCCCCGCTCAAGATCCCACTTATTTACCACAAGCACCGCGGGGATTTTTTGTACCCGTGCGGCGATCAGCATGCGATCGATCGTGACTGGATTTAATGTTGGGCCAACCGCCGTGATAACGAGCAGGAGATCGATATTCGCTCCCATTCTCTTGAGCTTACCTTGGTACGAGCGGGACAACGTCTGGGTGGAGGGAACCACATCTGTGACAAACACCTTTCCGTCACGCTTCTCATACGCGACTCGATCACCGGTCACCACATCCAACGCGCGGGATGCTATGGTGCCAGAGATAATTCCTTCCGTAGTCAACAACGAAACATGTCGTCGTGAGACATCAAGGATCTGCCCGGTGGTGCCGGTATGGTGCGGTTCGGGTGATTTGGCCACAGAGGGAGGATACATCATGGGCGGCGGGTGTGGATACTCCTGCCTCTGATTTCACATGTGAGAACCGCCCCTAAGGGCCCACCACGATTCAGATAGTTGAGGGCTTTGCGCTTTCCTCAAAAATTTCGCTCGTAAACTCCTCTCACCGTGGTTAACTGACAGGAGGTGGAGTAAAGTACATCTATGCAACGCAACATGAATCAATGGAAACATCTTTCAGGGACGAAGGTCATTACGATCAGTCCGCGTGGCGTCCCCTTTATGCCAGGAGTAGGTTTAATCCTTCTTGGCGCTATAATTTTCCTCGCCCCTAAATTCTTTCTAGCGGCGGTCGGCACGTTTTTTCTCCTGCTCGGCGTAGTGGCGTGTTACATCGCCTGGAAGTTTATCTCATTCAAGCGACAGGTGACGAAGCTAGCTGAGGAGTTTCAAAACTCCGTGGATATCCGAGCCTTTCAGGTTCAGAATAGCGATGACATCGATATTACTGAGACTGATAGCAAGAAGATCTACTATCACTAATCTGATGAGCGTGTGGTTTAGACGAGCTGTTCGCCACCACTGCTAATGAATATCTTACCCTCAGCCTCAAGACGTCGAACGATGTCGACGATGCTCTGCTGTGCTTTCTCAACGTCTTTAAGTTTAACAGGGCCAAGCGCGTCAAGGTCCTCCTTGATCATCTCGGCGGCGCGTTGAGACACGTTACGGAAGATGAGATCTTTCAACTCAGGGCTTGCTGTCTTAAGCGCAAGCACCAACTGCTCTCGAGGCACATCTTTGAGTACCGTCTGAACGCCCTTGTCGTCTATCTTCTTGATATCTTCGAAGGTGAACATGAGGGCGCGAATCCGCTCCGCGATATCGGGGAAGGTTTCCTCGATCTCGGTAATGATACGCTCTTCGCTGTTTCGGTCGATAAAGTTGAGAATATCAGCGGCGGACTTCGGTCCTCCGATCTCTTCCTCTTGAAGCTCGCCACCGCGGATTTGCCCGCGTAAGACCTCTCGGACCTCATCAACAACCGCGGCGCTGACGTTGGTGAGATTGGAGATCCGGATGAGAATGTCGGTCTGCATCTCCGGCTGCATCTGCCTGAGAACGACGGCCGATTGATCAGGGTTCATCATGGTCATGAGGAACGCGATCGTTTGAGGGTGCTCCGATGTGATGAACTGGTAGAGAAGCTTTTCCGGCACATCGGCGATGATCGAACCGATAGGCTGTTTCTTGGCGCCAGCGATGTACTCAAGGAGCGACTCACTCTGATTCTCCCCGAACGCGGACGCGATAACGCTCTTGGCGAACTCACGACCATCAACCACCATTCGCTCACCCGCTTTGAGCATGCGGAGGAAATCGACGGAGGTATGGAATTGAGTCTCGCGGTCCACTTCGGACACGGAAAGGAAGGCACGGCTGATCTTCTTGACCTCGTGCTCGCTGAGGTGCTGCATCACTTGGGCGGCGACCTCTTTGCCAAGACCCAAGAGGGTCAAGGCAGCTTTTTCTGGATTTGATAACTCCCTACTCGTCATGGAGACTCCCCTTAGGTTCAGTCGGTTAAGATGATGATCCCCACCATAAGGGCTCACTACAGTTGTCTTGTATTCCTCGCGTCCGCCCCTTACACTTAAGGTCTATGGTTCAACTGCCTGACGAAAGCCTCCTAGCTACGTGTTTTCAAGAGGTTACAGGCACCGCTCCCGCTTCTATCGCCCCTCTTCGCCCTCACGCCTCCGAACGCCGAATCTATCGCCTGACCCAAGGAGCGACCACGTTAGTGGGGGTCGTAAATCCCTCTCGGGCCGAGAACGATGCCTTCGTGGCCCTGGCTCGACACTTTAAGTCGAAGGGCCTCCCGGTTCCGACCATTCATGCCTACAAGCCTGAAGAGGGTGTGTACCTAGAGGATGACCTGGGGGAGGTGACGTTGTTGGACTTCCTCCTGTCAGAACGGGCCAAGACCGGCGAAGCGTTTCCACCGTCGGTTGAGGCGATGTACAAACGAGTTCTCTCCTTCCTGCCTCGATTTCAGATCGAAGCGGCGGCCTCACTCGACTTCTCCCTCTGTTTGGCTTCGGACAACTTCTTCTCTGAGACCTTACGAAAGGACATGAACTCGTTCTGCTCAGAACTCGTCGCTCGCCTCCTTCCCTCATTCGACACAAGGGAGCTTGAACCGGAATTCTCAACCCTCATCTCCTACCTGGAGCAAGCGAAGAGCGACTTCTTCCTCTATCGTGACTTCCAATCACGCAACATCATGCTCGTGAACAACGAGCCATTCTTCATCGACTTTCAATCCGGACTCAAAGGCCCCCTTCAATACGACGTCATATCCCTTCTCTTCCAGTCGAGCGCGCAAATTCCCGACACGAACCGAGAGGAGCTGGTGCGGACCTACCTTGAGAGCGTCTCCGAATACCACGCATGCGACCGCGAGGATTTCTTCCGCTACTATCCGGCGTTTATTATCAGTCGAATGTTGCAGGTACTTGGTGTCTATGGACGGCAAGGGCTCGGGGCTCAAAAGGAGTACTTCGCGAAGAGCATTCCTGGGGCGCTCGCCACGCTCAACAGCCAGCTCCGTTCTCCACACCTCACGATAAAGCTCGATCGCCTACTTGCGTGCTCTGAAGCTTTGCTGAAGAGTGCGTAGAACAGGATCACCAAACGTTACCTATGAACCAACCTACCGACTCAAACCTCATCGTTGAGATTACAAGCTTCTCCTTTAAAGCTGCCCTCCCACCTCATATGTTTTCGCTTGAGGGCGAGCGACACGGTGGTGGGTTCGTCTTCGATTGTCGTTCCCTTCCTAATCCCGGTCGCGAGGAGCGATTCAAGAGCAAGACGGGCCTCGACGCCGATGTCTGCGCCTACCTTGAGGCGGCTGGCGAGATCGTCTCGTTCCGCGAACATACCTTTGGTCTCGTAGACGCTGCGGTGCGAAACTTCCTCGCACGTGGGTTCTCGTTTATGAACGTGAGCTTCGGATGTACCGGTGGCCAACATCGGTCGGTATTTTTTACGGAGCAGTTGGCGCAGCATGTGGCAGCGAACTTCTCCCCTCGCGTTACGCCGAAAGTAATTCACTACAATCTGATCCAGAAGGGGTTTATTAAGGGGTAGGTCCACTCTTGTCTCGTTGACGGTGACAAAACACCTCGACGTTCAACGTAACCCGGTAAACGTCGACGGTTATCGTTTTACGGCAGTCGTCAACGACATCGGCATCGTCAACGATTCAGCTTCCTTTGCGTGGGTTAGGCATCATTCTCTCTGTCCCTGCCCTGCTCAATGCTTTACGGTAAGGATACAGGGAGACGTAACGTACGATGAAGGCGATGATATTCGCCGCGGGTGTTGGCTCACGACTCAAAGAGCTTACTCGCGCGACACCTAAATGTTTGATGGAGGTCGGCGGCAAGACCATGCTTGAGCGCGTGGTAGACCGACTGAAAGCGGTCGGCGTAACCGCAATAGCCATCAACGCCCATCATCATGCGGAGCAAGTAAGCGATTTCATCAAGGCGAAGAGCTATTTCGGACTTGAAGTCCTCATCTCCCACGAACCTACCTTGCTCGACACCGGTGGAGGACTTCGAAAGGTCGCCGCCTTCTTCGCTGGCGAAGAGGCTTTTCTCATTCACAATGCCGACATCTATAGCGAGATCGACCTTTCTCTCCTCGTCGAGGAACACCGGTCAAAGAACGCCATCGGCACCGTCGCCGTTATGGACCGCCCCTCCAAGCGCGGTCTCTACTTCGATTCAGGTAATCACCTTGTCGGCTGGACGCAAGAGGAGCGAGCCGTTCCCAAAGGAGCCCACCTCTCTAGTTTCTGTGGCATTAGTGTCGCCTCTCACGAGATCTTCTCCCATATGCCCGACGATGGGGCGTTCTCCATCATCTCGTCATACCTCGCGGCAGCCCGCCAGACGGACCGGGTATACGGTAAGCTCTTCGCCAACGTCGAGTGGACCGACATCGGAACCCCTGAGCAGTTAGAGGCGTTGCGCGCTCGCGTTAAAGTCTGACACCATCGGAGCTCTATGCGAAATGTTCGTGCCCTCTCTCTCGTCGTCGCCTCCCTCCTAGCCGGAGCGTCCTCGTACGCCCAGACCCCACAGACAGGTACTCCCTACACCGGGAGCTCAACGATTGCAGGGGAGCCCCTCGACGCCGCCCGCGCAAAGACGATGATGGAGTTCAACAAGCTCGCCCCGAAAAAACAGAACCGGTCGGCGCTGACCGGTGGTTTTTGCAACCCTGTTCTTACACAACCAACCCCTTCTGCCGATCAGGTACAGCTCGCGCTTGCGCTTGTCGAGAGTGAGATCGCTCCCATCCTTTCATTCGCCAAGGAGGGTGGCGCCACGGAGGGAGGAGCATCGGAGGACGGCGCAGCGGTCAACTACTCCATCGACTTCGATCTTGATCATGTTGTGCTCCGTTCATCGAATCCACGATATGGGAGCCAAGCAAACGGTCTGAAGATCTCGTATCCACATGAAACATCCTCTCACGTGTGGTTCGAAGCTAAGGGAAGCGGAAGCGTGCTCTTCATCTTTCCGCCGGTGCGAGGTTGTAGCGTTCAATTCATCGTCGCGTGTCCGAGGACTTACTCCAATGCACGAACCTTGGATGAATCAAAGCTGACAGTGACGGGTGTGCGGTACGCCATCTCCTCGAAATCGGATGGTCTCTTCCAAGCGCCGACGGGAGAAGAGGCAAAGGTTGTCGCGAGCACGCTCGCCTCCAGTCGTGTGGAGCTTCCCCAAGCGTGGTCCTCAGAGAACATCAGCAAGGGGACCCCGAGCGCCTCTGTTAAGATTCAAAAACCCCTTGATCCGCTCGGCGCGCCCGGAAAAATGTCATCAGTGAGCGCGCCGTTTCAAGACGCCGTAGAGGCACATCTTGAGTTCGGTACGACGACAGAGGTTAAACGAACGGTACGCTCTCGTTCCACCGTTGAGGTATCACCGTTCTCTCTTGAGGTTGCGCAACCCGTGCGAATTGAGCGGTCCGACGTACCGCTCAACCCAGGCTCGTGTTTTGTCATAAGTCGTCGGAAGGAAACTCACTACTGATCTTGCGGTCAGTTCTCGACTTCACATGATGTTGCACGTTGCTCCATAAGAGCCTCGTTCTCAACATCATGAAGATCATAGCCTTCACGACGATATGCTACGCCACAGGTTTCCTTACCGATGCGAGTCTTGTCATAAGTAGACAGCCATCCGACATTCCGGTCGTCACGGAGAGGTCGCGTGAAGCGCTTCGTGAGGGCCGTCCGTAGGAATGTTGCCATGAAAAAATGCCCAGGTGAGTTCGAAGTGGATCGATCCATGCCTAACCCGCTCTAACGCTCCTCTTCGCTCACGCCCCAAGGTTGTATAAGCTTGGCGCATGTCTTCCTTTGGAGCAGCGCACTCGCAACCGACCAACCAACAACCAGGTATTACCTACCTGAACCCCACACCTGTGGTCGTAGCTGTCGTGCCCGTGCGCGCGATCAATCCCGCATCAGGGGTTGTTGAGACCGGACTTCTAACGATTGAGCGTGGCATCGAACCTCAACTCGGACACCTCGCACTTCCGGGAGGCTATCTTGAATACGAGGATTGGCGGGATGGCCTGCTACGAGAGCTCTTCGAGGAAACCAGCATCAAGATCGAAGACATGTCGTGCGTGACCCTTCAAGCGGCGCGCTCGATCGATCAGAACCGAAAGATCGTACTCTTTGGGAGCGTTCCTCCTGTCGAATACTCCGCGCTCGCTAACTTCGTCGCGAACCGCGAGTGCCCTCGTTTCGAGGTCATCTTTGAGGCACGCGAATTAGCGTTCGCGACGCACACGGAGATGGCGCTGCTGTTCTTCGAGTCGCGACAAGCTGGGCAAGATAGTGGTGGTCTCTCTCAGTTACGGCTGCCTCAACGGCCGCCTGGGTCATAAAAAGCATATGTAATTGGGCTTTACCTTTCCAATCATGGTTCCGTGCACCGGGAGAGCGACCGTCCCCGGTCCCCGAGATGTCACATATCCCAAATGACCCTCGCCTTCCGCAACACGGCGGTCAGGAATGACGGCCCTCCCACATCACGGGGCGCACAACGGGAGGGCGACGATTCCTCGTCGCCGAAATGTCACGCATCCCAAAGGACCTTCTCCTCGCGCAACACGGCGGTCAGGAATGACCGCCCTCCCACATCACGGGGCGCACAACGGGAGGGCGACGATTCCTCGTCGCCGAAATGTCACGCATCCCAAAGGACCTTCTCCTGATTGCGACATCCCTACTTTCACAGCATCATATCCAGACCGTTGTGACGGAGAGATCTAGGAGAAGCCCGTGGCGTTAGTTTTGCAGACCATCGATTCAGACGGAATCGCGACCCTCACCCTCAATGATGAGGCCAACCTAAACGCGATGAGTGACGAGATGGCGACGGAGTTCGCCGCCGCCGTTCAATCCCTTAAGGGACATAAAGGACTTCGGGCGGTCATTTTGACCGGCGCTGGAAAGGCGTTTTCGGCGGGTGGTCACCTCTCCATGCTTGAGGCGAAGCGAGCTAAAACCGCCGAGGAAAATCGGCAAGGAATGCTTTCCTTCTATAACTCGTTCCTGTGCATCCGCGATCTCGGTGTCCCGTTAATCGCCGCATTGAACGGCGCCGCTGTCGGTGCTGGGTTGTGCGTAGCCTGTGCTTGCGATTTTCGGGTTGCCTCTGATAGCACCAAACTCGGATTTACCTTCTTAAAGCTGGGTCTTCACCCCGGCATGGGCGCTACCTATTTCGTGCCTCGCATCGTTGGCGCAAGCATGGCTACCGAGCTGCTCGTGACGGGTCGAGTGATTTCCGCTCAAGAGGCGCTGCGAATTGGTGTCGTTTCTCGCGTTTGCGATGCGGCCGATGTGATAAAAGAGGCGCGCGCAATCGCGACCGAAATACTAAGCTGTGGTCCTGACGCCACCGCGCAATTACTGGAAACTATGAGAGGCGATCCAGCGCTCCTCACAGCAGCTCTTGAGCGTGAGGCGTCATGTCAGAGCGTGAACTACGCCAGCGCTGAGTTCGCGGAGGGGGTCGCGGCGGTACGAGAGAAGCGATCAGCGTGCTTCACGAAGCGCTAGCCATGCGCCGAGCCCAACGATCACGACGTGCGCGAAACTAAACCAAAAGCCTCGCCAGTTGTTGATTTCGTAGGCTTGAAAGAAGAGCGCGTAGGCGCACAATCCAACGACCGCGATGGTAACGAGCGTTACTTGTGAGATAGAGCTTCGTGGCGGTGTGTTGTCCATGGGCATCTTGTACCTCGACTAGGCTGGCGAGGCAAAATAGATCCCTTTCGCTCGACCGATGCGTGGCGATCTAACCGCAATAAAAAAGCCAAGCCGTACCTTGTCGTACGGCTTGGCTTTTCGTTCCTCGCGAGCTTTTCACTCACACGGAATTAGCGAAGCAAGCTCAAACGCTCCTGAATAGCCTCTGGATTTCCTTCGTACTGACGAAGGCTCTCTTGCAGGGAGATCGGATCGAGATCGAGGTGAAGCGCTACCCACGCGAAGCTAAATGGTCGCTTCGGCGTAATCTTTCCAAACAACCACTGACGAGCGCTTCGAACAACGTGACGCTCGCAATGGGCTGTCCCAAAAGCGTCGCAAATGGCTCGTGCCAAAACCGCTGCCAGAAGATTTCTTTCAGGTTTTACCGGGGAGGATGCTTCGGTATCGTCTTCGGGCAAAAACTTGTTAGCAGAATTGCTCATAGGCTACTCAAATCTCCAATGATTTACGATTCTTATGGAATGAGAGGATTTGGAAAAGAATGACTCGATAAGGAATTATTCTTTGAGAAAGTAGGAACGGAAAGAACAAGCTTAGAAGTACTAGTGCGTCTTCGAACCTGAATGCCGGACATCAAGTAGGCCCCCCAGTCGTACAGCCCGCATCGGGAAAACCCGATTGCAGCCTTTTTGGACGTCTTATCCAGAAGGCCGCAAGTAGTTGCGCTCGCTCACGATTCCTGGGTAAACGTTGTACTCTGGTTAAGATTGGGCGTCAATAGTATTTTTAAGTAACTTTAAGTTACAACAATGTTTGAATAGGTTCATGTTGCGGTGGTGCTTTGTTTGACTTTTATCACCCCTAATATTACCTTCTCCCCCTCTAAGAGTTCTAGGAGTATGCATGAATTCCCCTGTTACCAAAAAGAAGCTTTTCATCAGCAACCTTGATTTCGAAGTGACCAGCGAGCAACTCTCGCAGCTCTTCGAAGAGATCGGCGCAACGGTTAGCGTTGTGGTCGCTTCGGATCGTGAGACCAAGCGTTCAAAGGGTTTCGCGTTCGTTGAAATGGAGCGTGAAGAGGATGCTCGTACTGCAATCGAGACCCTCAACAACCGCGCTGTTAACGGCCGTCCAATGAAGGTGTGTGAAGACCGCGGTAAGAACGCTGGTCCAGCATCATCTGAGGGCGGTTCAAGCGAGGGTGGCCGTAAGTTTGAGCCACTTCCTTCGATCCAGAGAATGCAACTCTTCAAGCGTCGTCGTAAGCTTGATCCCTTCACTGAGGATCCTCGCAAGTCGATCGACTACAAGGACGTCGCAATGCTCTCGAAGTTCGTCAGCGAGCGTGGTCGTATCCTCTCTCGTCGTTTGACCGGACTTACCGCGTACAATCAGCGGAAGGTTTCTAAGGCTATCAAGCGCGCTCAGAGCCTTGGTCTTATGGCCTTCACGTCGATCCAAGAGTAGTTGGACGACAGAACTCTTAGACAGAAAAAGCCGGCCACTGTGCCGGCTTTTTTATGGGCCGGCTTTTTTATGGGCCGGCTTTTTTGTTGCGCGTGTGCTGCTCCGTGGTGACCCGCGAAGCGTAATCGAAGCGGGACCACATACTAACCCTGTACCGAGGTGATACCTGAGGGTCCCGTCCCCCGAAGCTTCAGCGCAGGGGGAAACTTTAATCTATTTTCAAACTTTCTCACAAACGCCCCTGAATGCGCGCAAAACTACGCAGCGAATGAACACCCGGGGAAACAGCTTTCCCTACCCTTCCTTAACGCTCTGGCCTGTCTCACACCGTAACCTGCGAGTTTTGCGGCTTTAAAACCCCCCGGTACAACAAGTTATTTCTCAGCATCCGCGGTGGCACATCCTTTGCTGATGTCCCATCAAGAGATAACGCCGAACGTTGGTCCCTACACAGACCTCGGAGTCGGTTGGCATAGGAAGCCTCGTTATGAAAACCACACACCACTCATCACAATCTGGAAGCGTCTTCGTCGAAGCCGCCGTTGTCACCCCGATGCTCATGATGCTCATCGTATCGATGATGCAGTTCGGATACATCTACGGCGTGTTAACCAATCTGCGAGGGGCCTCTGCCGTGGCCGCTCGTATGGCGGTTTTGGGGACGGCGAGCTCGCAGGTGGATGTCTGCCAAGCCGCGAAAAACGCCGTGACATCGATGGTTGATTCCTCGCAGCTTGCATGCGAAACGAGCCCATCGGTACTACCCGCTCCAGTGAATTCTCCGGTCACTATCACACTAAGCTACCCTGTGCCGCTCCTCGCCTCGAATTCGGGCGTGTTGAAGGGACCAACCTTCACGGTAAGCGCTCGCACAACGATGCAGTAAGGAGGGTGACATGAAATCCGCTGCGAAGAGACCGTGTCAGGAGGATTCGGGGTTCGTGCTCTTTATGTTCATGGTGATCACGGCCGTACTCCTCACATCGGTCGCGTTCACCGTCGACATGGGACGAGCGTACGATGAACAGCGGCAGCTCCAGATAGTCGCCGACTCCGCGGCGCTCGCCGCAGTGAGTGCCCTAGGATCCGGCACAAGCTACACGAGGATTCTGTCGATTGTCGCGGCGATCGCGGAAGCGAATGGAGCGACCATCGACGAGATAATGGAAAATGAACCTCTGTGTGGTACCTGGGAGGAAGGGGAGTTCATCCAGAGCAACGGTCGATCGTGTCCCTCATCGGCGAACGCTGTTGAGGTGAATATCAAGCGAACTGTTCCGACTCGTTTCGCTCAACTCATGAATCAACATTCCATGACGTTACGGGCGAGCGCTGTGGCGTACCTTCCCCCACCGGAGGGCGGAAATTGTATTCGGCCATTCGGTATTGAGGAATCCCACCTTGAGGCATTGAACGTGTCTGAGGGAGACACCTTTTCGGTGAGTGGCTCGCAGGGCATGGGGAATTGGGGAAAGATCGATCTCGGCGGCAACGCGTCGTCGGGCGAGGAGTATACTCAGCTCATGCTCACTAACCTGTGCGACGAGGCTATCGCCCCGGGTAACTTCGTCTCGAGCGGAACGGGTAACGCGCAGATCAATCAGGTATTCCAGGCCCTCCTCGAGGATACAACCCCTCCCCTCGCCGCGAGCAACATGGTCTTCGCCGTAACCTCCGATTTCGGGAGCGGAAATTCACAGGTGCAGATTCAACGGTTCGTTAAGGTTAATCTTCTCTCTCAAGAGGGTTCGGGCTCGAAGTGGCGGGCGAACTTTCAGGTTGTAGAATGGGACACCCAACCCGACCCTCCGGTCAGCCCATCGAGACGATTAATGAGATAGGTCCACCCATCCCCCGCTCATCCCACCGCTTGGCGTATCGTATAGTGATGATAGAGCCCCCCGGCGCGCTTTAGTTCTTCATGGCTACCTTGCTCGACAACCCTCCCTTCATTAATCAGGAATACGGTATCCGCGCCGCGCACGCTGGAGAGTCTGTGGGATACGATAACAATCGTGGCCTTCGGGAGGGCTGTCCTCATCGCGGACAAAACATGATCCTCAAGCTCGCTATCAAGTCCCGATGTCGCTTCATCAAGGAGTAGCAATCGTGGTTCACGGAGCAGGGCCCTGGCTATCGCCACCCGCTGTCGTTGGCCGCCACTGAGTTGAGCTCCGTGCTCCCCAAGCACGGTAGAGAGGCCTTGCGGGAGAGCCCACACAAAATCAAGGAACCCCCACCCCCGAATCCTTTGCTCCACGTATTCAGGAGATCGATCCGGTCCACCGAGGGTGAGGTTATCAAGGATGGAGGTACCAAAGAGGAGCGGGTCCTGAGGAACCCACGCGACCTTAGCGCGAAGCTCCGCGTCACTGATCTCTCGCAGCGAATGTCCGTTCAGGGTAATCGTCCCGGTTGAGTAGTGATAAAATTTGAGCAAGAGCTGCACGATCGAACTCTTTCCGGCGCCCGATGGACCCATGATCCCTGCGACCGTTCCCCCCGGTATCGACAGACTTAATCCGTCGAGCACTACGCTATCAGGACGAGTTGGGTAGGCGAAGGTCACATCCGAACAGGAGAGAGCTAGGCCACTTTCGCCAAGTAATTCCGTCATCACCGCGGCTTCAATGTGTCTCTCCTCCCAGAGTTCAAATACCCGCTCGAGTCCTCCAAGACTTTGAACAATCTCCGCATACGCGCTCACGAGGAAGGCGAACGACACAGCGACGATCGAGCCATAGAGAGCGAATGCCGCGAGGTCACTGAGAGGAAGTTTCTCGTTGAGAACAAGAGAAACTCCGTACCATACAACCCCAAGAAGCAGCACGTTCAGAAGAAGGCTTGCTCCCGATGAGAAGGCGGCGCTGATTCGCACCCTACCCTGCCCCGCCTCTAATACCTCAGCGCTCCGCGCGAAAAATGACGAGTTTGCCTGGGATTCGGCCCCTAGCGCGCGCACTATCTTGGCGCCACCGAAACTCTCCGCCGCGAAGGCGGTTAACGCCGCCAGTGAGGTTTGAAAGCGACGCGATGCCGCGCGAAGATTTCGAACGAATATGCCGGAAACAACAACCATGCAGAGAACGCTCGCCACGATAGCGAACGTCATTCGCCAGGACATCCACGCCATCAGGCAGGTTCCAAATAACACCTGAACTCCGTATCGCAAGATGACGGAGAGCTTCACGGACACGACATCTTGAATAAGCGCGGCGTCGGAGTTGAGTCGCGCGGCGAGATCCGCCGACCTGTTGCGATCAAAGAATTCTATCTCCTTTGAGATGACGGACTCGTAGAGGCGCCGGCGCACATCATCGTAGACCTGCTGACCTAAAAGACCGAACCACAGGGAGCGCAGAAAAAACGCTCCTCCCTGCACCACAAACAGGGCGGCGAGGAGTCCAAAAAAGAGAGGAAGTCTTTCCAAAATGAGATCGAAGGTCTCTGGTCGCAACGCTCGGCGAATAACCTCCGGGAAGATGAGGTTAATTGCGCTTCCTATAAAGAGGGCGACCAACGCTGACGCGATACGACCGTGGTAGGGTCGAACGAGGGTCACTACGTGCCCAAAGGTCCGTACGGCCTGCGAGCTAGAGAGTGTGGGGCGTTTGGAGGTTTTCATAATCACAGCATCGAGAGGCTATACACCATTAAATTCGGCACGTTAACTTTTATTAACGATTCCGAGGCCACCAAGGGTGTTGCGGGTTGGTTTTTAAAGCCCTCCGAGGTGATTAAGCTATTGCGTAGGTTGTGACGATACCCTACACGACGAACAGGGGTCAAAATCTCTGCCAAAAGAACATTATGGATGAGGAAGCGATACGACAAACTCAGGCGACTCTTCGAAAGCATCCGATCGTCGGGACTGCGCTTGATCTTCTTGCCCGTCAGTTACCTGGCTCGTTGTTATATCACGCCCTCTCTCACACAGAGGATGTGCTCGACGAGGCTATACGGTTCGGCGCAATCGACCAGCTCTCACCTCGGGAGCTTGAACTTCTAGCTATAGCCGCCGCTTGTCATGACGTTGGTTTCGTTTCGACCCCGATTGCAAATGAGCCCCTGGGCGCGGCGTTCGCGCGAGAACGAATGGAGGAAGATGGAGGCTACTCCCCTCAAGAGATCGAACTCGTTGAGCGGATGGTCCTCGATACCGCCCTCGTTATGACCGACGGTCAGTTGCATCAGTCCCCATCAACAAAACTATCGGGGTATCTTTTGGACGCTGACTTGAGCAATTTGGGGCGTGAGGACTTCTTTGATAAATGCGACCTACTACGTCGAGAGGTTGGCCAAGAGAAGGACCTGTTTGAGAGAAACACCCTCGCGTTACTGACCGCTCACCGGTGGCACACCGACGCGGGACGGGCGCTGAGACAGGCGAGAAAGGATCTTAATACGCAAACACTTCAATCGATGATTCGTTCGAAATAGTCGCGCGGTCCCCTACCCTACTTCTGCCCGTTCGATTTGCACCACTTGTCGAAATCAGGGAAACCTCGATGCTCAAGGAGCCGTTGCTCAACACCGTGCTCAACCGCCTCTATGAATCTCTGTGGAGATATATGCGCCTTGAGTTTAGCGAGCGC
The DNA here is from genome assembly GCA_044345405.1 of Bdellovibrionota bacterium. Lineage (GTDB taxonomy): Bacteria > Bdellovibrionota_C > UBA2361 > UBA2361 > OMII01 > OMII01. The sequence continues at coordinate 93,813 of JBIJBE010000006.1, forward strand.
GGCCTCGACATCAGAGCGCAATCCAGCCACCTCTTCCTCAGCGACCTCGGTCTTTAGCTTGTCCAGCGCCGCTTTTCTCTCAAGAAGATAACTGACCTCAGCGTCGATCTGCGAGCCTTTGCTCTTTATAACGCGCTGTGGAGCGTCTCCGTTGCGAGGCCCAAGGTTGAGCTCGTTCTGCGCTCGAGACCCGACAGCGACCTTGTCATTCGGCAGCACGAACTCAAAGGGCCTCTCAACGGCGCGATACAGAAATCCCTGCGGATTACGACTGACCAGATGACTCCCACCACTCACCAGCTTGTCGAAATGCGCCACAATCGCCTCAATACGCTCAAGGGCCTCTATTCCCCTACCCTCTACCAAACGTCGAGCCTGCTTATCGGCGATTCCACGTTGTATGAGGAGGCGTTCCAGCGAGTCCTCTTTAGAATCCCCGTGGCCTTGCGCGGTCGCTTGAGCGGCCGCGATACGGGGCCCTGCGGGCTCCTGCGCGAGAGATTGAGTACCGGTTGACGGCGGTGGGTCAACCGCTACCTTTCGCGGCGCGTGAGCGGCGACGAGAACAACATCAGTTGCCTTGCCCTTTCCGACAAATTCGAACTCACTCAGCAGCCCTTTGTCTCGCAACTCCTCAAGGGCTGGCTCTAGTTGTTGCCGAAGGGAGCTCGCGTACACGTAGTTGCGGGAGATACCGATCTTTTCGTGGGCAAGCACGAAGAGATTGACCTGCATGCGGGAGCGATACCAAAAGTGCTTATCGAGATAGCGGTAGAGTCGCTTTGAGACCGCGCTCTGAAGGTCAAGGTAGAATTCGAGGTCCAGTTTTTTGATGAAACCAACTTGGAACGATTTGAAGAGTACCTCACTCCACGTAAAGAAGCTCGGTCTCGTATCTCGACCATCGTTGATCTCATAGGCATCAAGGATTCCGAAGTTGCGCGTGCTGTGCAGTTTCGACTCGTTGTCGTAAAAGGCGTTCGTGGCTTTGATTCGCACGCCGCTCAAACGATCGAGGGCGTTCTGAAGCCGAACGTAGCTTCGTCCCTCTGTGGTCCACCGCAAAATGCGCAAGAGTTCATACCTGGTGAAGTGAACTTTGGGGCTTCGGAGTCCGTCGTCCGCAGTGAGCTTGAGAAGTCCCAACAAAACCTCATCATCAGACGAGGTCGGAAGACCGAACTTGTCCGCCCCGGTGATGATCCACTTCCGATTGATGACGTCGCCATTCTTGCCTTTGACGGTGTCACTAAATTCGAGTGTTTTGATCGAGGGATCGGCCCGTTTCGAGAGAACTGTGAGCGGGAACTCGGCGAGATTCATCTCGTCCCGTGATATCTTCACCGGCAAGGGCCGCACCGGCGTCGCGACATTTGGCGAAACAGGAACCGCTGAGGATTCAGCGTCAGAGAGATCGTGGGCCACGATCTCGTCGAGTGCTGTCGTTGATGTCAATGCTGAGGAATCAGTCATGCTCACTTGGGTAGTCGGTATGCGCTATTCGCGCTCGTTCTCGTTTGCGTTCGTGCTTCGTATCAATGGAGCTATCGTACGTGTGTTCCCTGATAGTTCCAAAGAGTTTTTACGGGAATACGCTGCGCCGCTTCAGCAAAGAGTCCCTGAAAAACTGCGTGAAGACATACCAGAAAAAAATCCAAACACCAAAGCTTAGTTTTAGTTAGTTAAACAATCGTTAGTACGGAACATGTTATTAGATGAGCGGCGTAAAAATACAGGAAGTACGATAGATTAGCTTGTCTTTTTTATCTCCACGCACGATGCTTTAATGGTCAATTCCCGATACTCATTTATCTAGTTTCCCGATCACTTTTCTTTCGTTTCACGACGCTTTTGTGTCCGAGTCACGAACCTCTTGTGTTCAAGTCACGAGCAACCTATCTCAGTTCACGATTGTCCTTACGTGAGATCACGAATGGAGGGAGCCTCGCCTCCGTGGAACACCGTGGAACGGTGTGGAACATCGTGGAACACTCCTAGGGCTCGTGTGTTGAGGTAAATATCGTGAATCGAGATCTAAAAACCGATCCCATTTCTTACTTCGATTCACGAAACACGACGTCTCAAGGAGCCCGGAGATTTCCCCAGATTTCTTCATCGTGAATTGACTTAAGTATGGATTTTATGAGCGATCTTTGCCAGATTCCTTATGTCGATTCACGAATGTGGAGGTAGCCTGTGGCGATCGCAATTAGCGTAGTAAACCAGAAGGGTGGCGTTGGAAAAACGACCACGACCGTTAACCTTGGAGCTGCGTTAGCGGCTAAGGGAAAGCGGGTTTTATTGATAGATATTGATGCTCAGAGCAATCTTACAACTCACCTTGGATTAGGTGTAAAGGAAGATGTTGAGGACCTTAATGAGATAGCTCAGGGACCTGAGTGGACGATCTACGATGTTCTTAAGGGGACGAAGAAGATTCATGACGTTATTATTAAGCGCTCAGAGAATCTTGCGGTGGTGCCGTCGAGCCTTCTTTTGAGTGCCGCGGATCTTGAGTTGGGAGGTGTCGTTGGACGAGAGCTCCTTCTCAAGCGAGCTATCGAGAAGGTCCGTTCAGAGTATGACGTGATTCTGATCGATTGTCCTCCAACGCTCGGACTTCTCTCTTTGAACGCGTTGGCCGCTGTCGATAAGGTGATCGTTCCGGTTCAAAGTGAGTACCTCGCGCTTCATGGAGTTCGTCAGCTGCTTGATACCATCGACCAAGTTCGTAATGTGTACAATCCGAACCTCGTCGTAGGAGGGGTTCTTATTTGTCTTCACGATAGCCGGAAGAAATTGGCGCGGGCCGTTGCTGAGACGATACGCGCGTATTTTGGACAGCTCGTGTTCACAACCATTATTCGTGAAAACGTTGCTCTCGCTGAGGCACCTGCAAAGGGTCAGACGATCCTTGAGTACATGCCTAAGTCGTCGGGAGCCGAGGATTATATTGCGTTAGCTGAGGAGGTTCTTAATGTCAAAGCGTAGTTTTTCGTTTGCTAATAATCCATTGATGGCAGGACCAGCTCTTGAGGAGCGGTCGAGAGGAGGGATTCCTTACCGAGAGATTCCCGTCTCCGCCATTGAGGCAGATCCAAATCAGCCGCGACGGACCTTTGATGAGGAGAAGCTCCAGGAGCTTGCCGAGTCGATTAAGCTCTATGGTATCTTGAGCCCAATCCTCGTGAGAGCCGGTGCTCTTCCTGGTCGATACACGATCATCTCCGGCGAGCGGCGCTATCGAGCTTCACAGATCGCTGGACTGGCTGCGATTCCAGCCATCGTGAGCCAGGGAGAAGGGGAGGATAGTCGGACTCTCGCGATTCAGCTCGTAGAGAACCTTCAGCGTGATGACCTCTCCTCCCTTGAGCGTGCGCAAGCTATCGGTGCTCTTCGGGATGGCCATAATCTCTCTATTCGAGATATCGCCGAGAAGCTGAGTATCTCTAAGAGTGCCGTACAGCGTAGTCTTGAGATCCTTTCGCTTCCAGATGACCTTCTGAACGCTCTTAGAGAGGGTGCTTCGGAGTCGAAGGTTCTTTTGGTTGCTAAGATAGAGGACCCGGCGGTTCGCGCTACCTATCTCAAGGACATCGACGTTCTTACTCGGGCGCAGATCGGTCAAAGCGTGGAGCAAAAACGTTCGGCTCCATCCCACGACACCGCTGAGTCAAAGGTAATCAATGCAGAGGACCAACGGATCGCTGAAGAGATTCAACGAGCGCTTGGAATGAAGGTTCGGATGGTTCGTTCAGGTCCTAATGCTGAAGGTGGGCGATTGACCATCGACTTTTACGGGGAAGGGGACCTTCAGATCCTCTTCCGTAAGCTTGTCTCGGAAGGGTAGCCTTGTCCCACCGTGGGACAGTTCTTCTAATATCGTGATTTGACCATAAATAGGGGTGCGATTAGAAGCGTCCCACGGTGGGACAGTGAACAAGGCTCAGACCGGATTACATTACCTTAATACGCTAACCCCCTGGAACGGCAGGGGGGGCTTCGCCCTCGAAGGCATCATCAAAGTTCTCAAGCGCCTCGGGCAGCCCCAAGATAGTTATCCAACAGTTCATATCGCAGGAACGAACGGAAAAGGCTCCGTTTCTTCTGCTGTGTCTTCAATCCTTGGGGCCGCGGGCTACAAGGTGGGATTGAACACCTCTCCACATCTCCAAGTTCTCAATGAACGTATCGTTATTGATGGACTCCCTATAGAGGACCAACCGTTGGGCGAGTTTTGCTATGACGTTCGCGGTGCTGCCGCAAAGGAAATGGTTGAGTTGTCCTTTCACGAGGCTATTACCGCAGTAACCTTTCTCGCTTTGCGTGAGATGGCGGTAGATTGGGGGGTTATTGAGGTGGGTTTAGGAGGGCGGCTCGACGCCTCTAATGTCATTTCACGACCCGCAGCTACCGCTATCGTTACGATCGATTACGACCATCAAGCTATTCTTGGTAATACGTTGGGTGAGATAGCTGGGGAGAAAGCCGGTATTATTAAGCAGGGAAGCCCACTCATATCGGGGCTTTTGCCACCTGAGGCGGAAAAAGTGGTGAATGCGAAGGCTCGAGTAACGAAGCACTATCGATACATGACGGATTATGGAGTTTCCCCTGTACCGTCAGGAACCCAGAACACATTCGGGTATTGGGGTAAGGATTTCCCAATTACACCTATGCTCTCCTTCGATTTCACCTCGCCACTGCCGGGTATACATCAGGGACACAACCTCAGTGTGGCAGCCACAATCGGTCTTGCTATCGGAATGAGCCCTGATGTTGTGAAGACCGGAATAGAAGGGGTGTATTGGCCAGCTCGTTTGGAGAGCCTCTCCGTCGATGGGTGTTCACTACTTATGGATTGCGCCCATAACCAAGCGGGGATACGAGCGTTTATTGATTATCTCGTGCGCCGCCAGATTGGTTTGATAGACCTGACGTTTGGTGTTTTGGATACCAAGAACTGGCGAGAGATGATCGGTATGCTCGCACCACATGTGGGTCACTGGAGATTGATAAAGCCGGACTCAGAGCGGGCGCTTCCTCTTGAGCAGGTTCAAGCGGAGATTAGAGTATCGGGTAATGACGTAAGAATATCTTCCTACGGCAGTGACTACGAGGAGCTCGTCAGGGAGATGATACGGTCATCTGAAGGGGAGATTCGATACGTCACCGGCTCGATGTACATGATTGGAAAATTGCGGAGCGTCCTAGGGGTCCCAATTAAACCCATATGGAACGCTGGTAATAAAACGCCGGTTTGAGAGAGTTGTATTGCCGGCACCCACGATCCTAATGGTTCGTGCCGCAGTTTGCGCACTGTTTTTCCATGAATCGACTTTGCATGGCGGGGATGATCAACTAGCCTTCGGACGGCGGTCAGGGTTACTTTTCCTGCCACTGGCGTTCTATCACTAGTAACTGCGAGCTTTTTGATGTCGAACTCTGTAGCTGTAGCGACGGTACTCACCGAGTGGCGGGAGCTCGTGTACCGCGAACTGGTCTCGCTCGGAGAGAGTTCGGCCGGTGATAGTAAGAACCTTCAAGCGGCGACGACCTATGTCCTCCAGGGACAGGGAAAACGGCTTCGAGCACTGCTGCCCATGGCGCTCAGTCGTGACCTTGGCGTGGAATCGTTGGCCTCGACTCCCCCAGCGTTGCGTCCAGGAATCGCGCTTGAAATGCTGCACGCCGCGTCCCTTGTTCATGACGATCTACCCGCGTTGGATAACGATGACATGAGACGTGGTCGACCCTCGTGTCACCGACAATTCAATGAAGCCACCGCGATCCTTACCGGAGATTTCCTAGTGGGGCGGGCATTCTGTGTTGTTGCGGATGGAGCGCTTCCGCCGACGCAGCGATTGCGAGTACTTGGGGTGTTAGCGCGCGCGTGGAGTGACCTCTGTATCGGGCAGCAGGTTGATATCGATCGTCCCACACAGCCGAGGGACATTCACCGCTTGATGGAGCTTAAAACAGGAGCGCTTTTTGGCGCCGCAGCCGCTTGTGGCGCCATTTGCGCAGATCGTGACGACGCGATGACCGATCGATTTTACGCCTGGGGCATGAAAGTAGGCGTTCTTTTCCAGAGACTTGATGATCTCGCCGATGGAGATGGAGCCGCTGGAGTTGTGTGGGACAAGGAGCGCGAGATACGCGATCTACTTGTGGAGCTGCGCTCCCTCGACCTTCGTTCTCTTCCGCACGCGGAGGGGGTGTATCGTATGATTGTTGGTGAGCAAGTGTAATTGTGATGACGCACGTTGAAGATCCTCGTTTCGCGCAGCTTGTCGACTCGGTTAAGGAGGCTGGCTCTCTGCTTATGTCGATGTGGCCGGGAAGAAAAGGTCAAACGGAGATACTCTCGATTTCGCAGAAAAAAGACGGCTCGCTTGTTTCCGCGGCTGACATGGCATCAAACGAGGCGCTCACGAAAGCGCTTCGTTCCTTATACCCTGATGACTTTATCTTCTCTGAGGAGGTCGCGAGTGACGCCGCGACCGTTTTCGCTTCGCGTCGCACCTGGATTATAGACCCACTCGATGGGACCTCGGCTTTTCTTGAAGGTCGCGATGACTTTTCGGTGCTCGTTGGGCTCAGCGTTGATCATGCGGCGAACGCCGGAATCCTCTTTCTTCCGGCCCGTGATGAGATGTTCATCGCTCAGGTAGGGAAGGGGGCTTATCGGAACGAGACCCCGATTCGGGTTTCTGACGGGATGAAAGCTCGCGATGGACATGTGTATGTTCGGCGCTTTTCATCAAAGGCGCCAAACCTTGAGAGCCCTATGATGGATTCTGGCCTCGCGCTCGCTAAGGTCGCGTGTGGGGAGCTCGATGGAGCGATTATCAAAATGACAACCCACCGTGAGTGGGACATTGCGGCACCGATGGCGATCTTACGGGAGGCTGGTGCCACGGTTACTGATGAACGTGGGAGACAGATCCCCGTTGGAACAGGGGGGATCGCCTTCGAATATTTCGTGGCCTCAAATGGGCGCACCCATGAAGAGCTTTTAACCATCATACCCTAGGGCGCTCCAGCTTCCTTTAGGGAGGCTCGTGCCCTTGTACCAGTAACGCTTCCAGCTAGTTAGCGGGGGCTGCTGTCTTCTCGTACTATTTTTCGCTCATGCACCGGAAGGGAACGGTCGATGTGTCCTTATGTAAGGCAGTTCTGTCTAAACATCCGGAAAACTGTATGGGAATTAGATATACGGAAGATCAAAAGTGTTTGATAACCGCGGCTCGAGAGGGACAGCTCGAGGTGGTGAGAGACATGATTACGAGTGGCGTCGATATCGACTGCGAACTCAAGTATGGCAGCAGCGCTCTCATGATTGCGGCTTCTCGCGGACATGACGAAATCGTTCGTCTTATGGCGTCGTCGGGGGCGAAAGTTAATCGTAGGAACAAGTTTGGAATCAGTCCGCTCTCAGAGGCAGCGGAGCGAGGACACCATAAGGTGCTCCGTACGCTCGTTGAGTTTGGGGCAGACGTTAACATGCTCCACAATAACGGTGGGACAGCGATATTGGCCGCCGCGGTTCGTCGAGACCTCAAAACTTTGAGAGTTCTCCTTGAGCTAGGGGCGAATGTAGAGATCGAAAATTTCGACGGATGGAGCGCTCGCAAATGGGTGCTCTCTGAATCTGATCCCGCCTTCCTTGAAGCGCTGGGGATAACGAAACATGAACACCATGAGGTAGGAATGAAAGTAGAGGGAAGTGTAGTTAAAGATGAAGCTAAAGAGACTCGGGTCATGGTAAGCCCGGTCGGCCAGGCCTTCTGGACCGTTTTCATGCGGGCCGCGGCTTCTGGCGACATTGAGACCGTGCGTCGACTGATCGACGACGGCGTTGAGATTAACGGTCAAAGTCCGAATGGGACAACCGCTCTTATGGCGGCTATTAAGAATGGACGCGCAGAGATAGCGTGTGAGCTTATTGAGTTGGGAGCTGACCTCTCGATTTGCGACCAAGATGGCCTGAGCGCAATTCAATGGGCTCAAAAAAAGGAGCTGACTCCTTTTCTTTCGGTGCTCAAGGAGCGCGACCTCCTAGGTGAGGTTGCCGGAGAGGGAGAGGTGGATCCGGCCCACGCCCTACAATAGGTTTTAGAAGCCATACGATATCGCCGCTGCTCTCGAGGCGCCGTCACCCCTGAATACCGGTAGCCATGCCGCGCGGCGTATGCGCGACTCAGAGGGTAAGCGTCTGGTACGAAACGGGTCGCCCACAGCCCCCATTTATGCGAGACTACCCCCGGCTTTGCCGTTGCACAGGGGTATTCATGGAACTTATCACCGAACTCTTTAACTTCATCCTTCACATAGACGTTCGTCTGGCGGAGCTCGCTCGAGATTATGGTGTCTGGGTCTACGGCATTCTTTTCCTGATCGTTTTCTGTGAAACGGGTCTCGTGGTTACCCCGTTCCTTCCGGGAGACTCCCTCTTATTCGCCGCGGGCGCTTTGGCTGGCGGAGCGCTCTCTGTCGACGGAGTAAGCACGGCGGGTATGTACAACGTTCATCTCTTGGCGCTCCTGCTCTTCATCGCCGCGGTTGTGGGGGATGCCGTCAACTACATGGTGGGACGAAAGATAGGACCTGCTGTTTTTGAGAAGAAGGATTCCCGTATCTTTAAGCCGCAGTACCTCGATCGAACGCAGAAGTTCTTCGAGAAGTACGGCTCGAAGACTATCGTGTTCGCTCGATTCGTCCCGATAGTCCGAACGTTCGCCCCATTCCTTGCCGGCGTGGGCACGATGTCCTATCCAAAGTTCGCCTTCTACAACGTCACGGGGGCTCTCGTTTGGGTGGCTTCCTTCACCTATGCTGGCTATTTCTTTGGATCTACCCCTATAGTTCAGAAAAACTTCAAACTTGTTATTCTCGCCATCATCATAATCTCTATTATGCCGGCGGTTATTGAAGTGATGAAAGCTCGTCGAGAGGCTCGCTCTAACGCCTAAGCTCGGGTTGTGGCGCCCAAGCTAGGGTTGGGGTTGGTTGCGTCGTCGAGGGCTACGGTATACTGAAGAGGGGTCGCCGTGTGCCGGTCTACAAAGGGGATAGCGAGCGCGTGGTTCAAAGAAGATACATAACCGGTGTCCTTCTCGCGCTCGCTCTGTGGGCTGGCGACCCTTCCGGTGCCTTCGGTGATGAAAGCGGCCGCTACATCGTTCGGTTTAAGAAAACCTCCTCCGCCCCTGTCACCGCGAAGTCTTTCTCTCGACAGCCCTCATTCTCTCTCTCAAGAGCCGAACGGGTTCTTCCCCTCGACAACTCGGTAGTTGTAACGCTCACTCCCGCGCAGCGAGCTCAAGTCCAGTCGCGTCCTGATGTCGAATCGATCGAGGTCGACGGCAAGATTACGGCGTTCTTTGTACCAAACGATACCTCCTATCCTCAACAGTACGCTCTCTCTGGCGCGTATGGTATTCAAGCGCCACGTGCGTGGGACATTACCCGTGGCAGCACAACTAAACTTGTCGCGGTTATCGACTCCGGTATCGACTTCACTCATGAGGATCTTCAAGAAAATATTTGGAATAACCCGGCGGAACTCGCTGCCAACGGCGTAGACGATGACGGTAACGGGTATGTGGATGATATCCGTGGATACGATTTCGGCTCAGATGTTGGTGATAGTGATCCGACAGATGAAAATGGGCACGGAACGCATGTCGCCGGGATTATCGCCGCCACCGGCAACAACGCGCTTGGCGTTATAGGGGTTGCGTGGAATACCGCGATCATCCCAGTGAAGTGTCTCGACGATCAAGGTAATGGATATATCTCCTATTTAGTAAACGCGCTCGATTACGTGGCAACCCTCAAAGACCAAGGATATCCGATTGCGGTAGTGAATATGTCGCTCGGAACAAGCGAGACATCTGACGCGTTGAACCGAGCGGTAGCGCGTGTGGCCGCCAGGGGAATTATGCTTGTAGCGGCCGCGGGGAATAGCTACGGACAAAATAACGACGAGATACCAAGTTTCCCCGCCAACTCAGATAGCCCCAACGTGATTGCGGTAGCGGCGACCACCTCATCGGGAGCGCTTGCGGGATTTTCTAACTATGGGCCGACAACGGTTGACCTTGGAGCCCCGGGCTCGGACATCCTTAGCACCGTTCCACCACTCATCCGAGGAGCTCCCTACGAATACATCGATGGCACGTCGATGGCGGCGCCGGTTGTCTCGGGGGTAGTCGCGCTCATCGCGGCGGCTAATCCAGCAGCGACCCCGATGCTCATTCGTGACATCCTTCTCTCCACCGTGACGCCGCTCAGTTCGCTCAAAGGTAAGGTAGTATCGGGTGGGCTCGCCGACGCGTACAGCGCCGCCGCGGTTGCTGCCGCTTCAACCAAACGGTTTCGTGTGTCGGGCACCGTCAAGCGGCGTAGGCGAGGGGTTGGAAATGTGACGATAACGCTCCGGCTCGCCACCGGTCCAACCTATCGCAAGACGGTCGTGACATCCTCGACCGGTCGCTTCGTTTTCAAGGAGATTCCCCCTGGAACGTATACGGTAAAAGCCGCTCGTCATGGACTAAAGTTTAGTTCGAGTTTACGGCGCATAGTGGTCGCGAGCGCCAAAACAGTGAACTTTACCGTTCCCTAATCTCCTATGAGAAGGGTCGAAGAATTATTCGAGGTCAGGAGCGTCGAGATTACCACGTTCGTCCGAGCTCGATGATGGAGCCTCACCCGTGATGACTGGCGTTGCCTCGTGCGTAACCTCATAGATGGAGATGAAGGGCACTCCCTTTGCCTGCGCAACGTAGACCGGCTGTTTAGTCAGGTGTCTCTCAAAGCGCACGTCCGTGACTTTTAGATTCCCTTGCACGAGAACGTAATCGG
>JBIJBE010000077.1:0-4091 GCA_044345405.1 Bdellovibrionota bacterium
GACGCCGTCGTTGTCAGCGTCGCCGCCATGAGCCGCGCAGCATGAGTTAGTATTGTCGCTCGGACATGGATCTGATTGATCGCACTGTCCATCTCCATCGGAGTCGGAGTCACTCGATCCGCATCCACACTGCCCTGGTGAGCTTTTATTACTATCGGAGGGACATCCGTCGACGCAGTCGGCAACTGAATCCGAATCAGAGTCAACGTCACTCGCGCCGCATCCACACTGCCCTGCTGAGCTTTTATTACTATCGGAGGGGCATTCGTCGACGCAGTCGGCAACTGAATCCCCATCAGAGTCAACGTCAATCGCGCCGCATCCACACTGTCCTGCTAAGGTTTTATTACTATCGGAGGGGCATTCGTCGAGGCAGTCAGGCACTAAATCCGAATCAGAGTCAATATCACTCGCGCCGCATCCACACTGTCCTGGCGATTGTTTGGTCCCATCGTAGGGACATCCGTCCAAGCAGTCATCAACTACATCATTATCGGAGTCACCCGCCACGTTCGAACAGGTTCCAGAGGTACACGTATCCACCGTGCAGCTTTGAGAATCGTCACAGTCGGCGTCACTTGCGCATTGGGCGAGCGCGAGGTGAGCGCTCGAGACGAACATGACCATGACCGTCATGAACAACACAAAATATCGGGCCACCCTGGACCGCGAAGGCACGGCTACGCATACCCTACCGCTTGGCGAGCGGGGGCTAGGCTCATTCGATGAACGCTGGGTAAAGAGCGGGCTACCGATAACCATGGAACCTCACTCGGTATAATCGGTGAGAGTTCGCTGCTTCTTGAGATAGAATTTGTGAATGTGTTCTACATTCGCGGATAGCAATAAGGACCAGGCGAAGTCAGACACTTACGGGCGGAAGAAAAGCGATTCCTGTAGGAAACCTTCGTACAAAACCTCTGTAAACCACACCGAGAGAGCGCTCAGCTTCGCTATCTTGAGCCTCAAAAATGTAGATGCCAGGCGATGACGAGCCTCTTGAGAGCCGCGTGTGGTCCAGAATACTCGAGAAGCTTTAACGTATGGCTCGTGGACTTCGAAGTCTCAATACCGCCTCATACGCCTCCTGAAGCTTCTGAAATGCTCGAAGGTGCGAGAGCGTTTCCTGGGGAGTCGAGGAGCGAGCGGCATGCTTATCCGGGTGAAGCTTCACGGCCAGTTGCCGGTACGCTTGCTTAATCGTTTCATCCGTATCGTGCTCGGTACAACCGAGATATTCGTAGCTCCAGTGAGAACGGTTTGGCTGCGGTCGCTCAACACGAACTCTCTCTCGCCGTTTGCCCCAAGAGCCGCGCGTGGAAAATTCACTGCCCTTTTTGGTACCTGATTTTTCGACCGTAGCTCCTCGCGCCGCAGCGGTTCCCCACGGGCGCTTCTGAGCCTTTCGCGCCGCTGAGGATACCTGCAATAGATCCTCGATTACCTTAAGCGCGTCATCCTCATCCGCCGAGATCGGACCATCACACGTCGCGAACTCACGCAGTCTCGCCAAGAGCTCCCTCCGGTCCCGCAGTGAAGGACGACATCCGAGAAGAAACGACCTCACCTTTCGAGCGAGGGATTCCCGGGTGGGAACGGTGACGTTGTGCGTAGCGCCACACTCGCGTCGCAGAAAGGTAGATTCACGGGGGGTGAGTTCCCCATCGGAGCCTCCGAGATACAGGTAGCACCCAAGCCTGATTTCAGTGAGAAGGCGAGCTTGAGCCATGGCGCGACTCTCGCTCCGCCGCGCCTTCATGCGCGCTCGTTGCTCTTTGGTTGGTTTGGTAAATCCGTTTTTGACCATGGCGAAGCCGCTACGATAGCTCACGACTGTTTCGGAGACCACCGCCTTTTTGTTGCTCGGATACCGACGATGTCGGGGAGAGCAAGCGGGGAACTATTCAGCGACGATTGCCGCCGGTTCCTCAACAACGGTAATCTCAGACTCAAGATACGACCTGAGCGCCTTACGCTCTTGCTGTCCCAAGGAGATATCCTTATCGATAGCATCAAAGGCTTTTTGCTTGTAGAGATCACGTTTTTGAATATCTCCGCGGCCTCCGTAAAGGTCGAAGAGTAGCGTGTAGGCGGATGCTTGGTTGGGATTGAGCTCGAGCGCTTTGTCAGCGTACGATTGAATATCGGCGTCGATCTTCCCCTGACCATCATCGTCCTCCTCGAGGAACCCCATCATTCGGATACGACCGCGAGTAACCCATGCCTGCGGAACCGCGGGATCAAGCTCAATCGATTTTTCAATAGCGACCTTCGCTTCCGGATAATCCATCTCGGCTCTCAGTACCTCAGCGAGATTTTGATACGCCTCCGCGCGGAAACGCGCGTTGCTTGAGGTCTCCCCGAGTTTCGTTAAGGCGGCTTTCGCCTCTGGCAGTTTGTTTTGGCGCATGTAGAGACGGGCGGCGTTGAGCAAGGCGTGTTCACCCGTTGGATTCACAAGGAGAGAGCGCTTGTAGAACTTCTCAGCCTCCTCGTGATTCCCCTGCAGGTCATAGGCGTGACCTTTATTACTCAGAGCTTGAAAATTATTTGGGCTACTCGCTATCGCCTGGTCGTAGATCGCGTGCGCCTCATCGTATCGCTCTTGGATCTCGTACGCGTACGCTTTGATGCGTAACGCCTCGGAATTGGCGGGAGATATTTTGAGCGCGCGGTCCGCGTACTCTATCGCTTTCGTGCCGTTCTCACGCTCTGAGAATCCCACACTCCCCTTCATGGCGTACGCGGTAGCCGCCGCGAGAAGCGCGTCCACATCATCCTCGGATCTCCGCAACACCCCATCCGCTCGAGCGATCATGCCATCGAGATTGCCGGAGTTGTAGTCGGATTGTAGCTCACGAAGAAGCTGGGTCTTATCCTCACCCCCGAATCGCCATACGAGGACGATCCCCACAACGATAAACACCCCAACGAGCCCAGCAAAAAACGCCTTCATCGGTCCCCCTTGTACACTCGAACACGTACGCTTTTGGTATCGGCGCAAACAGCTTATGCCCTAAGCCCCATTATAACGCCCTAAACTCCTTATACTTTCACGAATGACCTCAAACAACTCCAAGAAAACTGGAAGCGACCGCGCCATTCTTCCAGACATGAGTAGTGGACCCCTAGGAGAGTAAGGCCCGGAGAGGCACCTGTGGGTCAGTTGTAGAAGGTATTGTAGTTTAGGGGATCCTCTCACGCAGTGCGGGAGGATGTGAGGTTATGATAAAGATTCGTATTTCATATCGCGCTCTTCTTATCGCATGGCTCGCGTCATTAGCTATGTGGAATCCTACAGCGGCGCACGCTCGGCCATGTTACGCCGCGTGCTCATACACTATCAAACAGGGTGGCTACACCTACTCAGTCCGGGGAGACTCTCGCTGGAACAAAGCGAGTTGCAGATTTCCCTCATGGGGATGTAACTTCATCCGCTCAGAGATCGTCACAAGACTCTCCCCAACGCGGCTGAGCGCAACCTGGGGGCCTTCGTGCGGTAACATTCACTCGTATACCGCTGTCATTCTTGAAGCACCAACGCCAACACCAACAGTTACACCGACGAGAACAGCGACAGCAACTGTGACAAGAACACCAACGATCACACCGACTAGCACAGCGACGGCAACGTCGACGGTAACACCGACCGCGATTCCAACGCTTACACCAACACCGATTCCGATTACACCGATCGCGGAGTGTGTTGAGCTTCGACAAGATGGATCGATGCTCGCGAAGTTCGGATACCAGAACAACTCCCTCGAGACGGTCAAGATCCCGATCGGCGACAAGAACAAGTTCAGCCCTGGAAACGCGGATGTCGGTCAACCAACCGAATTCTTCAAGGGCCGTATCGCCAATATTATCTCAGCAAACATACCAGCTGGGTCCACCTTGCGATGGATCCTCGGTAACGCCTCGGTCGAAGCAGGCATCACGACGGTACGGTGCCAAGGAGATCCGGTTTGTGAGCAGACCAACAACAAAGATACCCTTGCTCGCCTCGATAACGACGCGGCGGGTATGCGGATGATTGCGAGAAAGATCGCCAAGCGCGTCCTCTCGCTCAATACGAGCGCGAAGAACAA